>CAMDDL010000004.1 GCA_945891505.1 Maricaulis salignorans | reverse complement strand
ATTCATCGAATTTCCGGAACTTAAGATCATAAGTCCAGCGCAGACTGTTCGGCATCAAAGGTGCCTTTCGATCCATCATCTTTTGAGTTAATCTCTTAAAGCGGTTGACTGAAATCGTTCGGTGAGGTTGACCTGAGCCCCGATTGGTCCGTCATTTGAACGAAGAGTCCATTAAGCGGAGATGGACATGAGAAGCAGCAGATTTAGTGAAGAGCAGATTATTGCGATTTTGGCAGAGCAAGAGCGCGGTGTGCCGACGGGTGATGTATGCCGCAAGCATGGTGTGAGCAGCGCTACGTTTTACAAGTGGAAGGCCAAGTATGGTGGTTTGGACGTTTCTGATGCGCGGCGATTGAAGGCGCTGGAGCAGGAGAACGCAAGGCTGAAGAGATTGCTAGCAGATGCGATGCTGGACAATGTTGTCTTGAAAGACTTGCTGGGGTGAGCGAGCGCCGCCATTGGTACAAGGCGTGAAGCGAACCCGTGACGACGCCCCAGGATAGACGGGCTGCAGCGATCAAGGCGATGGAGCGTCATGAGATCAGCCAGCGCCGCGCCTGCCGATTGGTCAGCGTCGATCCCAAGACTGTGAGCCGCACCAAAGTGCCGGATAATCCCGACATTCGCGCCAAAATGCGTGAGATTGCCGAACAACGCCGCCGGTTTGGCTACCGTCGGATCGGCCTGATGCTTGAACATGAAGGGATCATGATGAACCATAAGAAGCTTCGGCGGATCTATGGCGAGGAAGGTCTTTCTGTGAAGCGGAAACGGGGTCGCAAAAGGGCTCTGGGGACGCGTGCGCCGATGTTGGAACCATCAGGACCTTCGGTCAGGTGGAGCCTCGACTTTGTCTCAGACAGCTTTGGTGACGGCCGACGGTTCAGGATATTGGCGGTGATTGACGACTTTACCCGTGAATGTTTGGCGCTGGTTGCTGACACATCCTTGTCAGGTGCGCGTGTCGCACGCGAGTTGGACCGGATCATCAGGCTCTATGGCAAGCCCCAGATGATCGTGTCTGAGCGAGCCTTTGTCCGCCATTGGTCCAAGGACAATGGCGAGCGGGACAGAGTTTGTGTCTCGCGCCATGCTTGAGTGGCAAAATAGTACGGGCATCAGCTGGCATTACATCGCCCCAGGCAAGCCTCAACAGAATGGCTTTGCGGAGAGCTTCAACGGCAAGCTCCGCGACGAGTTGTTGAACGAAGAGGTGTTCGACAGCTTAGGCCATGCAAAACGGGCCCTCAGTCTTTGGCGACACGACTTCAACAATGTGCGGCCCCATAGTGGAATCGGCGGGCTTGCGCCCGCTGCGCGCCGTACGCTCTCGCAATGTGGAAGCATCGCTCCCGGCGCGCTTCCCAAACACCAAACTTGGCGGTATCAACACAAAGGACTCTCATAAAGAACGAGGGACCCTCTGGGCTCAGGTCATGACCAAGCATATCAGAACCCCCCACATAGGGGCACCAGACAGAACAAGACTGGCGTTTAAGAGCGCATGGCATAGTAAACTGGCAGACCAATGTACACGGGTGTTTTTGAGCGCCTGACGCACGCCAATGATGCGAATGGCTGCGGGTGCGCTCACTGGATCCAGCGTCACGCGATCAAAAGCGAAATCTAAAAAGCGATGAACGGCGACAAACATACTCTCCGATTACCACCTCGCTATGAATCTTGTTTTAACGTGGTGACGATTCTTTGTTTTGGATTTTTGCGCTGTCCGATTTGGGTTGACGCTGAATGTTAGCGTGCGCTTTCGTATCTACTTATGTCGACGGATATTGGGCAGTTGTTAAGTATTGTTGGACTATCTCAGCACCACCAAAAGTCCTAATTGAGCAGACAACCATGCACGCCAACACCCTTCGCATGAACCATGATTACATGACTCTGGTCCATTGCCGGGACAAAGCTTGGGGCGAGCATGCCTTAACCCGGATCGGGTCCATATTCGTTGCCACCACAGCAGTTGGCATTTCCGTTCCGGGAAATTGGTGGGTTTTTTGTGTCGCAGCCATGACCATCGGCTGGGCGCTAGAGGGAACATTTGTTCGCTGGCTTAGCGACAAGATCGACCACCCTGAGCGGTTAGATCTCGAAGAGTTACCCCGGATCAAACAGCTGACCATTCGAACGATTATTGGCTTGCTAGCTATCTATGCTTTGCCCTTTTTGGCGCTTGCCTTTGCACCCCATCCAGGACCCAGCCTCGGCCTCATCTTCGGATGCGGCAGTTTGCTGGTTATTTGCGGTCAGCATGTGCTGGACCGGAGGATGGTTTATTGGACACTGCCAATCATCACCTTAGCGTTGGTCCTTTGTGCCATTCGCCTCGCCGACGGTTGGGTCGGATATCTGTTAGGCTTTCTGGCCTTTCTACTGGGCGTGAATACGGTGGTGCTGACAGGGGCTTCAGTGAAATCAGCCGAAGACCTGATCGAAGCACAAGGAAAAGCGCTTCGCTTGGCGGACGAACTAGATGAACGCGTCGTCCAACGGACACGCGAGTTGGAAGAGGCAGTCCTAGTTGCTGAAGAAGCCAATCGAGCGAAGTCACGCTTTTTAGCCACGATGAGCCACGAGTTGCGAACGCCACTAAATACAGTGATCGGCTATGCTGAAATGGTGGGCGAAGATGTGCGTTCTGGACACCTAGGCTCAACAGAGGCAGACCTTGAGAAAATCCGCAACGCGGCCCGTCACCTCTTGGGCCTTATCAATGAAGTACTCGACATTTCAAAAATGGAAGCAAATGAGCAGGTGTGCAGTCCGACACATTTTGATGTTCGCATTGTTGCCCAAGAAGCGCTGGACGCCATCGTCCCGCTGGCTGCGGCCAGCCAAACTCAGTGCGAATTGGAAATGGACCAAAATCTAGTGACTTTGGTCTATAATGACGAAGGTAAGCTGCGGCAGTGTTTGCTGAACCTCCTGTCAAATGCCGCGAAGTTCACGACTAACGGCACTATTAAGCTGACCTGCCGCTTAAGCGGCCCAAAACAAGAGTGGGTCGCCTTTGATGTCGTCGATTCCGGGTTGGGCATCGCGGAAGAAGACCTGCAACGCATTTTCCTACCCTTCTTTCAAAGCGACACCAGTTTAACGCGCTCGGTCGAAGGGACAGGGCTGGGCCTCGCAATTAGCCAGAAGCTAGCCCTTCTCATGGGCGGTGACCTGTTGGTGACGAGCCGTGTCGGCGTCGGCTCAACATTTACGATGATGATCGCGCGGCAGTTCGTGGAACCCGGCGAGCCAGCAAAGGTGCGGCTCGCCGTTCCAACAACCGGCTAAGTTAGAAGTCGCTGACGCGCTCGATGATGATGGCCGGTGCCATACCCCCGGCGGCACACATCGTCACCAAGCCATAGCGCCCGCCTGAGCGTTCCAGCTCATCAAGCGCCATGCCGATAAGGATGGAACCCGTTGCACCGATTGGATGACCAAGTGCCATTGCGCCGCCATTGATATTGACCTTGGCGCGATCCAATTTGAGGTCACGGATGAACTTTTCAGCCACGACGGCAAAAGCTTCATTGATCTCCCACACGTCAATATCGCTGACCGATAGCCCAGCTTTCGCAAGCGCCTTTTTGGCCGCAGGCACAGGCGCATTCAGCATCAAAGTGGGGCAATCGCCGACATTGGCTGTGGCGACGATACGGCCACGGGGCTTCATGCCGTGGGCCTTTGCATAGGCTTCTGACGTAAGCAGCAGCGCCGCAGCACCGTCAACGACCCCTGAGGAATTGCCAGCGTGATGGACGTGGTTTACCGCGCCTTTAAGCTCAGGGTATTTGCTGGTTATGAGATCGCCATAGGTGCGTCCGCTCTCATCAACCTTCATGTCGGCCCACATGCTAAAGACCGTCTTGAGGCCCGTGAGACTTTCCAAAGTTGTTTGCGGACGGGGGAATTCGTCATGATCAAGCGCAACCGTGCCATCAAGATTTTGAACCGGCACGAGGGACCGGCTGAAGCGGCCCTCTGAAATGGCATGTGCGGCGCGCTGTTGACTAACCAAAGCCAGATTGTCTACCGCTTCGCGATCAATGCCTTCTAGCGTCGCAATCGCATCGGCGCAGACCCCTTGTTGCGATTGGGGATGTTTCTCACGCAGGCTTTTGTTGCCAGCATCCAGCATTGGTGGTGCGGTCAGATCAGCCGTGGCGGCGGTATAGCTCATCATCTCGGTGCCACCGGCGATCACGCAGTCTTCCATGCCTGACATGATTTGAGCCGCAGCAAGATTGACGGTGGTGATGCCAGAGCCACAGAAGCGGTCGAGGGTCACGCCTGATGCCTTGATATCATAGCCCGCATCTAAAGCGGCCATCCGCCCGAGGTCACAGCTTTGCGCACCACGCTGAGAGCTGGTGCCCCAGATAATGTCATCGACCGTGGCGGTATCAAGGCCATTACGATCCGCAATTGCTTTTAGAACTGTCGCGGCCAGATGTTGTGGATGCAAATGGGCGAGCGCCCCTTTGCCAACTTTCCCGATTCCACGAGGAGTTCGGCAGGCGTCGATGATATAAGCGTTTGTCATGGTCACTCCCTTAATTCATTGCCCAGATCTAATCGTCCGAGTTGGTGCATGATTGTAGCGCCAGCCCTCACCGAGGGCAAACAAAAAGGGGTGCCGGAAACCAGCACCCCTTTCAGCCAAGAATTAGCTTCTGCTTAGGCGGCGCGAACGCGTGTCATCGCGGCCTCAAATGCCTGCGTGATCTCAGAACCCGCATATTTGCCATATTCGCACTTGGCCATCACTTCAGCTGGTGGGAAAATGGTTGGGTTGTTTTTGTAAGTGTCGTCCATCAGCGCTTTCGCGGCTGCGTTCGGCGTGGGGTACAAAATGGTTTTGGTAATGTTTGCACCATTCTGACCGTCGAGCAGGAAGTTGATGAAAGCATGGGCATTGTTTGGGTTCGGTGCCCCGGTTGGGATACACATACAGTCAGAGTTCAACAATGACCCTTCTTTTGGTACCACAAAGGCCAAATCGGGATCTTCGGTCTCCTTCTGAGCGATATCGCCATTATACTCCAGAACGATATCGATCTCTTTCGACATCAAGAGATCTTGGCCATTATCATCATGGAAATTCTTGATGTTGGCTTTCTGCTTGATCAGCATGTCTTCAACTTGCTTGATCAATTCCGGCGTCGCGTCATTCACGCTTTTGCCCAGATATTTAAAGCCCAAGCGGAACACATCAGCGCTTTCCGACAAGAGCGAAAGGCGGCCTTTATACTCAGCGCTGTCATAGAGATACTTCCAACTGTCAGGGATGACCCCACCCTTCATAGCAGACTTGCGATAGCCAATACCGAGGACCAGCCATGTATAGGGCATTGAATATTTCCGACCGGGATCAAAGTCTGCATCCTGGAATTCTGGCAACAGATTCTTCTTGTTCGGGATTTTGGCATGATCCAAGGGGGCCAACATTTTGGCTTCAATCATGCGGGCAACATACTCATTGGATGGCATGATCACGTCAAAGCCGGGGTTTCCAGCACGAAATTTGGCAAACAGCTCGTCATTATTGGCAAATAAAGTCATATTGACTTCAACGCCACTGGCGGCCTTGAAGTCTGCCAAGGTGTTTTCGCCGATATAGGTGTCCCAGTTATAGAAGGCGAGCTTATTGCCTTCAGATCCTTCGATAACCAGCTTGCCATCCGATTTCGCTTCAGGCTCGGCAGGCGTACAGCCTGAAAGTGTTAGCGCCGCAGCCGTTGCACCGAAAGCGGCCATGAAGGCCCGGCGCGAATGGGGTCTAAGCCGCAAGAACAGATCAACTTCTTCACGTGACAGTGGTCGTTCAGTCATTCACGTATCTCCCTCTCAAGTTACATCCTTGGTTTAGGCGTTTCGGAAACACCAATCATAATCCGCAAGCGGAACATGTGCAAAGTAGCGGTCCTGCTCAGTCCGCTTAACAATGGTATACATGGCTTGAAAACGAGCACCCAGATAGTCTTTAAGGACTTCAGATGATGCAAAAGTATCGACAGCAGCAAACCAATTTTTGGGCAAAGCTACCGGGGCTTTGTCCGCCTGCGCATAACCATCGCCTATAATTGCGGGGCCAGGGTCAAGCTTGTTCGTCAACCCATAATGGACGCCCGCCAACATAGCAGCCAGCGCCAAATAGGGATTAGCGTCAGCTCCTGAAACACGATGTTCAACGTGACGGCTCGCTGGCGGCCCTGCAGTTACGCGCAAGCCAACTGTCCGATTGTTCACGCCCCAAGTCCCTGCCACTGGGGCATAGGAATTGCCAACGAAGCGGCGGTAAGAATTCTGGTTCGGCGCGAAAATCGCGATGCCTGCTGGGAGTAGTTGCTGCATCCCTGCGATTGCGTGGCGCAGTGCAGGTGTTCCTTGGGGATCCTCACTAGCGAATATATTGCGGCCATCCTGATCAAGGACGGAGACGTGCAAATGCTGACCATTGCCGGCGCGCCCTTCAAAGGGCTTGGCCATAAATGTCGCTTCAAGGCCATGGCTGACTGCACAACCTTTAACGAGGCGCTTAAACATCATGGCTTCATCGGCGACCCGTAGCGCATCTGCGCGATGCTCCAGTCCAATCTCTAGCTGCCCCGGTGCGAATTCGCTGATCGCGGCTTCAATTGGCAGGCCCTGAGCTTCTGCAGCGTCATAGAGATCACGCAAGTAGGGCATGTAGTCATCAAGCTCACGGAGGCCATAGACTTCATGGCCGGACGGGGTGTGGCCAGTGATGGGCGAGGCAGGCAAGGACGGGGCTTGGCCCGCATAACGTTGGTCTAGAAGATAGAATTCAAGCTCGCAGGCCACATCAGGCGTTAGACCGTCAGCAGCAAATCGGTCCAAAACACGCTGCAGAACGTGGCGTGGATCGAGGTCGCTACCTGGGCCATCTAATTCATAGAGCGACAAGACGCATTGGGCGATATCGTCGCCCAACCAAGGAGCTTTAAACAAAGTATTGGGCGCGGGCTTGGCCAACCGGTCGGCATCACCATCTTCCCAGACGAGCCCGGTTGCCTCGCAATCTGCGCCTTGCATATCCACGACGGTAATAGAACCGGGCAAATAGCGGCCATGACCATAGACGGTCAAAAGCTCATGGGGCCGAATGCGCTTACCACGTGGTGGACCGCTCATGGGATTATAGAGAATATCAATGAAACTGATGCCAGGATTTGCGGCCAGAAAGGCTTCTGCCTCTGCTTTGGTAGCAATGCCGTATGTATGTTGGGTTGGCTTCTTAGACAAAACAGGACCTCAGACTTTCAAGAGTAAATGTTCGCGTTCCCAGGCCGACACGACCCCTTCGAAAGCATCAAGCTCATCCAGCTTAACGGCTGCAAACACGCGACAAAACTCTTCACCCAAGACTTCTCGCATGGGTTCACAATTTTGGAAACGCCCCAATGCCTCATCTAGCGTGCGCGGCAGGGAACGTGGCATCCGGTAAGCTGATGTGGTGATTAGGGGACCAGGCTCAAGCCCCTGCACCATGCCGACGTAACCGCAGGCCAACGACGAGGCGATGGCGAGATAAGAGTTGGCATCGGCTCCGGGGAGACGATTCTCAACGCGTCGATTGCGACCATCACTGATGGGCGTGCGCAGACCGCAGGAACGATTATCCAGTCCCCATTGCACATTGATCGGCGCGTCAAACTGGGGTCGCATCCGGCGAAATGAGTTTACATTCGGCGCGAAGAGAGGTGCAACATCGGGAAGATAAGTCTGCAGCCCACCGACGAACGAACGAAACAATTTGCTATCTGTGCCATTGGTATTGGCAAACAGATTGCGGCCGGTTTCTTTATCCACCAAGGATTGGTGGATGTGCATGGCACTGCCAGGCTGATTATCCATAGGCTTGGCCATAAAGGTCGCATAGACATTCTGCGACAAGGCGACTTGGCGTACTATGCGTTTGAACATCAAGACCTGATCAGCCAACTCCAGTGCATCGCCATGATTGAAGTTAACCTCCAACTGAGCTGCACCGGCTTCGTGGATCATGGTGTCGATATCAAGCTCGGCAATCTCGCAATACTCATAGATTTGTTCGATCAGATCCTCATATTCATTAATCGCTTCAAGGCCATAGGGTTGAGACACGGTTTCGGCACGGCCTGACCGTCCAACAGGGGTTTCAAGCGGCAGATCGGGGTCAATGTTGCGGGCTGTTAAGAAGAATTCCACTTCCGGTGCCACCACAGGCTCCCAACCACGCTCAGCGTAAAGATCCAACACCCGTCGCAGAACTTGGCGCGGGGCAATATCAATCAGCTTGCCAGCATGGGTATAAGCATCCGTCACCACATAAGCGGTTGGTGTGCGATAGCCCGGTGCCACACAGATCGACGCTGGATCGGGCACGAGCACGCAATCAGGGTCGAGCGTTCCAGAAAACCCATCTTCATCGTCAGACTCGGCATCTGGATATTCCCCTGTCACCGTCACGCGCAAGATCGAAGAAGCGATCCGCAACGTGTGGTTTGACACCCCTTTTAGGAAGCGCGCTGCGGGCACAACTTTACCCCGGATGATGCCGTTCATATCCGGCAAAATCAGCTCAATTTCAGAAACGCTTTTCTCTTTGATCCAAGCCTCAAGACGCTTGTGGATGCTAGGGTCTGTTTCAAACGACATGGGTCACCAATTTCCGCTAAATAATCTCGTTAAGGATTGAATTAAGAGAAGCAACATAAGCTGCTGGTGCTTCTCTGGATAGGCTTGGCCCCGCTAACAGCATGTTGTGGAAGGGGGTCACCAAGAAGCCGCGGTTTAACAAACCAAGATGGATCGCAGCCTCAAGGTCATAATCAAAGCTCGCCCGCATTTGTTCGGCATTGGTGGGCAAGTTGGGCGCAAAGACGGTTTCTAGCCGCGCACCCAACCGAATAACCGACCAGGGCAGACCAAGCTGAGCGATTAAGCGCGTGATACCATCTTCTAACGCAATGGCTCCAGCAATCATCGCGGCATAGTTTGTCTCGGTCATGACGTCCTGCAGGCAGGCACGTAGCGCTGCCATCTGCAAGGACGAACCCGACAAAGTTGTCCCAACACCGGAATGCCCGGATGGGGTCTCAGCGCGCACCCGTTCAATCCCACGCTTCACCTCTTCTGTAACACCCCAAACGCCGGTGGGTATGCCCCCGGCGACGGCTTTACCGGCAACCCAGATGTCGGGCTCCAGACCGAAAGTCCCCGTCCAGCCGCCGGGGCCGGTGGAGAGGGTGTGCGTCTCATCTATCAGCAAAAGGGTACCATTCGCGCGGGTTAAAAGGCGTACCTCATCCAGAAAGTCCGGCGCCGGCGCGACCATGCCGCAATTGGTCAAAGCCGGCTCCATAATCACGCAGGCGATATCGCCCAGCACCAATGCAGCAGCCAATGCCTCCACATCGTTGAAGGGGATGCACGTGGTAACAGCTGCAAGATCATAAGCTTGGCCCCACAGGCTAGGCTTAGCCACCGTCTGTCCTGCCGTCAGATTAACCGCAGTTTCATCGACCGCCCCGTGATAGCAGCCGTCAAAGACGAGTATTCTCGACCTTTTGGTGATGGCCCGCGCCGCGCGAAGGGCAAAGCGATTGGCATCTGACGCGGTCAAAGTAATCTGCCAATAGGGCATGCCAAACCTAGCCTGCAGGAGGCTACCGACTTCTTCAACATCGGCGGATGGCAACATGGAGGTAAGCCCTCGCGATGCTTGCGCCTGCACGGCTTTGGCAACGGATTCGGGATTGTGGCCAAACATGGCCCCAGTGTCGCCTAAACAAAGATCGGTCAGCACATGGCCGTCGAGGTCAGTTAGGCTCGTTCCGCTCGCTTGTTGGACCACTAAGGGAAACGGCATTGGCCAGTCCAACATCCAATGCTGGGGCACCCCGCCGAAAAAGCCGTTCTCTTGGTTTGCGCGCGCGGCAGACAGGGGTCGGCTTCGCCGATAAGCTGCGCTTTCGCGCGCCTTAAACTCCCTCAACTTCTCCCTGACGATTGGCACATTCCACCTCAGAATTTGTTATAACGTTCTAAGGGTGGGGTTGGTCAAGCCAAAAACGGCATTAAATGCGGTTTATCATCCAATCGAGGCCATCTTGTACATCTGCGGCAATCGCTGCTTGCAATCCCGCCTCATCTCCGCTTTCAAGCGCCTTCAGCGCATCGCCGTGGCGATCGGATAGATCAAGTTCATTGACCGCATCGGGAAACATCAGCCGCATAAAAGGGCCGAAACGCACCCAAATGCTCTCAATCATTGGGATAATGACCGTTGAGGGGCAGGCTCGGTAGAGGCCAAAGTGGAATGCGTGGTTGCTGGCCATATAGCCGACAATATCACCCTGTCGCAGTGCCGCATCCATAGCGTCATTGGCTTCTGCCATCGCTTGGCGGTGGTTGATGGTTATGAACGGCAGCGCCCTTGCTGCTGCCTCTGGCTCCAAGAGCGTGCGGGCGCGCATCAATTCCACGATCCCGGTCCGGTCCATTTCAGGCACCGTGATCCGTCGGGTTGCTCCCATGCTAAGGGCATGTTCCGCCGTTAACCGCCAGACCGCATCCCGCACAGGCGTGACGCTGCCGCCCAGCTCGGTTGCCAGCGACCTCAGGCTGAGACTCTCACCCGGCGCAAATGCCCCACGCGAGAGGCGGGCCCGCAATTCTTGATAAATCGCCTCGTGCAACGGTTCAGCACGATCGACAGCCTCTCCGGCAGGGATTTCTGATACAGACATGTTTCTATTGTTCGGTTATTTTGCTTGCGCTGTCGATCACTTTCCGATCACAAAACTTGGCAAGCGGACTCAAATGACAGACGGGGCAGGCGCGGGAACAAGTCTCTATCTGTTCCATGACCTAAATTTACCAAGAAATTCGACTTCCAGCCATTTTCTTTGAAGAAGGCACCGTCGAGGCCCGCATTATCAAAGCCGCTCATTGGGCCACAATCGAGACCAAGCGCGCGGGCAGCCATCATCAAATAGCCTCCTTGAAGTGTGCCATTGCGAAAAGCGGCTTCTGCACCACCATCTGGCATGTCGGAGAACCACTTGGCAGCATCTGGATTATGGGGAAACAGCTCTGGGATTTTATCGTAAAACTTTGGATCGCTCGCCACGATCACGGTCCAAGGTGCCGACATGGTTTTGTCGACGTTGCCGGGTGCCAAATAGGGCTTTAGCTTCGCTTTGCCTTCCGCCGAGCCAATAAAGGCAAACCGGGCAGGCGAGCAATTCGCGCTAGTCGGTCCCCATTTCGTGAGATCATAGACAGCTCGCATCAAGCTTTCAGGCAACGACTCCTCAACCCATCCATTGTGACTACGGGCATCCACAAACATTTGGTTCAAAGCTAAATCGTCCAGCGCGCCCACCATAATCACCTTTCGAAATAAGGAATAAGCCTACAAAGCCTGTTCAACCCGCAAGACCTCGGGGACATAATGCTTGAGCATGTTTTCAATACCTTGCTTCAACGTGATCGTCGAAGACGGGCAGCCGGCGCATGAACCCCGCAAACGCAGATAGACGGTTCCGGTCTCGGGCTCAAATCGATCAAAATCAATGTCACCGCCATCTTGGGCAACAGCGGGGCGCACACGTGTCGCCAGTAATTCTTCAATCTCGCGCACGATCTGGGCTGCATCGCCACTATAGGCACCAGCAGAAGAGGCTGGCTCAGCGGTGACGCTGTGTGTCATCACCGGCGCACCCGAGACAAAGGTGTCCATGATGGCACCAAGTAGCGACGGCTTAATATGTGGCCATTCAGTCTCAGCATCCTTCGTCACCGTGATAAAATCTGCACCCAAAAAGACACGGCGGACCCCGTCAATCTTAAACAAGGCGGCAGCTAACGGTGATGCAGCGGCGGCCTCAGCGTCGTTAAACTCGATTGCTCCGGCAGGATGCACATCGCGTCCGGGCAAGAACTTCAGGGTGGCGGGGTTCGGGGTTGCTTCGGTTTGAATAAACATGGGTTAGACATGGGCCTCTTGGTGCAGAAATTCAACGTTTATTAGGACTGGGCAGCGGATTTGGATGCGCTAGGTCGCAAGGTCCGCTAATTCTTCATCACTTAGTCCCGCTGGCACAATCATAATAGCCACGGCGCGCGCTCCAAAGCCAAAGCCGCCACGCATCGCTGCAGCCACCAAGGGCCCCGGCCCACCGCGCCCGGCGGCAGCGGCCAGAAGCAAGGTTTTCACGCTGGGTGTTGCATCAATGAAAGTGCGGATTTGGTGATCCAACGTTCCTTCTTGCACGACCAATTCCGGGGCAAGACCGGCAGCCTGCCACGCAACATCGGATAGCTGTTGCAGATCATCTAAAGCCTCGAGGCGCATACGCTCCCGCATCGCTTCGCCCATGGCGGACCATAGCCCCGGATCCATCGGTTCCACCACCCGCAGAACTATCAGTTTCGCATCCGTGCTGGCAGCCCGAAGCGCCCCAAAGTAGACAGCGGCCCGGCACTCTGGGCTGTCATCAGCAATACAGAGAAGTTTGCGCTCGCCCATGTCTTCAATCCGTTAGCGTTGCAGGATGTCGGTGATCTCGCGCATTTTCGAGCGCGCGCGGAGGAGGTAGAAGCCTTCTGTCGACAGGTGGTTTGGCATCAAGAGCGCATTGGGTGAAGCATTTTGTACGATCAATGGCTGTAAGCTGGCGGCAGTGGCCAGATCTGCCAGCATCGCATCATACAATCCTGCTACCCTGCGCTCTACAATGACATCTTTGAAGTCTTCGCGCACGGCGCGCAGAGCAATGAAATAGGCGTAGGACTGGCCTTTGACAAAATAGAATAACTTATCGGCCCGCCGATCGATAAAGACCTTTCGACCGGCGCCTATCTGCTTCTCTAAGGCGTCAGAGGACGACCCGAGGTCGAGGGCCGATCGCGCCAACAAAGCCTGCAAATTGTCCGCGCGCTCATCGAAAACCGCCCTGCCGTCCGCGACGCGCGCATTATACGCGATCAAAGCTGTGCGCGCTTTGCGGTATTCTTGATCCGCAGAGGAGGTCGGCCAAGGGTCGAGCAACCACGTGTCCGGCTGACGTGACAAGCCCTGACGCGCGCGGCCAAGATCTGGATCGGCTGCCGAGGTGCCGCGCGAACGGCCAACATAGCTTTCGATTTCGACAGTGATATTGGACAAAGCTTTGACCATACCCGACTGGAAATTGGCCATGTTGCCGCCATAGCGCAGCAGGGCAGCTGGCTGGAAAGGCTGGGTATTGGGAGCCCAAGCGGTTTGATTGATCTCACGGTCGATCAGACCAGCGATGACGGCAATGGTGCGCGATGCACCTGGGCCTGGATCATCAGCCTTAAAATTCAAATCATCATTGATTCGATGGGTAAGGACGGCCCCTAGAATGTAATAGATCGGAACAACGACTAAAACACCGGCTATTGCCCAAACTTGCCAACCCCGCTTTGGCTGGGCGGTGACCGGCGCAGCAGCGGGGACGGCCTCCGCCGCGGCGAATGGGTCCTTGGCGGGCTTTGGTGTAACCACTCGCTTCAGACCAGCCAGACTATGTCGCACGCGTTGACCAAAATCCATCTGACGTCTCCGAATAAATAATCTGCTGCGGGCACCTTGGTTTTAAGTGGCGCTGCCTCGCATCCAGATCAATAACGACAACCCACTCTATAGCAAGTCAAGAACCAAGGGGCGGCAGTGAAATCGACGCAGACTATGCCATGCTTTGGGTCGCTATTCTAACAAGGGTCGACCTAAATAAGGCCACAGGAGACTTTGGAACTTAGTACGGCTCCCAGTTTAATGGTGCGGTAATTGATTAAGAATAGTATCGAAACATAGCTGCTTCAACTCGCCACGATCCAACTAGCGGATTTTACCTGAGTCACAGGTTCGTGACTCTAGACCTCAAGCGAATTCGCACTATAGTAGAAGTATCAGAAGGCTTCCACGCCGATTTTGAGAGGAAAAACCATGAAAAGACGAATTTTGGGTTCTGGAATTGCTGTCTCGCTCGCGGCGTTGGCTCTGGTAGCTGGCTGCGGACAACAAGCAAGTCAGAAGGCAGAAGCACCAGCCCCAGCTACCGAAGCTGCAGCCCCTGCTGCGACAGAAACTGCTGCCGCTCCTGCGACTGAAGCAGCTGCACCTGCCGCGCCTGTAGCTGAAGCTGCGGCCCCAGCAGCTGATGCTGCGGCCCCTGCCGCTGCTGCGGCAGCTCCTGCTGCTGGTGCTATGGTCCTCGCGATCACCGATAAAGCAGGTGCAACCCTGTCTGGCGACGCAACCAAGGGTGAAGCCGTTTTCCGTCAGTGCCAAACCTGCCACGTCGTAACCGCTGGTGTGAACAAAGTTGGCCCATCCTTGCACAACATCATTGGCCGCACCGCAGGCCAAGTTGCTGGCTTCCGTTATTCGGAAGCGAACAAGAAGTCTGGGATCACTTGGACAGAGCAAGAGCTCTACACCTATCTGGAGAACCCAAAAGCTCGTATCCCAGGCACCATCATGGCCTTCGTCGGGATCAAAGATTCGCAAAAGCGCGCAGACTTGGTGGCTTATCTGAAGACCCACACCAACTAAGTTGGATATGTAGTCTCGGCCAGTTTAAATTGGCTGGCTATAAATTTAGAAGGCGGGATGGATTAGCATCCCGCCTTTTTCATGCGCGCTGCAGCGTCCCTAAATCTTGCGACGTGCGAGGTCAGTTAGGTGAAGCGGCAGCGATAGCGCGAGGAATAAAGCAACCCAAACTAGGCTGGATTGCGTCAGAGCTGCGCGCAAAGCTAACATCAGGCACGCACCTGGTCCTAAGGCCAGAATAAGAGTGAACGCACGCGTCCCCAGGGTCCCGCTTTTTCCGAACAGGCAGAGGACCAGAAACTCCAAAACCACCACCGCTAATGCCACGTCAATGGCAAGGCCGGAAACAAACAGGTGGGTAAGGATGGACAGAATATTATCAGGCATTTCGGGCGTGCGCTTGCGCCTTCACGAAGGCGAGAGACCCAACAAATGACCCATATCCTTGAAAAAGATGCGGGCATGAGCAGCAGGCTTGGCCCGCACCAATTCCTTATTCATATAGGCTTGCCAAGTCAGATATTGTACATCGGGGTCGTCGCAAATTTGGACGAATCGCTCCCGCCGCTTGTCGCTACGGTACCAGAAGTGTTGCATGATCCCCAGAACCCAGAAGACTTTGCCGTGTGCCTTCATGAAACGCTGGCGGGCTAACTTAAGCGCTGAGACTTTGCCAGTAGCGAGTGCCTCTGAAACCGCATTGGCAGCTTCCCGACCGCAGACCATGGCATAGTAAATGCCTTCACCCGACGATGGGGCAACGACGCCTGCGGCGTCACCCGCCAGAAGAACATCGCGCCCATTGTCCCAACGCTTGAGTGGCTTTAGCGGGATGGGCGCGCCTTCCGTCCGCACGGTCTCACAGACATCGAGGCCTGATGCCGCGCGCAAATCCTTGATAGCTCCGCGCAGCGAGAAGCCTTTGTGTGCGCTGCCGACACCAATACTGGCGGTGGATCCGTGCGGGAAGATCCAAGCATAAAAATCTGGCGATAAATGGCCCTGGTAATAGACATCGCATCGGCTTGGGTCGAAGTCACCCGATATTGTCTCCGGCACGGCTATGATTTCATGGTACGCAAAGACACAGGGGATTTTTTCGGCCCCCTTGATGGTCTGTTTGCCGACTTTAGAGCGCGCGCCATCGGCACCGATGACATAGCGGGCAGTGGCTTGTTGAGCTTGGCCTTCGCCATCGACATAGTGGATTAGGCTGGGTCCATCGGCTTGATGCTCCAAACGTTCAAATTCACCCTTGCGCCGTTCGGCACCCGATTGGGCAGCCCGTTCGCGCAGGAACTCATCGAATGTGTCGCGATTGACCATGCCGACATATCCGCCTTCAATCGGCATATCGACCGCTTTGCCGCTGGGTGCGATCATACGGGCGGCATTGGCGTGGGCGCAGAGAAGATAGGCTGGAATATCAAAATCGCGCATTAGGCGCGGCGGAATGGCACCACCACACGGCTTGATCCGACCTGCTTTATCCAAAAGCATCACGCGATGACCCAGCAATGCCAGATCGGTCGCCGCCGTTGCCCCCGATGGGCCACCGCCCACGACTATGACATCAAATTCTGCAGGCTGTGCCATTATCTTATCCTTGTGTCAGGGGGGAGCCCCTTCCCATAAGTTGGGTTGGCTCATCTTCTTGCGCGGAGGCGCACGATTTTTGGTGATCAAGGCGGCTGGCGAGATAAGCAGCGACCAAGAAAAGAGCGCCTTCAATGACAAAGACAACGAGGAAGGCATGGCCGGTTTCAGGCAATATAGCCCGCAAACCATCGACACCCATGGCTCCAAAGAAACCGCCTAGGCCAAATGCAATGGCTTGAGCGGCCCCCCAAATCCCCATTCGAATGCCAACACGCGACTTCTGCCCGCTACCTGCAAGCCCCATCATGGAGCCGATGGCGGCGACGGCAAAAACGCCATTTGCAAAGCCCAAGGCAAAGACGGTTGGCTGAAGGGGCCAGCCAGGGCCAATTTCAGCTGCAGCCGCCAAACCCAAAAGCGCAAGCGCGGAACCTAAGCAGCCAAAGATCGCCCATGTCGCTAACCAGTTTTTGCCTGAGCGCGAGGTGCGTCCGCCAATCGCCCCGGTTAGGATCATGCCCAGCAAAACACCCATATTTTGAATGCCTGACAGCTGGGTCGATTGGCCTGGTGTCATTTGGAAGACCAAGCCGGCAAAGGGCTCTAAAATGAGGTCCTGCGCACTATAAGCCAACATCGACACAAACACGAAGATGGAAAAATTGCGCGCCAATGGCTCTGCCCAAATCTCCTTCAAAGCCTGACGAAACGGGACAGGCTCACCCGCCTCCTCTGCTGCTTCAGGCTCTGCCACCACAGCACCTTTCGGCAACTCAACGCCATGGACAGCGGCCAAGGTTACCAAGAAGGCAGAACCGGCAACAGCTGTCGCCGCAAAAATCAAAGCTTGTGTGCTGAACGGTGTAATCAGTTGACCGACCATGATGGACGAAACAACAATACCAACAATCATCATGATCCAGGTGATTGACGCTGCAGCCGGGCGTCGCTCTGGGGCGACACGCGTTGCCAATAGGGCCAAAAGCGAAGTGCCGGATGCGCCGACGCCCATCCCAATCATGAGATACGCTATAACGGAGAGTAGGACGCCGAGTTCAGGCGTGCTTGCCATCATCAAAGCGGCGTGGGTGGCCCCTATCGCGCCAAGGCATAGGCAAGCCATGCCACCAATAATCCAAGGTGTGCGTCTGCTACCTAAATCTGAACCATAGCCCCAGTGTGGCCGGGTGATTTGCACAGCAAAGTGCAAACCAACGAGCGCTGCAGGTAGCATAGCTGGCATCGCCATCTCGACCACCATTACCCGGTTCAGGGTCGAGGTCGTAAGCGCCACAACAGCGCCAAGCGCACTTTGGACAAGCCCAAGACGGGCAATGCCGAGCCAACCTAAAGGCTTGTGCGTCGGTTGGGTCATGCATTTCCTCCAAGCAGAGAGCCGACGCCGATGGCACTGACCAGCATACCCAACACATAAAGGCTGGTCCCCGTCGCGTTATACCAAGGCGTGTGCTTCAAGGGGTCGCTCAAAAGACGGCGCATCAATACAAACTGGGCAAGCAGCGCGATCAATACGCCAGCGGCGTATGGCAACAGACCCCAATAGACGAGCAAGCCCACCACCACGGCCTGAGGGACAGCCATCACCAAGCAGGCAAAACGGGCCGCACCATCGACCCCCATAACGACTGGCAGAGATCTAAGCCCCAGCTGACGGTCGCCCTCAACGGCTTTAAAGTCATTCAGGGTCATAATGCCGTGTGCGCCTGCCGCATAAAGTCCGGCCAGCAATAGGATTTTTATGTCAGGTAAGGTTTGGGTGACAACTGCGGCACCGGTGAACCAAGTCAGACCCTCATACGAAAATCCAACAGAGGCAGGGCCCCACCAGCCGCTTTGTTTAAGGCGAAACGGCGGCGCGCTATAGGCCCAAGCGAGCACAATCCCAAGCGCTGCGGCCACCAGAACCCAAGGACCCAAAGTGGCTGCGAACAAAAGCGATACGATTGTCCAGACCATCGCGATCCAAAGACCCCAACGACCAGGTATTCGCCCAGAGGGGATTGGACGATTAGGTTCGTTTATCGCGTCTACATGGCGATCAAACCAGTCGTTCACAGCTTGGCTGGTGGCACAAATCATTGGCCCCGCCAAAAATGCACCTGCCAATGCCAAAGGCCACATTTCAGAGAACGGGGCCCCGGTGGAAACGACACCGCACATAAAGGCCCACATCGGCGCAAACCACGTAATGGGTTTAAACAGCTCTAGCACCGCTTTGGGCGCTGGAAAGTTGGATCGGACCAAGGGTGCGGCTGTCTCATTCATAGGGCAAGCCTATGTTGGACATTAAAGAGTGTCAATTAAATTCGACACTCTTTAGTTAGGGCAGGATTCTCGAAAATAACTTTGTTTTCAATACACACGGGCATAAGCTGTTGCTCTAACTTTTGTACCTATGGCAACTTTGATCCAAAAAGATCAAGCCGCGCTCGAAAATCGGAATTCGCTGGCAGTTTGCTGACCACTGGCTCGATAAAAAGAGGGAGCAGACCTATTGGGGGTCGTCGTCAAAATTGCCGATCCCAAAGCGATGAAGCTTGGAGTAAAGGCTTTGGCGGCTGACGCCTAAAATCTCTGCAGCAGACGCCCGATTGTTGCCAGTCAGGTCCAAGGCCGCTTCAATGCAAAGCCTTTCAACAAAATCAGTGGTGTCGCGCACGATTTCTTTTAAAGAAACCCGGCCCACCAACTCACTCATATCCGCTGGAGAACGGACAAGTTCTAGCGGCTGTTGGCCACGCTCCATCTCACGGCGGCTAACCCGACGGATGCTGAAGCCATAGAAGCCTTCTTCCCCCTCAGGAACCGATACAGCGCAAACTTCGACATCTTCCAGCTCACCAAATTGGGTTTGCAAAACGGTCGGGAAATTGCGGACGACGCCATATTTCACGAGGTTTTCGAGGAGGATATTGCGGTCAACGCCCGGACGGCCCAAAAACCGGGTCAGGGTTTCGCCATTGGCCTGCTCTGGGGTTGGCAAATGAACAAGATCGAGGAAGGCAGAATTCTCTGTGAGAATATTCAATTCCCGGTCTGTGACCACTAGACCGTCCGGCAGAAGATTAATCGCCGCCAACATGCGATGGCTCCTGTCTACCGGAATAGGTTCTGATCGTTCAGCAGGAACCAACCGAACCAGGAAGTGCATGCTGCGGTCCTGCCTAAATAGGGAGGCGCTCACATTCAACTGCCGACCATTGGATGTCAGACTGGTTTGCGGGGCCGACCGGCTGGTTGATGCCTGAGCGACCGAAAGAAGGGACGCAGCATCTTCTTGGTTTTGGACCGCAAACAGGCGCGAAAATGGCTTACCAACAAGGGAACCATCCCCACCGATCAAGCGATCTGCGGCAGGATTAGCTTCTGCCACACGGCGGGTAGAGCCATCAATAATGAGAACAGCTTCGCTGGTCGACTGAAACAGCATCCGATAGCGCGATTCAGACGTGCGCATCCGCGCATAGTCCCGCTCCATCGACTGCTGCGCTTGCAACAGACGCTGCTGCAGGACTGACGCGGCACGATGGTCGCGGCCGATAGCAATAATCCGACCATCATCTCCGGTGCCGACGGCCACATAACGCAAAGCAACAGAATCGCCCCGACGAGACGGGTGGTTGAGTTCGCGCCAGCGGATCGCTTTGTCAGACGCTGCATCACGCAACATCTCTTCCACCTTTGGGCGGCTATCCTGCGTGACGGTATCTGACCAAGGCTTGTTTACCCAGCTTTCAAAATCATCAAGCTGAAGGTCTGAATTGCCGACGGCCAAATCGCAAATCACACCATCGCGGTCTATCACAATCGCGACATCGCCACCGGCAGCCAGAACCTTAACCGCAATCGAAGCCTCTAAGTCGCCAAGCGCTGCCGGTTGCAGCAGTGGACCGAAGTTTTGATTGGCGGGGGTATGTTCCATGTGCGTGATAGATACCTTAAAACTAGCATAAACGGTTAATGTCTGTGAGTGTGCTCGTATATGACTGTTTCGGCGATGGCGATAGCTTCCCTGCCGTCACACGCAGAGAAATCGGCCCCGATGCTTGCTGCCATTTCGGGCCGCCCAACAATGTGGCTGCCTCCAATCATCACGAGAATATGGCGATTGTGTGAGACTTTACGGACCTGACGGATCAATTCTTTAACAAATGGGACCTGAGCCTCGCCAGAAATGCCGATTCCGAGGATATGGAAGCTCTCACTGCCCACAATTGCCAAGACGTCATTGATGCGTGAATTTGGCTCGCACAGGGTTCGCCAGCCCGCACGCCTAAATAATTCGTCCACCATGCGGATACCAAAACTGTGCATTTCGCCTGCTGGCGTCACAAAAAGACCCGATGCCAAGTCTGCGCGAATATCTTTCTCGTCGCGATCGGTATCGCTCAACCGGTTCAAGAGTGTCTGCAGCCGACCAAGGCCAATCGTGACATCTGAGAAGGACGCAGTGTCATCTTCCCACATCGAACCCAAATGCCGAGCCGCCGGTGCCATCAGGTCAACATAAACTTCATCTAAGCGGAGACCAGAATTCAAATAGGCCTGCAGAATGATTTCAACGTCATCGACTTCGTGAGTGAGTAAAATATGGGCGAGATCAATCACGGCAGTCTGCCCCGGCTCTTTGCCTGAGACCTGGCCGAGGTTTTGGTCGCGATGGGTTTTGTGGGCCAGCATGAGACGGGGAATAATGTCGCCTTCAACCATCTGCGCCAGCAACTCCATAATCTTCACATCCGTTGATTTGTCGCCGCCATGCGCCGGAGCGGACACAGTTTTTTTCCAAGCTGGCTTTGGACCTTGCGTTACATCTTCTTGGCCGTGGTTTCTGGGGTCCAAGTGCACTAAGGTGTCTTGATTGGACATTTTGCTTCTCCAGATCTTTTGCGGAGTCACACCGTCTCGTGCGCGTCCAGCTACGCGCTGCCCCCTGCTGTTGGTTCCCGCCTTACGAGGAATTCAATCATCAGGTCATCCCAAACCAGCGTAGAAGCCCTATTTTCTGAGCTTTATCTGACCTCTGGTTTCATCAACTTACACGAAGATTCAATATGGGCCAGAGCCAAATTGAAAAATTTGTCCCCAAAAGTAAAAAAGTGTCAGTTTTATTAGGCGTCCAAATAACTTGACAATCAAAGTGGGCGTGCGAAACTGAGAGATAGCGTTGGCACTTTTCGTCGAACGCCGCCGGAAATCAAGAATGCATTCCTTGCATATCTCATCAAAATCAGTGTCTTCGCATTCATTTTGCGAGTGCGAAGGTGCGCCTGCGATAGAGCAGGATGCGAGATATAAAGGGGTTCATACATCTGAGATTTTCAGTGCGGATCAAGCCGGTGTTGACTGTGTTTTGTCCAACCTTCCTGTCAGCGCGCCCAATCAGGCGACCGCAGAACGGTCGAAATCGGCAAGAAAGCCGTTGTACACGCCTGAGCAGAGGGCACGGCGTGATGCGACACCTTGGACTTTGGTTCAGGCTATTTTGGCACCGCTACAATTTTTGGTTTTCCTGATTAGTTTGGGCTTGGTCGCATATTATCTCACGACTGGCAAAGGGTATGAGGCGGCAACGATCTCCATCCTCATCAAGACCTTCCTACTTTATACCATCATGATTACGGGCTCGATTTGGGAAAAAGTGGTCTTTGATGAGTGGCTCTTTGTCGAAGCCTTCTTCTGGGAAGACGTCTTTTCGATGTTGGTCCTCGCCCTCCAAACTCTTTATGTTGTTGCCCTTCTCAAAGGCTGGTGGACCCCTGAACAACAAGTTTACATCGCAGTCGCTGCCTATGGGACTTATGTGATAAATGCTGCGCAGTTTCTTTGGAAACTGCGCGTGGCGCGCCTTGAAGGCAAGAAAAATGATGCAAGTTCGCAAAGCGGGCTGATGTCACCCTCCAATGCAGCGTCAGGCACAAATTGGGCAGGGCAACAATCATGACGCCTCAAGCCGAAAAAAATGCTGCTGCGTGGCGTCAGTTGTTTATCAGCATGCTGCCCTTTTCAGACTCAGCAAGCAGAGATTTGCCCATTAGCCAGCTGCTACGCTTATCCTTGTTTCAAATTTCCACAGGTATGGCCGCCGTCCTATTAACGGGGACGCTCAACCGGGTGATGATTGTCGAGCTTGGCGTAAGTGGCACATTAGTCGCTTTGATGGTGTCCCTGCCGCTCTTGTTTGCTCCATTGCGCGCCCTGATCGGCTTTAAATCTGACACACATAAATCTTACTTGGGCTGGCGTCGCACGCCGTACATTTTTATGGGTACAATGGCGCAATACGCCGGACTGGCTATTATGCCGTTCGCCCTGCTGATCCTATCAGGCGATGGTCAAGGACCGATCATCTTTGGACATGTCGGAGCCGCACTTGCTTTCTTACTCGTCGGTGCAGGCATGCACACCACCCAGACAGCAGGCTTGGCCTTGGCAACCGACCTTGCAACGGACGAGACCCGGCCGCGCGTCGTGGCATTACTCTATGTGATGCTCTTGGTGGGCATGCTGATTTCATCCTTGGTTTTGGGCGGCTTGTTGTTGGACTTCAACGCCATGCGCTTGATCCAAGTCATTCAAGGTGCAGCGGTTGTCTCTTTTGTCCTAAATGCCGTCGCCGTGTGGAAGCAGGAGATTCGCAATCCTGCCCTAACGGCACCAGACCGCGAGCGGCCTGTCTTTAAGGACCAATGGAACCTGCTCATGCAACAGGGGCGCACGGTTCGCCTGCTGGTTGCAACGGGCCTAGGCGCGGGTGCATTTGCCATGCAAGATGTCCTGTTAGAGCCCTATGGTGCTGAAGTACTTGGCATGGATGTCGGTTCCACGACCGCTTTGACTGCCCTTTGGGCGGCGGGGACATTGACTGGATTTGCTTTTGCGTCCCAGCAACTGAGCCGGGACGGCGAAGCCCATCGGCTCGCGGGCTATGGTGCCCTAATCGGCGTTGTGGCTTTTGCCTGTGTCATCTTGGCCGGGGCGCTTTCATTGACACCTCTCTTCTGTTTAGGCGTGGTCGGCATCGGCTTGGGTGGCGGCTTGTTTTCGATTGGTACGCTGACGGCTGCCATGGCTTTGGCCAGTGAGGGTCAGCAGTCTGGCCTCGCTCTTGGGGCGTGGGGCGGTGTGCAGGCGACAGCGGCCGGCCTTGGTATTGCGCTTGGTGGCGGCATTCGCGACCTCGGCGCTCAAATGACCGCTTCCGGGGCATTAGGAGCGGCGTTCAGCGGCCCAGCGACAAGCTATGGCATTGTCTATCACTTAGAAATCGGACTGCTGTTTGCAGCTCTCGTGGCGATCGGTCCGCTCGCCAAGCATGCGCCGGGCCCATCAAAAATTCGTGAAGCACAAGAGATCAACAACAAAGGGGAGCGCCGTTTTGGGCTCTCCGAATTCCCAACCCTCTAACTACGATGGAGAAGTGACATGTATAACCAATATTTCGCGGGGACCGTGGATGTCACAGAGATAGTTCTCTATCTCTTTTTTGCCTTTTTCTTCCTGTTGGTACTTTACCTTCTGCGCGAGGGTCGGCGCGAAGGTTTTCCACTTGAGGATGATGTTACAGGCGCTCTGGAATCTACCCCCGGCGGTCTTTTTCCCTCAACGCCAAAGACTTTTAACATGCCTGACGGCAGCAAGCTGGTGAAGCCAGACGACTCACGCGATACCCATGCAACCCAGTATAAGCGATCAGCTCCATGGTCTGGGTCTCCTATTGAGCCCGATGGCAATCCTTTGTCTGCCGGGATTGGTCCAGGCGCTTACGCCGTGCGCGCGGACACGCCAGATATGACCAATCATGGCACGACGCGCCTTGCACCGCTGCGCATTGCGACAGATTATTCCATCGATAAGAAAGATCCAGACCTGCGCGGCTTTGCTTTGGTCGGTCTCGACGGGTCAGCAGCTGGGGCCATTAAGGACATTTGGGTAGACCGGGCCGAATTCCTCGTCCGCTATCTTGAAGTCGATGTCACGCCTGAAGGTGGGCCAACCAAGCATGTGCTCGTGCCAATGACAATGTGCGTCGTTCAAAAGAACCTCAGCCGGGTCCGCCTCGATGCAGTCTTGGGTAGCCAAGTCGCAGGTGCTCCAACTCTGGCCAATCCAGACCAAGTGACCTTGCTCGAAGAAGAAAAGATTGTTGGTTACTTTGGTGCGGGTTATCTCTACTCCACCCCTGACCGGTCAGAGCCAGTACTATGAGCGTCGAACACGATTTTGAACCCGTTCGCGGCTTGCCAAGCGACCTACCGCCGGGTGAAACTATCCTGTGGCAGGGGGAGCCTGACTGGATTCTTATGGCACGACGCGTTTTCCGGGTTGACTGGGTCGCGGCCTATTTCGTGCTGTTGATGATGTGGCGCGTCGTTGAGGGAACCGCAAATGGCCAGGACCTTGGTACGGCGCTTCTGGCTGCTGTTTGGGTGGCCCCGATCGGCATGGTCGGTCTGGGCCTCTTGGTCGGCTTGGCCTATTTGAACAGCCGCACGACGGTCTATACTCTGACCAATCGCCGCTTGGTCATGCGGTTTGGCGCGGCCATGACCAAAGCCATCAATATCCCCTACAAGATCATTGAAAGCGCTGCAGTCAACCAATTGGCCGACGGCAGTGGCGATGTCGCCTTGCAATTAGTGCAGCCGAACAAGATCTCGGTTGTGCTACTGTGGCCACATGCACGTCCGGGCTTCATTGCTCAGCCGCAACCATCGCTACGTTGTCTGCGCGACGCCACAAAGCCGGCGGCCGTGCTGGCCGAAGCACTGCGCCTCACGCATGAGCAAACCCATGCCACGACCCCACGCGTTGACGATGCCTCCAAGGCGTCAAACGCTGCGGACGTTGGCGCCGAGCCAGCTCTCGCCTGATTTGCTTAGGGCTCGCTCGGCTTCGGCAGAGCGGGCCTAAGCCCTTTACTAACGCCTTAAGTCCAACGGAAGGAACATTACCATGAGCGCAATTGACCATGAACCATTTCCAAAAGGGGCCTTATTTGCTGCGGGCAGCTTGATCGCGTTGTCGCTGGTCGCTGCAGCCGTGGGGCGCTATCAGAATCTCAATCCGCCAATAGATTCAATTGTTTCAGCACCTATTCCCAGCACTGTACTGAAGTTGCGTTTTGTCGATGAAGCAGACGGCACCGTCATTGTGCACAATGCCACGACGGGTGCCACGCTAGAGGTCATTGTGCCGGGTGAAGATGCCTTTATCCGCGCTGTAATGCGGGGCTTTGTACGCGACCGCAAGATGCGCAATATTGGCGCTGAAGTTCCGTTCAACCTGTCGCTTTATCCCAACAAGCGCTTGACGATGTCGGACCCAACAACCGGCAAAGAGATCGATTTGCGCGCCTTTGGCCCGACCAATGAGGGGGCGTTTGCTCGATTCTTGGCCATGCCAGAGGCTCGATGATGGCAGGCTGCCGCGTCAGTTTTCGTAACAAGCGAGGGCGCTAATGGATCTCGCCACCCTTGCTGTGCCGATTGTAACCACGGTTTTCGCATGGTGGTTCAGTACCGGCATTATTCTGTTACTTGTACGATTACCGCCAAAGAGTTACGGCACAGCGCTGTGCCTGTTTGCTTTAGTCTCAGCGATGGCTACCGGTGGCGTGATTATGACGGCGGGCGACGATACCACATTGGCGGCTTACATTTCCGCGGGCTGCGCCTTGTGTATCTGGGGCTGGCATGAAGCAAGCTTCCTGATGGGCAAGATTACTGGGCCGCGCCCTGCGGCTTGCCCGCCCGATGCCAAAGGCTGGACGCGCTTTAAATTTGCGACTTTAACGGTCATACATCATGAGGTCGCGATTTTTCTGACACTTTTGGCACTGATCGGCCTGACCTGGGGCCAACCAAATCCAGTGGCAGCTTGGACATTTGGCATTTTGTTCGCGATGCGGATCAGCGCCAAACTTAACATCTTTCTTGGCGTGCCCAACCTGACAGATGAATTCTTCCCGGAACATCTGGAGCATCTGAAATCCTATTTGCCCAAGCGGCCGATGAATGCGCTAATGCCGGTTTCAGTAATAGGATCGCTCATCCTGTGCGCTTGGTTAATGACCCAAGCAGATCAGGCCATCGAAGGTTCTGCCATGGCAACAGGCTTTGTCTTGTTATTCACCTTGGCTGCCTTAGCTCTTTTAGAGCATTTCTTTATGGTCTTGCCAGTTCAAGATGCTGCGTTATGGCACTGGGCTTCGCCGAGTACGAGCGTGCAGAACTCAGAAGCAAAATCAAGCACGGACAAATGTTTAAGTCCAAACGCGTGGGAGTCGACGAAGTGAATCATCTTGTAGCGACCCAGGTTGAGCCGCTCTTGTCTTCAAAGCCTCGCTCCTCGTCGCCCCCGCTTATCATTCCAGCTGTTGGGACAGACGGCCTTTTATTCCCTATTGAGAAGCTTAAAGCACATGAAGATGGAACTTTGCATCTCGCCGTTTCCATCTTTGTCTTTTGTGGTCCAAATCTTTTGATCCAGAAGCGTGCACTCAGCAAATATCATTGCGGGGGCCTATGGGCGAATACCTGTTGTACGCATCCACACTGGAACGAAGCACCCGAAGACAGTGCTCGTCGTCGTTTATATGAAGAGCTTGGCCTCAAACTCGACCTCCAGCCAGCACATATGGTTGAATATTATGCGGAAGTTTCCAACAACTTGATCGAGCACGAGCGCGTTCAAGTTTACCGCGCTGATGTTGTAAGCCATAATCTCGCTGTTGACCTTGCACCCGAAGAAGTGGCTGACGTTCGTTGGGTAGACGTGCGCGAGCTCAAGGCAGATGCTATCCTAAACCCCCAGCTTTATGCGCCTTGGTTCAAGATTTATTTGGCGCGATGGGATGAACTCGGCTTATAGGAACCTTAGGTTTTCAATCCGCCAGTCTTGATAGAATGTCGCCCAAAAGGCGGGTTACGACATCGCGCGCCTCTTTAATCGACAAATTCTGCTCAAACCGCAATGCGTGCCAATTCTGGAAACTCAAGACCACCTTGATGCTTCGGGTAGATAAATCGTCAGCCAGAATATGCTCCGGCAGCAAGGCTTCCACCGTGCTGGCTTCCAATTGCAAGGTTCGTCGATATTCCTCAGTCAGAAAGGCTGAATGAAAACGCTTAAAGCTTGTCGACAGCCGAAAGGGGTGGATGCGCTCAAAAATAGTGGTGCGCCTGTCGACAACATTCATAAGTCGCTCTTTCCAAACCTCCCCGGTCACCGGCTCGTCAAGAAGGGGCATAACCTCGGCCGAAACCCGCTCACTCACTTCCTGATACAGTGTATCCATATCGTCGAAATGGCGGAATACTGACCGCAAGCCAACACCGGCAACTTCTGCAACTCGTGCAGCGCTGGGGGACAAATCACCTCCCTCAACCAAATGGAGGAGAGCAGAAACGATTTTGTCGCGACTGGTTTGGCTGCGCGCACGGCGGCCATCGCTAGGCGGATCAGATGGGAATCGTATATTTAGGATCGTCGCAGAGGCCATCGTTAATCTCTTGCCTTAAACAGCCAAAATGGCAAGTCAAACCACCAGCCAGCCTGCTTGTCTGCATTATATTGACATGATAAGTGTCAATAAACGTAGGGTAGGTCGGCAGGATGATTGGATTAAGTATCGCGGCGGCTTTCCTGTCCATGCTCGCAGCAGGTCAGGGCGAAAGCACGCCAACTACTAAGCAGCGAGACGATGTGCGCAAAGCCTGTATGGCAGATGTGATGCGCCTATGCCCACGTGAAGCTTCTGCCCGCGACCGTCAAGGCGTGCGCGCCTGCCTCAAAGCTAATTTCTCCAAAACCTCACAAACGTGCCAAACCAGCTTGAGGACGGCGGGAGCAGACCTTGAAACACAAGGCAGTTCCAGCCGCCCGCCTTCGTCTAATCGGTTAACCCCTCCCGCACCCAAACCATAGGAGTTTACATGTCACCTTGGATCATCTGGGGCACTGCCTTGTTGCTCTATCTTCTATTCCGGCTTTGGTACGACAATTGGCAAGGGCCGGTAAAGCCAAACGAGATCGAAGCTTTCCTTGATTCTGTTGGGGATAGACTGGAGGAGACCGGCAATAGCCGGGCGATCCTGAGGGCTTTTCTAGAGCAAGACGATGGGGGTGAATTCCTAATGCTCAATCTCGTTAAGGCTGAGATGGGCGAGGTTGAGGACCCAAGAACCGGTGAAATGGTGCGGGGCATAGAGTTGTTAAAGCGTTACTCCGAGCGCTTCATGCCGGTATTGCTGGGCCGTGGGGGTCATCCGGGCATCGTTGGGCGTAAGGTTGGAGGCTATGTTGACGCTTGGAACACATCCCCCGACCCGGGTTGGACATTGTTTGGCTTAATGCGCTACCGCAGTCGGCGTGACATGATGCGCTTGGCCTCTGATCCAGCCTTTATTGCCGCCCATCCCGAAAAGATTCTCGGAACGCCGGTGACGTTCTCCTTTCCAACCAAGAGGATGATCAGCCTCTATATCGGGCCTCGCGCCTCGGTTCTTTTGATCCTCGCCTTGGCGGCCGCTCTCGTTCAATTGGCTTGGGGGGCGTGAGAGTGAGAACGGGGGAAAGATAATGTGCCGCCCGCCAGCAGGCTTTGATAATCGACTTCTGGCTCGGTGATGGCCCGGCTACGAAGCATAACATCTGCCGCATTGGACCGCCTGATCTGTAGCATTTTCCCGTTCGTCAAATGAAGCCTAGCTTGGGGGACCAATGGGCGGCCTAAAGTAAAGCGCCCACTCGCGGGCTCAACCGGGTAGAAGCCCAAGGCAGAAAAGACGTACCACGCACTCATCTGCCCACAGTCGTCATTGCCGATTATGCCGTCAGGACGATCTGAGTAAAAGGTCCGGGCAATCTGCGCGACCCTCTCATGGCCGCGCTCTGGCGCATCCGTATAGGCATAAAGCCAAGCAATATGATGGCTGGGTTCGTTGCCATGCGCATATTGGCCAATCAAAGCCTCTTGGCCTAAATGCTTGTTATCGCCCAGCGACGGCAGTGAAAAAAACGTGTCCAACCAGCGCGCCAACCCATTTGGTCCACTAACAAGGGCACGAAAACCCTCCACATCGTGCAACGCAGGGGTCGCGGTATATTGCCAAGCATTGGCCTCGGTGTAATCGCCGGGGTTATTCATGGGCGAAGTGGGCACTAAGGGATCAAATGGGGTTCGCCAGCCACCCGCTTGATTGCGCGCGCGCATGGTTTGGGTTCCCGGATCAAAGAGCTTTTGATAGCCCAGCGCGCGTGATTGAAAGCGCTGCGCGAGTTGATCCTTGCCCAAAAGCCCGGCCACCCGCGCCACGGCATTGTCGCCAATACCATACTCCAAAGTCTTGGAAACGGCTTCGCCTTCGCCGAGGTCATAGGGCAGATAGCCGTATTTGTCGTAAGCCATCCAATCTTTCTGGGCCCACGCTGGTGCATTTGGGCGCGGTTGCGTCGACGTGGCAATCATAGCGGCCAAGGCCTCCTCGCGATCAAACCCGTTGAAGCCCTTTAAAACCGCATCGGCAATAACTGGCAGAGCGGGGTTGCCGATCATCGTCCAAGTCTCTTGCCCCCATGCGGTCCAGAGCGGCAGATAGCCTTGAGCGCGGTGATGATCGAGGAGGGTTTGAACCATTCCGTCCACGCGCTCAGGGACAATCAAGGTGAAAAGCGGATGGACCCCTCGAAAGGTGTCCCAGAGCGATAAGGTGCTGTAGTAGTGTCCTATCTTTGTTTGAAGCACCGCCCCTGTGGGGCCGCGCACGCGTCCATCAACGTCGGCTATATCGCTTGGGTGGATCAGGGTGCGATAGAGGGCAGAATAGAAAATCCGCTTCTCTTTGGTACTTCCCTCTATCTCAATCCGCCGCAATAGGCCGTTCCACTGCCTGCGGGCGGCCTGCAGAACAGCTTCAAATCTTGGCTGCCCAAACGCGGCGAGATTTGCCTTGGCCCCCGCGACATCCACAGTTGATAGCGCGATACGGGCCTCCAACTGCTTGGCTTGCCCTAAGTCAAACTCAAGGATGAAGCGTGGGGCTTGGTCACCCGGCCGGCCGGGCAAAGTAATGATCCGCGCAATCGGTCGATCAAACCGAACAACGAAGGACGCCTCACGTGTCACCCAGTTTTTCGACCAGATGGTGCCGCTGATCTCGCCGTCAGCCGCATCGGTTTGAACTTCCGATTTCAAAACGCGCGGCCCATCGCCAAACAATATGCCATGCTGAAGATCAAGCAGGACTTGCACCTTTCCGGCCAGCTCAAAGGTATAACGTTGAATCGCAACGCGTTGACTGGCCGTCAGTTCTACGCGAACCCCATGATCCTTCAGCGTTACCGCATAATGGCCGGGGCTTGCTTGCTCGGTCGCTTTGTCGAAACTGCTGCGGAAGTTCGTGGTGGCGCTGCTCCATCTGGTACCCGTTGACGGTTGGAGCAATATGTCGCCCAGCTCACCAATACCCGCGCCGCTAATATGGGTGTTGGAAAAACCCATAATAGAGCGGGCTTGGTACTGATAGCCGCTCGAATAACTCCAGCCGCGATCTTCCATATCAGGGCCCGGTGCCACCATGCCAAAGGGCACCACAGCTCCGGAGAAAACATGCCCTGTTCCATCGGTTCCAATGAAGGGATCGACAAAGCGAAGGGGATGTTTCTCAAGCGCGATTGTTGGTGTGGCAGTCACGAGAAAAGCCAAGCCATAGAGCCAACAGACAATTTTTCTTAGGGCTTTCATCTTTATTGTGCTCCTGACCGTCACTGGGCAAAAAACATCAAAGACCGATACAAATTTGACTTCCAATAGTCCCAGTCATGGCCGCCTGGCAGCTCCTCATAGGTGTGGGCGATGCCGGCACTCTCCATCTTTTGGTGTAAGGTGCGATTGGCTGCCAAGAGTTGATCGTGCGTGCCGCAATCAAAGCGAATACGTGGCAAGGATCCTTTGGCTCCTTCTAAGGCAGCGAACACATCTTGGTCGAAGGCTTCCGAACTCCAGCCGTCGGTTGTCTCTTCGATAAGGCTGGCCAGCTGGTTTAGATGGGTTGCCGATGAATGGGCGCTGATCGCCTTATAGAGGCTGGGATATTTCGCACCGAGACGAAGGGCTGCAAAGCCTCCCATAGACAGCCCAGCAAGATAGCGCGGCGAGGCTGGGCTACAAGCCCTTACCAATTGGTAGGTGATCGTTGGAACTTCCTCGACAATCCACTGCTCATAATTAGCATCAGTATGCGGAATATATCCGGAGCCGTCGCCCCAAAGGCCGTCTGAGGGCATCAAAAGTACCATGGGCGGGATCAACTTTTGCGCCATCAAGGCCCGGGCGGTGAGGTGAGCTTCGCCTTTGAACGCCCAAGCCCAATGCGAGCCATAAACACCATGCAGCAAGGTAACGATTGGCAGCGATGTTCCTTCCACCGCATCTTCAGGCACGAAAGCGGTCACATCCGCCCGTCGCCCCAATGCCTTGCTCTTCACCGTTATGTGGGAAAGGCCCTTTGGGTCAACAGTCAGCTCAGCGCGTTCAAAGGTCCTAAACATGAGACCGGCCATTTTCAAAGATTACGACGCCTTTGGCCGTGCGCCCAGCCAACATATCGTCGATTGCCGCATCTAAGGTCTCCAAGCGATAGGTTTTGGAGATCATGGACGGCAGATCAAGGGTGCCTTCGACCGCCCAGCGCATGAGGCGCGGGAAGTCTCGGTCCGGTTCACAGCCCCCATAGAGCGGTGTCACATAGCGCTTATCCCACCAAAACCAGGGCATGGGCACCTCAACGGGTCCATGTGCGCCGCTGACTTGAACCGCCATCCCACCATTGCGTACCAGTCGCAAAGGCAGGAAGGCCAGTGCTGCAACTCCAGTTGCCTCAAAGGCAAAGTCGACTCCTCGCCCAGCGGTCAAAGCCTTAATCTGTGAAGTAAGTTGATCATGACCTGCATCAGAAGGACTGGCGAGAATCAGATCAGTTGCCCCCATGTGTTTCGCACGGTCCAAACTATCCTGACGCAAGTCGATCGCGATGATCTTGCTGACACCAGCCAAGCGCGCACCTTGGACAACCGATAGGCCGACGCCACCACAGCCGACAATCGCAAGACTGTCGCCCGGCTCGGGCTGCGCAATATTTAAGACCGAGCCGACACCCGTCATCACACCACAGCCAAGAATACATGCTTGCTCTAACGGGATTTCGGGCAGAAGTGGTGTCACAGCGGAACGACGCACCAGCGTAAACTCAGCAAACGTCCCCAGGTTAAAGGCGCGCTCAATAGACTCGCCTTGCCATATCGTGTGTTCTAGGCCAGCTCGGCTTGAACCCAAAGTCTCAGGATCAATACCATGCGAACGCTCGCAAATATTTGCGTGCCCGGTCTCACATTGCTTGCACTGACCACAAGGAATAGCCCAGTTAAGCAAGACGGGGGTGCCAAGTTCTAAGTCGTGGACATCGGGACCAATAGCCTCAACCCAACCAGCCCCCTCATGCCCGGCAACCAACGGACCATCCCAAGACAAAGAGGCATAGTCCGTATGGCAAACCCCCGCTGCACCTAGTGCGACCCGGACCTCATCGCCTATCGGTGCGCGAACCGATACCCTGTCGAGGACGAATCCACCTTGGCCATCGGTAATGGCGGCAAGGCAAGTTCGGGTTACTGCGCTTCCTACCGCGCTCACACTTTACCCTCGAAGATAACCGGATTTTTGGGGGTTCGAATGATTTCGCCGATACGCGCACCCGGGCACCATTGTGCCCAATCACCCTCCTGAATGGGGTTGATAGGCTTTTGCAGGACCATCTCCTCGTCCATGTAGATCACGGTCATCACGCTGCGGGGGTTACTGGAGACATTGGGTCCAGCCTTATGAAAGGTCCAACCCAAATGGAAACTAACATCACCCAATTCATAAGGATTTTGAACGAAGGGAAAGGAGCGGGATTCCATCATCGCTGTAATCGCGGCCTCGCTTTCATCGGAGATACCAAGGTCGCGGCCAAAGGCTTCATGTTGGCTGCCAGCATAAAAGCAAAGCGGACCCATGTCGCTAGGAACGTCTTGCAGCGGAATCCAAGCGGTGACGGTGCGGTCGGTTGAGAGCGGCCAAAAATATTGGTCGGCATGCGCAGGGGTGATGCCACCACCAGGCTCTTTATAGAGCGATTGATCATGATAAAGGCGCACGCCCCGCACACCCAACAGCTCTGCAGCGATCCGGCCCAATGTCTTGCCCAAGACGAAGGATTTGACCCGCTCGCTCTGCTCCCACAAATTCATGACTTGTAGAAAGGCGCGATCATAAGTCGTGCGCTCTTCCAATGGCTTTGTCTGGGTTGAAAGCGCGATCGTCAATCGTGTGATTTCGCGGCCATAGTCGGCTAGAACGGCGGGGGGCAGAACGGCTTTCAGGTGAATAAAGCCATCCTGGTCAAACTGGCGAATATGCTCCGGCGTAAGGCTGAAAGGGCGGTCAAGTTCACCATAGAGAGCAAGGGTCATGATTGGAATCCTTGGTTTTCAAGCGGATTTATGGAGGTCAGAAAGGCGGAAACCGGTCCGAGGGTGACCTCATCCTCGGCAAATTGAATAGCACCGACGGCCAAATCCGGCTGTCTTCGGCTCTGGAACAAGCCGGAAACCGTGCGGGTCTCGCCAGAGAAATTGAAGCCTGCAATGCACAAAGCTTCGCCCAAAGAGCGCGAAAAAATGAGGCAAGCCTCATCCTCATAAAGCACGCTAAAGCCACCAAGACGCAAAGCTGGGCTCGACTGGCGAAACGAAATTGCGCTTTGGGCAAAAGCTAAAACCGAAGCTGGATCCTTTGATTGGATATCCACGCTTTGATCTCTGTGCGTCTCAATAATCGGGAGCCAGGGTTTAACTGTGGAAAAGCCCAAGATTTCCTCATCATGCGACCAAGGCAGTACAGTACGGCATCCATCACGACCCTTGTTTGCGGGCCAATTTGCTAGGCCCAACGGATCGCGCACATCATCATAGGCTAAGTCAGCTTGGGTGAGACCTAGTTCCTCGCCTTGGTAAACAAAAATTGTGCCGCGCAGGGAAACCAACAACGCCAGAGCAAATTGAGCGACTTGGTGAGTAGGTGCATCAAGTTTCCACCGGCTGGCAACGCGGGCACAGTCATGATTACTAAGCGCCCAAGATGGCCAAGCTGAAGCCCCGGCCCCTGTTGTCCAAGGCTGCATCGCGTCGTGAAAATGTTGTGGGTCCGCCCGGTCACTCAATAATTGAAATGAATAAGCCGTATGCAGATGATTTGGGCCAGCCGTGTATTCAATCATCCGGGTGAGATTATCGTCCGAGCCGATTTCACCGACGACAAAGGTCCCCGGATAAAGGTCCAGAAGCGCCCGAATCTGCTTCAGGAAGGGCAGATTTTCAGGCTGGCAGACGTTGTAGATATGACGCTGCATTGTCGCGGGACTATCGCCTAACTTTGGCGGGTTGTTTCGTAACGCTTTGTCGTGGAAGTAATAATTGACGGTATCAAGCCGGAAACCATCGACGCCACGGTCCAACCAAAAGCGCCCGACACCTAAAATTGCCTCTTGAACTTCAGAGCAATGGAAATTGAGGTCTGGCATCTGAGGCAGGAAGTTGTGGAGGTAATATTGCCCCCGCCTTGGCTCCCAAGTCCAGGTCCCGCCGCCCATCCAGCTTTGCCAATTGGTTGGGCAGGAACCATCGGGCAAAGGGTCAGCCCAGACAAACCAATCCGCCTTCGGGTTTGTGCGACTTTGTCGGCTTTCTTGGAACCAGGCATGCTCAAGCGCGGTATGGGACCAAACCTGATCGATAATGACTTTGAGGCCCAGCGCATGCGCGCGTGAAATCAGCGCGTCGAAGTCCGCCATGGTGCCAAACATGGGATCAATGGCGTGGTGGTCACTGACGTCATACCCAAAATCACGCTGGGGTGAGGGAAAAAAAGGCGAGAGCCATATGCCGTCAACGCCCAGCCGCACGACGTACTCAAGCTTGGCGGTCACACCCCGCAAGTCACCAATCCCATCGCCATTGGAATCAGCAAAGCTGCGCGGGTAAATTTGATAGAGGGTCGCCCCGCGCCACCAAAGAGGATCAGAAAATTGCATCGTCAAGTTGATATCTCTGGGATTGGCCTAGGCCCTTTGCCAAGCTAGGTTCAAGTTTAGCGTTAAAAGTGTTTTTTCGTCACAAGCGAACGCATCACCTAGGATGCGAAAAACTATCCCGTTGTCACCTTCTCGAGAAAGTGCCGCGCGTTTGCCAGAATATGGATTTAGGTTGAGCGTATTTATAAAGGGCGGGGCATTAGGGTCGAGATAAAATCTTAGGGAGCTATTGATCTGCAAAAACAGGTCTCTGGTGGCCGAAATAGGCGATTTTTATTGCGCTTGTTTACAGTGTAGACGATTGGTTCACGAGTTTGTGATTATGTGAATAGTGCTTTAGCAAGTTGGTAACTAGTTATGCTCTGGTCGTCGGTAGGAAAGACTAAGCGACGCGGCGAGCGCGGCAATCTCGTCGTGATCAGCGGCTTGATGGCGATCCCTTTATCTATGATCGTCGTGATGACGCTGGAGATGGTATCTTTGTCGAACGAAAGGGCACGGATGCAAGCAGCGGTGGACGCCGCTGCCCTGGCGGGTGCCCGCGAATTGGCGGTTGCCGGAGGTGTAGCCCGGAATGCAAGCGGCTTTGCGGAGGCATTCGCTCTCAATCAGGTTACAGACTTAGCGCCCCGCGTCACGATGAACTTTACTGCCAGTCAGAGTATAGACGGCGGCTTTCAGGTTTCCGGCATCGGTTTGCGGGGGTCCTTCTTTGGCAATATGGTGCCGCCTGGCGGGTTTAAGATAGAAGTCAACGCAATTGCCGAAGCTCTCAATCAGCAGCCTCTTTGTGTGCTCGCTTTGCCAGAAAATGAAGAGGACGAAGAGGAACGGTCCGGCTTGAGTGCAATAAGTAGAAGTAGTGTCCAAGCGAATTACTGCTTGGTGCATTCCAATGGCTCAATAACCACTGAGAAAAAAGCCACCATAACCGCTGGTGCAATTCAAGCGAGCCGCACCGCAATAGGGGCGGGCTACTCGCCAGCCGCAAATAATGGAGCCTTGAAGGTCAAGGATCCGTTTAGGGAGAGAGCCATTAAGCGTACGGGTGTATGTCCCAAGACCCCAGTTAGTCCGCGTGTTGTCAATGGCAGCAGCACTGCCAATATCGGCGCAGGGGCGCACTGGGAAGCGATCAAGATAAGCGGAAAGGCTACTGTTACCCTTGGCCCGGGAGACCATTACTTCTGTGATGCGGTGACTGTTGAGGGTAGTGGCACCTTGCAGGGAACAGACGTGGTCATGATCTTCCATGACGACAAGACTTTTACTGCAGCTGAAAGCTCAAAAATCTCATTGACGGGTCGAACCTCAGGTGAGTGGGCTGGTTTTGTTATTGTAACGACGCGCAAAAATGTACAGCCGATGGAGATTTCCTCTATTTTCGTCGATAGCTTGCTGGGCACGATCTATTTACCCAACGCCGAACTCTTGATTAACGCTCCCGGTACTGTTGCCGAGGACTCAAAATGGAGTGTGGTGGTCGCCAAAGACATTATTCTAGACAAGAATGCCAAGCTCGTAATCAACACCGATTATGCAGGGTCTGGCGTGCCGGTTCCCTTGGGCGTGGGCGACAAAGCGGGCAACGCGAAATCGGGTGCCCGGCTCCGGCAATAAGCCTGATGCCTAGCTTTGGCTGAAGTTAGAGCGCGGTTTAATCAATCCGGATCGTAATTGCGCTCCAAATCGAAATTGAGCAATAGCTTACCTAATCTTACTGGTTGAACCTACGCGGGCGTTGCTTCCGGCATTAAGTCTCAATGTGCATTCTCAAGGCTGTTTGAAGATACGTTCACCGCTAGGAAAGCTGCCCAAGAACCCCTGATAGATAGGTCCCCCCTGACCCAATAATTAGCCAAGTTATTTTTCTTCAGTTGTCTCACGCTGCACAAATACCCAATTTTTCTAATAGAGCGTCGATTTTGTGAAAGTTTTATCGAGTTGCTTATCCTGTCTTTCACCCGCTGTTACTAGTGAGAATGCCTGATTAATCGCGTCAGAGTGAATTTTAAACAGGCCCACTCATGTCAGGGATACGTAACTTAGCTGCCCTCGCGAACTCTGCGTCATCCAGTCGGGTGCTGAATTTGAATCTGGTCGCAAAGCGCTATGCTCAAGATCCCCTGCGCAGAAATGCTCCGCTTTTTACCGATGATCTCCTAAACCGATCCATTCTGGTGAAGCATCGACTTCGTCGAGACGAAGCTTATCTTCTGCCCAATTCTAAAAGTGTCGCGACGAAGATTATTTTTCCACTCGACTTTGACAATCTAGAATTGGGTGGACGTTCGATTTTTGTGAACCAGAAAGGATTTCGTCAAGCTATTTGCGATTTGGTTGGCTATCGTGAATTAGAGCTTGAAAGGGACTTTCTGGTCCTCGGCATGTTGAATGAGTTGCCCTCGCTCGACCCGTTTTTGGTTCGCGAACAATTGCGCCGTAACCAACACCAGCCAGCGGAATGTTACTTCTCAATATCGCCCGCTGACTCCAGTCGCATGCAGAGCTTCACCAGTGCTGAGATGGCCCCTCTAATCCGTATGGCCTTTGAAACCACGAGTGCTAGCGGTGGCGCTGGCATGGTTGCTAAACTGGCCGACGCGCTTTTGTCCACAAATGCCGACGCGCGCCTCGACCCGTTGCGTACGACGCTAGGCTTACAGGGTGATCAATTCAACCAAGGGATCTTCAGCTGGAAGGGCTTCATCTATTACAAATGGCAATTCTCGGAGATGATGCAAAGCTTAATCCGCGTCACGCAGGAGATGGATCAGATTAAGCCGTCGGGACGAAATGATGCCGCCACGCGCGAGGAAATCCGTGACCTCAAAATCTCGATCCGCAAACGGATCCGCGAAGCGGCCCGCAATTGTAGCAAGGTTCTGGCGGTCTACGATGATGCATTTGCCGACCTGGTCCATCGTGGCAACACGGCAGCCTTTCGCAGGTTCTTGTTGGAGGCTCCTGTTTTCTTCCTAGACCTTGGTTATTCAATGGGCGTGATCTCGCACATTTCTTCATTCTGGGGCTACCGGTTTAAGGGCGGTTCCGCAAACCTGCCGACATCTGACGAGTTTCTCGAGATCCTAATCGAGTTCGAGACCGGGCTTACGCCCCGCCAACCCTATTCTCAGCCTTGGTAGAGGCACAGCCTAGCGCTTACTTGGACTGACGGCATTGACGTCATAGGCTGCCAAAGTAGCCAAGGTCACAATCTCAGAAACCGGTGCGGAGAGCGAACATATTTGGACCGGATGGCGCAAGCCGACCATCATAGGCCCCAAAACGGTGGCGCCACCCAAAAACTCAACCAGATCGGTCGAAATGCGTGCGGAGTGGATGGCAGGCATCACTAACACATTGGCTGGTCCGGTCAGTCGCGAGAAGGGGTAAAGACGATGCGAATCCGCGCTGAGAGCGACCCCCACCGACATTTCACCCTCATATTCGAAGTCGATTTCTTCCATGCGATCTAGGATCGCCGTCGCCTCACGGCACTTTTCTGACCGCTCGCCCATTGGCCGTCCAAAGGTGGAGTAAGCCACAAAGGCAACGCGCGGTACAAAGCCGAGACGCTTGGCAGCGCCAGCCGCCTGAATGGCAATGCGGGCCAAATCCTCGGCATTTGGCATTTCAGTGACGTTGGTATCGGCGACAAAAATGGTTCGCCCCTTCGAAATCAGCACCGAAAGGCCGATCGGCTTGCTCTTGGCCGCCGCATCAATCGCCAACATGACTTCATTCAATGCTTGGTCAGTTGTACGTGTTGTGCCTGTAACCATCCCGTCGGCGTCGCCCATGGCAACCATGGTTGCGGCAAAGACGTTACGATCTTGATTGATCATGCGCTGGCAATCGCGCAGCAAATAGCCACGACGCTGCAGGCGGCGATACAGATAGTCTGTATAGTCGACATTGCGGTCAGATAGACGTGCATTGAATATCTGGAGACCAGAATCCTCCGGGACGCCTACCAGCGACTTGTTACGGCGTACTTGCTCTTCGCGCCCGATCAAAATGGCCTTGCCCATTTCCAATTGCTCGAATTGATAGGCGGCGCGGATAACGGCGGGATCCTCACCTTCAGCAAACACGATTGTCTTTGGATTGGAACGCACCCATTCCTGCAAGCTTTGCAGAAGGGACGCTGTTGGGTCGAGGCGCTGGGCCAGACGATCACGATAAGCGCCCATATCATCGATCGGCTTGCGGGCGACCCCTGTGTCCATTGCAGCTTGTGCCACGGCTGGCGGGATGGCGGCAATCAAGCGTGGATCAAACGGCGTCGGGATGATGTATCCCGGACCAAATTTAAGTTGGCGACCATGATAGGCGGCCATCACTTCATCGGGTACATCTTCACGCGCAAGTTCTGCGAGGGCGCGGGCTGCCGCCAGCTTCATCTCTTCATTGATCGTGCGGGCGCGGACGTCCAACGCACCCCGGAAGATATAGGGGAAGCCCAAAACATTGTTGACTTGGTTCGCATAGTCCGACCTGCCGGTGGCGATAATCGCATCGGTCCGCACTTCCAAAATTTCTTCTGGGCGAATCTCTGGATCCGGATTAGCCATCGCAAAGATGATGGGGTTTGGGGCCATGCTGGCCACCATGGCTTGATTAACCGCTCCTTTGGCGGACAGGCCCAAGAAACAATCTGCGCCCTTCATTGCCTCTTCTAAAGTTCGCAGGGGCGTATCAACAGCATGGGCGGACTTGAATTGATCCATGCCCTTTTCACGGCCACGATAGACCACCCCGTCGCGGTCACACACAATGACGTTTTGGTGCGGCACGCCCAGCGTCTTGATCAAGGAGATACAAGACAGACCAGCGGCACCGGCACCTGACACCACGACTTTAAGGTCCTTAAAATCGCGACCTGTAATTTCGCAAGCATTGATCAAGCCTGCGGCCGCGATGATGGCGGTTCCATGTTGGTCGTCATGAAAAACTGGAATGTCGCATAATTCTTTAAGCCTGCTTTCAATGATAAAGCATTCTGGGCTTTTGATATCTTCCAGATTGATACCGCCGAAGGTGCAGGAGATATTGCGAACGGTGCGGATGATCTCTTCTGAGTCCATTGAATCAAGCTCAATGTCGATCGAGTCGATATCCGCAAAGCGCTTAAACAGAACCGACTTGCCTTCCATCACAGGCTTTGAAGCCAAGGCACCCAGATTACCCAGACCCAAAATGGCAGTACCGTTTGAAATCACGGCTACCAAATTGCCTTTCGACGTATAGTCATACGCCGTGTCGGGATCTTTTGAGATGGCGAGAACTGGAACCGCGACACCGGGAGAATAGGCAAGCGACAGATCGCGCTGGGTCGCCATCGGTTTGGAGGCCACAACCGATATCTTCCCCGGCGTAGGCAGACTGTGAAAATCGAGGGCTTCTTGGTCTGTGAAAGTCTTGCGCTCGCTGCTCATCAGATATTCTTCGTCCTACGCTATTCTATTTCACCCTTGCTAGACCGGGCCGAGCGTTCGATCAACGTGTGTCTACTTTTAAAACCGTGTTTGACACTTTGCCAGCGGAAGAATCCGCAGCTAAACCCGTCTGATGACAGCCCCCGGCACCACACCCGTAATGGCCCAGTATCTGGCCGCGAAAGAGGAGCATAGCGATGCTTTGCTGTTTTTCCGCATGGGTGACTTTTATGAGCTCTTCTTTGAAGACGCCAAAACGGCGGCTGGCGCGCTTGATATTGCCCTAACGAAACGGGGCCAGCATCTGGGCGAAGATATCGCAATGGCAGGTGTCCCAGCCCATTCGGCTGACGCTTATATTGCGAAATTGGTCCGAAAGGGCTTCAAGATCGCAATTTGCGACCAGACAGAAGATGCGGCAGAAGCCCGCAAGCGCGGCTCTAAGTCGGTTGTGCGTCGAGATGTCGTCCGTATCATCACGCCAGGCACCTTGACTGAAGACACGCTCTTGGACCCCCGCCATGCCAATCGGTTGGCGGCTCTGGCATTTACTGCAGGCGGCTTGGGAGCCGCCCTTGCTTGGGCAGATGTTTCCACAGGTGAATTTGCTGTGATGGAGGCACCGATCCAACGCCTAATCGATGAAGCTTCTGCACTGTCGATTGGGGAATTGGTGATCGTTGATAGCGATTTGGAGAAAGCCGGCGCAAAGGCAATCGCGGCAGTCTCGGGCTCTGTAACCCCAAGGCCTGCAAAATCAGCAGATGCAAAGGCCGCTGCGCGCACGCTGGAACTTGGCTTTGGTGTGCAGACGCTCGACGGATTTGGGGCGTTTGGAAAGGCCGAATTGACGGCTCTGGGTCTCGTTTATGATTACATCAGCCTAACCCAAGCCGGGTTTGCCCCTCGTTTGACGCCACCAAAACGGGTGGAGACTTCCGGCATCATGGCAATCGACGCGACCACCCGCCTGAGTTTGGAGCTTGATCGCTCACAGCGCGGTACGCGCGAAGGCTCTTTGCTGGCTGCCATAGACCGCACCCGGACCGCAGCCGGTGGACGGATGCTAGCGGAACGGATTGGGCGTCCCTCTCTTGATCTAGGTGTGATCAAGGACCGACTGAACGCCATCGAACACCTGATCGGGGCGAGCGACCACCGTCGTGAGGTGCGTGAGACACTTAGCCAAATACCCGATGTCAGCCGCGCCCTTTCTCGTCTGGAATTAGGCCGTGGTGGCCCACGAGACTTGCGGGCGCTGGCCATTGCTTTGATGGAAGGCGATCAGATCAGTGCGCGCCTGCCGCTTGACCTGCCTGATGAGCTGGCCTTGGCTCAGCGAGATCTCAGCCTCATCCATCAGCCAACTCTGGCCTTGCTTGCGCATCGCTTGATCGCGATGATTATTCCAGAGCCCGGGCTTCTGACGCGCGATGGCGGCTTTGTTTCGACAGGGTTTGATCCTGTCCTAGATGAGATCCGTCTGCTTTCGACCAATGCACGCCAAGTGGTGGCCAATCTTCAGGCGGAAGTCTCGGAGCAAGCGGGCCTGCCACTCAGAATCCGCAATAATGCGGTTTTGGGCTTCTTCATCGAGGCCACCCCCAAACAAGCCGAAGCCCTTATGAGCCCGCCGCTCAATGCGCTCTTCATTCACCGTCAAACTACGGCGAGTGCAATTCGCTTTACGAACCAGCGCCTCATGGAGCTAGACGGCCAAATCGCGCGGGCGTCAGAACGGGCACTCGCCCGCGAACTTGAATTGTGGAACGAGGCCTTGGCTGAGGTCGTGCGTCAGAGCAGCGGGATACGGGCAGTCGGCGATGCACTTGCTACCCTCGATGTCGCGGCTGGGCTGGCAGAATGGGCGGTGGAAATTGATGCGGTCCGACCTGTATTGGACGAGGGTCGCGGGTTTGACGTACGTGGCGGTCGTCACCCGGTTGTAGAAGCTGCACTTCGAAAATCCGGGGAAGTCTTTACCTCTAACGCCTGCCATTTAGATGGTGCCGGAACATCTGCACCACGCCTCACCTTGATTACCGGGCCTAATATGGCGGGTAAATCGACTTTTTTGCGACAAAACGCGCTCTTGGCGATCTTAGCCCAAGCGGGCTCTTATGTGCCAGCAGAATCGCTCCACATGGGGCTGGTGGATCGGATATTTTCGCGCGTCGGTGCCTCCGATGATCTATCTAAGGGTCGGTCGACCTTTATGGTGGAAATGGTTGAGACGGCCACGATCTTGAACCGCGCCGGGCCACGGGCCTTTGTTATTCTCGATGAAATCGGACGCGGCACTTCCACCTACGACGGCTTGGCGATTGCGTGGGCAGTGGCGGAACATCTCCACGATTCCAATCAATGTCGCGCTTTGTTCGCCACGCATTATCATGAGCTCACAGCTTTGGCTGAACGTTTGCCTGCCTGCGGCAACGCCAGCCTACGCGCGAAGGAGTGGAAAGGCGACCTCGTCTTTTTGCATGAAGTCGTCGAAGGGGCCGCTGACCGGTCTTATGGCGTGCAAGTAGCAAAACTTGCTGGTCTGCCACCAAGTGCGGTGGCGCGGGCGAAGTCTGTTTTGAGTAGGCTTGAAAAAACCCAGAACAATGGCCGCCCCGGTGCTTTGGATGACTTGCCGCTATTTGCCGCTACAAACCCTGCCCCAGAGGCCGTAACCACGCCATCCACGCTCGAGCAGGCCTTGCTGGACCTTGACCCTGATCAACTGACGCCGCGCGAAGCTTTGGACTTTGTCTATGCCCTGAAAAAGATGCTGTAACCGCGCCATAGCGTCATTGTTGTGATTTTGTCATATTATTGAAGCGTGGGTGTCATATCGTCAGACTAACGCACCTCTAAAATCGCCCGGCGCCGTGCAGCGCAGACACTTAATTTGGATTGATTACATGACTTTCAAGCACCTTAGCCTGGCTTTTCTGGCATCTGGCGTCTTTGTCTTGGCAGGCTGCAACCCAAACGATGGTCGCGACCGGGTGGCGGTTGTGGGGTCCTCCACCCTATTCCCCTTCTCAGCCGCTGCGGCAGAGCAGTTTTCCGCCCGTGGCCGTTTCAAAACGCCACGCGTGGAATCGACGGGTACCGGTGGCGGGTTTGCAATTTTTTGCCGTGGCTTGGGCCCCGGGTTCCCGGATATCTCAAACGCATCCCGGCAGATCAAAAAAGGTGAGTTCGAGACATGTCAGAAAAATGGCGTGACCGAAATCGTTGAGATTAAAATCGGCTATGACGGGATTGTCATCGCCAATTCAAAGGCTGCGACGCCCGTCACATTGACCAAGCAAGAAGTCTATCAGGCCCTAGCAAAAGAGATCTATGATCCCTCAAAACAGGCCTTCGTCCCCAATCCTTATACAAAGTGGAACGAGATCAACCCGAATTTGCCGGCGATCAAGATCGATGTAATGGGGCCGCCTCCGACCTCTGGTACGCGTGACGCCTTTGCCGAATTGGTGATGGCAAAGGGTGCAGAACAAGTACCTGAAATGAAGGCACTCAAGGAAAAAGACGACAAGGAATTTCAAAGACGTGCTCTGACCTTGCGCGAAGATGGCGCTTGGAAAGATTCTGGTGAAAACGACAGCCTGATCGTGCAAGCATTATCGCGCTCACCCGAACAATTTGGTGTGTTTGGTTTTTCATCGTTCGAAGAAAACATGGACCGCCTGCAGGCAGCCCCGCTCAATGGTGTGGAGCCATCGGCTGAAGCCATAGTCGACGGAAAATATGCGGCTTCACGCTCGCTCTATTTCTATGTGAAGAAAGCCAATGTAGGCGTTGTGCCGGGGCTACAAGAATTTGCGATGGAGCTTTTGTCCGATCATGCCGCCGGCCTTCGCGGCTATTTGCGCGGCAGAGGCATGGTGCCCTTGCACCCTGATGAACGGGCAGCAAACTTCCAAGTTGCCAAGACCCTGCCCGCCATGAGCGCGCCTAAAAAATAAAGCCTTGCCTCACCTAGCGGGCTGTTGCACAAAAAACGCATGCGCCGTTCCCATTTATCGATCCTAGCCGTGTGCTTTGCTATCATAACTTCGCCTGCCGCCCAAGCATCTGGCTTTGAAGACGCAACAGGGCGGTTCGCGAACCTTGCTCTGTCGTGCATCCACACCGAATATCCTAACAAGATCGCCCATGTGCTGAATTCAGCCGATGATGCACGCACGCCCAGCCAGTTGACACCCGCATTTTACGGCTGTTTTGACCATCATTCGTCGGTGCACGGCCACTGGCTCTTGGCACGGCTTGCACGGCTTTATCCGCAAGCTTCTTATACCCCTGCCGCCCGGCAAGCTTTGGCTAAGGGCCTGACCAAAGCTAATTTAGAGGCCGAACTTGCCTATATGAATGGAGCGGGGCGCGCTGGTTTTGAGCGCCCTTATGGCTTGGCTTGGATGCTACAATTGGGCGCGGAACTGCGCCAATGGGCTAAACAGGATCAAAGCGTGGCGAGCTGGGCGGTCGATTTCGCGCCGCTAGAGCAGCGCGCAGCGGGTCAACTCAAAAGCTGGTTGCCAAAGCTTCGCACGCCGATGCGGGTTGGGGAGCATTCACAAACCGCATTTGCTTTAGGGCTCGCCCGCGATTGGGCAGTGGAGGTACAAGACACCGCCTTTCTAGCCCTGATCGACGAGCGTGCCATGACTTATTATGGCAAGGATCGCGATTGTCCTTTGCGGTTTGAACCTGGCGGGGAAGATTTTGTGTCGGCCTGTTTGGGTGAGGCCGACCTTATGCGTCGCGTTTTGGCTCCTGAGGCCTACGCCAAGTGGCTGAGCATCGCTTTACCCACCATCCCCAAGACTGCCAGTGCAGACTGGTTGCCCGTAGGCATCGTCACGGATCGCACCGATGGCAAACTGGCCCATATCGACGGGCTCAATCTATCTCGGGCATGGATGCTGGAAGGCATGGCCGCGGGTTTGCCGACAGCCGATAAACGAAGGCTGGCCCTCCTTGCGGCAGCAAAAGCCCATCGGGACATTGCTCTGCCTGCGGTGACAGGTGAGCACTATGAGGGCGGGCATTGGCTAGGGACGTTTGCCACTTATTTGGTGACCCAACGTGGCCTGAAGGTCGGTGACTAAACCGGCCATCAAGTCTTTGGCTTAGCCTTTGTGAACACGCCAATGTGGGTGGCTACAGGTCTTTCTGTGCCCGGAATGCCCGACTGGATTGGCCGATTCAGCACCTGTGGCCCCCGAACCGGATCGCGGTACACCAGCGCGGTTGACCCACCGCCATCGAGATTGATCGCATGGGCCGCCCCTAAGGCCTGCAAGATCAAGGCGGATTCAGCAAAGCTTGCCCCTTCGCTATAGCCTTTTTGGCGGCCATCAATGGTCACCAGCCAAAGGCGGTCACCTGCTGCATTGATGCCAAGGATCGAGCGTGGGTGACGGGTTGCATTCTTCGGATCAACCTTCATCGTACCGTCTTGAACCAACAGCGGACCTGCCGCTAGGCCATTTGCGAACCGCTCTGGACAGGCCAAAGCGGCCAAGATCTGAACTTGCCTGCGGTCAAAGCAAACAACTGCTTTGGCCGCGCCGGCGGTTTCGCGTGTGGAAGCGGGTGACACCACTCGGCCATTTGACTTTGCAAATCCGACAGCGTCTTGACCTAAGCCTTCTGCAGTGACAACCGGGCTAAAATAGCCTCCATTCATCGCAACAATCGCGCTGGATTCGCGCAGAAACGTGGACGTCGTCTTAGAACGATACTCAGAGGTATCCGATGGGCTACCTCCCGATACAGCAATGGACAGGCCATGGGTTTTCAAGTCGATTTCAACAATCGCCACCTGCATCGGCACAGCGCCGGGCCATGCTCTTTGGCTGTACGAAATGCCCTTGGCCACCATGTTCTTTGGCGGAGCTAGATCAAACGGCTTTCCCGATGAGAGCGGCGCGCCGCTAGCGCAGGCCGACATAGCGATGAAAGCAAAAAGTGGAAAGTAACGCGGCATCTGTTTCATCGGATCGGGAGCCCTCGTGGCGGAGACACCGCGCGCATGGCGATGGCTGTATTGACCCTTACCACACTGGGCAGCCGAGTCAGCACTTCGCGGTGAATACGCTCGAGGTCTGCCACATCACGGGCTGCGACCCGGAGGAGGTAATCGGAATCCCCGGTCATCAACCAGCATTCCAACACTTCAGGTGCGGCGCGTACCGCGCTCTCGAAAGCTGCTAGATCGCGATCCGTCTGTGCACCTAAAGCGATCGACACAAACACCGTTAAACTAAAGCCCAAGCGTGCCGCATTTAGCTCAGCCCGGTAGCCTTCCAGTACGCCTGACTTCTCCAAAATATCGAGACGGCGGCGGCAAGCGCTTTCAGACAAGGCGATTTTATCGGCTAATGTGGCAATACTGGCGCGCCCGTCTCGCTGCAACAAGCGAAGCAAAGCACGGTCCTTGTCATCAAGTGTAGGGATTTCCATCAAAGAATATCCTTTTCTTCATGCTTTCCACTAACAAACCTCAAAAGCTTGGGCAAGTTTGCGCGGAACCGCCATGCAAAGCGTGTTAGGGTCGAGCATCACAGGAGACAAACATGAAAATTGGCGTGCCTAAGGAAATCAAGCCTCAAGAAAACCGAGTCGGTGCAACGCCGGGCACCGTGGCGCAGCTCGTCGCTGCTGGACATGAGGTTTTCGTCGAGTCCAACGCTGGCGCTGGTATTGGGGTTTCCAATGAGGCGTATGAGAAAGTTGGTGCGACAATTCTCCCAGACGCAGATGCAATCTTTGCGGCCGCGACCATGATCGTAAAGGTAAAGGAACCCCAGCCAATCGAATGTGCGCGCTTAAAGCCGCACCACATCCTGTTCACCTATCTGCACTTGGCCCCAGATCCAGAGCAAGCAAAGGCGCTGATGGCATCGGGCTGTACCGCAATTGCTTATGAAACCGTTGTTGGCCGCGATGGCGGACTACCTCTTTTGGCCCCGATGTCGGAAGTCGCAGGACGGATGGCGACCCAAGTGGGCGCACATTGCCTCCTGAAGCCACAAGGTGGTCTGGGCAAATTGATGGGCGGCGTACCGGGCGTGGCACCTGCCAAAGTCGTTATTCTGGGCGGTGGCGTAGCGGGCCTAAATGCATGCGAGATCGCACACGGTATGCGCGCCGATGTAACCGTCTTTGATCGCTCAAAAGCCGCTTTAGTCGCGATTGATCGTCAATTTGGCGGAATGGTCACCACCTTGATGTCGACACCTGATGCGGTTGAAGAGGCCTGTATCGAAGCTGATCTCGTGATTGGCGCAGTCTTGATCCCCGGTGCATCGGCACCGAAGCTTGTCACCAAGGATATGCTGTCGCGCATGAAGGATGGCTCTGTCCTCGTCGACATTTCGATCGACCAAGGCGGTTGCTTTGAGACCTCGCACGCCACGACCCACGCAGATCCAACTTATGTGGTCGATGGGGTGGTGCATTACTGCGTCGCCAACATGCCGGGCGCGGCACCTCTAACCTCAACCTATGCCCTCAATGGCGTCACAGCACCTTACATGCTGGCCTTGGCCAACAAAGGCGTCGATCAAGCACTGGCAGAAGATCCAGGCTTTGCCTTGGGCCTGAATGTCCGCGGCGGCCAGATCATGCACCAGGCCGTGAAAGAGGCGCTGGGCCTTTAATCCATTCAAGTGAGCGGGAGGGTCAGGCTGGCTCTCCCGCGTCGCATGGTCTAAGCCAAACGACTAGCGACCTCTTCGCCAATCGCGAAGGAAGAGGTAAGGCCCGGGGAATCAATCCCGAACAGACAAACCAAACCCTCTAAGCCATGGCTGGACTGATCGAGGATGCGGAAATCCTCAAACTGGGTGAGCGCATTGCCTACTTTCGGCCGAATGCCCGTATAATCCGCCTGCATAAGGCTCTCGTCTAAGCCCGGCCAGTAAGCCCGGATGGATTCTGCAAAGATCGCCTTACGGCTTTCATCCACACGATAATCTAGGGTTTCGACTGGCTGAACATCTGGGCCAAAACGGGCATGACCGCTCATATCGGGCGTTACATGGATGCCAAGGCCGCCAGCGGACGGCATTGGGTAAATCAAATGCGTAAAGGGGGCCTTCCCGCCATAGGTGAAATAATTGCCCTTCGCGAACTTGGTTTCTGGCACCAAAGCGGGGTCGAGGCCTTCAACTGCGTGTCCAGCCTGGGTAGACCAAAGCCCGGCGGACAAAATGAGCTGGCGCGTGGTCAAAGTCATCGGCTCTTCGCCGCCAACCCGGACCTGAAATCCGCCGACAATCGGTGTTGCCCCTAAAAAGGGCGCGTTGCGTGCTAGTGCCCCGCCATGATCTTCGATTACACCTAAGAGTGCCAGCATGTAAGAATGGCTATCGACAATACCACTCGAGGGCGACCAAATGGCTGCCTCGGCAACAATCTCTGGCTCCATCTGCTTGATTCGGTCGGGGCCAATGATCTCAAGATCTGGGATATCATTGGCGTGGCCGCGATCATTTATGACCTGCAAGGCGGGCACATCTGTGGCAGAGGGCGCAACGATCAGCTTGCCGAGCGCGCGAGCCGAAATCCCCCGCTCCGCACAAAAGGCATACATGGCGTGCTTGCCTGCGACACAGAGACGGGCCTTCAATGACCCAGTGGGGTAATACATGCCTGCATGAATAACCTCGGAATTACGTGATGAGGTTTCTTCACCAAAGCGACTATTCTTCTCTAGCACGATGACGCTTTGGCCACGGCTGGCTAGGGCACGCCCCGTTGCAAGACCAACTGCACCGGCACCGACGACAATAACATCTGTGTCAGTCACGGTGCAGCTTTCCTTTTAGGCGCTAATACCCGTACCGATTGAACAAGCCACACCTGTTCCGCCAATCCCGCAATAACCGCCGGGGTTCTTGGCCAGATATTGTTGGTGATAGTCCTCAGCATAATAGAATTCCGGTGCCTGCATCACTTCGGTTGTAATCGGCCCATAGCCCGATTTAGCCAAGGCGGTTGCATACTGGGCGCGCGCGGCTTCGGCAACCTGCAACTCATGTTCATCGTTCACGTAAATGCCAGAACGATATTGGGTGCCAATATCGCCGCCTTGCCGCATGCCCTGCGTTGGATCGTGATTTTCGAAAAAGACCTTCAGCAAGCCCTCCAAGGTAATCTCATCCGGGTCATAGACCACCAAAACAACTTCATTATGGCCGGTCATGCCACTGCAGACTTCTTCATAGGTCGGATTGGGCGTGAGGCCAGCGCTATAGCCGACCGCAGAGGCGTAAACGCCCGGCGTTTGCCAAAACTTACGCTCTGCACCCCAGAAGCAACCCAGGCCAAATGTGATGGTTTTTAAATTGTCCGGCCAAGGCCCCTTCAGAGGGCGACCGTTGACAAAGTGACGGGCAGGCACATTTACTGGTGTAGACCGGCCCTTCAAAGCTTCGTGAGCCGCTGGGATTTGTAATTTCTTCTGTTTGGAAAATAGCATAGTGGGGTGCTCCGGAGCTTTCCTAGATATAGGTCTCAAGATTGTTTACGCCAGATGCGTCTTACGGGTTTCGCGTCAGTCTTTAATTAATCACATTCTGCCACGCCTACTAGGATGAGTATGACAGCTGAACTTGCCACGCCAAGACTGCTTCCGCGCCGATTAGGGTTGAATAGACCTAAGTTGGAGGTGCATGAAGGCGATTTGGCGCGCGCTGATCTGATCCTTTCGCGCGCGACCCATTGTGACCCTCAATCCAATGCAGCTCTGCTCGGTGACAAGCGCCTGCTGTTTTCGCCGTCAGGCCGCAGCTTTTTGAGCTATGCGCCGAAAGGCCGCACGTGGCTGGCCTTTGGTGCACCGGTAGGTCAAGCGGAGGAAGCAGTAAGTTTGGCACAGCGCTTTATCGCGATGGCTGATAATCGCGGCGCAAAGCCTGCTTTTTATGGCGTAGGCCCTAGCTTTGAACCGATTGCAGAGGCACTGGACTTACAAAAGGTCAAAACGGGCGAGCGTGCCATCTTAGATCTCTCAACCTTCTCGTTAGACGGCAAACAGCGCCAAGTCATTCGCACCCATCGCAATCGCCATATCAAGAACCAGTTTAGCGTCCGCATTGAAGGACCTGGTGCCGTGCGGGCTAATTTGTCCCGCCTGCAGACGATCTCAGACCAATGGCTGGCGCATCAAGCCGGGGGCGAAAAGGGCTTTGGTCTCGGACGGTTTGATGTGCATTATGTAGATCGCCTGCCGCTGGCGACTGTCCGCGCGGCAGATGGCCATATTGCTGCTTTTGCCTGTCTATGGCCTACCGCCGACAGATCTCGCATTGGGATCGATTTGATGCGCTATGGCGAAGACGCGCCAAATGGTGTGATGGATTATTTGTTTGCGGAATTGTTCTTGTGGGCGAAGGCACAAAATTACCAAGCCTTTGACCTGAACACATCCCCGCTAGCTGGCGTTGAGCCCTGCAGCCGCTCGCCCTTCGTCACCAATCTAGCCAAGCTGATGTATGAGCACGGCGAAAAACTGTATAATTTCCAAGGCGTGCGGCGGTTTAAGAACAAATTCCACCCAGAATGGGAAGACGTTTATCTGGCTGCACCAAAAGGGGTCTCCCACTTTGTCGCCTTGGCGCGGGCCACTTTGTTGATTAACCGCCCGCTCTAAGAGCCCAAACCCAGCGCGGCAAAATACCTGCTCGACATAGCAAAAAGCCTCGCTAGAGTAATCGGATGCGTACGCTCCTCTTTGCCCTTTTGTCGTTTGCGACCTTGCTGGTCGCCCCTCTTTCCGTTGTCGCCAAGCCTGCTCAGCCCGAAATAGGCAAAGGGTGGCAGGAAGTCGTCGTCCATGTGGCCGATCCTGCGCCTTGGGTGGCGTTTTTCACCGAAGATGCTGGATGGAAAGTGGCGTCTCGCGGCCGCATTGATCCCATAATCCTGAAGTCTTGGAATCTCGCGCCAACCGTTACAGGCAACGAAATTCTATTGCTCAATGAAGGCGACGCCAAAGGCTGGATCCGCCTCGTAACCCTAAAGGGAATTGCCTCTGAACCGATCCGTCCAGCGGCACAGGCTTGGGATCCTGGTGGCTGGTTCTCACTGATGACGCGTTCGCGCGATGCTACCAAGGTTTATACTAAGGCCATCGCGCGGGGTTGGACTGCCTATAACAGCCCTCAGGAATTTAGCTTTGGTGGCGTTCAATTGCGCAATGTCGTGATCCGAGGACCTGACGGCGTCAATGTGTCAATCTATGAGCGTTTGGTGCCAAAGCTTGAAGGCTGGGAGACCACCAAGGGCATTAGCCGGGTGTTCAATGTTATGACCATGGTCAAGGATTTCGAAGCCGAACGCGCCTTCTTCCAAGAGGGCCTAGGCTTTGGCGCTTGGTTCATCGGTAATTATGAAGACGCAAAGCCGGTTGCCACGAACTTCGGGCTGCCTGTCAATTTGTCGACCCAAATCCCACGTCGGTCTGGGATTTTATGGGAGAGCCAGAGTGAAGATGGCCGGGTTGAACTGATGCGCTTCGTTGGCCTCGAGGGCGTTGACCACGCCCCGCGGGCCAGCTTTACCAATCGCGGCATCGTGTCCCTTAGACTGCCTGTAGCCAACCTGGATGCTTGGGTCAGCAACGTGAAATCTAAGAATATTCTGGTCAATCAAGCTGAGGGGCCCGCGCAGCTCGCCCCTTACGGGCGTGTAAAATTGGCGTGGGTGCAATCCCCCAACGGCGGGATTGTCGAAGCCTTTGAGGTTTTGCCTTAAAAAGGCTCGGTACGTTCAGGCGGTCCAAAGGCTGTCACCAATTTGGCAAAGGCCGCTTGACGCATCTCGGCCATGCTGGCCCCAGCCTGCTTTTGCGCAAGACGTTCAGCAGTGAGGGTTTCCAGCATCTCTGCCCAAGCCTCTGGGAAAGTTGCGGTCAAGCGTTCGCGGACATAAGAGGCCGCCGCTGGGCTGCCGCCGCCCGTTCCCGCACTCAAGACCAGTCGTCCCCGGCGAACAATGGCAGGGGTATGGAAGTCACAAAGGGGGAGAACATCTTCTGTGTTAAGGAGGACTTTGGCAGCCCGTGCCGCCGCGCCCAAATGCTCTGCTTCAGCGGGCTCTAGATCCGCGACCCAAATTACTTGCAAGCCGACTAGATCATCTAGATTGGGCAGGCGTCCAATCAGCTCAGCGCCCGCCGCCGCTTCAAGTTCTGGCTCTGGTCTGTCGGAAAAAATCACGGGTGTAGCCCCTAAACCCTGCAACCAGCCAAGGCGACGAAGGGTCAGCGTGCCCCGTCCGACTAGGCCGATCCGGGTTTGCGCTGGGTCTAAATGTATAGGAATCATACCGCCACCTGCATCTTTTACAGCACCATTTAGGCGGCTTTGCGTTGAGAATGAACCCCAAAGGACTTTCGCTCTTTCATTAGGACCTTATGTCGCGCCAGTTACGGCTGCGATTGCTCGACGAGGCCCAAAAATTAGAGCAAACTGAGCTTTCACAATTTCTTGAACAAGGATCGAGACCCGATGGCACGCTTGCATGGACATACCGAACGCCACGCCATTGCGCGGATTGGCTGGCTTCGTGCCGCCGTGCTGGGTGCGAACGACGGTATTGTCTCCACCGCTAGCTTGATTGTAGGCGTCGCGGCGGCGGCAGCAACCAGGGACACGATCCTACTAACCGGCGTGGCAGGTCTGGTGGCCGGTGCCATGTCGATGGCGGCAGGCGAATATGTCTCCGTTAGCTCGCAAGCCGATAGCGAGGCCGCCGACATCTCTAAAGAGCGGCAGGAATTGATTGATACGCCCGACCATGAACTTGCGGAGCTGACCGCGATCTATGTCGCCCGCGGCTTGGAAAAGGAACTTGCCCATCAAGTCGCCGTCCAAATGACAGCCCATGATGCGTTGGCCGCTCATACGCGGGACGAATTGGGCATTAGCGAGCATACCACCGCCAAGCCTATTCAGGCCGCCCTGACCTCTGCCGCCACATTCAGCATCGGGGCGGCCCTGCCTTTGGTGACCGTATTCCTCGTTCCATCGTCGATTATCATTCCAACTGTATCGATAGGCGCATTGCTGTTCCTCGGCGTGCTAGGCGGGCTGGGTGCCACAACCGGGGGAGCGAAGCCGTTACCGGCGGTCTTACGCGTGACTTTCTGGGGCGCTTTCGCGATGGGCTTAACAGCGGGCATTGGCCATTTGATCGGTGCTGCGATTTAGAGCCTCGAACGACTTCTCAAAGACTTCAACAGGATGCCTTCTAAAAATTAGTGCGCATCATGTGTGTCATTATGTGTGTCATTTTAGCAATGGTAGCGAAGAAACGCGCATGCACTGGGGTCACAATACCACAGATTGACCTCCCGCAGACAGCCCAAGGCCCGTAGTCGCGGTTCAAGTGCTTGCGCGGTTGCGCAACACGAGATTAGTATATTCTTTCTGATGGGGGCATCGGCAGGTTTGGTGCATCAGCCTTAGCCGCGACACCCTCACGTTTTGATGTTCTCGCGTTGAGCTTTAGGAGAGTACGCCATGAAACTTCGCAATTGGGCACAAGTGGGTTTGATGACCTGCTTGGCAGGTCCAGCCTTCGCACAGACCGCTGCAACCACGCCGGCAGCAGAGGCCAAACCGGTCGAAACCATTATCGTGACCGGGTCGAGCATCCGCCGCCAGGTAGAGACTAGCGCCCTGCCGTTGCAAATTGTCAGTCGCGAAGACTTAAAGCGCGAAGGCATTTCCAGCCCTGAACAATTGATTGCCTATTTGACAGCAAACGTGGCAGGGATCGACAACCTTGCCTCAAACGCCGACGTGACAGAAAACCGGGGTGCGCGCGGTGGTTCCTTTGCCAACTTGCGGGGCCAGGGCTCTGCCGGCACCTTGATCTTGCTCAATGGCCGCCGTGTAGCAGCCCACGGGATCAATGGTGGCGCGGTTGATATCAACCAATTGCCGATTACCGCGATGCAGCGCATCGACGTCTTGAAAGATGGGGCGTCGGCAATTTACGGTACCGATGCCATCGGTGGCGTGATCAATTTCATCACCCGGACAGACTATCAAGGCATGAACGCCCGCGTCTTCACTGATGTGACCGAACAAGGTGGTGGCAACATCTATCAAGCCTCCTTGCTGGGCGGCTATGGTGATTTGGCAAGCCAAAATTTCAACATCATGGCGACCGTAAGCTTCCGCAAGAATGAAGAATTGTTGGCAACGCAACGAGATTTTGTCGATGGGTTCCAAATCAATCGCGGCCTTTCAAATGATACGCGCGGCACGCCATTCGGTACCATCTTCCCGCTGAACACAACGGCAACCGCGCCCTTTACACCAAAAGGCACCCTGTTTGGTACAACAACCAACGCACCTTTTGTGCCTGGTTCGACGACCTTGCGCTTAACTGGCGGCGTTAACCCGCTGGCTCTGCCGGGCGGGCTTGGCTGTTCGGCCATCAAAGACATGGAAGATTATGCCGAGCAATTATGGTTTTCTACCAGCACATCGGCGACGGCGAGTTTGGCGTGTGCTTGGGATACCGGCAATCAGGCAAGTATCCAGCAGGAACAAGAAACCACCAACGCCCTCGTACGTGGTGTATTCCGGCTCGGCAAGCATGAATTTGTTGGTGAATTCACCGCCTCGGACGCGACCGCTGATAACCGCTTCTCCCACATCCAGTTGATCCCCAATGCTGCCGCCATTTCGGGAGCCGATTCAACGTCATTGAATTTTGCTTACTTCCGGGTCCCGGGCGTCAACGAAGCAGTTTATGATCGAATTGCCAATGCGCTGGTGGCCGCATTTCCAACAGACACGGCGTTGGCTGGGCGGCGCGCTCTGAACCTGCCGATTGCCATGCGCTGGCGCTGCATCGAATGCGGACGCCGCGAAATCAGCACCAACACCAAAACCAGCCGCTTCTTCTTTGGTGCGGACGGCCCATTGCCATTCGGCGATTGGAATTATCGTTTTGGTGCTTCCCAAGCGACCAGCGAAGCCGAATCCACACTTGGCACGGGCTATTATTATCGCAACGCGTTTTCCGTGAATGGCGTCCAGCGCAACAATGGCATCGTGCAGGTGTTTAACAGCGGCGTCATCAATCCATTCTTATTGCCCGGCCAAGAGCAATCGGCAGCCGCTTTGGCCGCGCTTGAAACCGCTTCTGCCCGTGGCGTGACTTTATTTGGCGGTAAGTTCACTGTCACCCAGTTTGACGGCTCTATGTCGGGTCCGCTCTTTGATCTGCCGGGCGGTAAGGCCTATGCGGCAATCGGCGTTGATTTCCGCACGGAGGAGTATGCGTTTAATGGCGACCAACGCGTCGCGGCAGAGCGCTCAAACATTCTCGGTGCCCCGTTTGATCAAGCCAACGTACTGAGCGGCGTAAGCCGTGATGTGAAGGCCTTTTTTGCCGAAATGGTTTTCCCGGTTTTGGACAATTTGGAATTCACCATCGCCGGTCGTGTCGACGAGTATGACGGGTTTGGCAGCACCACCAATCCAAAATACTCCCTCAAATATCAGCCAATGGACATGCTATTATTCCGTGGCTCATACAGCACCGGTTTCCGCGTGCCTTCATTCAACCAAATCTATAACGGCGTGACAGCAGTTGATTTGGCGCTGGGGGCGGCTGTGGTTGATCCAAAGACCTGCCCGACCTTGGTTGTTTCAACCCTCGCGGGGTGTGGTAACATTCTTGATCTTGGCCCGGTGCGGGAACTTACCGGCGGCAATTTGCAATTGGGACCCGAAGAAGCCGAGAACGCGACCTTTGGATTTGTGTTGAAGCTAGCCCAGAATGCAACCGTCTCGGTTGACTGGTGGCGCATCGAGCGGACCGGCACCATCGCCTCGCTTAGCCGCACGCAGCTGATGCAAAATTACGTCGACTTTGAGGACAAGTTCCAGCGCGATCCAGTCTCGGGTCGGATTGTTGCGATTGACCGCCGGATTCTCAATGCTGGCGGCAATTTGATGGAAGGCCTTGAAATCGGGCTTCGCAACAATGGTGAATTCATGGGCACCAAGTGGAGTGCCGGCCTGGACGGAACGCACATTTTGAACCGCCAGTCCAAACTGCTGCCCTCGGCCGACTATGGGCCAAACGAAGTGGATAAATGGACGCGCTTTCAAGATCTAACTCTGTCTTGGCGGCACAATGCTTATCTGACACTGACCCGCGGCGACTGGAGTGCGACCCTGTCGCAAGCCTATCGACCCAGCTACCTCGATAATGCGAGTTATCTAGGCATTGCCTCTGGCGTCGTTATTCCATCCGATTATCAACAGCGGGTTGAAAGCTACACCACCTACAATACGACGGTGACCTATCGCGGCATCAAGAACATGGTGATCACCGGCGGGATCAAAAACCTTCTCAACACAGATCCACCCTTTACTTTGGGATATGATTCTGACCTAGGGAGCGGCAGTTCGTGGGAGCCGCGCTTGGCTGATCCTCGTGGCCGGGCCTTCACCCTGAACTTGGAGTACGAATTCTAAATCCAAATTGGATCATTTCACAAACGAAAACGGGGCCCAAAGGCCCCGTTTTTTATTGGTGGGTCGGCTGCCCGAAGGCTCAAGGTCGATTTAGCGGCTGCCGACCGAGCTACCGACCGAGTTGAAGCGAGTGCTCATATTGTTGCCAAGACGGGTCAACGAGGAGATCAGCACAACAGCGATCAAAGCTGCGATCAAGCCATATTCAATGGCAGTCGCCCCAGATTCGCCCTTACGAAACTTTTGCAAAAACTTTTTCAACGGTCTCTTCCTTCTGACATGCGCGCACAAGATGACATCTACTAAGCGAGTTGCCTTTCTATGCATTGGTTATCAATACAACATAGGAATAAAAATTAGGTAAAATCATTTATTCAGAATTTATCTAATTGAGTTCCTAACTACATGAAAATGAGAAATCACAATTTTATACTACGTTGAAAAATATTCATTTCAACAAGACATTTCCAATGAATATCCAAACCGACTCCGCGATATAATTTTCAACCAAGACTATCTGACAATTCTCTATCTCGCTCACAATGACCTCTATCGAGCGCACCCGAACGACCCAGCGTCCTGCTCTGTTGGCCCTGGCAGTTTAACCACCCGATTAGTCCAGTTCGGACGAGGCTGGTGCCAGCGGCAACGCCACCAATCAAGGTGCGACAGCTTTGGCTCGGCTTGGATTCTTAAACCAAATAATGTTTCCAGATGCTGATGCTCATCCGACAAGAATGTTCGCAAAGCCTTCTCGGTTACTTCGTTATGACCCTCGCCAGCGCACAGCGTGGTACCCCACCAAACATCAAATCCCTTGGTCGTAAACGCGTCGGGAAATAGCCGTGTTTTGGCGTTGTCCTCTCGCTTCTAGGATAGGGAGAGGTCCGGCACCGACAGTCCCCAAGTTTAAGCCGCTGCTTGTATAAAAAGCTGAGCAAGTCACTCAAGGTCTAAGCACGCACCAAGTCTGACGCCGTGTGAAGAGCCGCCTCATCCAAGCCGAGCGCCGAAAGGGCTGCGGTCAGAATGCCCAAACTATCAAGCCCAGCTTCTGCAATCATGGCATTCGGGCTGGCCTGATCTTGGAACCGGTCAGGCAGCGTCAACGTGCGAATGCGCAAGCCTTTGTCCAAAGCCCCTTCTTTGGCCAAGAAGTGAAGCACGAACGCGCCGAAGCCACCCACAGCACCTTCTTCGATCGTCAACAGAACCTCATGGTCGCGCGCGAGACGACGAACCAAGTCTTCATCAATCGGCTTAGCAAAACGTGCATCTGCGACGGTGGTCGACAGGCCCATCGCGTTGAGGCGATCTGCCGCCCGCAACGTGTCACCAAGCCTGGCCCCGAAGGATAGAAGCGCGATCTTCGTGCCCTCGCGCAAGATGCGACCTTTGCCGATTTCCAAAGGCGCAGGGTCTGCCGGCATAGCCAGGCCCAATGCCTCACCCCGGGGATAGCGTACCCCACTGGGCCCTTCGTCATAGGCAGCGCAAGTTGCAACCATGCGCGCCAGCTCAACTTCATCCGCGGCTCCCATCAGAACAAAGCCTGGAAGCGCACCGAGAAAGCCAATGTCAAACGAACCAGCGTGGGTTGCCCCATCTGCCCCGACAAGGCCGGCGCGGTCGATAGCAAAGCGCACGGGAAGTTTCTGAATCGCCACATCATGAACGACTTGATCATAACCGCGTTGCAGGAATGTAGAATAGATTGCGGCAAAAGGCTTCATACCATCGGCCGCAAGCCCTGCCGCAAAGGTAACGGCGTGCTGTTCGGCAATCCCAACGTCGAACATGCGATCTGGGAATGCGGCTTCAAACACGTCTAGGCCCGTGCCCGTGGGCATGGCAGCCGTGATGGCCACGACGCGAGAATCTTTGCGCGCTTCATGCACCAAGGAATCGCCAAACACCTTGGTATAGGTTGGTGGACCCGCTGGGGCCTTTTGTTGTTCGCCGGTGATGACGTTGAATTTCGAAACGCCGTGGTACTTATCAGCCGCACTTTCAGCCGGGGCATAGCCCTTGCCCTTTTGGGTGCGGACGTGAACCAACACGGGTTTATGGTCGATCTCGCTCGCATTGCGCAGGATCGGCACTAACGTGTCGAGGTCGTGACCATCAACCACCCCAATATAGTGGAAGCCGAGCTCCTCAAAGAAAGTGCCACCTTGGACCATCCCACGAGCATATTCATCTGCTTTGCGAGCTGCATCTGCGAGCGGCAAGGGCCAGACTTCAATCATTTTTTTTGCTGCTTTGCGCAGCGATAAGAACGACCGTCCAGATAGTAGGCGCGCAAAATAATTGCTCATTGCCCCAACGGGCGGCGCAATCGACATGTCATTGTCGTTCAAGATGACGATCAACCGCTTGGTCGAAGACGCGGCGATATTCATCGCCTCATAAGCCATACCAGCCGTCATGGAGCCATCGCCGATCACGGCGATGACATGGTTGGCGTCGCCCTTCAAATCGCGCGCGACACAGAATCCAAGCGCTGCAGAGATCGATGTCGCGGCATGGGCTGCGCCAAACGGGTCATACACACTTTCAGAGCGCTTGGTAAAACCAGATAAGCCATTGGCTTGCCGCAAGGTACGAATGCGGTCGCGACGGCCTGTGAGGATTTTATGCGGATAGGCCTGATGGCCCACATCCCAGATCACAATATCGTCCGGGGTATCAAACACATGGTGTAAAGCAACGGTCAGCTCAACCACGCCCAAGCCAGCGCCAAGGTGACCACCGGTGACGGACACAGCATCAATCATGGTGTCGCGAACTTCGCCAGCCAATTGCGTGAGCTGCTCTCGCTCAAGAAACCGCATGTCTGCCGGGGTGTGGATCGTATCCAAGAGCGGTGTTTCGCGCATGGCCTGCTTCCTTCTAAGGCGTGTGTTGCGTTTTTGGGTGGGGCGAGGGCAACCCGCTTGTTTTGGGGCCAACATCTGGGCTCAGCCTAGAGGTAGGGGGCAATTGGGGCCAATGCACCAGCATTGACCCCAATCAAAAGTGTTCAGTTAGCGAGGTGGGGCGTAATTGTGGACTTCAGCCCAGCCATACCAGTCGGTGACAACGGTCCCGGTCAACAAGATGCCAATGCCGCCGGTAAGAGTGGTCAGAACGGCGAACCACCAAGCCCAGCGATGGATGGATTCCATTGAGGCATTGAAGCCCATGGTCCAGCGCCAGAACAATGCAGCCCGTTCAGAAGCCGTACCGCGATCGGTAATCTGCTCAATTTCACGCTCACCGCCATAGCGGCTAACTGCAAGAATGGTCGCACCATGCATCGCGAACAAAAGAGCCGACCCATAGAGGAAGACGATCGAGAGGCAGTGGAACGGATTATAGAACAGATTGCCATAGGTGATGGAAAAAGCCCCGGTCCAATCCAAGTGGGAGAAAATCCCATATGGAACTGCTTCACTCCAGCTGCCCATCAAAGCAGGACGAATAAAGCCAAGCACGAGGAACAACCAAATCGCAGAAGCAAAAGCCCAGGCAACATGCGTACCCAAACCCAAAGCCTTGGCCCGGTTATAAGTGCGGACCCACCAAAGGATTAAGGACGTGGTCAGAAAGAACCCGGCCATGACCCACCAACCGCCTTGGTCTAGTGGGGGGAAAAGGTTGAAGCCCTGTTCGGGTGGCGGGGGATCCAACGTCAACCAAGGCAGACGCCGGATGAATTCAATCGGGTCCCAGTTCACCGAGGCTGCCATATTGAGCCCAATGATTTCAAAGGCGAGTAAGCCGAAGAAGAGGGAGGCGATGCCGGTCCAGCCCAAATAGATTGGGCCAATTTGAGCATTACCGATTTTTCCCAACAGACGGGAGATGCCAATAAAGCCTTCCCCATCTCGTTCCAAGCTGCCTTTCGGGAGCGGCACCCCTAATTCAACGGGGCCGCGAACTTGGACTTGAGTAAAGATATTTTGATAGCCAGCCATTTTGCGTGCTCCTGCCTATTAGCCCCAAATTGGGAGTTTAAGCCACATATCCCACCACTCGGGCCAACCAAGTGACCAGATTGGGCCGCTGATGACGATACACACTGCACTCCAGAAGCCAGCCGAAAGTGCCAAGAATAGGCCTAGACGGTGGATCCCAAGAGTACCAATGGAGTAGCCAAGAATATCGCGGAAGAATGTGTCTTCATGTTCCGGGGTTTTAACCACCTCGCCCCTGCCGGGGTTGGTCGCGGACAGAATGAGAGAGCCATGCAACGCCAATGCGAACGTGTTCACAAAGAAGAAGGTGACCGCCACCATATGCGCCGGATTGTAATGGAAGTTGATGTATTTGTAGCCGGTGTTGGAAACCCAGTCCAAATGCGTGAAAATCCCATAGGGGAAGCCGTGATGCCATGCGCCCATCAGAACGGGGCGAATGACGACCAAAGTCACATAGGCAAAGATAGCGACACTAAAGGCAAACGGCACATGTAGACCCATACCCAGCTTGCGGGAAATCTCCACTTCGCGCAGGGCCCAAGATGAGAAAGCGCCGATGGCGCACATGGTGACCACTTGCCAGATGCCACCCTCTTTCAAGGGTGCCAAACTAAGGCCATACGATTCTGCAGGCGGCTGAATATCAATCAGCCACGGGTTCCATGTCGGGCCCAAAGACGCGCCATAAGCAATCAGTGCCGTGCCAAGCACAGCGAAAAAGATTGCAGTTACTCCAAAGAAGCCCACGTAAAAGGGCCCCACCCAAAAGTCGAAGAGGTCGCCGCCAATCAGCGTCCCACCCCGAACACGGTATTTGCGTTCAAAACTCAGCAAGGCCATGATCCGCGTCCTCCTTGGCTCTGAGAAGCGCCTGCTTCAAAGAATTCGTGAGATGAATGAAATGCGGGGCAGACGAACAAAGCAGGGAGCCTTGCACGTCTGCCACCACGGACGTGTCCGAAAGGATTTTCAGACACGCGCTGTTGGTTATGCTCAGGCGTTTGCCGAGCCATCATGCTGCAATGCTGCGGCTGGAGCTGGGGCCTTTGGGCCTTCGATCCAGTTGAACCGGTCAGTGCTAAGCAAGATGAAGTGGATGAAGATCGCCAGCGTGAACAGGAAGACCGTGAGGGCCACCAGAACGCGACGGGGATCAAACAGAAGCCAAATCCGATACATGAGTTATCTCCCTTAACCGAAAAAGGTCTGTGCCAGTTGGGCTGCATGGTCCACGGCACCTTGAAGTTCAGCGTATCCGCCTACCCCGGGGAACCATGGACGCCACGACCAAACTAGGAAGTGAGCGACGATTGCGATCACAGTGAAACCGATGAAGCCCAGCATAAACAAGCGATGGAATTCCTTCGCTTCTTGTGCTGTCAGACCGGTCAATGTGTCTGTACTTGGGTCTCTAGCCATTAATTACCCTCCATTTTGATTGGGACGGCTATTGCTGCGGTAATCCCCACAGCTGGACCGTTCGCGGCGAAGCCCGTCGCGGCGGCATTGGAGGCGCGCGCGAGGCGGGCCAAAGGGGTCGTTCCGGGGACTGATGCCCGGGAAGAATCTGTGTGGGTGAGGGAGAGGAATGCAAACATGATCCGACCTCACGCCATCTCTTGCTGGGTGCGCGTCACGCGGTCCAGAGCAACATTTGTTTCGCCAGCAAGGCGGGCGGCCCGTTCTGCGCTGTCCCGTAGGCGCTTGGCCGCTGAGATACGGACCAAAACCGGTTGTCTGTCGACAATGGCATCAAGCGCGGCCTTGGCATCGTCATCCCATGATAGTTCGACATGGCGCCGCGCTGGCGTGGCCTCAACTTTGTCCATTTGCCCGGCGAGCGGCAGAATATGAAACAAAGCGTCGAACAGCGCATTGCACACTTCTTGGATAAGATAAGTCGCCCCGGAATAGCCCATGAAGGGGGTTCCGGTATGGCGGCGAATGATAGCACCCGGGAAGCTCGCCGGAATGAAGCAAGCCCTTGAGCCAAGCTCGGCCATATACATCCGCTCATTCACGCTGCCGAACAGGATCAAAGGCGGACTGGTCTTTAAAGCTTCCAGAACGGCTTGATTGTCTGGCTTAACGCCTGCGCGTCTGCCGAAGGAGAAGGTGCATGGAAGACCCATATCGGTCTCGAGGAAGTTGCGAACCCCGCGCGCATAAGTCTCGTTGGCGACAATGGCGAAGCTAGCCGTGCCAAAGAAGTCCTGTGTGACCGAGCGCCACAAATCCCAAATCGGCTTGATTGTGGTGTGCTTTTCCTTGGCGATGAACGGTTCTGGATCCAGACCCGTCATTTCGCCCAGTTTACGTAAGAATAGCGTCGTCGATTCAAGGCCAATCGGGGCCTGTAAGTACGGCCGTTCGAGCGTTTCGCAGAGATTGCGTCCGAACTCACGATACATACACACATTAACTTCGGCTTCTGCCAGTCGCTTCACATCTGCGAGGTGCGAGCCCAGCGGGAACACCATGCCGACCTCTGCACCAATGCCCTCGATCAAGCGCCGAATTTCGGCCAAGTCGGAAGGTAGATTGAACATGCCGTAAGCCGGGCCAATGATATTGACCTTGGGCTTAGCACCTTCTTTGCGAGGCTTAAGCTTTGGGACTTTCTTGGTGCCAAAATTGGTCCAGAGCCACGTGAGCGCACGGTCCGCGCTTTGCCACTGATCTTCATCGATCGTACGCGGCAGGAAGCGCTGAATGTTTGTGCCCTCGGGCGTCACCCCGCCACCGATCATTTCCGCGATGGAGCCGGTTACAACCACTGCCGGCAAATGCGGGTCAAGCGCTTTCCAAGCCCGCTTCATCGCGGCTTCGGTGCCGGTTTGACCCAGCTCTTCTTCACCGAGGCCTGTGACGACAATCGGCAATTCATGTGGTGGCAATGCGTCGGTGTAATGCAGGACGGATGTCACAGGCAGGTTTTCACACCCGACCGGCCCATCGATAATTACCTGCAGGCCTTTGATGGCTGTGAAGGCATAAACAGCGCCCCAATAGCCACCGGCGCGGTCGTGATCGAGTACCAAGGTCATGTTCCCACCGCCTCCTCTGCTGCGCGCGTCGCGGCTAAGGCTTTGGCATATTTGGCTTTGAACTCAGGGCGCTCCACGGGGGTATCTTCCCAGACACCGGCCGTGTCATGTGAACCGACGCCGTCAAAGAAGGCAGTCATCTTTTCAAACCGAGCACGATTGGCCAAAGCGGCGTTGATCACGGTCGCCAGCGAGCCGGCACCTGCTGGTCCCATGAGGGGCCGCGCGGAGATCAGATTGGTAAAGTAGAGCGCCGGGATCGACAATTGCTTGGCATGTTGCACCACAGGCGTCGTGCCAATCGCGAGATCTGGGCGAATGGCGTCAACCGCTGCAATGTCTTGCTCTAGCGACGCGCGATACTGGACCAGAACGCCTTTGCTTTCGAGCCACTCACGATCAGGCTCCGACCAAGGCGTGCGCGGACATGCGGTGCCGACATAAGCAACCTCGGCTCCGCTCTCGATCAAGAGGCGCGCGACCAAAAGTTCCGACCCCTCATAGCCCGACACGGTCAAGCGGCCTTTGATGGGTGCATTCGATAATGCGGCCTTGATTGCGGGCAAAAAGCGGTTTTTAGCAAAGTCGACCTTGGCTTGGGCTATGCCGCAAGCCTCGCCAATGGCGTCTAACCACGCGGCCGTGCCGTCGCGACCAACCGGGGCAGAGCCGACGATCTTGCGACCTGCTGTCTGAAACTCTCTGACACTTGCGGTGTAGAAGGGGTGAATGGCGGCAACAGCAGCGCAATCAAGGGCGGCATAGAGCTCCCGCCACTCACGCGTCGGTACAACCGGGCCTGCTGCCAAGCCCAGAGGCTCAAGCATCATGCCAATGCCGACTGGGTCTGCGGGGAACATCTCACCCAAGAGCGTGATGGTTGGCCGATCCTTCGACAGATTCTGAGGCGCTTGGACAGGGCCAGCTTCGGCCTCGGTACGGGCATAGCGCAACATGGCCCCTGCCAGCACATCCTTGGCTTCAGCATGGGTTGGAATGCCAAAGCCTGGCACATCAATGCCAATGATGCGCACACCATTGATCTCTTTTGGCAACAATTGAAGCGGCACGCCCGAAGCGGTCGGCACGCACAAATTGGTCACAACAATGGTGTCGTAGAGCGCAGGGTCTGCAAGCTCAAACACCGCGTCGCGAATGTCCTCAAACAGCTTACCTGTGACCAAAGTCTCCGAGTTAAACGGCACATAACCGACACTGCGGCGCGCGCCATAAAAGTGCGAGGTAAAGGTCAGGCCATAAACGCAACAAGCTGAGCCTGACAGAACGGTCGCGGTGCGCCGCATCCGAAGACCAACGCGCAAGGACCCGAATGCCGGGCACATGCTTTGTGGCTGATCGTGCGGACCCTTCGGATAATCAACGGCATAAAGGTCCAGAATCTCAGACTTACCCGCTGCCTTAGCAGCCGCGGCCATGGTTTCTGCCCCTGCATGACATCCTTGCCCTGCTTGATCTGAGGAAGCAGGCACATCATCCGGCGGCGGTTGGAAGGAAGCGTGGTAGTCGGTCATCGCTGGTTACACCGTGTCATAAACCACCTCCAGTGTTGGCTTTTCAGCAAACACACCACCGCGCATATCGGCTTGGGTAGCCGGGCGCAGCACGAAGTCGCCGCCAGTTTGATCAGGCGAGAACAAGCCTAACAGGCCGTCTTGGGTTAGGGGTGTTGGGCGGACTGGCGGTGCCGTGGCCACATTCATGGCCAATTCTTCAAACAAGGGACCCCAAGTGTCGCCTGGCGTGCCAATGATCTGATAATTAGCCGATTTCCGGCGAATATCTTCATCAGCTGGAATAGCTGAAAGGACAGGAATGCCGACAGCCTTTGCGAAGGCCTGCGCCTCACCGGTGCCATCATCCTTATTGATCAGCATGCCAGCCACGCCGACATTGCCACCCAGTTTGCGGAAATATTCCACGGCCGAGCAGACGTTGTTGGCGACATAAAGCGATTGCAGGTCGTTGGAGCCGACCACGATTACTTTCTGACACATATCGCGGGCGATCGGCAGGCCAAAGCCACCGCAGACCACGTCACCCAAGAAGTCTAGGAGAACATAGTCAAAGCCCCAATCATGGAAGCCGAGCTTTTCAAGCAACTCAAACCCGTGGATAATGCCGCGGCCGCCACAGCCGCGCCCAACTTCGGGTCCGCCCAATTCCATGGCGAACACGCCATCACGAACAAAGCAAACATCTTCGATTTTCACCTCTTCACCGGCAAGTTTTTTCTTGGCCGAGGTTTCGATGATGGTGGGGCAAGACTTGCCGCCAAACAAAAGCGAAGTGGTGTCAGATTTAGGATCACATCCGATCAGAAGGACGCGCTTTCCCTGTTGCGCCATCATATAGCTGAGGTTGGAAAGGGCAAAGCTCTTGCCGCTACCACCTTTGCCATAAATCGCGATAACTTGGGTTTCTTTGGTAACTTCGCCCGTGTGAACGGGATCAGGCTCTTGAGAAGCCTCTTCTACCAGAGCACGTCTATCCAACAGCGTAACGGTCATGCGCAACCTCTCCAGTCCAAAATCATTTTGAGACAAGCAGCATCGGAAAATGCTGTCCTGTAGGCGCCGGCGGCACCTTCGGCTTCGGCTTCATGGGTGATGAGTCCGTCGAGCGACAGACGACCATCGGAAACAAGCTCTAGCGTCGCGGCCAAGTCGGCCGGGGTCCATTCTGCGGCGATGCGAATACGTGCCTCGCGCATGAAAGCAGGGGGGAAGGCAAAGCTGATCGGCTGATCATAAAAGCCCGCCAAAACAATCTCGCCGCCGCGGGCGAGACGCCCGATCCAGCTGTCGAGCAAGGTACCTGCGCCACTGGCGTCAAGAATTACCCGGTAATCGCGACGATCATCGTCGGAAGGATCACAAACGCCATAGCCCACGGCACCGCCATGTCGGTCGGGATTGATTTCCCAGACCACAGGTGCTGGATAGCCTTCAGCCACAACGATGCGTGCCAAGAGCCGACCTAAAACACCGTGGCCGATGATGAGCTCGGGCGGCAGCGCCCCGTCAGCAATCGCGTGACGGGCTGTCGCGGCCAGCGCAATGAGAACACCTCGGCTGGCTAATGACTCTTGAATGGGGATGACGCGCGCGCTCGGTGCAATCAGGCGCTGGGCAGCACCACCGAACAGACCGCGCGCGCCGATGAAGCCAGTCGAGCCCGGAATAAAGACGGTTTGACCGATACGGTCTTTTGCGTCCGCACCAGCATCCACCACGCGGCCAACTGATTCATAGCCTGGCACAAGGGGATAGCCCATGCCGGGGAATGGCGGCATCCGCCCACTCCACAACAAGCGCTCCGTACCAGTGCTGATCCCGCTATAGTCGACATCCACAATGACGTCGTCACGGCCAACATCCCTGAGCTCAAGCGTTTTCAGCGAGAGCTTCTTAGGTGCTTCCAAGACAACGGCCAAAGTTTCCATGCCAAATCTTCCCTTGTGAATGCAGTATCCACATCCATTCTTCGAGAGTGTCACTCTAATTGGACGAATAGATATGTCAATTCAAACTGACGCAAAATCGTAGCGATCACTGAGGGAATATTTTTAGGCGAAAAAGCTAAAAAAACGCGGTTTTCATCGTGAATCGATCAGGGATAGGCGATTAAGACGCGGACCAGCATTGGGGTTCTTGTCGGTTTGTTCACGATGCGGCTAAAGCCGGCTGCGCGTGCCATGGCACTGATTTCGACTGGCGTGCGGGCACGACCCCGACCCATTGCCATCAAATAGAAGCCAAAATAGGCCTCAGCCATGGGGTCCCGCGTTGGAAAAGCGGACATCGGCTCCGCAATCATCAAGACACCTTTTGGCGGCAGGGCGGCATGGGCAGCGCGCAGGAGCTTCATCACCGTCGCATCATCGTGGTCGTGCAGAATGCGGACAAGGGAGATAATGTCAGCGCCCTTTGGCAGAACGCCATCGAGAAAGTTACCGCCAATCGCCTGCGCCCGGTCCCCCAATTGGCGTGCCCCAAATGCCGCGTGTGCCCGGTCCGCCACAGCAGGCAAGTCGAAGACACGCACCTGCATATGCGGCGCGTGATGCGCGGCCGCCAATGCAAAAGCCCCTTCACCCCCACCGACATCCATAAGGACCTGATGTTGGCTCAATGGATAGGCAGCCAAAATGTCGCTCGCGATCATGGGCTGGGTCGCGCCCATCAAGGCCGAATAGGGCGAGATCGCATCCGCTTTCGTCTGGTCAGGTCGATCATAAGCGGCATACGGCCAGAAGGAGGCCAATTGCCCCTGCCCGCCGCCGTGCTTTAACAGGGCAACGGGGTCGGCAAGGTCAGCATAGAACAGCGCATGATGGCGGATCATATCGCCGAGACCGGCATTGCCAAGAAGTGCTGCCCCCTGCATGCCAAGCGCGTAACGATCTGGGCCCGCCAATTCCACCAAATCAAGGGATTGAGCAGCCGACAAAAGCCGCGCAGCAGAGTCGAGAGGCAGATCCATCGCGTCTGCCAAAGCTTGGGTCGTCTTTGGGCCTTCGGCGAGCGTTTCAGGTAAGTGCAATTGCACGCAGGCAAGCAGAACTTGGGAATAAACAAAGCCTGCGACCAGTCCAAACAGGCGATCCGCGCTTTGGTGCGCGATAGGACGGGTCAGGAAAAAGCCAGCAGCCCAGCGCTGAAAGCTTGGACTAGAGACCAAGCGATTGCGCCATGCTGTCCAAGCATCAAGCCAGGAGCGCGGTATCATGGGTGTCTAGGCAGCGCTGCGGGCAAGTTGCTTTGGCACAAGGCGTGTGGCCTGAACCCGAACCGTCTCGCGCAGAGCTTTGGCCCCGGCACAATCTGGAATGGACTGCGCCGCACGGTCCAAATGCGATTCCAACAAGGCCACGGCGCCATGTACACCGAGCGAGGTCACAGCACTTGGCCGTTGCAGCGCATGATCGCGGCCACTTGTCTTGCCAGATTCTTCGCAGTCGCCCAGCGCGTCCAGCAGATCATCGGCGACCTGATACGCGGCCCCTAAGCCTTCACCCAAGGCCCGCCAAGGCGTGGGGTCAGCACCGGCAGCCAAAGCGCCGGCAGTGGTTGCCGCGACAAACAAAGCACCGGTCTTGGCCTGATGATAAGCATCAACGGGAGCAGAAGTCTCACACTCCCAAGCTTGGCCTGCTACAATCCCATAAGGCGCGCCAACACCGCGTGCGATGCAGGAAATCAAGCCCGGCAGTCTTGCTGGGTCTTGCGCGCCAGCGCGCGCCAGCACCTCAAAGGCCATCACGATCAAGGCGTCACCAGTCAGAAGCGCCAAGGGCACACCAAACTTCGCATGCACCGTTGGTTTGCCGCGCCGAAGGTCAGCATCATCAAAGCAGGGTAAATCGTCGTGGACTAAAGACGCACAATGGAGAAGCTCAATCGAGGCAGCAGCGGCATCGGCCAGATCAGGATTTGAGCCGCCACAAGCTGCAGAGACAGCTAAGCTAAGCTGCGGGCGCACCCGTGCGCCACCCGGGAAAACGGCATAACGCAGGGCAGCTGCCAATCCAGGCGCTGCATCATCCGCCTGACCCATGGCCACAGCGGCTTCCAAAGCCCGCTCAATCCGTGCTGTATGCGACATATTTCGCTCTCCAACCTCAATTTGTCATATGATTTGGACACATGTTAGCGTCTAGGTCAATTGACTTTTTACCGGTTTTGCATGGAACTAACGTCTCAATGGTGCAGCTCTCTCCTGATCAAAGCCTAAGAGGCCCTAATTTCACTGCCCCCGTGGGCGGCGATGGTGGTTATATTTGGTGGTATCTGGATGCAGTAAGCGACGATGGCAAGTATGGCGTAACTTTGATTGCCTTCATCGGCAGTGTGTTTTCCCCTTATTATGCTTGGTCTGGCTGGAAAAATCCGTTCGACCATTGTGCGATCAATGTGGCCCTCTACCGATTGGACGGAGCAGGAGGCCGTTGGGCCATGACCGAAAGGCGGGCAAATCAATTAGATCGCAGCGCGCACCATTTTGCCGTTGGCCCAAGTTCTCTTCAGTATACAGGAAGCGAATTGGTGGTGGATATCTTTGAAGTTTGCGTGCCTATTCCGTCGCGCCTCAAGGGTCGTATACGGCTGATTCCTGAAGTAGAAACGCAAGCCAGTTTTGATCTGGACCTTAACGGTCGGCATTCGTGGCGCCCCCTCGCCCCCAAAGCCCGCGTCGAACTCAGCTTTGACAGCCCAAACCTGTCTTGGTCGGGCGACGGCTATTTTGACACTAATGCTGGGCAAGAACCGCTGGAGCGGGCCTTTGCGCATTGGCACTGGGGGCGAGCCCACCGGGCGGACGACTTGCGGCTGTTCTATGACGTCACCAATCGATCTGGGCCACGGCGCGCAACATTCCTCAACATAAGCCACGACGGGAAGGTTTCGGAATCGGCACCAACCAAGCAGCAAGGATTGGCCAGAACTTTCTGGGGCATTGATCGCGAAGCTTGGTCTGATGGGCCAGCGCCCGCTCGCGTAATTAAGACGCTGGAGGATACGCCATTTTATGCCCGCTCTGCCTTAGAAAGCCGCCTTGAGGGCGAAAGCGTGCTGATGATGCATGAGACCTTGAACCTTGATCGGCTTAAAATGCCACTCGTCCGGGCCATGCTACCCTTCCGGATGCCCAGAAGATTCTTCTAAAGCGGCTTTTTCTCGTTCAGCCTGCTTTTTTGCCTCCTCAGCTGCGATCCTTTTTGGCGATAGCGAAATCACCTGCCAAATCGCAAAGACGAGAAACACGCCGCTGAACAACAGAAACTCAAGGAAGAACATAAGATTGGGGCTCATCGGCTTCGGCTCCCTGTGCGATCGCGCACTTCGAGGTCCGAGAAAAGATCAATAACCCAATTGAGGTCGTCTTTAACACTTTGCTTGCGCTTGTTGGCAGGCCCAAAGCCCGGTGGAGACTGAACAATCGCCGCCACCAAAGGCCTGCCGACGCCACGGGCAATCGACAACTCTCCCTTAGGTGCCGGACGTACCGCCCGCTGCATCGATGCACCAACCAGCCACGCCTTGCGGGCGGCCGTGGTACTGGCGCGCTTGGAGACTGAATCATAGCCCTGTGCGCGAATGACTTTGCCGATTTCAGCATATAGCAAGCGGGCAGCATAAATAGCAGGGCGAACGGTTGCAGGCAGGCGCGCGATGGCTTGGTCCGCGCGGCGGTAGAGTACTTCTGCGCGCGCCAACAAGCGCTCCGTTAAAACAGCAATCGCTGGCGAAAAATCAGGCTGGGCGAGCCAGGTTTCAGGATCAATTCCCGCTTCTCGCAACCAAGCACGCGGGATATAGAGCCTGCCTTGCCGGGCATCTTCACCGATGTCGCGCGCAATATTGGTCAATTGCATGGCGACGCCGAGATCACAGGCGCGCTCAACCATGGCAGCACTACGCACGTCCATTAAGGCAGCCATCATGGCACCGACCGATCCTGCCACCCGCTCTCCATAGTCTTCGACATCAGCTAAGGTTTCATAGGTGCGCTCTGCGACATCCCATTCAAAGCCCTCCAACAACGCATCAAACACTGCGCGAGGAATACCATAGGCACGCACGACATCGGCAAGGCAGCGGTCGGCGGCTTCGGTCTGGGGGCGGCCCGAATAAACGCCATCGAGGCGCTCGCGCAGGCGCGCAATCGCGTCACCTTGGCCATTCTCCACATCAACAGCATCATCAGACAAACGACAGAAGCCATAAAGCGCATAGGCTGCTTCACGCAGCGCCTCGGGCAGCAGCAAGGATGCGGAATAAAAGGAGTGTGACCCTGTTTTAATCAGGTCCCGGCACGCCGCGCGATCTGACGGGGTGGCATAGGTAGGGGCCCCAGCCATGGGCTCGGTCCTATCTAGACTTTCGGCTGCGAAACTCAGCATGCCCATCCGATCTGTTGTTTAAAGTTCAAAGTCCGCCCCTTGCAGCTAATCATGGACTTAATATCTAGGCAAGCACGCCATCAGCCCGCCTTCAAATATGCGCCGTCGAACCACGAAATGTCCTGGGTGGAGACTTGGCCGAACGTTTGTTGTTGCCGGATCGACATGGCGATGATCGAGAAAGCCGTGATCGGCATGGTGATAAAGGGCATGGGGTCACCTGCACCCCACGTCACATCTTGGGCCGTGCGCAGCACTTTTAAGCGCTCCCAAAAGTGCGGGCCTTTAAACATCGCAGCCTGCACTTCTGTTAGTGTCGGGTAGAATTGCTGCATCAATCTAGTCTTCTTGTACCGGATCGGCTTGGAGCCCGGATCTAAGATGGCTGGGGCCAAATCTTCGGTCTCAATGAAATGGACCCCGCTGGTCACACGGGGATTACACTCAATGGCCCAAGCTTTACCCTCCTCATCAACGAAGAAGTCGAACGAAATAAAGCCCGTATGATGTTCAAATTGCACAAAGGTTGCGACCCATTCTTGGATCGCGGGAAGTTCGACACGCTCAAAAGCAACAGCCACGCTGCCGGTCATAACCGCCCCTTGATAGATGACATTGATCAAGACCTCACCAGCCTGAGCAATGGCAAAAGTGCTATATTGCTTGCCCTTGAGCTGGACTTGCGCGACCGCAGGCTCGGACAGGGTAGCAGCAATGCTGATCAAGGAAGTGCGCGCCGCGTGCAAGCTGACCGCTCGGCCAGAGCAGGAGAAGATCGGCTTGACGACAAAATCATGGCCGTCGGCGATCCCCTGTGCTTCAGGGCTTTCGATCAAGGCTGTTTCCGGGACATCTAAGCCAAAATCTCGCGCACGCGCGGGAAAGCGCGCCTTATCGTGAAGCGCCAAAAGGCGGTCGACCGGCGGGGCATAGAGGCGGGTTTGCGCGGGTAGTCGCCCCGCTAAATGGGCCACATGCATGGTCTCCTCAGACAAGGGCAAAACCAGATCAACCGCTTCCTCCTCGATTACGCGCAGAAGTGCCGTCAGATAGGCTTCTTTACCCTTCGATGGCGGCGGCACCTGAAAGCACTGATCGACGCAATTCGACGCCCCGGTTAGGTGCGACTTGAAGGGCTCTGCCACCAAAACGCGCCAGCCGGCGGCCTTAAAGGATCGCGCAAAGTCCAAGGCTTTGGGCAAGCGGCCAATGGTGAGCAAGACGGTTTTACTCATGCCCGCACCGAGACTTTAATCATGACTTCTTGGGCCGGACGTGTTGTTAGCCGGGCAACAGGGCGCACAAGTTCTGGCTGTTGCACGTCAATGCGATAGGTCCGCAAAATGCGCGCGAGGATGAGCGTTGCCTCCGTGGTGGCAAAGGCCGCGCCCACACAAACACGCGGGCCCGCTCCAAATGGGATGTAAGAGCCCGCAACAATTTCGTGCTCTCGCTCTGGTAAAAAGCGGTCTGGATCGAACACATCAGGATTTGGCCATAATGCCTGATGACGATGCACCGCCCACGGCGCAATCATCACCATGGTCCCGCGCTTGATGTGTTTTGTTCCGATCGTGGTTGCGCGGGCTGCCACGCGGGGAATGAAAGTGATGGGTGGATAAAGCCGCAACGCCTCTTTGAACACGTTGCGGGCATAGGTCAGCCGCTTCACATGATCGAACTCAATCGGGCCAGAACCGGCAACTGCCATGGCTTCAGCTTGAACCTTATCGGCGACAGTGGGCTGCATTGCGGCAATGAAGAAAGCCCAAGTCAAAGCGCTGGCCGTTGTTTCATGCCCCGCTAGGAAGAACACGCCCAATTGGTCGATTAATTCTTCGCGGGTGAAGCGGGTATCGGTCTCCAGATCGCGCGCGGCAATCACGGCTGCGGCGATATCATCAAATGTCGCCCCCGCCTCTAAATGGGTGTCGAGTAGGCGACCGATATGCCCCCGAATCCGGGCGCAAGCTTCCAACACATCGGCCCGCTGGGGTATGTCATCAAAGGGCTTACCAAAGATGAGGCGCACCAACTCAACATGGGCGACACTGCGCTCGAAGAAGGCAAAAGACTCAAACACGTCTCGCGCTGTATCATTGGCAAGGGAAGCCGAAAAAACGGTGCGGCAAATGATATCAGCAGTCAGTTGGCCCATGGCGAGGTCGAGTGACATCTCCTGCCCCGATGTAGCGGCGGCCTGCAGACGCGCCTCAAAATCATCCAAAGCGCCGACCATAGACGGAAAGGCTTTCGCCAGTCGGATATGGGAGAAGGCCGGATCAATCATCCGCCTTTGTTGACGCCATAGCGACCCGCTGGACACAAACATGCTGTCGCCCACCAAGGGCGTTAGCGCGCCAACCATCAAATCATTCTTGGGAAAGATATCCTCGGCGTCGGCCAGAATGGGCTTGGTCAAAGCCGGGTCATTCACAATCTGGATGGAGCGACGCGAATAGCCCAGTGGCCCCATCGGCAGTAAGTAAGCGTCAGCTGGCATCAGGCTCAACAGATCACCATCGCCTTGTCGGATCACCCGGATCAAGCTGGCCAATGGCCCCATAGGCGCGGGCCGAGGCGGGGTATAAACCGCGCCTTGAGCGTCAAGTTCGTCCACCAACACCCGTCTACCTCAGCCCACTCATTTTGATCGCTCCGCAAAAAGCCGCGCTCAACCCCTTGAAGCCTAACGCTTGACGCGTCACTATGTCCAGCCCACTAGACGCTTTCGACTGGATAGACAGTGATGCTTACCTTGTTTCACACGTTGGTTGCCATCCACATTGTGTTTGGAGCGGTCGGACTGGTCAGCTTTTGGATCCCGGTTCTGGGCAAGAAGGGTAACCGCAATCACCGGCTGTGGGGTAAAATTTTTGCATGGTCGATTTTGGCTGCAGGCTCTGTGGCCCTGTTATTGAGCATTTGCACTTTAATTGACCCCTTGGGGACCCACCCACACCTGAAGGACCCCTTTTTTGTGCGGGGAATTTTTGGTGTGATGATGCTTTATTTGGCGATCTTGACCATCAATCTCGCTTGGTATGGTCTTCAGACGATCAAGAATAAGGCCAATCATGCCGCCAATCGTCGTGGTCTTAACCTCGCGCTGCAACCCATGTTGGTCGTGGCAGCCTTTGCCTGCGCCATTGAGGGTGTTTTGATTGGCCAATATCTGATGGTGGGCATGTCCATCATTGGCTTTGCGACGGCGGGCACCAATTTGTTCTTTATGCTGAACCCTTCACCCGGTCCGAAAATCTATTTGATGGAGCATGTTAAAGCCATCGTTGGGGCTGGCATTTCGGTCTATACGGCTTTTGCAGCTTTTGGCGCGGTTCGGATAATGCCCTCCATCGCTTTGCACCCAGGCCTATGGGCCATTCCTTTGGTGACTGGGCTCGCCATCATCCTCTACCACCATCGGCAAATCCGATTGAGCCTGCGCCCCCGCACGCCACAGGCCACAGGCGCGGCTCCGTGAAGGCCAAGAAGGTTGTCGTCATTGGTGCTGGAATGGGCGGCCTTTCCGCCGCGATCGACCTTGCCCGGCTAGGCCATCAGGTTCACGTGGTCGAACGGGCCGCCACTATTGGTGGTAAGATGCGCCAAGTGCCGGTCGGGGAAACAGCCATCGATGGTGGGCCGACTGTCTTTACGATGAAGTGGGTTTTTGATGGCCTGTTTGAGGATGCGGGCCTCGCCCTCGACGATCACCTGACCTTGTTGCCCGCGACAATTCTGGCCCGTCATGCGTGGTGCCAAGGCGGCAATCTGGACCTATTTGCCGATCGCGACGCCTCTGCGGAAGCCATTCGTGATTTCTCAGGCGCGGAGGATGCGACAGGCTATCTGGCCTTCTGTAAGCGCAGCGCCTCAATCTATGAGACGTTGCGTGGCCCCTTTATCGCAAGCCAACGTCCGAACCCCATTGAATTGGTTGCCCGCGTTGGCTTCAACAAATTGGGCGCGATGTGGCAGACTGCGCCACATCAGACCCTTTGGGGGGCACTTGGGGCCTATTTCCGCGATCCCCGCCTCAAGCAATTGTTTGGCCGCTATGCCACCTATTGCGGCTCATCGCCCTTTGCGGCTCCGGCGACTTTGATGCTGGTCAGCCATGTGGAGCAAGAGGGCGTGTGGCGGGTTGATGGCGGCATGGCCAAGGTCGCCGAAGCCCTCAAATCCTTAGCAATCAGCCAAGGGGTCGCGTTCCATTTCCAAGCCGATGTTGAGCGGATTGAGACTCGCAACGGGCGCGTTTGCGGAATTGCACTGAAGAGCGGTCTAGCTATGCAGGCCGATGCCATTGTGTTCAATGGTGACATCTCTGCCCTTGGCCGAGGTCTTTTAGGACCCGATGCCGTGCCAGCAGCGAAGCCCGTCGTCCTGCCCCAACGATCCCAGTCTGCCATCACCTGGTGCGCCACCGCCACCACCAGCGGTTTGGATTTAGCGCACCATACAGTCCTGTTTTCCGATGATTACAAGGCGGAGTTTCAAGACGTTTTCGCTAGGCAGCGACCGCCGCAAGCCCCGACGATCTATATCTGCGCACAAGACCGTGACGATGCCTGCACCCCACCCGATCGACCAGAACGCCTGTTGATCCTAATGAATGCCCCCGCCAATGGCGACAGCCAAACTTATGGCCCAGAAGCTGAAGCGAAAGCCAAGCAAAGCGCTTGGGCCATGATGGCCAGCTGTGGCCTGCGTCTATCTGTCGACCACGAACAAGTCACCACGCCACAAGGGTTTAACGCGCTGTTCCCAGCAAGTGGGGGTGCGCTTTATGGCCGGGCCAATCATGGACCGATGGCCAGTTTCCAACGACCTGGTGCCCGCAGCGGCGTAAAAGGCCTTTACCTCGCCGGAGGCTCCGCTCATCCGGGCCCCGGCATCCCCATGGCAGCTCTTTCCGGGCGGCTTGCCGCTGCCCGCCTCCAAGCGGATTTTCTGACCGATTAAGCCGTTTTGACTTTCGAAGCCCAAGCAGCTGCTGGCGGGATCAGGCGATCAATCACCTTGGCCGATGAGACCACCCCAGGCAGCCCAGCGCCCGGATGTGTTCCAGCCCCAACAAAATAGAGCCCCGGCACGTCTGAGCTGATGTTATGCGGCCGGAACCAAGCACTTTGAAACAATTTAGGTTCCATGCCAAAAGCCGCGCCATTGGTCGATAACAGGCGATCCTGAAAGTCTTGTGGCGTCAGCATATGCGACGAGATGATCGCATCAGACAGGCCCGGTAGTACGGTTTCTGCCAAACGTTGTTCGATCTTTTTGCGGTAAGGCTCTGCCATACTTGCCCAATCAACGCCGCTGCCCAAATGAGGAACCGGGGCCAAGACATAAAACGCATCACAGCCTTCTGGGGCGAGGCTTGGATCATTTGCCGTTGGGCGATGCAGATAGAGGCTGAAATCTTCGGCCAGCTTCTTTTTGGTGAAGATATCCGCCAACAGCTCCTGATAACGGGGCCCCAAAACCATGGTGTGCTGATAACAATCGTCAAACTTCCGATTGGTCCCGAAATACCAGACAAACAAACTCATCGAATAATCGGCGCGCGCGATCTTCTCATCGGACCAAACCTTGCGCGGCTGATTGCGAAGGAGCTTTGAATAGGTCCAGCCCAAATCCGCGTTGGAAACCACAAGATCCGCGTGAACGATCTCCCCCGACGCCAAACGAACGCCCGCCGCCCGGCCATTGTCGGTCAGAATTTCGTCGATTTCAGTATCATAAATCAACTGATTGCCGTGATCTTCAATCAGATCGACCATGCCCTTTACCAAGGCTCCGGTTCCGCCCAAGGCGTAATGAACGCCATAGGTGCGCTCTAAGTGGGCGATCAGGCAATAATAAGAGGTTGTGGCAAATGGATTGCCGCCGATGAGCAGCGGATGGAAACTGAACGCCACCCGTAGCTTTTCATTCTTGAAGAATTCCGAGACCTTGCCATAGACAGTTCTAAACCCGCCCAGCCGGATCAAATCGGGCGCGGATTTGAACAGGGTCGAGAGCTCATGAAACGGCTGGTCGACCAGTTTGGTGAAGGCTTCATCATAAATCGCTTCACTCGCCACCATATAGCGATCAAAGCCCGCAAGGTCGTTCGGCTCAAAGCGGGCAATCTGCTTGCGCATCGCATCGAGATCGGCTGTGGCCTCAAAGACAGACCCATCATCAAAGCGGATCTTGTAAAACGGGTCGATGCTGCGCAGTTGCACGTGGTCAGAGAGGGTCTTGCCGCAGAGGTTCCACAATTCTTCAAAGATGAAGGGGGCCGTGATGATGGTCGGGCCAGCATCAAAGGTGAAGCCGTCTTGGCGATAGACATAACCGCGCCCACCCGGACCATCGAGCTTTTCGTAAAGGCTGACGCGATAGCCTTTTGCCCCTAAGCGGATGGCGGCAGCCAGCCCTCCGAAGCCTGCGCCAATAACGATAGCATGTGGGCGGGTGTCAGCGCGGGCTGAGGCGAAATCGGAAGGTTTTGTTGTAAAGTTCATTGGACAATTAAACCCGCAATCTGAGTGGGCGCAAGACCTAGACCTTCCAGAAAAAGAGGAAACTCAAGGGCCTGCACAGACCCTAGTGCAAACGGAATGCCATAAGCCGTGTAGCAAACCACAGCTTAACCCCGTTCGCCCTCAGGCAGGATAGATTTAGGTCGTAGCTGGTGCGAGAACAGCCAGTAGCGCAGCGGCTACAGCGTGTGGGTTTTCTTCATGCGCTAGATGGCCCAGTTCTGGCATATTGATAAAGCGGGCTTCCGGCACTGTTTGGCATAGGGCTTGTGCGCTGGCCGGCGTCACGGCCGCGTCCTTGGAACCTGAAAACAGGTAAAGCGGCGTCTTTAGGTTAGCCATATTTTTGACTAGGGGGCCTAGGTTCCAATTGGCCATCATGCCGAGCAAGCCTGCGACATGGCCAGGTGCGGTAAACAAGTCCCGATAGCGTGCCAGCATGTCGTCGGGAATGACTGAACCGGTGCTCCGCATCAGCCTCTCAATCCGTCGGCTATCTTTTGCCCCTTCTGCGACCGCATAAATGGTAATCGGATTGAGGCCCAAGACATGGGCAGCGACTGGGAAAAGAAGTGCGGCAAGGCCCTTAAAGGGCTGAAACGCGCCATTAATGGCAATAATCGCTTGGGGATGGATATAGCCCGCTAACGTCATTTCGGCGGCGATCGCTGCCCCTGCCGAATGGCCAATGACGACCTTGGGCTCAATGTCCAACGCCGATAATAAGTCTCGCAGTAGAGCGGCCATTCCGGGGAGGGACTGGCCAATTTCAGGCGGTGTTTGCGTAAAGCCATGGCCGGGTAGGTCTGGCATAATCAACGTATATTGCGGCGCCAGCAAAGGCACGATGCCAGCCCACGAATGACAGGACGACCCTGTGCCGTGCAACATCAAGAGCGGAGGTCCTTGGCCGATTGTCTGCAAATGCCATTTCTGATTGCCGACTTGAATGAAGCGACTGCTTTCTCGGTTTGGCCAATTCACCCCTTCACGGTTCCATTTTGGCTTCTGGTACATCAGGTCAGATCCGTATGGCTCAAGGCAAAATCAAAGCAGCCCTCAGGGGCATGCTTGGTAAGTGTTTCGACCATGTCCACAGTGTGGTCACGTTCAATTCGCACCACCGCGATTCTCGATTGTTCCACTACTATCATCCCGTGACCACCTAAAACACCGGCTTGTCGCTATACTGCCAGAGACAAGCACGCCAGAGCTACGACATGACAAGCCTGTTACTGGACGCAGGCATGACCGTTCAGGCGGGTCCTGGGAGAAAGAACAGCATGAGACGGCAAGGTTTACAATTGAAGTTTCACCCGCAGCGGGACCTTCTTCTCGCCGAAGCGCATGCCCGGCCCTCGACCCCTGTGCAAGCCCCTCATTTGGCTTCCCGGATTGCCACCATGTCGGGTGAAGGCGGTGTGGGTGCCGACCGCGCCCATATGGCGGCCCTTTGTCGGAAAATTGGGACTTCTGAACCGGGGCCCGATGCACGCTGGTGCGTGGTGGACGGAGGAACTTGGCGGCTCCGGTGGGAACGACATACCGAAATCTCAACTTGGACCGTATTCCGCGACAGCCCCACGACGCCTGACTTTATGTTTGAGGTGACAGCTTTAGACCTTCTGCCACAAGACTGGCTGGCCGACCTGCCCGGGGAGGTTCTGGGCGCGGCCCATGTCGTGCTGTCAACACTGGCACCCGACCATTTGCCCTTTGCCGATAGCGACATTATTGCAGCACGGGTCGCAAATGGCTCGATTGATGTTTTCAGTGATTTTCGCCCGGGTCCTGATTCCTTCACACGCTTCGTCATGGTGCAGTCAGACCCAAATCCTGTAACCGCCGGGCGGGTGCTGCAGCAATTGTTTGAGATTGAGACCTATCGTTTACTGGCATTATTGGCTTTCCCGCTTGCAAACTCCACCTCTGTAACCTTGGCGCGCTTTGAAGCCGAGGCAGCGGCTTCGGCCATTCAAGTTGCTGATGAAGGCGGCGTCGAGGCAGACCGCAATCTTTTGTCGCGCTTGGCAGCCTTGGCGGGGGAGGCCGAAGCCATGGTTGGGGCCACGACCTATCGCTTTGCCGCTGCGCGTGCCTATGAAGGGCTGGTGCAAGAGCGCATCGGGCAATTGCGTGAACTGGCGATTGAGGGTCGCCCGACGATTTCTGACTTTATGGAACGTCGGTTAGCCCCTGCCATGCGAACCTGTGTCGCCGTCGGCGACCGCCAACGCGACGTGATCGAACGCATCGCCCGCACCACCCAGATGCTCAACACGCGGGTCGAAGTGGCCTCTGAGGCGATCAATGTCGGCCTGTTGGCCTCCATGGATCGACGTAGCCAAGAGCAATTGCGGTTGCAACAAACCGTTGAAGGCCTGTCGGTTGCTGCCATCTCTTACTATTCCTTGGGACTGATCCTTTTCATGATGGAAGGCCTTTCTGAAACCATCTTCCACTTCAATGCCAAGGCGGCCACGGGGATCTCTGCCCCCTTCGTTGTCTTGGGCGTGTGGTTCATCTTGCGGCAATTGCGCAAGGATATGTCCGGTCAGAAGTAGCGGCTGCTTTACTTGCCCCCAGGGCGAAAAGGGTGAAACCGCAGGGAGATGGGACTGTGCACAAAGATGCATTTGCGCGATCTTGAACTCGCAAGGCGTCTCATCACCTGATTGAGTGGCTTGTTGGCTTGCGCCTTCGATTGCATCAGGTCGGCTCTCATCTTGTCGTGTATTGAAATGACTGGCTCCTTAGTTTTCCTGCAAGCGGAAGTTGGGCTTTTCCGTTCAATTGAATGGAAGTTGTTGACGCCCCAGTTCACCAAATTGGACCAACGATGGGCAGCAGAGCACGCCAGTTTCCACTGGTGAGGTGCACCCATTGTTCGGGCCAGTGGGAGCTAGAGTTTCCCGGCCTCAGTCACGTTAGCGGGCTGGGATCGCCGGCTGAGATTGCCAACATAGTCGGGGGTGTAGGGTGTTGTGTGCAGCCTGTCATTTCAACGACAGGAGCAACATCTCTATGGGCTGCTGGCTCATCAGCACACCACCGGTGCCCGGTCGGTCGATATCTAGAATTAGGGCGATCGCCAAAGAAAGCTGGATCATCAAAAGCAGAATTGCGCCCCGTCGCAAAACACCTGAGGCACCAGATACATAACCTAGCATCAAGACAGAAATGAATGCATACAGGATCAGCAGCGCCAGGACCCGATCGGGAATATGGGCCTCCCTCGCCGCCTCACGTGCGGACGCCAATTCAAAACTCCTGTTCACCGCCTCCATGACCGTTCTGGACAGCGCGCTGGAGGGGTCCTCCCGGAGTGCTTCGCCGGTCACGCGCCAGATATCGTCCTGCAACTGCAACATTCGGTCAATGTCAGTCTGACCGGTCCGGGACCATTCAAGCCTCGCCTCGACATAGGCCTTAAAGTGGCTCCGGAGAGCGGTGCGAACAGGCTCCTCGAGCAGGTTGGCGCGCAGCCAGGCCGTTCCGATCGCGTTAGCCTCCTGCACCACAAGAGCCTGACGCGCCTCATAACGGCTCATACCGACCGAGAAGGTAAAGCCCAACAGAAGCGCAAGCAGGCCAAGCACAGCTGAAAACAAGAACTCTTGGCCGCCTTTTCCATGATCGGGTTGGCCTTCGCGACGCCTCTCGAGCCGTTGCCGGATCCGAAAACCAAGTTCGAGGGCGACCAGAAACATGGCCAGCAGAATAGGGAAAACAAGCCATAGCGGCATCTGCTCGATCATCTTGGCTCCCCCTCTCCTGCCGTTACCGAGTAGCGCAAAGCACCTGCCGCCTCAATTTCCAGATGCAGCCGGTGAAAACCTGTCCGCCTAGGCCTTTCAGTTCCCAAGCCCAACGGCCGCGCCCAAACGATTACGGCCACCCAACCGGAAAGCTGGATGCACTTGACTCAAGCCGCAGCCGAAACCCGACCCAGTGCACATTGCTGCCACAGGTCAGACAAGGCCGTTACCAAGCGCTCAATATCGGCATCGCTGTGCAAGGGCGATGGCGTAATCCGTAGGCGCTCTGTGCCGCGGGGGACGGTCGGATAATTGATCGGTTGGATATAAATGCCGGACCGCTCGAGCAGCCAATCGCTGATCATTTTGCACTTGACCGGGTCGCCAACCATCACGGGAATGATGTGGCTGTCATTGGCCATGCAGGGAATGCCAACGGCTTCTAGGCGACGGCGCACGTGCGCGACGCGGTCCTGATGACGCTCGCGCTCTGCAGAACTGGCCTTTAGATGACGAATGCTGGCGCAGGCACCTGCTGCTACTGAGGGTGGCAGAGCGGTTGTGAAGATGAAGCCCGAGGCAAAGCTGCGAATGAAGTCGCACAAAGCCGTTGATGCCGCGACATAGCCACCAAAGACGCCAAAGGCTTTGCCCAACGTGCCTTCAATAACGGTCAGGCGGTCCATCAAGCCTTCACGCTCTGCCACACCACCGCCGCGTGGGCCGTATAGACCAACGCCATGGACTTCATCGAGATAAGTCATCGCGCCATATTTTTCCGCGACATCGCAAATAGCGGCAATTGGGGCGATATCGCCGTCCATCGAATAAACAGACTCAAACGCCACCAACTTAGGCTGCTCTGGCGGGAGGCTGGCCAGAACGCGCTCAAGATCTTCGGTGTCATTATGCTTGAAGATGCGGACTTCGGCGCGGCTGTGGCGAATGCCTTCAATCATCGAAGCGTGATTGCCTTCGTCCGAAACAACAACGCAATTGGGGATTTTGCTGGCCAAGGTGCTCAACGCCGCCCAGTTCGACACATAGCCCGACGTGAACAAAAGGGCGGCTTCCTTGCCGTGCAAGTCAGCCAGCTCTTGCTCCAGCAAGATGTGGTAATGATTGGTACCTGAAATGTTGCGCGTGCCACCTGCACCTGCGCCACACCGATCGATGGCTTCATGCATCGCTGCGAGTACTTTGGGATGTTGGCCCATGCCGAGATAATCGTTCGAACACCAAACCGTCACTTCATGGACGCCGTCATCAGTATGACGCGTCGCGCGCGGGAATTGGCCTGCATGACGCTCTAGGTCAGCAAAAACACGATAGCGACCCTCGGCACGTAGTGCGTCCAGCTGGCTGTTGAAATAGGCTTGGTAGTCCATGTTATTTCCCCTCCCGACAGCCTAGCGGTGCTTTCACCACCACCAAGCCGTTTGTTATCTGTTTGGCAAGCGACTTACCAAACGGGTTGCAGCCGAACGTTGCTGGGTAGCTCATTCGAAAGTGTTGGTAGTAGATAGAGACTGACGAAGGTCGCGCCGACTTGCGCAGTCCATCCCAGTCGTTTTAGGCCGTTCATAAAGCCGCCCTCGGCTTTGGCAGCATCGATCTTGTCTGACAGGATGCGAAGACGCTCAAACCCTGCGCGGAAAATCGGATTATCGGTGTCTAGCATAACCGGGAAGACTTGCTTGGAAATCTCGGTGGTCAGTGAAAAGACCTGATAATCATAGTCTGTTGGGTTTACGCCCAAGGCTTTGTGGAAAGCGGGGCGGGCGTGGTCGCGCACATACATGGTGGCATAGACCGAAAGAAGGAAGAACCGAATCCAGAGCTTGTTGGCCCCTTGCAACAAAGTTGGGTCTGCCCGCATAATCAAGGCGAAGGCTTCGCCATGGCTGAACTCATCATTGCACCATTCCTTGAACCAATTGAAAATTGGATGGAATTTGTGCTGCGGGTTGCGCTCTAATTGCCGGAAGATGGTGATGTAGCGCGCATAGCCAATCTTTTCAGACAGATAGACCGCATAATAGATGAACTTCGGCTTGAAGAAAGTGTATTTCTTGGTCTTGGTCAAAAAGCCCAAATCGACGCCAATGCCAAAATCCTTCAGCGTTTCATTGATAAAACCTGCATGGCGCGATTCATCGCGGGCCATATATTTGAACAAGGCTTTGATGTCTGGATTGGTCACGCGCTTGACGATCTCAGCATAGAGAACACAGCCCGAGAATTCCGACGTGATCGAGCTAACCAGAAAGTCTACAAACTCACGACGCAATTCAGGGTCCAAGTCGTCGAGCCGGTTATCGAACGCCGCATCGCGCTTAAAGTGGCCGCGGCGCGGATCGGCTGCCATGCCTGAAAGCATATGGTCCCACTCTTCGCGAACCGAGGACACATCAATCTTATCCATCGCCTCATAGTCAGTCGTGTAGAACCGCGGGCTCAACATCGTGTCGGTTTTGGCCAGCTGGGTCGTGTCGAGATAGGAATCGTCAAAAGTGGCTGCGGTCATGGCAGTTTCCCCGGTGTGAAGCTGACTTCATAGAGCTCAAAAAGCTCAAAATAAGAGGCGACTTTGATCCAAAGTCTTTCAAGGGCGGTCGCGCGGATTATCTGGACGCCCCGGTGCAGGGTGCAGGATTCACCAAACGACAGCCGGATCGGAGGCCCTTGGACAATCATCTTGTCGCCCGGCCCGAGGATGGAATCATCGTCCAGTGAGACATGCGCATGGAGACTAGTCTCATCATGCTGAATCTCAATGGTACATGTTGTCACATGCGTGGCGCGCTTAAGCGCCTCTGGCCACTGCAGGGTCCAAAACTCAGGTTGCTGATGATGGAGATACGAATTGGTCATGCTCTCACCAATTCCATCGCTTGCGAGGTGTAGAAGCCACTGACGACGCGGGCACTGCGGCCAACTTTCCAGCCAGCCATGCGGGGGTCAGAAGCCACCGACTTACGCAAGAAGGCCTCGCTGACAGGCTCAATCGCCGGAGCCCGGTCGGACCTCGGGAACAACAGCCCGACGGCGTGCATCACGGTCAAAAGCGGGGTCTTTGGCGCGAAGGTGAAAACGATGGAGCCCGTGCATCTAGATGCCAAGGATGCCAAAGCGGTCATAATCTCATCGCGCGGATAATGGATCAAGGAATCCATCGATACGATGTGGTCATAGGAACCATGGACGGGGTCCAGCATGTCGCCGACGCGGAAATCAATTGTCCCTGGAGCGGGATCAATGGGTGCCCGTTCGCCGGCCACCGAAACTAGACTAGCAGCGACATCAACCGCCACCACATCCGCGCCACGATGGGCGGCAATCACGGCCAAAGCACCCGTGCCACACCCTGCATCAAGGATGCGCTTGGCGGTCAAGGATTCAGGCAACCAAGAGACCAAAATCTCGCGCATTTGGTCGCGGCCAGCCCGCACAGTTGCACGGATTTTGCTGACTGGCGCTGTCGAGGTCAGTTGCGCCCAAGTATCTGACGCCGTGCGGTCAAAATAGGTCTCTAGACGTTGGCGGCGCTCAACATAAGTGGTGGTCAGCATGTCCAAAGCTCCCGATCAATCAAAGCCAAGGAAGTCAAAAATATCGCGGTCCTTCATCGGCTCAGCCTTCAATTCCTTCGTGCCGACCCACAACGAGGCAGCCAGACGAAGATATTCATTCTGAACTGCCTCAAGCTCGGGGGAGGGTTCCATTTCAAACAAAGTCGACTTCTTCAGACGCGACCGACGGATGACGTCGAGGTCTGGGAAGTGCGCGACGCGTTCAAGGCCACAAGCTGCATTGAAGCGGTCGATTTCGTCGGTATCCTTGCTGCGGTTGGCGATCACGCCACCTAGGCGCACGTCATAGTTTTTCGACTTGGCTTTAATCGCTGCCAAAATCCGGTTCATCGCAAAGATGGAGTCGAAATCATTGGCGGTGACGATCAGAGCGCGCTCAGCATGTTGCAACGGGGCTGCAAAGCCACCGCACACCACGTCACCCAACACGTCGAAAATCACCACATCGGTGTCTTCCAACAGATGATGTTCTTTCAGAAGCTTCACGGTTTGGCCGACGACATAGCCGCCGCAGCCAGTACCCGCTGGCGGGCCACCCGCTTCGACGCACATCACGCCATTATAGCCTTCATAGACATAATCCTCGGGGCGCAATTCTTCGCTGTGGAAGTCTACGCTTTCGAGCACATCAATGACGGTCGGCACCAGACGCTTGGTCAGCGTAAAGGTGCTATCGTGCTTTGGGTCGCAGCCGATTTGAAGAACGCGCTTGCCCAGCTTAGAGAAAGCGGCCGACAAATTGGAGGAAGTGGTGCTTTTGCCAATCCCGCCCTTGCCATAAATGGCGAAGACCTTTGCTTTGCCGATCTTCAGATTTGGATCAAGCTCTACCTGAACGCTGCCTTCGCCATCACCCCGTAACGATGGCGCGCGCTTGATCGGGGTCGCTCTGGGTTTCAGGCCGCGGGGTAGGTCTAATAGAGCCATGGGTATTTCTCCTAGGTCAGGCAGCGGCGGCTGCGATGCCTTCCAAATTGTCTTCAAGTTCATCACTGGCATTGCGGAGCGCTTCCAAAGTCGCGCTGTCGGGCTGCCAATAATTGCGGGCGTGGGCTTCCAAGAGGCGGTTAGCCATCCGGGCGGAAGCTTTCGGGTTGAGGGCGGCCATGCGCTGGCGCATGACGTCATCGAGCACATAGGTCTCGCTGATTTTCTGATAGACCCAGGGCTGAACCTGTCCGGTCGTGGCCGACCAGCCCATGGTGTTGGTGACTTGGGCTTCGATCTGACGCACGCCTTCATAGCCATGCGACAACAAGCCTTCATACCAACGCGGGTTCAGCATCCGGGTGTGGGTCTCAAAGGTGACTTGCTCGGCCAGCGTGCGGATTTTGCCGTCGCCTTGGGTTTGGTCCGAGATATAGACGGGCACGTCGACACCGCGGGCGCGCTTAACCGCCTTGGTGATGCCACCTAGTGTATCGACATAATGGTCGATCGTGGTGACGCCGAGCTCAACCGAATCGAGGCCTTGATAGGTTAGATCGACCGTCTTCAAGATACCTTCCAATACAGCCGACTGGCGCATGGGCGGGCCCTTGCGGCCATAGGCAAAGCATTTGCGGCTTTGATAGGCTTCTGCCAACTCATTCTCATCGGTCCAGCAGCTGGCATCAATCATCTGATTGACATTGGCCCCATAGGCCCCATCGGCATTGGTGAAGACGCGAAGCGAAGCCGTCTCCAAATCACAGCCGTTCTGGGCTTGCTGAGCCAAAGCATGCTTGCGGATGAAATTCATATCTTCTGGCTCATCCGCACTTGCGGCCAACCATGCTGCCTCTGCCAACATGCGGGTTTGCAAGGCCAAGAGATCGCGGAAAATGCCCGACAAGGTCATGACCACGTCGATCCGAGGACGGCCGAGCTCTTCCAACGGAATAAGCTCTGCGCCACACAGGCGGCCATAGCTGTCAAACCGTGGCCGTGTGCCCATCAGATAGAGCGCTTGCGAAATCGCGCTGCCTTCACTCTTCAGATTGTCTGACCCCCAAAGCACCATGGCAATGGTTTCTGGGAAGGCCCCAGTCTCATCCATATGACGGTCAAGCAGTTTTCGTGCCTGCCGCGCGCCATCATGCGTGGCAAAGGCGCTTGGCAGGCGGAAGGGGTCAAAGCCGTGCAGATTACGACCCGTTGGCAAAACCGATGGTGTGCGGACCAGATCCCCACCAGGTGCTGGACGGATATAGCCGCCGTCTAGCGCGTGGATCAGAGACGACAGCTCATGGTCGGTTTCAAGAAGCTTATTGCTCTCAGCCAAGAGCTCCAGTCGCTCAATCAGGGTACGGTTGGATTTCATGCCAGCCGCTTCCAAGGCTTCAGCAGGCAGTGCGCCATGGACAAGTGCTTCAATCACAGGGCGGGTTAGCGCCGCATCTGGCAAGCCATTGGCCATCGCCAAAAGCAGGTCAATGCGCTCCTCCACCGAAGGGGCTTGGCCAATCACATGCAAGCCTTCTGGGATCAGCGCGTCGTTTAATTCACTGACGCGGGCTTGTAATGTCTCAATCTCAACTGCGCACGGCCCATGCCAAACGGGCGTAGCTGGGGCCAAGTCTAAAGCAGAGGCTTGAGTTTGAATGAGTTCAATCAGGCTGTCGCGGTCGGTTTCATCCGCGCCCTTGGCAGCGTGCCAGCGTCCAATGCTTTCGCGTAAATCCTGCAAACCCTTATAGAGGCCAGCTTGCACGATTGGCGGCGTCAAATAGCTGATCAGCGTGGCGCCACCGCGACGTTTCGCCAAAGCGCCTTCTGAAGGGTTGTTGGCGGCATACAGATAGAAATTTGGAATGTCGCCGATCAATCGCTCGGGCCAGCAATCGCCCGTCAGGCCGACCTGCTTGCCGGGCATGAATTCCAAAGCGCCATGGGTGCCGAAGTGCAGAATGGCTGAGGCAGCAAAATCTTCGCGCAAATAACGATAGAAGGCAGAGAAGGCATGGGTCGGGGAGAAGCCTCCTTCGAACAATAGGCGCATGGGATCGCCTTCATAGCCAAAGCCAGGTTGTAGGCCGACCAAGACACGCCCGAATTGTGCGCCGAGAACGAAGATGGAGCGACCGTCACTGAGCTGCCGACCGGGTGCAGGGCCCCATTGGCCTTCAATTTGTGCCAAGTGGCGTTCGCGACGGACGTGATCATCTACCGGAATACGAACGTGGACATTCGCGTCCGTGCCAAACCGGGCTGCATTGCCGATTAAGAGGCGATCGCGTAGCGCATCGACCGAGGCGGGCACTTCAACGTCATACCCTTCAGACTTCAAGGTTTGCAGCGTATTGTAGAGGGACGAGAACACCGCAAGATAAGCGGCCGAGCCAACCGAACCTGAATTGGGCGGGAAGTTAAACAGCACAACCGCCAAGTTCCGCCGCGAACGCTCTGAACGGCGCAATTTTACAAGCTTGGCGACCCGGTCAGCCAAAGTCTCGGCCCGCTCGGGGCAAGCGCGCATTTTGGGCGGGCCGGTTTCTTCCTCGAACGTGCACCCATAGCTGCAGCCGGTGCAAGCCACGCCGGTGCCATCCGAACGGCCACCATACACCACTGGAACAGTTGCACCGTCCAACTCGGGGATGGCAATCATAATCGTAGACTCAACAGGGTTTAGACCCATGTGAGAACCACCCCAGCCTTGCAGCGTTTGAAACTCTAGCGGCTGGGCAGAAATATAAGGGACATCCAGCTCTGCGAGGACTTTTTCAGCCGCAACGGCATCATTATAAGCAGGACCGCCAACCAGCGAGAATCCAGACAAGGACACAATGGCATCGACGCTGACCCCTCCATCGCGCATGAAGAATTTTTCGATTGCCGGACGGGCGTCGAGCCCGCTGGCAAAGGCGGGAATTGCTTTGAGGCCGCGCGCCTCTAAGGCTTCAATCACGCCAGCATAATGTCCTGCGTCATCGGAAAGGACGTAGGACCGGAGCAACAACACCCCTACGGTCCCGTTGATTTCACGATTGAGCTTTGGCAGGTCCTCTAGGCGTTCGCTGATACGATTATCTGCATAAGGATGAAATAGGCCAACTTCGGGATAATCGATAGGTGCGGCCGCATGCATCTTTGCGCGAAGGGCGCGCCGTTCCCCATCTGCATAACGCCCGATGAGGTTCTGGACCATCGACACAACATTTTCTTGGGAGCCCGACAGCCAATATTGCATGGTCAGAAAGTAGTTGCGCAAATCCTGAGCAGGACCTGGAATATACTTCAAAAGCTTGGGCAAGCGGCGCAGCATTGCCATCTGGCCAGCACCTGAGCTTCCGTTGGTTTTGGTCTTGGTGCCCCGCAACCGTTTCAGCATGGCGAGGGGCCCTTTGTCAGAACCGTCCATGCTGAAGTTGCCAAGCTTGGTCATTTTAACGACTTCGCCTGCCGACATGATACCGATCAGCGCATCGCAATGGTCGCGGCGCGCGGCCAAAGCTGGCAAGACAGCTTGGATATGCTCGTCAATGAACATCATCGAGACGAGGATAATGTCGCCTTTGGCGATATCGCGATGACAGGCTTCGAGCGAACCAGCCTTTTCTGCCCAGTCGGTGGCCGCATGCATAACCAGTTCAACACCGGGTGCTTCAATCGCTAATGTGTCTGAGGCGCGGCGAACCAACGTGCGCAAATGATTGTCGAGCGTGACAATCACCACCCGTACTTGCGCGCCCCCATCAAATGGGCGCGAGCTATGGCCGTCTTCAGCGTGCGAAGTGGCTTTTGGCATCGTAAAGCGCCTCAATGGAGATGGTCTCTAGGCCCTGCTCGGCGGCGTAACGTTCCGTGTTGCGCTTGGCTTTGCCCCGGACGAAGAAGGGGATTTTCGACAATTCTTTGGTGGCTTCTGGGCTCCAATTGAGAACGCTGATGGTTTCTTGGGTTGCAGCCTGCGCCGCTACGGGTGCGGCTTCAGGCTCTGGCTTTGGCTTAGCCGCAGCCTCGACCTTGGCGTGGCCGCCGAGGTGGGAGGGCCCGGCTGCATCATTGAACTCAAAGTCCTCACGGAACATGGTCAACAAATGCTCTTCCAAGCCCATCACCAATGGATGGACCCAAGTGTCGAACAAGACATTCGCGCCTTCAAAGCCCATCACGGGCGCATAGCGGGCGGGGAAGTCCTGCACATGGACGGGTGCTGAAATGACCGCGCAAGGCACGCCGAGGCGTTTGGCGATATGGCGCTCCATCTGCGTGCCCAGAACCAATTCTGGCTGCAAGGCTGCAATGGTTTCTTCGACCAGCAAATAATCGTCGGTAATCAGCGCTTCAACGCCGAGCTCTGCCGCGCAAGCACGCACATCGCGTGCGAACTCGCGATTATAGCAGCCAAGGCCCACCACTTCGAAGCCAAGCTCTTCCTTCGCTACGCGGGCTGCCGCCATGGCATGGGTGGCATCGCCAAACACAAAGACGCGCTTGCCGGTGAGGTAATTGGAATCGACCGAACGCGCCCACCACGGCATGTGCGAACCATGCTGAGTCAGAACTGGCTCTGGGTCGACACCGGCTAAAGCGGCCACTTCACGCACAAATTCACATGTGGCTTGGAAGCCCATTGGTATGGTGCGGACGGCCTTTTGACCATATTGACGCTCTAACCAGCGCGCGGCTGTGTCGGCAATTTCAGGATAAAGGACGACGTTAAAGTCGGCTTCTGGTAAGCGACGGATATCATCTGCTGTGGCACCCATCGGGGCAGCGACGTTCACGTCAATTCCCATTTGATTAAGCAGGCGCGTGATCTCAATCACGTCATCGCGGTGCCGGAAGCCCAATGCCGTCGCGCCCAAGATGTTGCAGCTTGGCTTTGCGCCTTCAGGCTTTGGAGCCGGAGCTTCTGTCGCCAGACCACGGACGATTTGATAAAAAGTCTCTGAAGCGCCCCAGTTTTCCTTCTTTTGATAGGAAGGCAGTTCGAGCGTGATGGTGGGCACAGGCAAGTTCAACGCGCGCGCCAAGCCGCCTGGATCGTCTTGGATCAATTCGGCGGTGCACGAGGCACCCACCAGCATAAGATCGGGATCGAAGCGCTCAAAGGCGTCGCGCGCGGCTGTTTTGAAGATTTCCGCGGTATCGGTACCAAGGTCACGCGCTTGGAAGGTCGTGTAAGTCACCGGCGGGCGCGCGCCCCGGCGCTCGATCATCGTGAACAGAAGGTCGGCATAGGTGTCGCCTTGCGGTGCGTGCAAGACAAAGTGGACACCCTTCATGGCAGTCGCGATGCGCATCGCCCCGACATGAGGTGGTCCTTCATATGTCCAAACCGTCAACTGCATGGGACTAAACTTTCAACACGGAGCGGCGATACAAGGGGCGTGCAAACAGGCCAGCCAAGTCGCCGGCGCAATCGAAACCATGAACCGGCGAGAAGACGAGCTCGATCGACCATTTCGTCGAAATGCCTTCCATTTCGAGTGGATTGGCAAGGCCCATGCCGCAGACAACCAAGTCTGGCTTTGCTGCACGACACCGATCGAGCTGGCGATCAACATCTTGCCCTTCGCTCAAGGTGACGGTCTCGGGCAGATAGTCCATCTCAGCGCTGAGGAGCTGGCGATTGAGGTAGGGCGTGCCGACTTCGATCAGCTTCATATCCAGCTCCCGAGATAGGAAGCGCGCGAGGCTGGGTTCCATTTGTGAGTCCGGGAAGAAGAAGATGCTCTTGCCGGCCAAATGCTCTTTTTGCGCTTCGAGCGCACGCTTGGCCCGCTCACGTCCCGGTGCCACAACCGCCAAGAAATGAAGCTCTGGAATGCCAAAGGCATCGGCAGCAGCTTTCAGCCAATGAGTTGTGCCTTCCGCGCCGAACGGAAACAATGCTGGCAGATGTTGCGCGCCGCGTTCGATCAGGGCACGGGCCGTCTCGCCCAAAAAGGGCTGAGCCAGCAGAAATTTGGTGTTTGGCCCAATCGCAGGAATGGATTGCGAATTGCGTGGCGGAAAGAAAGCAACCGGACCAATGCCTAACTGATTAAACAGGCGGGCGAATTGATCCTCCACAATATCGGGCAAGGTGCCGACGACCAAGAGTGAGGCAGGCGCTTCTTCGGAGGCCACCGGTGCTTCTGGGATCATCGCGACCAAACACGCATCTTCACCTTGGGTGAACGTCGTCTCAATGCCGCTGCCCGAATAATTTAGGACCCGAACCGAAGGGCTGTGCTTCTGGGTCAGTCGCTCTGCGGCGCGCGATAAATCCAGTTTGATGACTTCTGACGGGCAGGAGCCGACCAAGAATAGCAATTTAATGTCGGGGCGACGCGACAAGAGCCTGTCCACCACTCGGTCAAGTTCCTCGTTCGCATCCACAAGCCCGGCTAAATCCCGCTCTTCCATAATGGCGGTGGCAAAGCGGGGCTCAGCAAAAACCATCACCCCAGCGGCGGATTGGATCAAGTGCGCGCAGGTCCGCGAGCCAACAACCAAGAAAAACGCGTCTTGAATTTTACGGTGCAGCCAAACTATGCCGGTGAGCCCGCAAAACACTTCCCGCTGGCCTCGCTCCCGCAAAACAGGGCGCGCCTCGGTGGTGGGGCTTATCAACGTGACTGCGTCGCTCATGCTCAAGAAGCCCCATCTGTTTCGTGATGGGCGTGCTTTGTATGGGTGACTGAGCTGGAGCCCGCATGGGCTGGCCAAGGATTAGCAAATTGCAAAAGACCTTCGATCCAACGCATTAGAATGGATGGCGAGGCTTTTTTCCGCTCCGAGGCTCGACCGACAGAAGTCTCAGAAACACGCCATTCGTGTGAGTTAGAAGGCTGCATCAACATCGGAATTCTCCAGCAGAAAACGGACCTCAGATAAGGTCATCCCGCAAGGTATGCTTCCCCCTTATGTCTTGTCAATAGAAATAGACGTCCAAAACTTTTGACAGTCATAAAACGAACAATCCCTTGCAATTTGTTCCCGTGATGAGACAGTCTAAAATGATGCGGGTAGCAGATGAGGTTAGGGTGGAATCTTCGACAAGTCGTGCAACGGGCGTTGGGCAAGACGATCAAAGGATTGGTCAAGCGCTGAATACCCCGGCACCCGCACGCTCTCTCTGCACCGATTGTGGAATCTCGCGTACGTCAGACCCGAAACGCTGCGGGCGGGCCTGCCAATTCATCAGCCCAAACTATCCAGAGCTGGAAACCCAAGTGCATGGGCGCGCCCGCGATACGGCCGCTGGCGATGAGTTATTCTTTGGCCCTGTGAAGGCGATGTATCAAGCCAAGCTGAACGCCCCTTTAGCTGGCGCGCAATGGACCGGGATCACCACCCGCCTCGCCGAACGCTTACTAGAAACCGGCGCGGTCGACGCGGTGCTGACCATGAAGCCTGATCCAGAAGATCGCTGGCGGCCTGTGCCGACTTTGGTGACAGACGCATCAGAGCTTGCCCATTGCCGGGGTATGCGCATGGGCTATGCGCCTTTATTGGCGCTGTTAGAGCCCGCGCGCGATCTGGGCTACAAGCGCCTCGCGGTGATTGGCATTCCCTGCCAAGTCTATGCCTTGCGCGCCTTGGAAGCCGAACTTGGGTTTGAGCGTCTCTATGTGATTGGCACGCCCTGCTCTGACAATACGACCACCGAAAGCTTCCACCAGTTTCTGGACCTCTTGTCGGATCAGCCCAAAACCATCAGCTATTTAGAGTTCCGGGCCGATTACCATGTCGAACTGCGGTTTGATGACGGTCACAAGCAGGTCATACCTTTCTTGCAACTGCCGATCTCAAAACTGCCCCCGGACTTTTTCCCGCTGACCTGCCGGACCTGTGTCGATTATACCAATGCGCTGGCCGACATCACAATTGGATATATGGGTGGCCAAGGCGAGCAGTGGTTGTTGGTTCGCAACGAACGCGGTGAGGAATTGCTTTCCCTCTTGGACGATGAAGTTGCCCTGACGGCCCCGACCAGCCACGGCAAACGCGCCAATGCGGTTAAGGGGTTCAAGGCCAATGTTGAGCGCGCAGCTGGCGGCTTGCCTTTACGGGGCATGCCCGATTGGGTCAGGCCTTTGGTTGGCTGGCTCATGCCAAGAATTGGCCCGCGCGGGCTGGAATTTGCCCGGACACGCGTGGAAATGAAGGCCATTGAAACAGTGCTACACCTGCGCCGCGAAGAGCCACAGCGCATGAAAAACATGATCCCCGACCATGTCTGGCAATTAACCGCGCCCTATGGCCTCACCTCTGACAGCCAAGAGCGCAAGCGAGTTGATGAGGCAGCTGCTAAGGTTCAATCTGCGGCAGAGGCAGATGCCTAAAGCTAAACATTTCCTTTCGGAGCCTTTTTGATGCGTATTGCTTTCCCTTTCACAGCCATTGTCGGCCAAGATGACATGAAGCTGGCCATGCTGATCGCAGCCACAGATCCTGGCATTGGTGGGGTTATGGTGTTTGGCGATCGCGGTACGGGCAAGTCGACCGCCGTCCGGGGCCTAGCCGCCCTCTTGCCGCCGATTAAAATGGTCAAGGCGTGTCAGTATCATTGCGACCCGCGCGCCGACAAATCCAGTTGCGCGACAGGTTGTGTCCATCGTCTGGATGGCGAGATACCTGATGTTGGCGAAATGGCGACACCGGTTGTCGATTTCCCCTTGGGCGCAACCGAAGACCGCGTCGTCGGCGCGCTTGACCTTGAACGCGCACTCACCCAAGGCGAGAAGCATTTTGAGCCGGGCCTCTTGGCCCGTGCCAATCGGGGCTTTCTTTATATTGACGAAGTCAATTTGCTCGATGACCATCTGGTCGACCTGCTTTTGGACGTGGCCGCCTCAGGGGAAAATGTTGTCGAGCGAGAAGGCCTTAGTGTGCGCCACCCAGCCCGCTTTGTCTTGATTGGCAGCGGCAATCCGGAAGAAGGCGAGTTGCGACCTCAATTATTGGATCGGTTTGGCTTGTCGGTGGATGTAAAGACCCCGGATGAGCTGGCTGTGCGCGTCGAAGTGGTGCGCCGACGGGACTCCTTTGACCGCGATAGTGCGGGCTTTGCCGCCCGTCAGGCCGAAGGCGAGGCAGCTGTGCGGGAGAAGATTGTCGCGGCACGCGCTCGCCTCAGTGACATTGAAACCCCTGATGCGGCTCTGGAATGGGCGTCGCGCTTGTGTATGGCTGTCGGTGTCGACGGGTTGCGCGGCGAACTGACTTTGATCCGCGCAGCCCGCGCCGTTGCCGCCCTTGAAGGTGATGCACGGGTGGAGGACCATCATTTGCGCGGCATCGCTGTCATGGCCTTGCGCCACCGCCTGCGCCGTAACCCCCTCGATGAAACCGGCTCGTCCACCCGGATTGAACGCGCCATGTCAGACCTGTTTGGATCATGACCGCCGAGGCGCAAGCCGAAACTGTGCGCTGCGCCGCTTGGCCGGAAGCCCTGTTGATCGCCACCTTATTTGCGATGGACCCCCATGGATTGGGCGGTATCTCGATCAAGGGTCGAGGCAGCCCATTTTTTGATGCTTGGCTCGATCTGTTGAAGGAGCTTTTGCCGGAAGGCGCGCCCTTGCGCCGTTGCCCGGTGCAGACGGGCGACGACCGCTTATTGGGTGGCCTTGATCTCGCAACCAGTTTGGCCATGGGTCAACCCGTCGTCCAGCGCGGCCTGTTGAGCGAAGTCGATGGCGGGGTGTTGGTCTTGCCCATGGCCGAGCGCTTGAGTTCGGCGACCGCCGCAAGGATTGCAGCCGCATTGGATGAAGGCCAGTTCCAGTTGGAGCGCGATGGGCTGACATCGCTTCTGCCCGCGCGCTTTGGTTTGATCCTATTAGATGAAAGCATGGGCCCGGAGGAATCCCCGCCGTTTGCGCTTCTAGAACGCTGCAGCTTCCGCCTCGATGGTAATGGTCTGGGCCTTGGGGATCTCGCAGGGGACGGGGCAAGCCTTGAAGATATTGAGCGCGCCAAAAGTGCCCTGCCAGAAATTGGCCTTGCGTCAGAGTCGCTCCTCGAGGCCATTTGTGAAGCCGCCCAAGCCTTTGGCTTGAACTCAGCCCGGCCAGCGCTTTTGTGTCTGCGGGTCGCACGCATGGTCGCGGCCTTAGACGGCAGAAAAGTCGCCACTTTGGGTGATGTCACGTTAGCTGCACAGCTGGTTCTGGCACCCCAAGCCCTGCAATTACCGCCACCGCCTGAAGAGCCTCAGCCCGAAGATTCAGACCAACAACCTGAAACTCAAGACGAAGCAGAACAAACCGAGGCAGAGGCGGACGCGAAGCCGCCGGCTGAAACCCCACCGGACTCTCAAGCGGATGCAGAGCCTAAAAGCCCACCCAATCCCAGTGAGATTCTGGTGGATGCCGTCAAATCTGCCTTGCCCGCTGAATTAATCGCAGCACTGGGGAGCCAAGCAAAACCCAATCGCCAAGGACGCGCCAGCGGCAGTGGTGGTGGGAGCATGCAGAAGTCACCACTTCGAGGTCGGCCCATTCGTTCTCGCAGCGGTACCTTAAAGCCCGGTGAGCGGCTAAACATCATCGAAACCTTGCGCGCCGCAGCGCCTTGGCAAAAGCTGCGCCGTCGTCCGCAAGCCGACGCGGCGCCGGAAACAGGCAGGAAGCGCATTGAAGTGCGCAAGAGTGACTTCCGCATCCGCTGCTTTGCTCAGCCCAAAGAGGCCACGACCATTCTGGTCGTCGATGCCTCTGGCTCATCGGCCTTTCAGCGCCTTGCCGAAGCCAAAGGCGCGGTGGAGCTGTTGTTGGCCCAAGCCTATGTCGACCGCAGTCGGGTAGCCTTAGTGGCTTTCCGCAACGAGGCGGCTGAAATCCTGTTGCCGCCGACCCGGTCCTTGGCACGGGCACGTCGACAATTATCCGACTTGGCAGGCGGGGGCGGCACACCCTTGGCAGCGGGCATAGATACGGCCCTGTTGTTGGCGCTGGCCGAAAAGGCCAAGGGCCGCACGCCACGGCTTTTGTTCTTGACCGATGGGCGCGGCAATATTGGGCGTGAGGGAAAAGCCGGTCGCGCCGTTGCGATGGCCGATGCATTATTGGCGGCGCGCGCCGTCGGGCTGGCAGAGATTGCAGCCGTGCATATCGATACCTCGCCCTTCCCGCGCCCGGGTGCCCGCGAATTGGCCGAAGCCATGCGGGCGATTTATGCGCCCCTACCCTATTTGAACGCGCAAGCCATTAGCGCGATTTGAGGCGCAGTGGACGCGAGGCAGCGCCCTATGTCATAGGGTTCTCTTCTAAGCTTTTGGGGAAAGCTGAGCCATGGCTGTTGGATTTACCACGTTAGACTGGATGATTTTGGGTGGCTATGTCGCCGTCATCGCCATCGCGGGTCTTTTGGCGACCAAGAGCAAAATGGCCAAGGCCAATGATTATTTTCTGGCCGGCAACACTATGCCGATCTGGTTGGTCGCCATTTCGGTCCTTTCCACCAGCCAATCCGCCGCGACCTTTTTGGGCGCACCAGATTCCAGTTATCGCGGTGACTTTACCTATTTGGGCAGCAATATTGGGGCGGCCTTGGGCGCGATCATCGTCGCCCTCGTTCTGATGCCGCGCTTTTATGCCATGCAGGCGACGACCGTCTATGAACTCCTCGAAAAGCGCTATGATCGAACGGCCCGACAAGCAGCAGCAGGCATGTATTTGGTAGGCCGCGTGCTTGCCAGTGGTTCGCGTCTTTATCTCGCCGCCATCGCCGTCTCGATGATCATGTTTGGCGATATAGCGCCCGACCATATCGTCCAAGCCTCGCTTCTGCTCTTGGTATTTGGCCTGATCTTCACGTTCATCGGCGGCCTGAACGCCATTATCTGGAGCGATCTGGTTCAAGTGGCGATCTATGTGACCGCCGCTTTGACCGTGGTGGTGTTCCTTTTGATGAAGATCCCCGCTTCGGGCTTGGAGATTTGGCAAGGCTTGGCCCATACGCCAGAGGGCACCAATAAACTGCGCTTGATCGACTTCAGTTTGGACTTTAGCGCGCCCTTCTCCTTCTGGGCTTTGATCACCGGGGTAGCAATCCTGAACGCCTGTAACTTTGGCCTCGACCAAGATACCTCTCAGCGCCTGTTGGCTTGCAAGGATGCCAAGCAAGGCAGCCAGGCCATGTTTGTTTCCGTATTTGCCACGATCCCGGTCGTGCTGATCTTTATGACCATTGGGTCTTTGCTCTATGTCTTTTACCAGCGCCCTGATTTGATGATCCGAGAGGGCAGCCAAGCGGTGATGACCAAGTTTGATGGGCAAGACATCACTGTCTTCATGACCTTTATCCTGACCCAAATGCCGCCGGGTCTGCGCGGCTTTGTCACGGTCGGCGTGATTGCTGCGGCCGCCGTCAATTCTGGCCTGATCTCTATGTCGTCAGTTCTGGTGCAAGACTTTTACCGACCTTGGCGCGATAGGCGCGGGCCAAAGCCTGAGGCGCATTATGTGCGCGCAGGCCAATTGGGCATGGTGGTGTTGGGCCTAGCCCTATTCGCTATGTCGATCCTGTGCTTCTATTGGCAGCAATATACCGACACCCCGCTTTTGACCTTTGTGCTGTCGGTCATGACCTTTGCCTATTCGGGCCTGTCGGGCGTCTACATCACGGCGGTGTTTACGAAGCGCGGGTCTACCGCCAGCGTCATTGCCGCCTTGATCGCAGGTTTCGTCACCATCCTGCTTCAGCAAGCCTATATCGTCGACTATTTCGGCCTACCACCCGCTTGGAAGAGCCTCGCCTTCCCGTGGCAATTGTGCATTGGCACCACAGTCGCATTTTTGGTGTGCCAATTGGGGCAGACAAAGAAGCCTGAGCCTGCCCCGAGTGTGGCGGTTTAAGACCAGAAGCCGACCGCAGCTTTGGTGTCTTTCAAGATCGGCTGGGCAATCGCATTTGCCCGGTCCGCCCCTGCGCGCAGGATCGCATCAATCTGTGCAGGGTCTGCGAGGAAATTGGCCATAGAAGTCATCGTGGGTCCAAGGGCCTCAACCGCCAAATCGGCTAAGCGTGGCTTGAAGACGCCAAAGCCTGCGCCGACAAATTCCGCCACGACCTGTTCTTTGGTGTGGCCGGAAAGGGCGGCAAAGATGCTGACCAGATTATCAACCTCTGGCCGACCCTTTAGCTCATCGACGTGCGATGGCATGGGCAAGGTATCGGTCTTTGCCTTCTTGATCTTCTTGACCATTAAATCGACCGAGTCCGTCATATTGATCCGCGAATTATCCGCTGGATCAGACTTGGACATTTTCTTCGACCCATCTTGCAAATTCATCACACGCGCCGCTGGGCCGCCAATGATGGGCTCTGGCAAGGGGAAAAAGCCATCGACCTTGAAGTCCGAATTAAAGCGGGCGGCAATATCGCGCGACAATTCAAGATGCTGCTTCTGATCATCGCCCACAGGCACATGGGTTGCCTTATAGGTCAGAATATCGGCTGCCATCAGAACTGGATAGTCAAACAGACCCACGGAACTCCGCTCAGCATTCTTGCCAGCTTTGTCCTTGAACTGGGTCATGCGCTCCAACCAGCCCATGCGCGCAACGCAATTGAGGATCCAAGCCAGCTCTGCATGGGCAGAGACGTTCGACTGCACGAAAATCACGGAGCGAACTGGATCAACACCAGCAGCCAGATAGGCAGCGGCCACTTCACGGGTTTGAGCGCGCAGCTTTTCTGGGTCTTGCGGTACCGTGATGGCATGCAAGTCCACGACGCAATAAATGCAATCTGAGCCGGGCTCGTTCTGCAATTCAACGAAGCGCTTGATCGCGCCCAGATAATTGCCCAAATGCAAATTCGCGGTCGGTTGAACCCCGGAAAAAACCCGCTTCGTCTGTATGTCGGTCATGTCCGTCTTCTTACTCTAAAAGTCATCTTGCGTTGAAACGGCAGAGGTGCCTGCTGGCTTTTGCAATGCCAACTTAATGTCTGCCATCGTGACCGCCCGCACAAGGAAGGCGACTGCCGCATAAACGATCCCACCCATCAAGCAAACCAATAAAGTCGCCACTTCTTTACCAAATACCAGTCTGGCCTCAAACCAGCCTTCGATAGGCACCCGGTTCAAGGCGGCAAAGCCTAACACGGCGGCCATGACGGCTGTGGCGACGACGATACGGAGAAACTTGCCAAGCACCCAAGGTTCCGGCCGCCAATTTCGCTCGCGCAACAAAGTCGCCGCCAGCAACAGCGCATTGACCCAGCCCGACACGCTGGCCGCGATGGCAAGCCCAACATAGCCCGGCAAGTCCATGGCCCGAAGTCCAAAAAACAAGGAAGCACCCAAGCCGATGTTCACCAACACGCTGACTAGCGCGAAATTCATTGGCCTTTTGGTGTCGCCCCGCGCGAAGAAGGGTGGAGCCAAAATGCGGATCAACACAAAGGCTGGCACGCCCCAGCCATAGTGAAACAAGGCGTCTGCCGTGGCCCGGGCATCGGCTTCGGTAAACTGACCACCAGCCCAGAAGCCCTGCATCAGGAAAAAGGGTGCTACCACCAAGGCGGCGGCAGCGGGCAGGGTAAAGGCCATCGACAGAACAAATGCTTCGTCCAGAGCTTTGGTATCGTCGCCAGTTTCAGGACTTGCAACTGCGCGTGCAAGGCGCGGCAATAAAGCCACCCCGATAGCCACGCCGATGAGGCCCAAAGGCAGTTGAAACAGTCGGTCTGCCGCATAGAGCCAGGATTTGGCACCAACTTCAAAACTGGACAGCGACTGGCTCACTAAGACATTGAGGTGGGTCGCACTGCCTGCAATCACCGATGGGACCATAACCGTAACAATGGCTTTCACCTCTGGCGTCAGACGGGGGAGGCGAAAGCCGATTTGGACCCCAAGCCGGCGACAGCCGATGTAAAGGGCGGTGGCCTGCAGGAAGCCAGCGATCGTAATCGCCACGGCTGCATTAATCGCCGCCTGATTGGGGTCTTTGACAAAGACCACTGCTGCCAGAATGGTTAGGTTTAACAGGGTGGGCGCTGCGGCAGACAAGGCGAACTTGCCAGCTGTATTGAGCACGCCGGAGAAAAGCGAACTCATCGCCATACCAACGAGGTAGGGCATGGTGATTTGGGTCAAGAGGATGGCAAACTGGAACGCCTGTGGCTTATCGGCATAGCCACCATGGATCACCAACATGATCCAAGGCATCGTCAACTGAGCCAAGATGGTCACCAAGGCGGCGACCAATGTCAGCACCGAGAAAGCTTGGCTTGCCACTTCGGCGGCCTGATCTTTGCCAATCTCGGCCTGGGTCTTGGCATAAAGCGGCACAAAGGCCTGACTAAAGGCCCCTTCTGCAAGGATCCGCCGGAACAGGTTCGGGAAAGTCTGGGCCGTCGCGAAAGCATCGCCCACCCAGCCAGCGCCCAAAAGGTTAGAAATCGCGCGGTCGCGGGCATAGCCCAAAAGGCGGCTCAATAAGGTGAAGCCAGCTTGAACAAGGGTATTACGGGCAAGCGACATCGACAGATTAGCTCCAGTTGCGTGCACCACTAACCTGTGCGCTTGAATTGCGGGAGGGTGGCTGCTGACATTGACCAAAATCAGGCAATTATCTTGCGCAAACAAGGTTTTTTCACCATGGTTGAGGCATGAATATGCCCGCACCAAGTTCGTCCGCCTCTCTACCCACCGATATGACGGCCCTGCGCGAGGCGATTGACGCCATTGACGGGCAATTGGCGCGCTTGATTGCGCAACGTTCTGGACTGGCGCGGGCGATTGCTGGAGCCAAAAAGGCGGGAGGGGATTCAGGGTTTGGCTGGCGGCCGGCGCGCGAGATCGACATTTTGCGCGGGCTAATTAAGCGCGAGCCAGACCTCGACCCAGCCTTGGCCGCTGCCGTTTGGCGAGCGCTGATTGCGGCCAATCTCGCCGCCCAAGGTGGGCTAGATGTTGTCACCACACTGGAAGCAGCCCCTTGGGCCAAACTAGCCTTTGGGTCGGCCAGCGAGACCCGCATCTTATCTGCAACTGATGCTCTAATGGCGGCCAAGCAAGGGCCCCGAACCATTGCCTGCTTACCTTGGCCAGCGGCTGCGGAAAATTGGTGGCTCGATTTAATGGATGTGAGCCTTGCTGGCGTACATGTCTGCGCGGCGAGCCCGCAAATTGTTGCCGATGGTGCGCCGGCTTCTTTGCTGTTGGCCCATCGCGCCCCAGAAGCTTCGGGCGGGGACATCAGTCTGTTGGCTGGAAGCAAAGCAGCATTGGCTGGCTATGGTGGCACGCGTTTGAGCGAACAGGGCGACTTGGCCCTTATTCAATTACCGGGCTTTTTAGACCTAGATGAGCCTTTAGAAGTGGGTGTGCGCCTGATTGGCTGCTTTGCCTTAGCTTAAAGGTCAGGTTTCATAGAAGACATCAGTCAAATATAGGCCGTCACTTGGTGCCACAGGGCCGCAGCGTTTACGGTCGCGGGCTTCCAGCGCAGCGCGAACCTCGTCCGGCCTCCATTTCCCGCGACCCACTTCCGACAAAGTCCCCATCATCGAACGAACTTGGCGGTGCAAAAACGAGCGAGCTTGGACCCGCGCTTGTATCTCTGGCCCGAACACGCCCTCAATCCGATAGAGCTCAAACCGGCTCAGTGTCTTGATCGGACTCTTCGCCTGACAATCAGCATCACGGAACGTGGTGAAGTCATGAGTTCCCAAAAAATGATTGGCTGCTTCTTGCATGGCATCCACGTCATGGTGCTGCGAGACGCGCCACACCCGCCCCAGCTCCAACGTCAAAGGCGGGCGTCGATCGACCATGCGGAACATATAGCCACGGGCTTGCGCAGAAAACCGCGCATGAAAGCTATCGGGAACAGGCTCTGCGGCCCGTATCGCCACCGGGCCATAGTCACGCATCCACGCATTCAAGGCCTCTTGTAGACGAAATGATTCCCAATTCTTTGCCAGATCGACATGGATCACTTGGCCGGTCGCATGCACACCACGATCTGTGCGCCCAGCGGCATGGGTTCGGCGCAATTCGCCCTCTAACGCGACGATCGCGCGCTCCACCGTGTCTTGCACGCCTTTGCCATCCGATTGGCTTTGCCAACCGGCGAAATTGGTGCCGTCATATTCTAAGGTCAGTTTCCAACGCTGCATCAGAAGCGTTTAGCGCAGCATTTAGCCGCTTGCGAACCCCCTTGCTGCGTTGACCTTTTGGCTTGGTCAGCCTAGCGCAGAGAAAAACAAAAGTACGGAACTGATGCTCATGAAAACTCCCCGCGCTTTCTTCAAACCCCTCGCCATTGGTGCGCCTGCGCCTTACCGTGATCTGCCAATTAAGGTGGAGCGGATGATCCACTTTGTGCCGCCCCATTTAGAAAAAGTGCGCGCCAAAGTGCCGGAGATCGCCAAGGACGTAGATGTCATTCTGGGCAATCTGGAAGATGCGATCCCAGCAGACGCCAAAGAGGCTGCACGCGCTGGCTTTATCGAGATGGCCCGCGAGACTGATTTTGAAGCCCTTGGCACGGGCCTGTGGACCCGGATCAACTGTCTCAACAGTCCTTGGATGTTGGACGATGTGATGGAAATCGTCGCCGCTGTTGGCAACAAACTCGACGTCATCATGGTGCCAAAGGTCGAAGGGCCTTGGGATATTCACTATTTCGACCAATTACTCGCCCAACTTGAGGCCAAAGCAGGCGTCACCCGTCCAATCCAGTTACACGCCATTTTGGAAACCGCTGAAGGTGTGGCCAATGTGGACGCAATTGCCTTGGCCAGTCCGCGTATGCAGGGGATCAGCCTTGGACCCGCCGATCTGGCAGCTAGCCGGGCCATGAAGACAACCCGCGTTGGTGGTGGGCACCCAGGCTATCGTGTGGTCGAAGACCCCCATGCGGATGGCCGCGCCCGGTTCAGCGTTCAACAGGATTTGTGGCATTATACGTTCGCAAAAATGGTCGATGCCTGCCAAACCGCCGGGATAAAGCCGTTTTATGGCCCCTTTGGCGATATCAAGGACCTTGAGGCTTGCGAGCAGCAATTCCGCAATGCGTTCATTATGGGCTGTGCCGGGGCTTGGTCGCTGCACCCAGACCAGATCGCCATTGCCAAAAAGGTCTTCAGCCCTGATCCCGCTGAAGTGGCTTTCGCCAAGCGCATCCTAGAAGCCATGCCAGACGGAAGCGGCGTGGCTATGCTGGACGGCAAAATGCAAGACGATGCCACGTGGAAGCAGGCGAAAGTTATGGTCGATAGTGCCAAGTTAGTAGCCGCCAAAGACCCGGATATGGCAGCAGCTTACGGCGTCTAATCGCCAATGCCTGTGTCGCGGGCAGACCTTGCCCGCTACACAAGCGTGTGCAGTCCTACCCAAAGACAACACAGCCAGCCACTTGCCCTAAAGGAAACTTGCCGTCAAATGGCAGCATGCCCGATACCAATCCCGCCTCTGCGCGCGACTTAATCAAAGACTTAGGTGCCCTCTTAGGGGAAGTGATCAAGGATCAACACGGCGATGCCCTGTTTGATGCGATTGAGTCCATACGCTCAGAGTCGGTGCGCGAGTATCGCGGGCAAGCACCGCGTGGGGCGACCGTTAGCTTGCTGGATGGGCTAGAACTGGATGAAACCTTGGTTTTCATCCATGGCTTTTGCGTGTTTTCGCAACTAGCCAATCTGGCCGATGATTATGTCAGCCGGACCCAAGCTGTCCGCCAAGATCCATTAGCCTTGTTGAACACGCGGCCCGACCTGACAATTGAGCATGTCTCAGAGGTGCTCGCCAAAATGGTGATTGCCCCCATTTTAACCGCCCATCCCACCGAAGTGCGCCGGAAAAGCGTGCTAGACCGGGAGGCTGCCATTTCGGACACACTCGAGTCTCGGATCGATCTCATTGATGGTCGCGATCTGCGCACAGAGCGGCTCCGGCGGGAAATCAGGCTCTTGTGGCAAACCCGCGTTCTACGCGGGGAACGTATCGAAGTCGCCGATGAAATTGCCAACGTGGCTAGCGTACTCGGCCGCTCTTTCCTCAAAGAAATGCCTAACCTCATTCGACGGCTTGAGCGGCGCTTGGGTAAGGAATTGCCGGGCATTTTAAGGGTTGGTTCTTGGGTTGGGGGCGACAGAGACGGCAATCCCTTTGTCAACGCCCAAACCTTAACCCATGCAGTGATGTCGCATGCCAGCCTGCTGCTCGGCTCCTTCCTTGAGGAATTGCACCAATTAGGCAGCGAATTGTCTATTTCAACTGAGCTTACGCACGTATCACCCGATTTGGCACGCCTTGCAGAAGCCGGGCACGATACCTCTCCCCACCGCGCCGATGAGCCTTATCGACAGGCGATCCGTGGCATCTATGCGCGTTTAGCTGCGACCTATCAGGCGATCACGAAAAAGACCCCTTCCCGACCGACCGATCTGGAGGCTTTAGCCTTTCAAGGACCGGGCGAACTGGTGCGCGATCTCGAAATTGTTGGCGCGTCGCTGCGGGCCCACGCGGCGGGCGATGTGGCCGATGGGCGGCTAGCGCGTTTGATTACAGGGGTAAAGGTTTTCGGCTTTCACTTTGCCCAGATGGAATTGCGCCAGAACTCTGACGTGCATGAGCGGACGATTGGAGAGTTATTGGCGGCCGCCGGCATTGAAGCCAATTATGACAGCCTGACAGAAGAGGCCCGCATTGAGATATTACGCGCGCAATGGCGCTCACCCCGCAATCTGACCACGCCTTATGCGAACTATGGTGCAGAAACGCTTAAAGAGTTGGAGGTGTTTTGGCAGGCCGGCGCAATCAGGACCGCGGTCGGCGGGGAGGTGTTGCGCCGGGTGATTGTTTCCAAGACCGATAGTGTTTCAGACCTTTTGGAAGTCACATTACTTCTGAAAGAAGGGGGTCTGTTCGCTCTATCGCCAGACCCAAGCCCGCAAATTGCGATTGCACCTTTGTTTGAAACCATCGCGGACTTGCAGGCAAGCGAAGCCATCATGCGGACGTGGTTGACCTTGCCTGAAGTCGCCCGCGCGCGCGCCGCGACCAATCCTGTGCAAGAAGTGATGATTGGCTATTCGGACAGCAATAAGGATGGCGGTTATCTGACGGCAAATTGGGAAGTTCGTGGCGCGATTGGGCGATTGGTGGCATTGGGCAAGGGATTGGGTGTCACCATGCGCTTCTTCCACGGTCGGGGCGGATCAATTGGTCGGGGCGGGGGATCGTCCCGCGATGCCATTGCAGCCCTGCCTGCTGGCAGTATGGAATCGGGCCTGTCAGTGACAGAGCAGGGCGAAGTCATCTCCTCAAAGTATGGCCATCCAGATAGTGCCCGCGTTTCCTTGGAGACTTTGGTGGGCGCGAGCCTTGAGGCTGCGCTGCACCCAACAGATCAGGCACAAGAGGAAATTTTACACCGGATCATGCCACGTTTGAGTGATTTGGCCTTTAAGGCCTATCGCAGCCTCGTGTATGACACCCCTGATTTTGCGCGCTATTTCCATCAATCCACCCCCTTGAAAGAGATTGTAGACCTCAAGATCGGTAGCCGCCCGGCGGCTCGGACCGCGTCGGGACGAATTGAGGATTTGCGCGCCATTCCCTGGGTGTTCAGCTGGTCGCAAGCGCGTGTCAATCTGCCTGGCTGGTATGGCTTTGGTAGTGCCATTTCTGGCTATCAAGCTGAGTTGGGGACGTCTGCAGCAGGCGAGTTAAAGGCGCTGTATGAATCCAGTCCCTACTTTGCCAATCTTGTTTCCAACATTGAAATGGTGATGGCGAAAGCCAATCTGGACATTGCGCGCCACTATAGCGAACTTGTGGATGATCAAGAGATGGCGAAAGCCATCTTTGCCCGTATCGAAGCCGAATGGCACAAGACACTGGAAGCTTTAAAGCTTGTCACCGGGCGGTCTGAATTGGTGGGCAATAATCCTGCGTTGGCTCATTCGATTAGCCTGCGCATGCCCTATCTTGACCCGCTGAACCTATTGCAGGTGAAGTTGATCAAGCAGCTGCGCGCAGGCCAAGACGAAGCGCAAGCGGAGACGGTCAAAAAAGGGATACAATTGACCATCAATGGGATTTCAGCCGGCCTGCGCAACACGGGCTGAGTTAGTCGTGCTCGATCCGGCCGACCCGAAACGCACCAAGATCGGCATAAACCGCCTTATCGGCAAAGGCGAAGGCAGCATCATCAACGCGAACATCGGTCCGGCGCAAGTGGCGCGACAGGGTTAAGCCTTCCAAGGTGCGGCAACGCGACAGCGCGACATAGGTCTGGCCATGGGCAAAGGCCCCGCGTCCAAAATCGACATGGACCGCATCGAACGTTAGGCCTTGAGCCTTATGGACCGTTAGCGCCCAAGCAGGTCGCAATGGCACTTGTCGGAAAACGCCCACTGCCTTGCGCTGGGGCACACCTTCTGGATCGGGCTCGTAAACGTAACGCTCCCAATCCGCAGGTTCGATCTCATGCACCCGGCCACCGATGCGGACGAAGACGGATGTCTTCCCCAGATCAACCACGGTTGCCAACGTGCCATTCACCCAGCGTTTGTCGGCATCATTGCGCAACAGCATGACGCGTGCGCCGACCCGTAACAGAAGATCGCTGTCTGTTGGGAAGATGCGCTCATCAAATTGGCCTTCGACTTTCGCGCCATAGGAGGCTTCTGGCCCCGATAGGCGCGCCATCTCCAAATCATTGATGCGGCGCGCGGCCTCATTGGTGGTGGTCAGCACGATGGCACCATCGCCATCCTTGTCGGAAAAGGGCGGGGGTTCACCCACCACGCGGGAATCTAAGAGTTCCGCGTCTTCCATCGACGGTCGTCCGCGCCGCATCCGATCCAGGAGCCCCAAGAAGGCCGCGTCGGATTGGCGAAACACCTGACACAGTTCAATCGATGTCCATGAGAGTGACTTTACCGACGGTGCATCAAAGAAATACGGCCCACCAAACCATTGTTCTAGGACCGGCTCATCCTCCCGGCTGACCACGGGCGGCAATTGCGCACTATCGCCCACGCATAAGAGGCGCACGCCGCCAAATGGCCTTGGTACGCCGCGATGCAGGCGCATGGATCGATCTATCGCATCCATCAGATCAGAACGGACCATGGAAATCTCGTCGATCACCAACAGATCGAGCGTTTTCAGCATGCGGCCCTCGCGGACGCGGCGGACATCTTGCGGCTGAATCATAGCAGGCGGCAGCTTGAACAAGGAGTGAATGGTCTGGCCACCCGCATTTAAGGCCGCAATGCCCGAGGGGGCGACGATCGCGGCCTTGAGGTCGGTTTCGTCCATAAAGGCTTTGAGAAACGTGGTCTTGCCAGTCCCGGCACGACCAGTGAGGAATACCCCGCCTTCTGCCTTCTCAATCCTCTCAGCCACTTCACGATAAGGCCCATCGTCGAGGGAGAGGGCGACTGCCTTTGCGGGGCCTTCGATCCGCCCATGCCCACCCTGTAGGCGCGCCATGGCCATCGCGCCATCAGCATCATCGACTTTCGCCACGACCGTACCATTGCGGATTAGAACAGCCGAAAAGCCGCTTCCGGTATCCACCAGACGCGCGATTCCGCCCCGCAATGCCATTTCCCGGACTGTTTTCACGAATGACCTTTTCAACCTCTTCCTTCGGAGGGTGCGCGTCTTGCGTCAAGCAGCGGCTGCGCCAATATGTATCGATTAGAAATTCTATCTTGTATGTCGCGAGCCGAAGTCGCACCTGATGTGTTATACGCACGGACAAGAGTGAGGACGAAACATGACTCAAGACGCCCAAGGCCCCGCCATTCGCGCCCAAGGCCGGATTTTTTCCAACATTACTGAGACAATCGGCGCAACGCCTTTGGTACGCCTAGATAAGATCGCTGCCAAGTATGGTGTGAAGGCAGAGCTTTTGGGGAAGCTGGAATTCTTCAACCCAATTTCTTCGGTTAAGGATCGCATTGGCGTGTCTATGATTGAGGAATTGGAGAGCCGCGGCCTGATTAAGGAAGGCTCAGTCTTGGTTGAGCCAACTTCGGGCAATACCGGCATCGCCTTGGCCTTTGTGGCCGCCCAAAGGGGCTATCGCCTGATTTTGGTGATGCCAGAGACCATGTCCTTAGAGCGTCGCAAAATGCTGGCATTCCTTGGCGCTGAACTTGTCCTGACGCCGGGTGGCGAAGGCATGAAGGGTGCCGTCGCGCGGGCTAAGCAATTGGTCGATGAAACACCGAATGCCTTGATTCCCGGTCAATTTGTGAACCCCGCCAACCCCGCTGTTCATCGTCGCACGACGGCGGAAGAAATTTGGATTGATACAGAAGGCAAAGTGGATGCGTTTGTAGCAGGCGTAGGAACTGGCGGCACCATTACTGGCGTTGGCCAAGTTTTAAAACAGCGTAGTCCCGGCATCCAGATTGTCGCGGTTGAGCCGGCGGGCAGCCCTGTCCTGTCGGGTGGCGCACCCGGGCCCCACAAGATCCAAGGCATTGGCGCAGGCTTTATTCCTGAAGTGCTGGATCGGTCAGTGATCGATGAAGTGATTACGGTCACCAATGAAGAAGCCTTTGACTTCAGCCGCGATCTGGCCCGCACCGAAGGCGTACCCGGCGGGATTTCCACCGGCGCCAATCTAGCAGCAGCGATTAAGCTGGGTCAGCGTCCCGAATATGCCGGTAAACGCATTGTCTTCATCGTGCCGAGCTTTGCGGAGCGTTATATTTCGTCAGCCTTGTTTGACGGCATTGGCTAAGCCAACCGGCGGTCCGTAACCTAGATTTGGTATCGCGGACCGCCAGTGTCACACTCTTGAGATTGACAAGGCGACCCCGAACAGCCAGATGTGGCCATGTTTCCATGCAAATCTCCACAAGAAGCAATTGATAGGCTTCAAGACATCCACGCAGCATCCGTTCAGGCCCTGCACGATGCCCTCGCCCGGTTTGTTCAAACCCGGGTCCCTCCCACATCAGAAGAGCGGGCACGGTTCCGCTATCCCGAGATCCGCGTAACCTATGCGCCGGATGGTCCACCACCGGTATCTCAGCGAGCTTATGCAAAATTCAACGCGCCGGGCGTTTATACGACCACAGTCACCCATCCGGAGTTGTTCTCCGACTATCTGCTTGAGAACCTTGGGCCATTGGTCGGCGAATATGGCGCGACCGTTGAAGTCGGCCTGTCAGAAGCAGAGATGCCTTATTCCTATGTCATCGATGGCGTAAGCGACCTTGGTGTAGGCGATGTACCGCCACAGGAATTGGCGCGTTGGTTCCCAACCCCACAACTGACCGCCGTTGGCGACGAAATTGTTGATGGAGAGTTTGAAATTCTCCACGGTCAGCCCAGACCCCTTGCTTTGTATGACGGGTTAAGGGTGGATTATTCGCTGAAGCGTTTGACCCATTATTCCGGCACGGAATGGCGCTCTTTCCAGCCTTGGATCCTGTTTACCAACTATGCGCGCTATGTCGACGAGTTCGTACGCTGGGCGATTGACCAGATCCGCCAAGGTGGACGCTATGATTCCTTGATTTGCTCTGGCGGGGTGACGATTGACGCCTCTAATTTGGACGATGATCCAGAGGGGCGCGTCGCGGCTAGTCCGTGGCGGAAGTATCAAATGCCGGCCTATCACCTCACTACCAAGGACGGCCAAGGCATTACCTTGGTCAATATTGGGGTGGGGCCGTCGAACGCCAAGAATATCACCGACCATTTGGCCGTTCTGCGCCCGCACTGCTGGTTGATGGTGGGCCATTGCGGTGGCCTGCGGCAAAGTCAGCGCATTGGAGACTATGTTCTCGCGCACGCCTATTTGCGCAAAGACGAAGTGCTTGACCGCATTTTACCTGCCGATGTTCCCATTCCACCGATCGCGGAAGTGCAAATGTCGATCCAACAGGCGGCAATGGAAGTAACTGGCGAAAGCGGAGAATCCCTCAAGCGCCGGCTTCGCACCGGCACGGTGGTGAGTTTTTCGGACCGGAACTGGGAACTTTATTGGGGCCGGGAGCGTCGCTTGATCAATATCTCACGCGCTATTGGCGTTGATATGGAAAGCTGCATGATCGCTGCGCAAGGGTTCCGCCACCGTGTGCCTTACGGCACCTTATTGTGCGTGTCGGATAAGCCGTTGCATGGCGAGATCAAACTACCCGGTACCGCCAATATCTTTTACGAGCGCGCCATTGGTGAGCATTTGAAAATTGGCATCGCGGCGATTGAAAAGATGCGCCTCGACGGGGTTGTCTTGCACTCACGCAAGCTCCGCAGCTTTGACGAGCCGCCCTTCCGCTAAGCGCAAACTCTAAAACGAAAAAAGGGGCCCCAATTGGAGCCCCCTTTTGTTTTGCCGTCGTGGTGCAGTCTATTCCGCCGCAGCTTGGCTGGCGCGCCGTTCGACTTCTTCTTTCAAGGCAATTGCCTTGTCTTCATTGGTCACCGTGGGGACCTTGGAGAAGAAGCGCTTCACCTTCTGATCGAGGTCATCGATCAGGGTATAGACGGCAGGCACGAAGATCAGGCTCAAGACCGTCGACAGAGTTAGGCCGCCGATCACCGCAATCGCCATCCCGTGCCGGAAGGCACCTGCACCCGCAGTGGTCATGGCCGCAGGTATCATGCCGGCGATCATGGCAATCGTGGTCATAATGATGGGTCGCGACCGCTTGCGAGCTGCATCGATTAGCGCCTCATGACGAGGCACACCGCGATGCTGGGCCTCGATCACAAAGTCGACGAGCAGGATCGAGTTTTTGATCACGATCCCGATCAGCATCAACAGGCCAATCATCACCGGTAGCGACAGCGGCTCTTTCACCAGACCCAGCGCGATGAAGGCACCGGCAGGGGCCAAGAGAATGACGGACAAAATGGTGATTGGGTGCAGGAAGTCCTTAAACAACAACACCAGCACACAATAGATTAACAAGATGCCAAGGCCGATGGCACCGGCAAACTGGCCGAACATGTCGCCCAATTCTTCGGCGTCACCATCAGGTTTCACTTTTACGCCAGGACCTGGATTTTTGTAGAAGTCTTCCTTTTGCAATTCTTCCAAAGCGGGGCCAAGTTGCTTACCAGCTGCCAAACCGGACGAGATGGTTACAACGCGCTGACGGTCTTCCCGGGTAATGCGGGCTTCGCCACCGCCGAACTCAATGTCGGCCACGGCGCTTAGGGGTACGGTGTCACCCGTGGCTGTGTTCACCCGCAGCGCACCAATGGCTTCAATATCTGCCCGGTTCTCCCGTGCCAATCGAACCAGAATGGGGATCTGACGCTCCCCAGCATTGAACTTGGCGAGGTTGAGCTCAATATCGCCTGTCGTCGCCAAGCGTGATGCGTTTGCGATTTCAGCAATGGAGACTCCAAGTCGCGCAGCCTCTTCCCGTTTCGGCATGATATGCAGCTCAGGGCGGGTCAAATCTGCGGAGGAGCGCAGGTCAACGGCCCAGGGTTTTTTCCGCATTTCGTTCATGACACGTTGCGTGGCAGCCGCCAGCGCGTCTGGGTCATCTGAGGTCAGATTGATAGAAAGACCGCCAGAGCCCCAGCCGCCGCCGAAGCGTGCGCGAATGCCGGGAACTTGGCCGACGGATTTACGGAGCTCGCCTTCGTATTCTTGTTGGGAGATCTCACGTTCTTTGCGTTCGACCAACGAGATGAAGTAGGTGGCACCGGTCAGATCACCATTGACGCTTTGCACCACGGATTTGGTCTCAGGACGATCCATAACGATGCCGGCAACCTCGCGAGCACGCGCGTCCGCCTCGTCAGGCGAGAGGCCCGGCGGCAAGTCAATCCGCATTTGCACAAAGCCTTGGTCAATTGTTGGTGTAAATGTCTTGGGCGCTAGGCCCAACATCAAAACCGACACAGCCATCACCGCAAGGCCGACGCCGACGGTTTTCCATCGGTTCCGCAACGCCAGTTCAAGGAAAGCGATATAGCGTTTGCCCGCCTCCCCTTCATGCTCTGGTGGGGAACGCGTGAGAATGAAGGCTGCGAGGAGTGGCGTAATTAAGCGTGCGACGAGGAGCGAAAACAACACAGCCACCGCAACGGTCAAGCCGAAGCTTTTGAAGAATTGTCCGACGATGCCTGTCATAAAGGACACGGGCGCAAATACCGCGACAATCGTCGCCGTTGTCGCAACCACAGCCAGACCAATTTCGTCAGCCGCTTCTAAGGCTGCCGAATAAGGCGATTTACCCATCCGGATGTGGCGAATGATGTTCTCGATTTCCACAATCGCATCGTCGACCAAGATACCGGCCACAAGCGCCAGCGCCAGAAGGGTCACATCGTTCAAGGTAAAGCCCAAAAGGCTCATGACCCAGAAAGTTGGAATCGTCGACAAAGGGATCGCGATTGCGGCCAAGAAGGTCGCTCGACCATCCTTGATCACAAAGGTGACGACGCCCAGAATAACCGTTCCAATAGACAGAAGCACCGTCTTGGAAATTTGAATGCCTGTCGTCGTTTCAAGCACCCAAGCAAGGCCAACCAAGCTGACGCCAATGATCGCTGCTGCCGCAATAACGGGCCGCCAACCACCTAGGAACACGGCCACCACCAAGGTCGCCAAAAGTGCGCCTTCAAACAAGGTCTCCATCGACATGTCGAAGCTCTCTTGGACATAGTCGGTTGGCGTGAACACGGGTTCAATGACCAAGTTTGGATACGCTTTGCGTAATTCTTCGATCTTGAGTTTGACGGCTTCATAGGCTTTCAAAGAACTGGCGGTTTTCGAGCGCAGAACTTGAAACATGACAACGGGCTGATCGTTGAATCGGCCAATGCCACGCACTTCGCTCGACCCATCGCGGACATCAGCGATGTCAGAGATGCGGACTACGCGGCCACCATTTAGCACGATGGGCGTATTGCGAAGCTCATCTACCGTTTTGGCAGAGCCCAAAGCACGGATGGTTTGTTCACCCGCACCAGACTCCGATTTGCCGGCCGGCAGATCAATGTTTTGACTGCGCAGCGCACGGCTAACCTGTGAGGCGGTTGCCCCAAAGGCAGTCAAGCGTGCAGGGTCGAGGTCGACCGTGATCTCCCGACTGGCACCACCCCACCGCTCAACCCGGCCAACGCCTTTTACACCCAGCAATTGACGGTTAAATTCGCGGTCAATCAGCCAAGAAATGTCTTCGGCGGGCATGTCGGGGCCGCGCACAGAATAAATTGCCAAGGGCTCCTGATCGTTAAAGTCGATCCGGGCGACTTGCGGCTCATTAATCCCATCGGGAAGGTCTGAGCGGATTTGCGATACGGCTGCACGTGCATCATCAACCGCTTTGGAGATATCGGTGCCGATTTGGAGCTCTACAAAAGTTGTCGAACCACCTGTGACCAAGGTGGTCGTCATTTTCTTGACGCCCTCGATGGAAGCCAATGCCCCTTCGACTTTGGTCGCAATCTGGTTTTCAAGCTCGCTCGGCGCAGCACCCTGAAGACCAACAGAAACCGTAAAAGCTGGGAATTCAATATCTGGGTTTGAGTTGATCGGCAGCTTAAAGAAAGCGCCAATGCCCATGATCGTGAGCATGAAGAACAAGAGGATGGGTGCGATTGGGTTTTTGATGGCCCAAGAAGATATATTGCGCATAACGACTTACCTTATTTCTTGGGCGGAGTTGCAGGTTGGGCGGGGGTGGCAGCTTTAGTCGCAGGCTTGATCGGATTGATCTTCTCACCTTCCGCCAAGAAGGCAGAGCCTGCGGTAACCACCATCGAGCCAGCAGGTGGCCCGCTGACCAATTCAACCGACGACCCTTCGCGGGCACCAAGCGTGACTTTGACTTTGGTAACCGAATTGTCGTTGCGGAGCACGAAGACCGAAGCCCCTTCACGTCCATAAACCAGCGCGGCGGCAGGTACGGCGGCAACACCGCGTGGCTGCGACGAAGCATTACCGGTCAAAAACACACCAGACTTCACAGCCGGATTGGGTGCAAGCGTAAAGCGCGCCAGACCTGTGCGGCGTTGCGGGTCGATTTGGGCTGGCAGGCGCCTTAAAGAACCCGTCACCATCGAGCCATCTGGGGCGGTGAATTCTGCGGCCATGCCAAGGCTTAAGCGGCTGATCTCGGACTCTGGTACTTCGGCGGCGACTTCCAAAGCGTCATTGGCAACAATGACAAACATGGGCTGGCCGGTGGACCCAGCGATTTCACCGACATTGACCGAACGCGAAATGACTTGGCCGCCGACTGGCGCACTAATCACACCGTTATTTTGGCGTGAATTGGATTGTGATTGCTGGGCGATTGCCACGTCGAGGTCGGCGCGGGCCGCGCCAACGCGGGCTGCGGCTTGGGCAACCGCCTGACGGCGGCCGTCTAGAAGCGCATTGATGTCGCCTTTTTGTGTGCGCAGACGGGCTTCGGCGGCGCGTGCCGCTGCCCGGCGACCTTCTAATTGCTCAACCGATAAAGCACCTTCGCCCTTGATCGACAGGGCGCGCTGATATTCAGCTTCGGCTTGATCAAAAGCGATTTGCGCTGACGCGGTGTCGAGTGCACTTTCGCGAGGGCCCGTCTCGGCCCGGGTCAGATTCTGCCGCGCTGCGGTCAGGCCAACTTCCGCTTCAGCCAACGAAGTGCGGGCACGTCGGACTTGGGCGGCGAGAAGTTCGCTATCGGCATTGACCTGGCGTCCATCGAGGCGGGCCAAAGCTTGGCCTGCGACCACACGGTCGCCAGCGTCGGCCATGATTTGAATGACACGTGCGCCCGAAGAGGTTGGGAAGACGCGCGCTTCTTGGACGGCCTGAACTTGCCCAGCGACCACCAGACGACCCGTGAAGCTTTTGACTTCCACCGGCGCAACCGAAACGGCTTGAGGCATGCGGCCGCCCTCTTTCGCCTTCGCATCAGGGCCTGCCTTTTTAGCGTCTTCGGCCTTTTTCGCGTCACCTGAGTTACCGCACGCGGACAGGCCCAACGTGGTGGCAAGGATAAGCGCCAAGGATACGGCTTGGATTTTACGCGTCATTAGAAACTCCAATCGGCTTTTTCGCCGAGTTTTTGGTAGGGGAGGGAATTTGGATTGGGGTTGAAGCGGGATTGAGATAGCGCAGAACTAAGTTCTTCAGCGCTTGGCCGGCTTCTTCGGCGGTAAAGTCATTCATGAAGGTCATGCGCAATCCCAGACCGTCAGCTGCGGCCATCAGAACTGCTGACGCCTCTGCAGGGTCCAAGGTCGGCTCCACATGACCCAATTCTTGACCCGCCCGCAGCAGGGCTGTGATTTCCGTGCGGATCTTGCTTTCGGCCTCACGCGCAACGGCGGCAAACTTGGGATTACGAACGGCTTCTGCCATCAGTTCAGCAGCAAACGCGGCCCGATTGGGTTCGGAATAAGCTTCGGTGAATTTCTCAAACAGCTCTGACAGGGCAATGAGGAAATTGTCCGACGCACGCACTTCATCAAAAGCCAAGGTTGCCGTGCGCCGTTCATCGTCGGCCATCGCAGCAATGATCGCTTCTTTGGAGGGAAAATAGCGATAGAGGCCGCCGGGGCTGATGTTGGCTTCCGTACAAATCTGATCCATCGACGTCGCATGGAATCCGCGGCGCTCAAAGCAAGCTTGAGCTGCATCCAAGATCTCCCGACGTCTAATCTCAGCTTTCAACGGGTTGACGGTGCGCGACATAAGTCCTATTCCGATAGCGAACGTTCGTTCGCATTATGCGGCCTTGCTCCCGAGGTCAAGCGGTCGAGCGAAAAAACATCATTATGTGGAGACAGCATGTCTACGTCGGCACTTGGAGTTCAGATGTCATCCAACAAGAAGAATCTTCGCAGATTTGGCCTAAGTGGCGGTTTGTCAGTCCTGATTTTTTTGGGTGGTTGCGCAACTGGCGGGTCAGTCGGGTTTCCAGGCATGGGCGCGCCCAAGGTAAAGAATCCGGTCACCGCTTTACCGGATGCATTTCGCGATATGCCCCCTGCCCCTGCAGGCGAAAGCGCGGCTTGGTGGTCACAGTTTGCAGACCCGGTTTTGGACAAGCTTGTGCGCGAGGCGCTTAGTGAAGGCATTTCGGTCCAATTGGCCAACCAACGCTTAATTGAAGCACGCAATAATGGACGCGCCACCATCGCAGGCTTTGCCCCACGCCTGACAGCTTCTGGTGTAGCCGACACCGATTATGCGATAGGTGATACCAAGCTGACCTCAGCAACCGGTGCAGCTGTGGATCAGCAAACGACCGGAACAGCGGCTCTTCGCGCAACATGGGAGGTGCCCTTGTTTGGGCGCTTTGGGTCTGCTGTTTCTGGCGCAAAGGCAAATGAAGCTGGGGCAAGGGCCTCGCTCGAAGCGGCTAAGATTGCGATTATTGCGGATCTGGCAGCGGCTTATATTGATTTGCGCAACGCCCAACAAAGCTTGGCCTACTTACAAGAAGATTTAGCCCGCGCTGACTCCTTGGCCGCAATTGCGGAAGCCCGTGAATCTGCAGGGCTAATTTCCTTGGCAGATAAGGGTCTTTCCCAAGGCCAAGCAGCCCAGATTCGCCAACGCGTGCCTGATGCTGAGTTACGCGTTCGTGGTTCGCTGGATCGGATCGCGATCCTGCGCGGTGTGGTTCCAGGCTCTCTTGATCAGACATTGGCTCCGGTACAGAATTTTGCCTTCCGCTCGGAATCTCCCATCGTGGATGCTGTCCCGGCCAATTTCGTGCGCCGCAGACTGGATGTGGCCCGCGCGGAGCAAGATGCCGTGCTGCAAGCTGCTGGCGTGGGGATTGCACGTGCCGATCTCTATCCAAGCCTGTCCATTGTGGGGACAATCACCAGTCTTTCGTCATTAGCCGGTAACCCACTGGCGCAAACCATTCAGCGTGGCAACACGAGCCCAGCGATTTCGATCCCCTTGTTTGACTTCGGGCAAAGACGCGCCAGCCTCAAAACTGCCGACGCACGCTTCGAGCAAGCTTTATTGTCCTATCGTTCCACCACGTTGAACGCGATAGCGGAAGGGCAAAACGCCTTGTCCGCCTATGGACAAGCGCAAGCCCGCGCGAAAGCTGGTGTCGATGGAGAGCGCGCCGCTCAAGTGCGCTTTGATGCGACACAAGCAAGCTTCAACGTCGGGCTTGCTTCGTTCAAGGACCGTTTAGAGGCCGAAAGTGCGCTCGCTAGTGCGCGACAGGCACGCCTTGCCAATCAGGCCCAATTGAGTGATGCGGCGATTGGCCTCTATCGCACATTTGCCGGCTCTCCCGGCATTTAGGCTGACTGCTAGGCAGACAGCCGCTTCACCAGTCGGCCCATGAACACACAACTGGCTGCCAGCTGAGAGATTTCGATGAATTCATCGGGTTGGTGGGCTTGTAGGATGGAGCCTGGACCACAGATGACGGTCGATAGGCCACCGCCTTGGAAAATGCCGCCTTCGGTCGCATAAGCCACGGCGCGGGTTGTGTTGTCGCCGGTCAAGGCCCGCGCCAAAGCTTCTGCAGCGCCTTGTGTCTCTGGTGCCATAGCCGGAGAGAGGGATCGGCGCACCATGCGTGCTCCACCTTCGGGGGCTCGCGCCTTGATGGACGCGTCGACTTCAGCCACCCACGCTGACACCCGGGCTTCATGGACCTGAGGATCATCGCCCACTTCAAAGCGCATGTCCCATGTTATGTTGCATGACTGGGCGAGGATGTTGGAAGCCGTTCCGCCGTCAATCAGACCGATGGTGAGGGTGGTGCCCGGCGGCTCAAACGGGCTATTTTTCGGCGCGTTGGCCCGGACTTTCTCAGCCAATGCGCGGAGATTTGCCAAAAGCGGCACCGCCTCCATAATGGCCGAGACCCCTTGCTGCACTTGGCTGGAGTGGGCTGCGCGTCCGGTTATTTCGATCAGAAAGGTCGACAGGCCCTTTTGACCAGAGACCACGCCCATATCGCTCGGCTCGCCAATGATAACGGCCTCGGGCTTGGCATAATGCTGATTGAGCACCTCAACCAAGGAGGGTGCACCTAGGCAGCCAATTTCCTCATCATAAGACAGGGCAATATGAATGGCCGCGGTTAGGCTTGCCTTGGCCATAGCCGGCGCAAATGCGAGCGCACAGGCGGCAAATCCCTTCATGTCGCAAGTCCCTCGACCATACAAACGGCTATCGCGTTCGGTCAGAACCCACGGATCGGTGCTCCAATCCTGCCCGTCGACGGGGACAACATCGGTATGTCCTGACAAAACAACCCCGCCCGGCGCTTCGAGCGGGCCAAAGCTGATGATCAGATTCGTCTTGGTGCCATCGGCATTAGGAACCCGGCGCAGATGCGGCTTCAAGGGTGCGACATGGGCTTCAACCCATTCAATTAGCTGCAGATTTGAATTCCGGGACGTGGTGTCAAAAGCAACCAGTCTGGTCAGAATCTCGATCGTGTTCGTCAGGTCTTCATTTCGGGTCATGGGAAGCACTTTGCCATGGTCGCAGCGTTTAGGCCAATTCTTTCGTTGGTTTAGTTGATTTCAAGATATAAACATGTATTTATATCCCCGAAATCGCATCCTGGAGTAGACCATTGGCCCGAGCGTCATATCTTTTTACATCTGAAAGCGTTTCTGAAGGCCATCCAGACAAAGTCTGCGACCGGATTTCAGACGAAGTTGTTGACCTGTATTTCCGTCACACCATCGCCGAAGGGCTAGACCCTTGGGCCTTGCGCTGCGCGGCCGAGACCTTGGCCACCACCAATCGGGTGGTTATCGCGGGCGAGTTCCGCGGCACCGACACTGTCACTGAAGACTTGATTGCGCATACAGCGCGTATGGCCATTAAGGACATTGGCTACGCTCAAGACGGCTTTCATTGGCAATATGCCGACATTGAAGTGCTGTTGCATGGCCAATCCGAACATATTGCAATGGGCGTTGACGCCAGCGGCAATAAGGAAGAAGGCGCAGGCGATCAGGGCATCATGTTTGGCTACGCCACCAATGAAACCCCAGAACTTATGCCAGCTCCTATTCAGTTTAGCCATAAGATCCTGAAGGATCTGGCAGATGCGCGCAAAAGTGGCGTGCTGGCTATGTTGGGCCCCGATGCGAAAAGCCAAGTCACCGCGCGCTACGAAAATGGCAAACCAGTGGCTGCAACCTCGATCGTTCTATCGACCCAGCACCTCGACGAAAGCCTGACCAGCGAAGATATTCGCGGAATTGTGGAACCATACATCCGCAATGCTTTGGGCGATATTTTGCCAATCGACCGCGATTGCGTCTGGCACATCAACCCAACTGGCAAGTTCGTCGTTGGCGGTCCTGATGGCGATTGCGGCCTGACCGGTCGTAAGATCATTGTCGACACCTATGGCGGGGCAGCTCCTCATGGCGGCGGCGCATTCTCGGGCAAGGACCCTACGAAGGTGGACCGTTCAGCCGCTTATGCAGCCCGCTATCTGGCAAAGAACATCGTAGCTGCCGGTCTGGCTGATCGCTGCACGCTGCAACTCTCCTATGCCATTGGCGTGGCAGAGCCTTTGTCGATCTACGCCAATTGCGATGGGACCGAACGGTGCGATCTCGACAAGTTGGAAGCCCGATTGCCACAGCTGATGAAGCTGACCCCACGCGGCATTCGCGGCCACCTGGACCTTAACAAACCAATTTATGCCCGCACTTCTGCTTATGGCCACTTCGGCCGGGCACCTGAAGCCGATGGCGGCTTCTCGTGGGAGAAAACCGATCTGATCGATGGCTTGAAAGACTTGCTCTCGTAAGTCGCCACGTACTCATAAACGAAAAAAGGCTGTCAGGGCGAACCTGACAGCCTTTTTTATGGTCGATGCATCGCTTTAGCCCGCGATATATTGCGCGCCATTGATGGTCAGCGTTGAGCCATTGATGAAGCCTGGATCTTCTACCAAGAACAAAACAGCGCGCGCAATTTCTTCGCTTTCGCCCAAGCGGCCGCAAGGAATGCCTGCCTTTACTTTGGCCAACGCATCTGGGTGCATGGCGGAAACCATTTCCGTCGCAATATAGCCCGGTGCGACGCAATTGACGGTCACGCCTTTGGCTGCACCTTCCTGCGCTAAGGCTTTAGTAAAGCCGATCACGCCCGCTTTGGCAGCGGAGTAATTGACCTGGCCAACTTGGCCCTTTTGACCATTGATGGAAGAGATATTGATGATGCGGCCATAGCCACGCTCCCGCATGCCATTGATCACTGGACGCGTGCAATTGAACAAGCTGTCGAGGTCGACATTGATCACACCGCGCCATTGCTCTGGCGACATTTTGTGGAAGAAGCCGTCCTTGGTGATACCGGCATTGTTGACGAGCACGTCAACCGGGCCGAGATCGGCTTCAATTTTTGCCATAGCGGCGGCACAAGCCTCATAATCACCAACATCGAATTTATAGGTGGCAATACCCGTTTCCGCTGAAAATGCCGCGGCGGCCTCATCGTTCCCGCCATAATTGGCAGCCACTGCATATCCTGCATCGCGTAAAGCGATTGAAATTGCCGCGCCAATGCCGCGCGATCCACCTGTAACAACTGCAACTTTAGTCATGTCTTCCTCACCCACCTTGATGTGTTTGTTTTGCTGGCACCCTAACCAAACTCCATCCGCTTGGAAGTTGTTTTTATGTCGCACTGCAGTCTAATGTGACGGGCCACCACCTTTCGGATTTTTTGCGAGAAACTAGAAGCCATGTCCAAAACCTCACGTCGTGAAACTTTATGGGGCTTGGGCCTTGGTCTGACAGGGACGCTGTGCCTACCGGAAGCGGGCATGGCCAAGGGCGGCCGTGTCTTGAAAGCTGGGGCAGTGGCAACGGCGGATACCCCTTCGGCAGAAATCGGCGTCCAAATCCTTGAAGCCGGCGGCAATGCGGTCGATGCCGCCGTCGCCATCGGCTTTGCACTTGCTGTCAGCTATCCCGAAGCGGGTAATATTGGCGGCGGCGGCTTTATGACCCTTGTCATCCAAGGCAAGCCCTATTTCCTCGACTATCGTGAGACAGCACCTGCCAAAGCCAAAGCCGATATGTATTTGAACGCAGAAGGCGGTGTTCGGCCTGGCAGCACGGTGATTGGCAATTTGGCGGCGGGAACGCCTGGGACGGTAGCGGGCCTTTATGCCGCTCACCGCCGGTTTGGAAGACTGCCTTGGGCTCGTGTTGTTGGGCCCGCCATTGGCTTGGCGCGGGAAGGGTTCACCCCGCCAGCCCAAATGATCCGCATCTATCAAGAAGCCTTCGCGGAACTGGGGCGCGATACGAATCTTGGCAGCTATTTTGGTACAATGGCAGAGGGTAAGATCTTTGCCCAACCAGAGCTTGCCAATACGCTTGAAGCGATTGCCCAACGCGGCCCCTCCGCCTTCTATCAAGGCCGCGTCGCGACCCAAATCGTGGCACAAATGAGCCGGGGCATCGAGAAAGGGCTGATCAGCCTATCTGACCTTGAAGCCTATCGTCCGGCTTGGCGTACAGCGCTAACCTCCAACTGGCGTGGCTATGATGTTGTTAGTGCACCACCGCCCAGCTCAGGCGGGATTGCTCTCCTGCAGTTGCTGGGCATGAAGGAAGCGCGATCGGATTTGTTTGCAGGCGTTGCGCACAATTCCGCTCAATATATCCATTTACTGGCGGAACTTGAAAAGCGCGTGTTCGCCGATCGTGCTGTTTATCTGGGTGACCCTGACTTTGTCGAAGTGCCCGTCGCGCGATTGTTGGCTCCTGACTATATCAGGACGCGGGCAAAAGGCGTGCAAGCAGAGTTTCCATCGCCAACTGAACAAGTTCGCCCGGGCCTTGAGAAGCCACAGACGACGCATTACTCCGTCGTTGATGCAGACGGAAATGCGGTTTCAAATACCTACACGATCAATGGTTGGTATGGCTCTGGCGTCGTGGTTGAGGGTGCGGGCTTCCTTCTCAACAATGAGATGGATGACTTTTCCGCAAAGCCCGGCGTTGCCAATCAGTTTGGCGTGGTGGGCGGTGATGCCAATGCAATTCAGCCCTTCAAACGCCCCCTTTCATCGATGACGCCAACCATCCTAATGAAGAATGGCGTGCCTGCCATGGTTTTGGGTTCGCCTGGAGGGTCGCGCATCATTACGACCGTTTTCCAAGTCCTGCTGAATGCGCTGGACTATAAGATGCCCTTGAAAGCTGCCGTGGATGCGCCGCGTTATCACCACCAGCTTCTGCCAGAAAACACTCTCTTCACCGAACCCTATGCGCCAGCACCCTCAGACCTGAAGCAAGAGCTTCAGCGCCGTAATTATCGAATTGAGGCGCAAAACTATAACGGGGACATTGCGGCCATTCAGGTCAAGAATGGTCAACCCCTTGTTTCGCCTGATCCACGTGCACGTGGTGCTGCGCGGATCACGCGGCGCTAGATGGCGGGCTTATCGGGCCGCGCGCTTTTGAAGTTGTAGCAGTTCGGTCAGTTCTTTAGCGTGATCGATTGCAACGACGACGCCATCGTCAGTTTCAATTTCAAACAGACGCTTTAGCATCCGCGACAACACCATCGCATCGCTGAACGCGAGTGGGCCCAAGCATTGCAGGGCCGTGCGCATAACGTGCAAGACCGGCTCACTGGGGAGTTGGGGCGACGTGCCTTCTTTCGCGGGCGGGCCAGAGCCTGACTTCGTCTGGAGGTTATCATTGATCGAGCTGGCGAGCGAAAAGATCGTCATATCAAGTTCCAGAAACAAATAGACTTAGGCTCGATTGAAGCTGCAAAAGCTTTGCTGTGCTGGTCATGGTGGCAAACTGAGGGACCAGGCGCATCGCCGCATGAGCAATGGAGAGTGATGTGTCATGAGATTCGGCTGCACCGTGCGACACAGCATCTGCAACCAAAGTTACAGCGACACCCAAGTCGGCTGCTGCGACTGCAGTTGACAGACAAGACGGCACCAGAGAGCGACCAATCAGAATAATTTCCTCTGTCGCATTCATGGCCAAGAAGTCACGAAGGGCAGAGGAGGACAGTGCAGAGGGCCCCCGGCATTGAAAGACCGGCTCTTCGGTTGCGGGTCGTAGACTGGCAATTGGATTTGGGGCGCGATCTTGGCGATACACGTGCACAATCTGCCAGCCCTGCTTACGAGCAGTCTTCAGGATTAGCGCACTATTGTGAATGCAGGTTCGCCAAGAGGCAGGTTCTTCCGACAAATGTCCGTCAACAACAAGATCGCTACAGATTAGAAGCGGTGGTGCTTGGTTTTTGGGGCCCGGATACGCAAAACTGTGGGAATACATGGTTAGGCTTGCCTTGCTGTTCGCAATGGAATCAATCTGTTATTGGAGTGTTCCAGCACGCCGGGGTGGTCCCATTCGCCTTCTGGCCGCAATAGAATCATGGGGTCGGTGTCCAGATGGATCGCTTCTTCAAGTTTCAGAATGAATTTTTCAACTTCGACATATTCATGGTCTGAGAAAGCTAGATTGGTGCGCCCGGGCCGTGGAGTCAGACCACAAGCACGCTGCCAAAGGCCGACGATTGACGGTTCAACATGGCCAAGCGCATGGCCATATCCCTTCTTGGCCCCCAGTTCGAAGGAGGCTTCTAAGAGAGCAGCACCCAGACCAGATTTGCGATAGCGGGGTAGGACAGCAACCCGCCCGACTTTGAAGAAACCAGAGAACCACCGTAGGTGGACGCACCCAACGGGCTCGCCATTCAAGCGGGCTATGAGATGGGTGGCCCCTGCAAAGTCATTGCAGTCAATTTCTTCGTCATAAGGGCAGGATTGTTCGTGCATATAGGCAATCGCGCGCAGAGAAATCACTTGCATGATTTCATCCAGACGATGGGCAACGCAAATTTTCCAATTGGGCCCATTGCTGGGGACGATGCGGTCGGGCACGCCTAGGTTTGGGATCATGCAGTACCTCTAAGTTGGACCCTGATGGCTTCTGTTTTTTGGAAAGATGACATCCACAGGGTGCCAATTTTGGTACCTTCCAACAGGCTGAGATTCATTCGGCCCATAAGCAGTCTGGCACCATCATCGGTGACGGCGCGCGCATACCAATCTGCAGATGGGATGATGTGTTCAGAGAGAAACAGGGCCAAGTTTACCAAAAGGCGCGCTGCTTCATGCCGAGAAACGGCAACGCCCCAACCGAAGACTCCCGCAGGCTCATCTTCTATCGAACAGACATGAGCCGGGTCAGGGCTAACAGCGTCAAACGCATCAACCAGAACGGCTTGGTTGCCGGCCACCGTAAGGGGTACGACACCCAAAAGACCGCAAAGCGGGCTCGTGTCGCTAGGGTCAGTTTCACCATTAAGCCCGGCATGTGTCACGCCTAGAAGGCCAAGTTTCGTGCGCTCATGCACCCAGCTCATGGTTTCCAAGCTGGCAATCTGCTCTCCGACAAGACCAATTGCTAAAGAGCGCCCTTCGATCAGACGGGACCCGGACAAGGCGTAAACGTGGAAATCTTGGGCCGCGCGTGCGATGCGCGCAATAGTCGTCCGTCCCGCCATGGGGCTACGCGCCATTAAGTTAGAGCGGGCAAAACTTTGTGACATTGGGTCCTAACGTATTGATCGGGAACAGTTTAGGTGGTGTTCTCTCTGGCCTTTGGTGTAACCCGCAGAGGCTTGGACGCAAAGACGCGCTGCCGAGCGGGGATTGGTTCAAGGGTTACTCAGTAAAAAAAGCTTGGGGAGCCAGAATAATTGCAATAGAGTGGCCGCTTACTTGAGGGGACCCTAGTTGAAGGATGTCGTCGTCCATCGATCAGATCTATCCGATCTCCATGTTTTTTATGCGGTCGCAGTCTGCGGCGGGTTAAACGCGGCCGCTCGCAGCCTTCGGGTTGACCCTTCAACTGTGTCTCGCGCGCTTGATCAATTGGAAGCCCGGCTGAATACCCGACTGGTGCGGCGAACCGCGCAAGGTGTCGTTCTGACTAAGGCGGGGGAAACGGCTTTTGCGCGGGTGCGCACCATCGAGAACCAGATCGAGGAAATGGAACGGGAAGTCTTTGATTCCGAGTCAACTTCTCCCGTTGGCGCGGTCACATTGTCCTGCTCGGATGGTGTCGGTGCCTATCTTTTGACGCCGGCGCTGACTCACTTGTTACGGGAAAATCCAAAGTTGGACGTGCGGTTAGATTGTGGGCTCTGGCCGAATAATCCAATCGAAGCTGACGCAGAAATCGCTTTGGTTTTCAATGCTGAACCCGTTCCTGGTTATATAGCAAAGCCAGTAGCCTATTTCCATTATGCCTTATTTGGTTCGCAAGCTTTTTTTAAATTATACGGTATGCCCGAGAGCCCTGAAGACGCGCTTCGGCATCCGTTCTTGCACCATACAGCACAGAATCTGACCGCTAACATGCCGCGTAAAGTTCCTGCGTTTCAGGATTTAGCGCGCCGACGCGTAGAAACCAATTCCAGTGCCGCCGTTGTTGAGGGTGTTTTGGCAGGGATAGGGCTAGCTGGCATGCCAACCGTTCTAGCGTCAGTTTACCCGGAACTGGTCATGGTGGGCGAGGCCGTTGAGCCGATAGAGCTAAGCCTTGTTTATCATCGCGACATTGAACGAATTCCTCGGATCAAAGTTGTACTGAAGTGGTTAGAGGCGGTTTTTGACCAAAGAACCAAGCCTTGGTACCGCAGGGAATTCGTTCCGCCCAAAGAGTTTGCACCTTTTCTGGTAGGGCAAACGTCTAACCTGCCGCTAGGGGCAGGCAAAGTTACCGAGAGGTCACCTGCACAAACACAGGTGCCAAAACGTCGTATCGCCACAAGTGGTGCTTAAGGTTGTAGTAATGGAGTATGTGAAGTGTCCGGAAAAGAGAACGTAAACCCCCGTAAGGCCGATGACCTCGATCATTTCGTTGCGCAGCGGGTTCGCCGGCAACGTGATGCCGTCGATATGACTCAAGATCAACTTGCCCAAGCACTGGGCATTTCGTTCCAGCAGCTTCAGAAATACGAGCGTGGCGTCAATCGGATTTCCGCGTCGCGTTTGTTCCAAATTTCGTGTGTTCTGGGTGTCGGGCCTGAGTATTTCTACGAAGGCGTTGATTGTTCTCAATATGGCTTAACCCCTAAGTCTGAGCGTGCTGAGGGTCCACAATCCTCCATCCTCAGCCTGATCGCACAGAACCCAGATGCTACAGATCTGGTCATCGCCTTCGCCGCGATCAAATCTTCCAAGCAACGCCAGAAGGCGATCGACTTGGTAAAGTTGCTGGCAGACTGAGTTCGCAACCGTGGCGTTTAGGACGCAGGTGTCCTAGCGCCAACGGCGGGGCTGGACACAATCTTGGCGGGACATCATAGTGAACCCTATTGAATAGGGAGCAATTGTGATGCCTGAGTTTCCAGAGCCCGCACCTTCCAAGAAGCCATTCTCGATAGGACGTGTCCTTCCAGCTATCGCTGCGGTCATTGCTGTTGGTGGTCTTACTTTTTGGTTTGTGAAGCCGAAGCCCGATGTTCGCTATGCGCGGGTTTCGACCACAATTCTGGATCAGGCACAGCCGGGTTCTAAAGTGGTGATGAAATTAGATCGCGGCGCAAAAGTCAATGTCATGCTAGCTAAGGAGCTAAATGACTGGGCAATGGTCACGGTTCAGCTGTCAAGTGGCGGTTTTCTTCCGTTGTCTAAGATTGACACGGACCGTCGGCCCGTTCTTACGGGGGCCTACAAAGCCAAAGCACTCCAGAAAGCGATTTCGCTGCGGGAAGAACCCAATCCGGGGACAGCGCAGGTCGATCAAATCCCTGCAAAGACCATGGTGCAAGTCTGGGGCTATACCGCGACACCGTCCGGAAACTGGGCAGAAATCACGCGCTACAAAGAAAAGGGCGTTGGATATGTGCTGCGCGAAGAGCTGGAAGCCGCATTCGAATGAAGAGGCCCTCCTGGTGAGGACTAGCCGCGCGGAATAAGAATGGTCGCACCCGTTGTTTGTCGCCCCTCCAAAGCGCGATGCGCGTCGGCCGCCTGCTCCAAGGGATATCGCGCGCCAATGACGGGTCGGATTACCTCTTTTTCGACTAAGGCGAACAAGTCTTTGGCGGCTTGATCCAATTCGTGAGTCGTTGCCACATAATCAAACAAGGTTGGCCGAGTTAGAAATAGGGAGCCACGACGGGACAAGTCGAGCGGAGCAACCGGGGCGGGCGGACCGGATGCATTGCCAAAACTGACCACCAATCCACGTCGTGCACAGCTGTCGAGCGATGCCACCAAGGTATCGGCACCAACAGAGTCGTAGACGATGTCGCAGCCCTTACCATTTGTGATCGCCTTGACCCGTTCGGCAATTGGCTCTGAGCGATAGAGGATGATTTCTGAGCAGCCATGCTCACGTGCCAGCTCTGCTTTGGCTTCGCTCCCGACCGTTCCGATTACGCGTACGCCTAAATGGGCGAGCCAGGAGCAGGCAATTAGGCCAACTCCGCCCGCTGCAGCATGAAATAGAACGGTGTCACCCGCTTTGATGGGGCGCAAGCGCTGGATTAGGAATTCGGCGGTCAAGCCCTTTAGGAGGATGCCCGCGGCAACATCGAGCCCGATACTGTCTGGAACCCTTACCGCTCGGCCCTCTGGCACAGCAGCATAGTCGGCATAGGCACCCAATGGACCCGATGAAAAAGCCACACGGTCGCCAATTGCAAAGCGAGTTACTTTTTCGCCAATAGCCGTCACGATGCCCGCGCCCTCAAGGCCAAGCCCAGAGGGCAAGGGAATCGGATAAAGGCCGGTACGTTGATAAGTATCGATGAAATTGAGACCACACGCGGCCATCTCAATCAAAATTTCATCAGGCTTTGGTGTGGGGACTGGGACCTCGCGCAATTCGAGGACCTCTGGTCCGCCAAGCCTCGAAAGGCCGACTTGACGCATCATGACAAGGCTTCCGCGAAGAAGGCCATCGTTCGCTCATTCGCGAGCTTGGCCCCTGTGGCATCATAATGCTCGCCGCCAACCCGGGCGAAGGCGTGGTCGAGACCCTCATAGGTATACATTTCGATTTGAGCATGGCCAGAAAGCCCGGCCTTCATGGCGGCCTGTGCATCTTTGTTTACAAATGAGTCTTCAGAAGCAACGTGGAGCAGCAAAGGTTTGGTCTCTGCCGTGGCTTCGGCCAATCGATCTTGGATGCCAACACCATAATAGCTGACGCTGGCATTGATGGTGGTGCGGGTTGCCGTCAAATAGGCCAACAATCCACCTAAGCAATAACCAACTGCGCCAATTGTCGCGTGAATTTGCCGGACATAATCAATGGTGGCTTGTATATCGACGACGCCTTGATCGACATTGAACTTCGCAAAATAGTCAAATGCTTGCTGCCATTCTTCTGGCGTTTGGTCGGTGATATCAATGCCGGGCTGGATACGCCAAAACAGGTCTGGAACCACGGCAAAGTATCCTTGGGCTGCATAGGTATCGGCCAAGTCGCGCATGACCTTGTTGACGCCAAAGATTTCTTGAATCACCACCAAAGCTCGGCCGTTGGCCTGCGCCGGGCTGGCAATATAAGCCGTGAATGCGCCATCTGGTCCGTTGATCGTGACATGCTCGCCCATATGTGTATCCTCCGCAAAATCAAAATTGATCGTCGCCTTGCTTGACCTGACGAAAGTCGCGCCCCAAGTGAGGGGGTGTAACGGCTATGACCTAGTCGCAAGACCACAGGATGACAATCGGTTTTGTTGTCTTTCGGGAAGGCCACGATGGGTGAGGCGCGCGGCCAAAAGTGTTTGTCCGCAAATCTGGAGATAGGTAGCATGAAAGTCAGCATTGAAGTGGATTTGACACCGACCGAGGCGCGCGAGCTTTTGGGCATGCCAAACCTGACCTCCATCCAAGAAGCGTTTGTTGGGATCGCTAAGGACAAGATCGAGAAGACCGACAATATGGTCGATGTTGAGCCCATGCTGCGAACTTGGACTGGGCTTGGTGGCGCAGCCACGGAAGCCTTCGGCGCGCTTGTCGGCGCGGCTTTAAAGGTAGCGACCAGCGATATTCCGGCTAAGCCCGCACCGACAACGGACAAAGGCGCGAGCGACGCGGGCTCGTGACACTGTCTACCATCGTGGCCCTTGCCTCGGGGCCGGGACCTGCCGGAGTCAGCATCATCCGCATATCCGGGCCCGCCTGTACGACCGTCGCATTACGCTTGACTGGCGGGGTTCCGGAGCCTCGGCGGGCAAAGCTGGCGCGCGTGGTCGATCTGAACAACGAACCTATTGATCATGCTTTGGTTTTATTTTTTCCAAAGCCAAACAGCTTTACTGGCGAAGACGTTTTAGAACTGCAGGTTCACGGTGGACGTGCGGTTGTACGCGATACGATTGAGGCTTGTTTGGGCGTTTCCGATGTGCGGCTTGCCGAAGCGGGCGAGTTTAGTCGTCGTGCATTTATGAATGGAAAGATGGACCTGACCGCTGCTGAAGGCTTGGCCGATTTGGTTGAAGCCGAAACAGCCGCACAACGTCGCCAAGCGCTCCGGCAGATGGATGGAGAGCTGGCAGATGAAATGGGTCGCTGGCGCGACGCGGTGATTGATTGCCTCGCCGATGCCGAGGGCGACATTGATTTTCCGGATGAGGATTTGCCTCCAGGCTTAAGTGATCGGGCGCGGAGCCGCATCCACGCTCTCAAGGAACGCTTAGAAAGCTTCTTGAATGAGTCCCAGCGTGCAGAGCGGGTTCGTACTGGCTTTCAGGTGGCGATTGTTGGCAAGCCCAATGCCGGGAAGTCGAGTCTGATTAATCAATTAGCGCGTCGGGATGCAGCGATCGTGTCCCCGATTCCTGGTACAACGCGTGACATTGTCGAAGTACGTCTGATCCTGGGCGGGATGGTGATCCTGATTTCTGATACGGCGGGCCTACGGGATTCTGAAGACTTGATTGAGGCAGAGGGGGTGCGTCGGGCCCGGCAACGTGCCAAGGAGGCTGATTTACGTTTGGCCCTTGTAACAAGCCATGACGATAAATCAGAATTCGAAGATCTGATGACCGATGGAGATCTGTGGCTGCTTGGTCAGGCGGATCGTTTAGCATGGGCAGACGCGCGCGTCGGGGAGCTCTGTGTTTCAAGCGTGACCCGACTTGGGCTGGACGAACTGGAAGCCATTCTCACACAACGGGCGCAAGCCGACCTTGGTAAGTTTGAAGCCGCGCCCCTAACGCGATTGCGCCATCACGAAGCGGTTCGGGAAGGGGTCGCGGCGCTGGATCGGGCGCTGACAGCTTCGGTTCATGCGCCGGAACTGGTTGCAGAAGACTTGCGCTTGGCCGCGCGCGCTTTGGGTCGTGTTACCGGGCGAGTAGATATGGAAGATGTGCTTGACCGGCTCTTCTCCCAGTTTTGCATCGGCAAGTAAAACCACAGACGCATCTGGTTTCACGTGAAACAGCCCTGAACCGATGAGTCGACCTAGGCGGGAAATTTCGCTATGGAGACCGCCCCAGTTAGAGGCAAGACTTTGGCACAGAGCGTTTACGACATTATTATCATTGGCGGCGGTCATGCTGGCTGCGAGGCTGCGGCGGCAAGTGCGCGCGTTGGTGCCAAGACGCTTCTGGTCACCCACAATGCCGCGACGATCGGTGAGATGTCCTGTAACCCAGCGATTGGCGGACTTGGCAAGGGCCACTTGGTTCGTGAGATAGACGCCTTAGACGGCATCATGGGCAAGGCCGCGGATGCGGCGGGCATTCAGTTTAGAATGCTGAACCGCTCCAAAGGTCCTGCCGTTCGCGGACCACGGGCGCAGGCGGATCGCAAACTCTATCGGGAAGCCGTCCAGTCACTTCTGGCCGGGCAGGACAATCTAGACATCCTCAGTGCCGCGGTTGAAGACTTGATCCTCATGGACGGAATTTGTCGCGGCATTGTGTTGGGGAATGGCGACAAAATAGAAGCGGCTGCGGTTGTGCTCACAACGGGCACTTTTCTGAATGGCATGATCCATCTGGGCCAGAAGACTTGGCCAGCCGGGCGTATTGATGAAGCCCCGGCTATTGGACTGGCCCAAACCCTTTATCGGCTCGGCTTGCCGATGGGACGACTTAAAACTGGCACGCCGGCACGACTGGATGGGCGCACCATTGACTATAGTGTCTGTGAAATGCAGCCGGGGGATGAGCCACCGTCTCCCTTCTCTTTCTTGAACGAACAGATAACCATTCCTCAAGTGCCTTGCTGGATCACGTGGACGAACGAGGCAACCCATCAAATCATTCGCGACAATCTCCATCTATCGGCTGTTTATGGCGGCGCGATTGAAGGCCGCGGCCCTCGCTATTGTCCTTCGATTGAAGACAAAATTGTGCGGTTCTCCGATAAGGATCGCCATCAGATTTTCTTAGAGCCAGAAGGTCTGGATGATCCCACCATCTACCCCAATGGAATTTCGACGTCCTTCCCAGAGGAAGTCCAAGCTGCGTTTATGCGCACGATCCCAGGTCTGGAGCAGGTGGAGATCCTCCGTTACGCCTATGCGATTGAGTATGATTATGTAGATCCTCGTGCGCTGGGTTCAGACCTGTCCGTTCAGGCCGTCCAGGGGCTCTATTTGGCCGGGCAAATTAACGGGACGACTGGTTATGAGGAAGCAGCAGCTCAGGGCCTTATGGCCGGCCTTAATGCGGCGCGACGGGTGAGCGGGCTCGCGCCCTTTAGCTTCCGACGCGACGAGGCCTATATCGGCGTCCTGATTGACGATCTGATCACGCGCGGCGTTTCAGAGCCCTATCGGATGTTTACATCGCGTGCTGAGTATCGCTTGACACTCCGCGCAGACAATGCGGATCAGCGCCTCACACCAGTCGGCATCTCGCTCGGTTTGGTCGGCGCGTATCGCACACAAGCATTCGCACAAAAGCTGAGTGAGATTTCGTCAGCGCGTTCCTATGCGACTGAAACCACGATCACACCGACAGAGGCCCTAAAGCTAGGCCTGCCCGTCAACCAAGATGGCAGGAAACGAAGTGTGTTGGAATTGATTGCCCACCCGCAAATTGGCTTGCCGCGTTTGATGGACTTGTTCCCGGGCCTAGCAGGAATGAGCCAAAGGGCCCTAACGCAGCTTGAGACCGAGGCGGTCTACTCTGGCTATTTAGATCGCCAGCAGGCCGATATCGTGGCTTTCCGTCGAGATGAGGACTTAGTGTTGCCGCAAGATCTCGATTATGGCGCGATCGGCGGTCTTTCAAATGAGGCACGGGAAAAGCTTTTGGCGGTCCGCCCGTCTACATTGGGTCAGGCCTCGCGTATCGAGGGCATGACCGCCGGGGCACTTACTGCCCTATTGGCTTTTGTTCGTCGAGGGGTAAGTGCGCGTGCGTCCGCCTGAGTTAAACAGGGATCGCTCCCCCGAGGCCGTCCAAGCACTACTTATATCGGACTACGGTGTTTCACGTGAAACCATCGAACGATTTCTGGCCTATCAAGCCATACTCACCAAATGGGCACCACGGATAAATCTCGTCGGCGCATCCACCCTCGGCTCCTTCTGGGATCGTCACATCCTCGATTCTGCACAAATTCTGCCACTCGCGCGTGCAGAGGCCAGGAGCTGGGTAGACTTCGGTTCAGGCGCTGGCTTCCCGGGATTGGTCATTGCTGCGCTTGTTCAGCCCCTCAATGGAGGACAGGTGACCCTCATTGAAGCCAGCACCAAGCGCTGTGGGTTCTTGAGAGAAGCCGCGCGTGCCATGCAGGTACAAGTTGATATCATCAACGACAAGCTTGAAAACGTTAAGCCCCGCCCGGTCGACATCATTACTGCCCGAGCCTTTACGGCGCTGGATCGCCTACTCGCCTACGCGGAACCTTGGCAAGGACCCCAGACACAAGCACTGTTTTCAAAGGGGGAAGAAGTGTCGTCCGAGCTTGCGCAGGCCTCGACAAACTGGCTGTTTAAGTCGACAATCCACCCTTCACTCAGCGATGCACGGGGCTGCATTATTGAGATCACCGAATGCCAAGCTAGAACAGGATCCACGTAATCATGAAAAAGACACGCGTCATTGCCGTGGCAAACCAAAAAGGTGGCGTTGGCAAAACCACAACCGCAATCAACCTCGCAACAGCGCTCGCCGCTGTCGGCGAAACGGTTTTGATCCTAGACATCGATGCACAGGGCAACGCCTCAACAGGTTTGGGTGTATCAGCGGCGGCGCGCAAACTTACCTCCTATGACGTCATGATGGGTGAGGCCTCGTTTGCAGAAGCGGCAATCCAAACTCGAATTCCCAATCTAGCGGTCATACCGGCCAGCGTCGATCTAGCCGGGGTCGAGATGGAATTGTCGCAGGCACCCAACCGGGCATTCCGCCTCCGCGATGCCCTGGCCCGCCACCGAGTTGACATCAGCCGTGGCGATGGGGTGCATTTTGATTTCATTCTGATCGACTGCCCACCCTCCCTCAATGTCGTCACCATCAATGCGATGACGGCGGCTGATGCGGTGTTGGTTCCGTTGCAATGTGAGTTCTTTGCACTAGAAGGCCTTACGCAATTGATGCGCACCGTCGATCTCGTCAAAGGCTCGCTCAATCCAGCGCTGGAGATTCAAGGCATCGTGCTAACAATGTATGACCAGCGCAACAATCTGTCCGACCAGGTCGCGCTAGATGTTCGCACCCATTTGGGTGACAAGGTTTATGCGACCGTAATCCCCCGCAATGTCCGGATTTCTGAAGCGCCCTCTTTTGGCACGCCCGCTCTCCTCTACGACTACAAATGCTCTGGCAGCCAAGCCTATATGCGTTTGGCGAGCGAAGTCCTGCAACGCGAACGCACAAGGTTAGCAGCATGAGCGACGAAACCGAATTGGGCACCAAAGCCCCAAGCAAGATCGACAACCGCCCCGCTCGCGGTTTAGGCCGCGGACTTTCTGCGCTACTGGGCGACACCGAAACGACGCGCCCTACGGAAGAACGCGGCGCTGACGGCGGGACACGTGAGATTGGTCTCGACCTCATTGTCCGCAACCCCCAACAACCGCGTCGTCAATTTGACGAACAAGACCTGCAGACCTTGGCCGATTCCATTCGGCAGCATGGCATCTTGCAGCCGTTGTTGCTGCGCGTGCTCCCTGATGCTTCTGGCCGCTATGAGATTGTTGCGGGTGAGCGACGTTGGCGTGCGGCGCAATTAGCAGGTTTGCATGTTGTGCCAGCCTTAATACGTAGCTTTGATGACCTCACCACGTTGGAAGTCTCCATCGTTGAAAACGTGCAACGCGCCGACTTAAACCCAATCGAAGAAGCCCTTGCCTTTCAACAACTGGCCGAGCGTTTCGGACGCACCCAACAAGCCATCGCTGACACAGTCGGCAAGAGCCGAGCTCATATCGCCAATACGTTGCGGCTCTTATCCTTGCCGGAATCGGTAAAAGACCTTGTCCGGTCCGGAGACCTCAGTGCAGGTCATGCACGCGCGATCATCAGTGCGCCCGATCCCCTCGCATCAGCCCGCGCCATTATCGATCGGGGCTTGAGTGTTCGCGATGCTGAAAAGCTCCTGACCAAGTCTGAGGGCGCAAAAATTGGCTCGGGGACTGGTTCTGGCAGCAAACGCGAAGATCCAAGTGGCGCAGATTCAAAGGCACTCGCCCACGATTTATCCGCGACACTCGGTCTGGATGTCAGCTTGGCCCACAAGGGCGAAAAAGGTGGGGCCCTAACCATTCACTATCGCAGCTTGGAACAATTAGACGAACTGTGTCGCAAACTGACAACCATTGCGCGATAACAATCAATCATAAGAATCAACCAAACTCAAAGCCACTGCCTGGACGGCCGCCGCCGAACCTGGCAACAAGCACAAGCGCATTACCCCATTAGCACCTGCGTCAGCCAAATAAGCCGCCAAATCTGTAGCCTGAAGGTTGCCCATAACAGCATCAAAGGTGCCGTCGTCTCTACCGACATGGACCCAAGGAAACCCCGTGCGCAAACGCTTCTCAAAGCCCGCGATCTGTTGTTGTCCCTGTTCGGCAAGAAGTCCCAAGCGGACCCCAATGCCAGCGGATTCCAACCGCGCCACCCCTAGACCCCGCGTACGCGGGTCTGGGTCCAACACGCTGATCGTCACATCACCAATACCGGCCTCTACCAGACTGGTGCTGCAAGCGGGGCCGCGCATGCTGTCATGTGCACAAGGCTCCAACGTCACATAGGCAAGAGAACCGGACGCCTTCAAACCGGCCATCGCTAGCGCTATTGCTTCCCCATGCGGCCTGCCACCCGCTTGGGTTCGACCTTCGCCGACAATCAGTCCATCCTGTACCAAGACACAGCCAACGCTGGGATTGGGCATGGTATGGCCAAGGCCTGATCGTGCAAGCTCCAGCGCGCGCGACATGAAGCCTATGTCAGCCAGCGACCAATGTATCACCGGCTCTGGCATGGATTTATCCAATGACGGGCAAAGGCTGTGCCCGGCTGGCGTCGAGATATTTGGCCGAAATAGGCTTCAAGCCGCCGTCTAGCTCAATCAAAAGCGGATTGCCTGTAGGAACCTCGACTTCCATGATCTGATCCTCATCGAGCGCGAACACATGCTTGATAATGGCGCGCAGGGAGTTTCCATGCGCCGAAATCACGAGGCTCTCCTGCTTCAGATGTGGCGCAATGCTCGCCGACCAATAAGGCAACACGCGCGCCAAAGTCATGGCCAAACTCTCACCGTCCGGCAAAGCGCCAGCTGGAACGTGCTGATACCGCAGATCATGGATAGGATGGAACGGATCAGACTTTGGTTGCGGTGGTGGCGGCACATCATAGGAGCGCCGCCAAATGCGCACTTGTTCTTCGCCATGCTTCGCCATCGTTTCGGCCTTATCTAGGCCGGTGAGCGCGCCATAGTGACGCTCGTTCAAACACCAGCTCTTCTCTTCAGGCAGCCAACAGCAATCCATTTCCTCCAGCGCCAGCCAAAGCGTCCGGATTGCCCGGGTCTGCAGCGACGTAAACGCCCGTGAGAAACCAACACCGGATGACTTCAAAAGCTGGCCGGCCTTGCGGGCTTGCGCCTCACCTTCCGCGGTTAAATTCACGTCCATCCACCCAGTGAACCGATTTTCAAGATTCCATTGTGACTGTCCGTGGCGAACTAACGCTAAATACGGCATTGCTAATCCTTCAAAACCCGAAAATCGGCACCTTGGCCGCATATCGGGTCACATAAGGGATATCTTCAAGCTTAATCAAGCCAAGACAGCGACAACAGACGAGAATCTCTTAGCTACTCAATTTTGCAATGCTGCAGTGCAATATATATAAAATCTAATTTTTTCAGGAAGTTCTAGTCTAAAACCACACGGAATCATCCTAATTCGAAATCGTCCAGTGCAAAAAACGTTGAAAATTTTGCAGATGCGAGATAAACAAGCTCATGGATGCCGTGGCGTCCCTGCCCTTTTTGGGCGTTTCCTCCCAAACACCTCTAAGGCCGGGCCTCGTGCCCGGCCCTTTTTTCTGCTCCGCCTCACCTAGAGCGGCGCGGTGCCTTTGCTTCAGCAATTTCGACAATGCGCGCAACAAGCCCTGACAATATCTCCGCCACGTGCGCGAACGAGCTTCGTTTGCTCATCGCGCCCTCAACCATATAAAGAGACCGATTAATCTCAATCTGCAAACTATGTTGATTATGAGCCGGTCTTCCATAACGCTCGGTGGCATATCCACCAGCATAGGGGTTATTGCGTGCCACACGCAGACCTTTGGACCTAAGAAACGTAAAGGCCTCAGCCATATAGATGGGCGCGCAGGAGGCACCGAAACGATCCCCCAAGACAATGTCATTTTCGGGCAGACCAGACGCCGAGGCGGGCATGGAATGGCAATCCAACACAACAGACTGGCCAACGGCCTGCTTTTCGGTCTCAATCAAACCCTCGATTGCAGCGTGCCACGGCTCATAAACCTCTTTCAGTCGGGCGTGGGCGGCAGCATAGGACAAACGACTCGCATAAATCTCGACGCCGTCGCCAACAGTGCGGGGAACTACGCCCAACCCCGCCAAAACCCGCGGCGAAGGCACGCGTCGGTCACCGGCTGGAAGATCAAGAATAAGATCCGGATCAAGTTCATCCGGACTACGATTCAAATCCACATAGGCGCGAGCGAAATCCGCGAGCAGCAGAGAAGCGCCAAGTTCTGGGCTAGCCGCCATGAGCTCGTCCACAAAGGCATCCTCTGAACGCCTCAACGCAAGCCTATCCAGTTTTGAGCTGCGCAACAGGTCATCAGGATAGAAGCGGCCAGAATGCGGGCAACAAACAATCACGCCAGAACGACCAACCAATGGGCGCAGCAAACGATAAGCAGGGGGCCGCATCTCCGACGCACCGTCATGATCAACCCGCCGAGACTCTGTCGCCGTATTCATTTCCTGCATATCGCACTTATAGCCCTGGGCCCGTGAAAAAAAAAGAAGGTCGCGAACAGTCTCGACCGCCCAAAGACGACATACAGTAACCTGTGCAAAAATTACTTCAGGACAAGACTTGTCAACCTCGCCTTCACCATATTGAGCGATTAGTACGCCCAATAACTAACGGAGCACGGCCCAGATGGCGAGAATTCTCTTAGCGGAAGATGACGATTCCTTGCGGACGTTCCTTGCTGCTGCGCTTAACAAAGCAGGCCATATTGTTGCAGACTTCCCAGATGGGGATCAGGCGCTTGAAGCCCTGAACGCAATGGGCTTCGATTTGCTTCTGACAGACATCGTGATGCCAGGTGTCGATGGTGTCGAACTTGCGCGACGGGCAGCCGAAGTAGACCCGGCCATGAAGATCGTCTTCATCACAGGCTTTGCAGCAGTGGCTCTCAATCCTGCCAACCAAGCCCCCTCGAAGGCAAAAGTCCTGTCTAAACCCTTCCACTTGCGAGAACTGGTCGCTGAAGTGGAAAAGGTCATGGCAGCTTAAGCTAAACCCTCAACCAGCCGCTAACTCCGTCCAGATATGCTGCGCCGCGTAGGCGCGCCACGGTCGCCACGCCTGTGACCGCTGCTCAAGCGCGTGGCGCGTGGGTCGCTCACCTCCCGGCTGAATCAAACCACGCGCCAACGCGACATCCTCGGCGGGAAAGGCATCTGGGTCTCGTAGAGCACGCAGCGCAATGTAACTGGCGGTCCATGGGCCGACGCCTTTAACGCCCAACAGTCGCGCCAATACGAGCCGAGTGTCCCCGCCAAACAAATCCTCATCGGCCAGATACGCCTCGCAATATGCCTTTAGGCAACGCACCCGCGCCTTTGGCATACCCAAAAAATCCAACGATGATGCCAGGATGGAGTCGGCCGATGGGAATAGGCGCGACACACCCAATTCCTGCGCCCATTCATTGGGCAAAGCCGCTCCCAATTGAGTTACTAAGCGCGCGCCCAGCTTGATCGCGGCGCTGACCATGATCTGTTGACCAAGGATGGCACGAATACCTATCTCAAAAGGGTCGAACGCCCCAGGGACCCTCAATCCCGGCCTGCGCAGCACCAAACCCTGCAGCGCTAGATCTTGGCCCAAATGTGCGCCAATCACATCAGGATCGGCGGCTAAATCAAAGGCTTCGCGAACCCGTGCAATCACCTTGGGCACCAAAGTCAGATCCTGCAGCCTTACCTGCACATCCAGCCAATCGCCCTTACCCTGCGCCACAGCAACCAAGCCAATCTGGCCGTCTAAGCATAGACTCCGACGATAAATGCCCGCTTCAAAAGTCTCCACCCCCGGATAGAGCCGCGCCCTCATAAACTCGGCCATAGCGCCCCAGTCATAAGGCGGACGATAACGGAGCTTCAGATTAATATCGGCGGAAGGAATGCCAGGCCCTTCAACGCCAATCTCACGACGCAAAAACGAAGGCGCGGTTTTAAATACCTCCTGAAACGACTCATTGAAACGACGGATCGACCCAAATCCCGAAGCCATGGCGACTTGGGTGATCGTCAAATCGGTTTCATGAAGCAATTGCTTTGCCAACAACAGGCGGCGGGTTACCGCCACGCTAACCGGGCTTGCCCCAACATGCTTCAAGAACAGCCGACGCACTTGCCGCTCGCCTAAGCCAAGCCGGGCCGCCATTTGCTCTACGCTCCCGCTATCTAGCGCCCCTTCTTCAATTAAGCGTAGCGCCCGCCCTACCGAACTCGACGTACCTCGCCAAGCTGGGGTGTCTGGCGCGGTCTCAGGACGGCAGCGTAAACAAGGTCGAAACCCTTCGTCTTGGGCCACAGCGGCCGAGGAATAAAAAATAACATTCTCACGCTTCGGCAGCCGTGCGGGACAGATTGGGCGACAATAGATTCCCGTCGTTTTAACGGCGGTAAAGAAGCGGCCATCATAGCGGCTGTCGCGCGCTGAAATAATCGCATAGCAGGCGTCTTGATCGAGGGTCATGGGTCCTCTTGCCAGCGCACCCGCTTGGGGTCTAGCGGAATTCGGACATGACTAGACCCAATCGCGGCGCGTAATCAGCACGTCCGAAAACCGCTAGCCAAGTCCAAAGCAATGTTTCAGATCATAGCCACTGCTATTCCCTTGTCTTAGGACCACTCTCATGAAGCTCACGCTCAGCCACATTGACACCCCTACCGGCCCAATGATGTTGTTATTGGACGAAGAAAGGCGCGTGCGCCTATTTGAATGGGTCGACCATCAGGCTCGTATGGATCGTCTCCTTGCGCGCCACTATCCCAAGACCAGCTTCTCAGTCTCTGAAGAGACGCCACCGAGACCCTATCATCAGGCCATACATGCTTATTTTGCAGGCGAGCTTGAAGCGCTCGATACCCTGCCGATTGCCTTTGGCGGCACAGTTTTCCAGCAAACAGTTTGGCAAGCGCTGCAGACGATCCCAGCCGGCAAGACCCTTAGTTATGGCCAGCTCGCTGCCCAAATCGGCAATCCAAAAGGGATGCGGGCCGTGGGTTTGGCAAATGGTGCCAATCCAATCGCACTCATTGTTCCCTGCCACCGCGTGATTGGTGCGAACGGCACGCTGACAGGTTATGGCGGCGGCATGGAGCGGAAAAATTGGCTCTTGCGCCATGAACGGTCGCTGCCGCAAAATCTTTTATAGGGCTCCCCTGCCCGCTGGGCAAAGCAGATGAGATCGCCTAAACAAATTCTATGACCACTTTCGGCGACCGCCTAACCGAACAAACCCGCTTACGCGCCAGTCCGCTCTGCGTTGGCTTTGACCCATTCCCCGATTTGATCCCATCACTTTTTGGCCCGAAGGGCGAGCTAGAAACGCTCGAGCGCTTCTTTAGCGCTGTCATCGAAGAACTTGCCGGCCAAGTACCCATTGTGAAGCCCCAAATCGGCTTGTTTGAGCCGTGGGGTGCCGATGGCGTCGCACTAACTGGAAAGCTCGCTCGTTTCGCAAGGGACAAAGACCTTATGGTCCTGATTGATGCCAAGCGGGGCGACATTGGTTCGACAGCAGAAGGCTATGCACGCGCCTTTCTTGGCGCAAACGCGCCGACACCCTGCGACTGCTTGACGGTCAACCCCTATCTGGGCCTCGACTCGCTCCAGCCCTTTGCCGATACCGCGAAAGCAAATGACAAAGGCATCGCGGTCCTTGTCCGAACCTCCAATCCCGGCGCAAAGGACTTCCAAGATATCGATTGCTCTGGAGCCCCTCTTTGGGTCCGGGTCGGCGAACAACTTGTAGGCCTCCAAGATAATTTGATGGGCCAATCTGGCTTTTCATCCCTGATGGTGGTGTGCGGGGCAACTTGGCCCGCAGAAGCTGTAAGATTGCGCGCTATTCTGCCAAGAACCCTCTTTTTGGTGCCAGGTTATGGTGCACAAGGCGGGGCGGCCAAGGATGCACTGGCAGGACTTGTTCCTGGACCAAGCGGCCATGAAGGTGGCGTGGTCTCTTCTTCCCGCGCAATTCTCTATAGTAAAGCTGCCGCAGACGCGCAAACCCTGTCAGCCTGGCGAACCGCCTTTCAGCAAACCTTGCAAGCCTCTATTGGCGAACTCAGGGCTGCGTCCGCAGATGTCGTAGGGGCACGGTAGACGAGGCCAATCAGAGCTCAGATTTCAGGATGGAATGACCACAATGCGCGACTTATTTGAGACGCCAACACCCCGGGTCTTCACCATCCCGCCAGCCATATCGTTTCTTGACGTACTCGCTGGTACATTAGTCGGCACCCTGTCGCACGATGAGACCCCGTTTGCGCTGTCTGATGCCATCATCGTCCTTCCAACCCGCCGGGCGGCACGTGGGCTTGCTCAAGCATTCTTAAATTGTAGCCCACAGGCCGCCACGCTTTTGCCGCGCATCCGCACTTTGGGCGACCTTGACCCTGACGATGCAGGCCTTGGTGAGTTTGGCGACGATTTAGACCAGATCCCTGCCATAAACCCACTCGCACGGCGCCTAATCCTCGCCCGCCTCATCCAAGCCCGTGGCCTCGAGTCTGACTGGTCAAGCGACCCAGTCTCCGCCCTCCTCGCTGCCGACGCACTCGCGGATTTGCTGGACTCTGCGGCGATGATGGCCAGCGGTGCAGACATGTTTGACTGGTCCAAATTGTCGACCATGGTCAGCGAGCATGAACTGGCCAAACATTGGGAACAATCCACCACGTTCCTATCCATTGTCACTGAAGCTTGGCCTGCCTATCTGGCCAGCGTCAACAAGGTCGATCCCGGCGTGCAGCAGCGGCGCAATATCGAGGCGATGGTCAATAAATGGCGCGCCGCGCCCCCAGAGCAAACGATCGTGCTGGCAGGCTCCACCGGTTCAATGCCTGTAACGCGCAAATTAATGCATCTGATAGCACGCCTCCCAAAGGGCATGGTCGTCTTACCCGGTCTCGATACGCATATTTCAAGCGGCGCGTGGATTGCAGCACGACACGATGATCAACATCCCCAGCGTGCCTTGTCGGAAGCGATTGAAGCCATTGGTATCGAGCGCCACGACGTCCAAGTTTTGCCCGGTGTTGCAGAGCCGTTTGAACTGGCGCAGCGACGCCTTGTGATCAATGAAGCCTTGACGCCACAAGCATCGACCGCCGACTGGCCTTCGAGGATCGAGGAACTTGGACAGGAAAATATTATCGCGGGCCTTGAAGGCCTAACCCTAATTGAGGCGGCCAGCGAGGAAGAAGAAGCAAGTTTGATCGCCCATGAGTTGCGCGAAACACTTGAAACGCCTTATCAAACCGTTGCCCTTGTTACCCCCAGCGCAGAGATCGCTCGCCGGGTTGCCGCAAAAATGCAGCGCTGGGACATTCAGGTAGACGTCTCATCTGGCCGCCCGATCAGTGATACCAGCGTGGGCAGCTTCCTGCGTCATGTGATGCAATGGAGCCAAGACCCTAGCGACCCTGTGGTCTTATGCGCATTGCTCGGTCATCCCTTGACCTCAGTTGGTCTTGCGCGCGATCAGGTTGCTGCCTGTGCGGCGGCCATCGAAATTGGCATCTTGCGGGGGCCGAGAAAAGCGCGAACCCTGCCTCAATTAATTACCCAAGTTGAAGCCCTCAAACCGGCCTATTGGCGCACCATGAAGGTCGATGGCCAGTCTGTGCAGAAGCACGATGGTATCAACTTACTGAAAAAGCTTGATCAGCACCTCACCGAAGCAGGACATCTCAGCGGCGCCTTGCCAGACTGTGCCGAAAGTATCGCTGGATTAGCCGAAGCGCTCGCCGCCACACCAACCCAAAAGGGCGCCGAAATCGTTTGGCGCGGGGAGGCGGGCGAATCGGCCGCACGCTTCTTTGCCGCCTTAATGGAACATGGCCATCTCTTTCTGCCAATCCAGCCCCAAGCGATCGGCCGAACACTCGATCACTTAATGGCAGACTTGGTCGTTCGCCCACGTGGGACTCATCCCCGCATCGCCATTCTGGGGCCCCTCGAAGCACGGCTTCTGCAGTTCAACAAAGTAGTCTTGGCAGGCCTTGATGAAGGCGTCTGGCCACAACCCGCAGCGCCGGACCCATTCTTGTCTCGCCCGATGCGCCGGCATTTAGGCCTGCCTTCCCCTGACACACGGATCGGCCTGTCTGCGCATGACTTCGCCCAATTTGCCGCTGCGCCGCATGTCGTATTGACGCGCTCTGCCCGCCGAAAAGATGCGCCGGCCGTTCCCTCGCGGTGGCTCTGGCGATTGAAGACCCTTGCAGCAGGGGCCTTGGGTCAAACGAACGCACTTAGGGTTCTGACGGAGGGCTCGCATTGGCAGTCGCTGTTGCGGGCGCACGCGCCCAACCGCGTCTTCGAGCCGACCAAAGCTATTCCAAGCCCAAGACCACCTGTGGATGCCCGACCGCGCAGCTTTCACGCGACGCAAGTCGAGGTTTGGATCCGAGACCCCTATCGCACCTATGTTGAAAAAATCCTCAATCTACGCGCCCTTGACCCACTAGGTGGGCCAATTAGCGCTGGCGTGCGCGGTAGTGCGATCCACAAAGGCTTTGAAGTCATCGCTGACTGGTACAATCGCCCACCTTTAGACGCGCGCAAAGCCCTTCATCAGGCGTTTGACACAGCTCTGCGCGAAGCTGGCTATGATGCCACAAGTCTTGCTGTGGAATTGGCACGCTTAGAGCCGACGATTGCTTTTGCTGCCAACCTGGAGATCGAGCGCCTGCGCGCAGGCTGGTGCCCAATGGTCGAAAAGTCCGGGACCCTCACGCTCGACACACTCCAAGGCGACTTTACCGTGACCGCGCGGGCGGACCGGGTCGATGTTGGACCTGAAGGCACCGAAATCCTCGACTTCAAAAGCGGAAAGCCCCCCTCCACAAGCGAAGTCTACGCCATGTTTGGTGCACAATTACCGATCATCGCGCTGATTGCAGCAAAGGGTGGCTTTGACGACCCCGCCATCGGTTTGCCGCATGATTTACGCCACATCCATGTTGGCGGTCGGAACCCAAAAGTCGAACCGGCGGTCCATGCCAAAACCAGTGTCGAAGAGCTTGTCGACCGGGCTGAGAATACGTTGAGAAAACTCTCGACCCTCTATCATGACCCAATGCGCGCCTATTTGCCCAAGCCGCGTGTCAGCCTGATCAAGAAGGCGACCTATGATGACCCCATCGACCGGCTGGCGCGACGGGCAGAGTGGGCCAATGCCGAGGATAGCGAATGACCCGCGACATCGTTACACGCACCAGTCAAAACCAGGCAATTGCCACAACGCCGGAACTATCTGTCTGGGCCAGTGCAAATGCAGGGGCCGGGAAAACAAAGGTCCTGATCGACCGCATTGCCCGCCTGTTGCTGCGCGGCTCTGATCCCGCCAAAATTCTGGCCGTCACCTATACCAAGGCCGCCGCGGCCGAAATGCAAACCAGACTATATGAACTTTTAGGGTCATGGACGATTTCACCAGATCAGGACCTAACGAGCGCCTTGCAAAAACTCGACCCCGATTTGGGCGAGATTGAAGCGAGCTTCCTCGCTAACGCCCGCGCGCTGTTTGCAAAGGCACTGGAGACGCCAGGTGGCCTAAAAATTCAGACCATTCACGGCTTCTGCCAAACCATTCTCCAGCGCTTCCCGCTCGAAGCCGGGGTACCGCCGGGCTTTAATGTTTTGGAGGACGCGGCAGCCAAGGCCCTGCAAGCCAAGGCCTTTCAAGAAGCCTTTGCCAAAGCCCCTGATGCCTTCCTCCAAGTTGCGCGCCTAACGAGCCAAGATGATCATCAGAAACTGATCCTAGATGCTATGGCTGCAGCTGGCCCCGACCTTGCCGCCGACCCCGAACTTGAAGCGGTGGCCCAAGCACTGGCGCGCACCCTCTCTATTGATCCGAACCGTAGCGAAGACTCCTATCGCGCGGCAGCATTGCAGGCTCTCGACCCCGAAGAGCTCAAAGCCGCCGCCGCCACCCTTTCGCGGGGGAAGAAATCAGACGTCGAAGTAGCGGAAAAGCTTCAGCGTTTAGCCAGTGTCGCAGATCTCGAGGACGCTTGGGCTGCTTGGTTGGACCTCGTACTCACCAATAATGGACAGCAACGTAAACGCCTTTACACCAAGCAATTTGAGAAAGATTATGCAATCACCTGCTTGTTTGAAGACGACGGCGCGCTGATCGGCGGCCTGAAAGCAGCGCTAGAGAAAACACACGCCGCCCAAACCTACCACCGCTCTTTAGCCCTTACCCAAGCCGTCTATACCTTCAAAAGCTCATGGACCAAGGCCAAGCAAGACATCGGCGCGCTGGACTTTGATGACCTCTTAGTGCGGACCTCAACCTTGTTGCGGGCAGGGGAGGGGGCAGCGGCCTGGGTGCTTTATAAGCTCGATACAGGCCTTGCACACATTCTGATCGACGAAGCCCAAGACACCAATCCGCAGCAATGGGACCTTTTGGAGCCGCTCTTCACGGTGCTAGAGCAAGAGGCCAAAACCCAACCCCGCACCCGCTTCATCGTGGGTGACGAAAAACAATCCATCTATTCGTTCCAAGGCGCAAAGCCGGAGCGATTCTTGGACGAAAAGGCGCGTTTTGAGGCAGGAGCAGCCGAAGGGGCCGATCAAAGACGCAGTCTCGCTTTCGGCCTTTCCTTTCGCTCTAGCCAGACGATCCTTAGTGCCGTCGATGCGGTTTGGGCTTGCACGACCCTTGGCCACGCACCCACCATAGCGCAGACAGACGAAATCGACCCGCCGTTTGAGCGCAAATATGCCTTTCCGACCGCGCATATCGCGTATCGCACGGAGCATGCAGGCGCGGTGGAGCTTTGGCCGAAGACTGTTACCGGCGAAAAAGCACCTGAATCCGACGCTTGGGACCACCCCCTCAACATCGAACGCGAGGATAGTAGCCGCAATCGTCTCGCCGAACGGATCGCGTTGGAGCTTAAGGCACGCTTGGCTCGGGGTTTTGCCATCCCATCCAAAGAAGGCCTCCGACCCATGACGCCAGGCGATGTCATGATCCTTGTGAAAAAGCGCGGGCCCTTTTTCCACCAACTCATTAAACGCCTGAAATACCACAAGGTCCCTGTGGCCGGGGCAGACCGGATTAAGCTGGTGGAGGACCCGGCCATACAAGACCTAGTCGCGCTCGGCCGATTTGCCTTGTTGCCTCAGGATGATTTCAACGTCGCCTGTGTGCTTAAGGGCGCATTTTGCGGCCTGGTCGACGACGACGCTCATCTATTCCCTCTAGCTTGGGACCGCGGCAGTCACTCTTTATGGCAGCAGCTTCAACAATCTGCCGATCCCGCCCATGCGCCGGTCGCGGCGTTGCTAAAATCTGTGCTTGGTCGCGCAGGTCATTTGCCGCCCTATGAATTTTACGCCTCAATCCTTGAACGGCCATGCCTTGATGGCAAAACCGGCTGGACCTTGCTGATTGAACGTTTAGGCCATGAAGCCCGTGAACCGGTGGAAGCGTTTTTGGGCCGCGCCCTCAGCCATGGCCGGACTGAGACACCTAATCTGCATGGATTTTTAGCTGCAATCGAAAATGACGCCGCTGACGTTAAGCGCGAAATGGAGCAGGGCAGCGATGGCGTGCGCGTCATGACTATTCATGGGGCGAAGGGCTTAGAAGCCCCAGTCGTCATTCTGCCAGAAACAACATCACCAAGGGGGGCGACAAAAACAACCTTTCACTACGACGCAAATACCCAAGCTTTTCTATGGTCACCAAGCGCCAAGGAAGACCCCGAAGCCTTTGCCAATCTCCGCTCAGCCCAAGTCGAGGCGGAAAAGCGCGAGGACGCACGGCTTCTTTATGTCGCAATGACGCGGGCCCGCGACCTATTGATCCTCTGTGGCTTCCATTTTGGCCAACAGAAAAAGGACAAAGCCGAGTCCAGCCAAGACGAGCCGGACACAAGCGCAAAGGACACATGGTACGATTTGTTTGATCAAGCGCTCTCCCTCATGGGTCCAGGCCAAAAGCTTGAGGGCCAAGCCGGAATCGACGACGCCTTCACCTACCAACTCTGGGGCCACTATGCTGGGGCTCTGCAAACACAGGCGCTGAACCGTCCGTCGCCCCCGCCATTGCCCGCCTGGATCGATCAAGCACCACCGGCAGAACAGCAGCGCGCACGCCGAATTGCGCCGTCGGCCTTGGCACCAGATGGATCGGAACCGGCAACGCTATCACCATTGCAACCCGATGCACGGCTGCGCTTTCTGCGCGGACGCCTGATCCACGAATTGCTGCAAAGACTCCCCGATGTTCCTGCACAAACATGGGCAGATCGTGGACGAAGTCGCTTGGCGCGAGAACCAGAATTGAGCGAGGACACCCGGCATCAAATGCTAGAGGAAACGCTCGCCGTCCTGCGCCATCCGACGTTCGCGCCCCTGTTTGGCCCTAAAAGCCGTGCCGAAGCAACCATCGTTGGGCGAGGGCCCGGTCTACCCGACGATATGGTTGTCAATGGCAGTGTTGACCGTTTGGTCGTGACCGAAACAGAAGTTCTCGTGCTGGACTTTAAGACCAATCGGCCACCGCCCTTAACGGTTGAAGGCGTTGCCCAAGTCTATCTGAACCAGATGGCCGCCTATCGCGCCCTTCTTCAAGGCAATTGGCCGAACAAAAAAGTGCGTTGCGCCCTTCTGTGGACTGACGGACCGCGTCTCATGGAAATACCTGATCAAATTCTGGATGACGCCTTGCGCGTGATTGCCGGGCTGCCTAGTTAAGGTAATAAGTCACTTGGAGTTCATACCATGCCAACCCTAGCCATCACCGACGACAGCTTTGAATCAGACGTCCTAAAAGCGTCGGGTCCAGTTCTTGTGGACTTTTGGGCGGAATGGTGCGGTCCATGCAAGCAGATCGGCCCTGCTTTGGAAGAGATCTCCGAGGAAATGGCGGGTCAGCTTGTGGTTGCTAAGCTCAATATCGACGATAATCCAGGCACTGGATCACGCTATGGTGTTCGCGGCATCCCAACCATGATGCTGTTCAAAGACGGTCTCGTGGTCTCGACCAAAGTGGGTGCGATGGCAAAAAGCCGTATTTCGGCTTGGATTGGCGAAAGCCTCTAAAGCCTTATTCTGGCGGCAAACAAACAACTTGAATAACTTTCAGGTCGCGCCGAACCCGATTGGCAACACGCGTGATATCGTTTGTCTGAAGGGGTGTAATCGCCTCACCCTTCGGAATTAGACGCGCTTCCTTCAAGGCTTGAATTACACTGTCAGAGCTTGTTGTGATAACGCGGCCTCTCCGCAAACTCTCAGCAATCGTAATTCCAATCACATTGCCGCGCGCATCAAAGGCGGGGCCGCCCGAAAGCCCACCTAAAGTGCCGCGCAGCCCTTTAGACCTTGAAACCTCTGCCCAAGCCAAGGTGTTCTCCCGCCCGCGCCAAGCTCCTTCGGTAATCATCAATTCGCGCCCAATTAGGCGGCTGACCACTTCGCCCGGCTGGCCTTGTGGAAACCCAATATGGAATCCAGTCGCGCCAAGCTGTAGGTCAGCTTCATTCAAGTCCAGTGCTAAAGGTTCGGGACCGCCCTGGGTCTTCAATATGGCCACATCGGCGCGCTTTGACGCATAAACTAACGAGGCAGCTACAAGTTCTTGGTCCTGTCCATTGACCACACCCAACCGCTCGCATCCCAAGGCTACATGGCGGGCGGTCAACCAAATCCCATCATCCCCAATGGCAAAGCCCGTCCCACTCGACCAAGGACCAGCGCGCTGCGCTTCCACCATAGACTGATCGTCTAACGAGCTGGGTGCCGGCAATAGTGGCCCCTTTTCTTCTTCCACTATCGAGTCAGAAGGAGGTGCGACGAAGGTTTCAGCAGGCTTTGAAGGCAGCCGCGAGTCAGAACGATCATTGACACGGCCCAATAGCCACGCCGCGCCCATGATCAGGACCAAAAGGATCAAAATCCCATCGCCGAACCGTCTCAACATCGCAAATCAGCCGTTCAAGGCCGACGCCGTTAAGAGTGCGGCCCCAATCTTGACGCCTACAAGAACCGCGGCAGAGGCCATCTCGCCATTTTCAATGCGCGTCGACAGACCTCGAACCACGAAATCTACCAAACGAAACATGACCAATTGCAGAATCAAGGCGGTCAAGCCCCAGATAATGACATCCATCAAGGCATGGGACGTCGCTAAAGTGGCAGCAATGGGAATGGCAATGCCAATTGCTGCGCCCCCTAACGAGAGTCCAGCAGCCGCATTGCCGGCGCGGACAAGCTCAATCTCGCGATGGGGCGTTATGGCCATATAAAGCCAAACCCCAAAGGCCCAGATTGCGATCGCAACGCCGCCTTGCAACAGAAAGGCGGGCAGACCGGTGACAAAGGCTTGCAACGAAGGATCCATGCTTCACTTTCCTCGCTTCCTCGGTGGAACATAACTTCCAGTGCTGACGTTTTGGCTCTAATGCGTCAAGCATCAAATGGAGGTGGGCCTGCAGGTCAGCCCCACCTGCCTGATCTGAATTGGAGCTAAAATGACTGCAACCACGCAAAAAGTCGCCCTTGTTACCGGTTCCACCAGCGGAATCGGACTTGCCATTGCAGAAGCCTTTGCTGAAGCTGGCTATGGCGTGGTCATCAATGGACTGGGGGAAGCGGATCAGATCGAAACCGTTCGGGCGAAGCTTGCCAACGTCCATAAGGTCGATGTGCTTTATCATCCTGCCAATATGATGGCCCCGGCTGAAATAGAAGACATGGTCAGCAAAACACGGACGCACTTTGGGCGGCTGGATGTCGTCGTCAATAATGCGGGTATTCAGTTTGTCGCTCCGATTGAAGATTTCCCGGCCGAAAAATGGGATCAAATCATCGGCATCAATCTCAGCTCAGCTTTTCATACCATCCGCCACGCGATTCCGGGCATGGCAACACAAAAATGGGGCCGGATCATCAATATCGCCTCGGCGCACGGTCTGGTCGCCAGCCCGTTCAAGTCAGCCTATGTCGCAGCCAAGCATGGCGTCGTGGGGTTAACCAAAGCGGTTGCGCTCGAACATGCCAAAGACGGCGTCACCTGCAATGCGATCTGCCCCGGCTATGTCTTGACCGGCCTCGTGAAAGCACAAATCCCAGATCAAGCAAAGTCACGTGGGATTAGTGAAGAGGAAGTCATCCAAAACGTGTTGCTAGCTGCCCAGCCAACCAAGCAATTTGTGACGGTTGAGCAAGTGGCTTCGTTCGCGCTTTATCTAGCTAGCGATTCAGCCGCGCAAATCAATGGCGCGATTCTGACGATGGATGGCGGCTGGACTGCCCAGTAAATTTACATAACTACTCGGCCTTGGGCTTCTTGCAGCGCGCGATTAGCCTTTCAAGCTGGGCTGGCTGGGGGGCTGAAACCGTGATTGTTGCGCCATTGCTGGCGAAGTCCAAAGGCTGACCAGCACCAAGGCGGGCCAAAAAAGGATCAGACGATACAGCGTCTGCCGTGCCATCGACTTCATAGCCATTGGCGCTTGGTTTCCAGTCCATTGTCAAACTTGCACTTTTCCCGCCACTGCTGACTCGCACAGGCCCATTAGTACCCTTCGTAGGCGCGGGTAGCCCCGAGACAGCGATCGTATAGCCGCCGCCCGCCCTGCATGCGACCGATGCCAGTGCGCCTTTCTGGCCCAAGGGTGACGCGATCCGGCCCGCATTCGGCTCTCGCCATGCCAGATTCTCGGCCTTTGTTGGTGTCGCTTGAGTGGCGGCTGTCTCCCACGCCAGTTTGCCTGCTTTCACGTCATAGAAAGCGACAGACTGAACTGGGCCCTCGCCAGAGGCCACCGCCAGAGATGAGGCCGATGGACAAAACCCGGCGAGTGCCAATCCTCGCGCCCGAACCTCCGGCCGAAGATTGCCAGCTTCAAGCCGCTCCACCAACATGAAGCGCGTTCCCCGGCGCAAGTCCAACACGATTACACGCGCTGAGCAGGGCTTTGGTGCAGCCTCGGCCGCCACTAAAACCGCCACCTCCGGCAATAATCCACCCGCAGGCCAAACACCTTGAATCGACAGCTTTTGTGGGGCGCCAGCTGCCATGACTTCGGCATTCGCATCCGAACCCGCCTTCTCCGGCAACAAGTCCTCCCCCTTTAACTGGGCCGCGCGGGGGTAAACCAGCACGCCATCAAGATAGGCTGCAGCGCCGCCATCAGCTGCCTTAACTTCAAGCAAGCCGCGTGACGTCAAAAGTTGCGTGTCTTCCAAACTCGGCAAAGCAGCACCTGCGCGCACCAAATCGGCAAAGCGCTTCCCAGCCGACAGCGCCACCCCATCGCGGCGCATTTGCGTTAGAACCAATGTGCCTGCCTGCGGACCAGTTTGAAACCTTAGAACCAAAGTCTCGGGCATGCCGCTAGTGGCGGCCTTACCACTGGGCCCGGGCTTGAAAACATAGCCAATTTCAGCACCAGTTTGCAGGCTTTGAAACGACCTTGACGCGCGATAGCCTGCTCGCGACGCGCGGATTTCGAGATCATTGAGATATTGCTCAATCGATAAATTGGTCGACACCGGACCTTGCACCGAATCTAATTCAGCCAAGATTGTCTGAGGTAATATAGACAGAAGCGCTTGGTTGGTTTGCCCTTGCGTTGGTGCCGTCACGGCCGAGCCGATGCCTAGCGGGGCAGCCGATCTCAAAAACGGCAGAATAATCCCACCGGTGGCAACACCAACCCCAAAAGAAAACAAAGCTACCAGCGCCAGCATGCCAACGCCAAAACGCGGGCCATAAATCGGCTTAGAAACAATTGTTACGGGTTCGCGATCCACCTCTTGTACCATAGGTGGATGTAGGGCGGATTTGCCCCTTTCGCCAAGTCAAATGGGGCAGCCAACTTGCTTTCACTGCAGGGGAGAAGCCCGTTTCCCCTTCAAACCACAGCCAACGCAGGCTAAACACTTCCCATGATCACAGCTTTGCCCGCCGAACCGCCCATGACCCCCGCCCTGGTTGCCGAACACGGCCTATCAGAGGCGGAATATGCCGTAATTCTAGACCGCTTGGGCCGAGAACCCAATTTAACAGAGCTCGGCATTTTCTCTGTCATGTGGTCAGAACATTGTAGCTACAAAAGCTCACGGCGGCATTTGGCTAAATTCCCCACCAAAGGCCCGCGCGTCATCCAGGGTCCAGGCGAAAATGCTGGTGTGATCGACATTGATGATGGGCAGGCCGCCGTCTTTAAGATGGAAAGCCATAACCACCCAAGCTTTATCGAACCCTATCAAGGGGCGGCGACGGGTGTGGGCGGCATCATGCGTGATGTGTTCACCATGGGTGCCCGCCCGATCGCATTGGCCAATGCGCTACGCTTTGGCAGTCCAGACCATCCTTTAACCCGACGTCTGGTATCTGGCGTGGTGGCTGGGATTGGCGGCTATGGCAATTGCGTTGGCGTACCAACCGTCTGCGGCGAGACGAATTTCCACCCGGGCTATAATGGCAATATTCTTGTCAATGCCATGTGCGTAGGCCTCGCCGATGCGGACAAGATTTTCTATGCACGCGGCGCCAAAATCGGCAGCCCGATTGTCTATTTCGGTTCCAAGACAGGCCGCGATGGGATTCACGGGGCTACCATGGCCAGCGCTGAATTCGACGAGGCGAGCGAGGAGAAGCGCCCAACCGTGCAAGTTGGCGACCCATTTGTCGAGAAACTCTTGATTGAGGCCTGCCTTGAATTGATGGCAACCGACAGCATCGAGGCAATCCAAGACATGGGGGCAGCTGGCCTCACGTCTTCCTCGGTCGAAATGGCGGGCAAGGAATATCTGGGCATCGAGCTAGATATGAACACCGTTCCCGTTCGCGAGACCGGCATGACGCCTTATGAAATGATGTTATCAGAGAGCCAGGAGCGCATGCTGGCCATCCTAAAGCCGGGCCGTGAGGCCGAGGCTGAGGCCATCATGAAGAAGTGGGACATTGATTTTGCTGTGATTGGCAAAACCACGGATACAGGCCGGATGGTCTTGCACTGGAATGGTGACATTGTTTGCGACATCCCGGTTGCACCCTTGAGTGAAGATGCGCCAAATTATGATCGGCCTTGGGTACAGCCTGCGCTGCACCCTGCTGTCACCAGCGCGATGCTGACCCCTATTGCGGACTGGCGTGAAGCAACTTTGAAGTTATTGTCCTGCCCTGATGGCGCGTCGAAGCGTTGGCTGTGGGAACAATATGACCGCCATGTGATGGCTGACAGCCTCGAAGAAAGCGCCACGCCGTCAGATGCAGCGATTGTGCGTATCCACAATACTAAAAAAGCGCTGGCGATCAGCTGTGACTGTACGCCCCGTTATGTGTTGGCGGACCCGTTTGAAGGCGGGAAGCAAGTCGTCGCCGAAGCGTGGCGAAACCTGACGGCCACAGGCGCAAGCCCCATTGCAATTACCGACAATCTGAATTTCGGCAACCCACAACGTCCTGAAATCATGGGCCAATTTGTGCGCGCAACCGATGGTATGGCTGAGGCCTGTGCCGTCCTCGACTTCCCAGTCGTGTCGGGCAATGTCAGCCTCTATAACGAGACCTCGGGCCAAGCGATCCCGCCAACCCCGGCGATTGGCGGAGTCGGCCTTCTATCAGACTACACCAAGCGCGTTGGCTTTGGTGCGGTAGACATGGGCGACATGGTCATACTGGTTGGAAAAACCACAGACAATTTGGGCGCGACCTTGGCCCTACGCGAAGTTTGGGGCCGTGAAGATGGCGCGCCACCGCAAATCGATCTCACGCAAGAGCGCTTGAACGGTGACGTTGTCCGCGGCCTCATCCAAACAGGCCATATCCGCTCCTGCCATGATTTATCCGACGGCGGTCTCCTGATTGCTGCGGCTGACATTGCTATGGCGTCCGGCACCGGCCTCGCAATCACCTTGCCCCAAGGCTTAAGCGCCGAAGCAGCCCTATTAAGCGAGGATCAGGCCCGTTACCTCCTTATTGTAAACCCAACCCATGCCGATAGCGTATTTGAAGCTTTGGAAGCGAAAGCCATTCCCTGCGCGGCCATTGGTTCGGCCGGGGGATGCGAACTGGCCATTCAAGACGTCTTAGCCATTGATATTGCTGATCTGAAACAGGCCCACGAAGCCTGGATGCCCGCCTTTATGGCTTAACGGCCAAACCCCCTTACCCCGGAGACAGACATGCCCATGGCCGCCAATGACATCAAGTCAATGATTTTGGATGCTTTTCCCGATGCTGATATTGAGATCATCGATCTCGCTGGCGACGGAGACCACTACAAGGCCATCGTAAAAAGCGACGGCTTTGCTGGTATGAACCGGGTCAAGCAGCACCAAGCTGTCTATGCCTCGCTGAAGGGCAAGATGGGGGGCGAGCTACACGCGCTCGCCCTTGAAACGAGTTTGAAGTCCTAAAGCAAGGCTTACTACTTCTTGATGATCAACAGGCTGTAATCGCCCTCCGCTGATTCCTCGATCGTTGTGACACGAATGATCTGCGGCCCGGCAGTCGTGACCGTATAGATCAATTTGGCGTTTGTGCCGCCGCCACTATCATCGTCGAAAGCATAGTCGTCATCGACGCGGTCAAGCTGGCGTGCGCCCACACTAATATCGAAGCTCTCCGAGCTGGCCGTAATCTCAAAGGTTTCACCGACTTGGCCATTGAAGACATAGCGATCGAAATAGTGACTATCGTTTCGTAAGGGGTCATTTGTGCCGAGACTACCGCGAATCGTTTCGCCAAATTTTGCCCTGGCAGGGAACGGCGGCACAACAGATGCCGGTATGTCACTGACACCGATGGTGTAAGCGCCTTCTTGCGTCGGCTCACCTGCTGTCGCGCGAATAACATAGGTACCATCGCTCGGTGCGGTAAACTTAATTCTGGCGTTCAAGCCTTGTCCACCGTCATCATCTTTGGCTAGAGCCTTAAAAGCGGAGGACGTCAAAAGACCAATCTCTAACAAGGGGTCTAGGCTGGTATCACCCTCCTTCTCCATCGTCACATTGACCCGTTGGCCGGCCCGCAGCGCGATGGAGTAGGTGTTGAAAAGGGTATCATTAGCACCCAAGCGCGCGCCCCCATCGCGCAGCTCACCAGTTACATTTTCACCAAGGCGCAAGGCTTGGGAGGCCAAAGGCGCGCGGTCTGCTGCGGCTTGCTCGACCAGCAACCGGTAAGAACCATTGGTGCGGCCTATTTTTTGAACTTCTAAAACATAAGCTCCAGACGTCTCTGGACGGTAGCGCAAAAGGGCATTTTTGCCGTTGCCGCCATCATCATCTTGGGCTAAACTTTCCAGACTGCCATCGGCCGCAATTTTTCCAATGGAGATCTTGGGATCTAACTCACTGCCGTTGGCAGCATTCAGCGCGATCCGATATGCCTTGCCTCCCTCTAGGCGAAGACCGTAACGCACGGCAAAGATTTCTTCGCCATCTGTCTCGTAACGTGGCGTCGTGTTTGATAACGCTCCGGTAACTGCTTGGCCCAAGGCAATCAAGATGGGCGCTGGCATTGGCGGCAGTTCCTGACGTAATCCTGTCGTCAAGACATAAGTGCCGACTTCACCAGAACCGACAGCAGTGACACGAACTTGGTAGAGACCTGCACGCGGGACAACGTAGCGGATGCGTGCACTGGTGCCCGGCCCGCCATCATCATCTTCAGCAACCTTCGCACCTGCAGGGGTCAATAGCTCAAGCTTGGGGTCGAAGTCATCGGACGTAAGATCAAGCTGAATTTCCTGCTCAGCGTTCAAACGCACGGCATAAGCGTCAATTGTTGTCCCTTCACTCGTGACCGCATCGTTTACATCGAGAGCGTCAGAAACGCTTTGGCCAAAGGGGAGCGAACGCGCCGAAATCGGGGGTGGCTGCGACACTGTTGCAAGGATCGTAAACACCCCGCGGTCGCCCTTATTCATGGTGTTGGCCCGGACTTGGAGTAAACCAGAGGCGGGAACAAGTCGGCGAACAACCGCGGGCTTGTCCGTCTCGCCAACCGATGCTGTGCACCCCTCACATTCCTCGTCAATTTGCTCAGCAACGGCCAATATGGGCTGGAAGGCCGTGCTGGTTAGCGTCACCGTGACCATCTGCCCCTTAGGGGCCTGAACTTGAAAAAGCTCATAACTGCTATCATCGCTTTCAAGGACTGGGTCTTCTGGACCCATGGAGCCTTGAAGGGGCTGCCCAAGCGTCAGAGGGCGGAGACCAGATTGCGCGATGACAGGACTGGCGACCAAAATCACAAAGAATGAAACTGATCCTAACCAATGTTGACGCATCAAGATGCAGCCACCGAAATGGCCCCCTCAGACGGGCGCGACTTCTGGTCAAAATGCACCGCGTCGAAAGCCAAAGAATAGACCAGATGCCTTATCTATAATGAGAGATCCGCCTTGCTAGCAATGGGTATCGCCAAACAAGCGCAAATTCTTCTTGGACTTGACCAGATGGCCCGTAATCCCTAGCTGAAGGCTAGACAGACACTTTTCTCAGACCCATCTGGTCAAACAATGATTGACGCAGCGGTTCATGTGTTCCATCGAAGGCTGAAACCTTCTTCAACACATCCTGGACCCCAGCGAGGAGCACGAGCCATGAGCGACGCACAAGCCTTTATTGATAATCTGGTCAAAACCAATGATGTGGTTCTGTTTATGAAGGGCACATCGCGCATGCCAATGTGCGGATTCTCCGGGACCGTGGTCAAGATTTTGGACCATGTTGGTGTGGACTTTCAAGACGTGAACGTTCTGGCCAATGAAGACGTCCGTCAAGGCATCAAAGACTATTCCAACTGGCCCACCATCCCACAGCTCTATGTCAAGGGTGAGTTTGTTGGTGGCTGCGACATCATTCGCGAGATGTTTGAAACCGGCGAATTGAAGCAGGTTCTCAGCGATGCAGGCGTTCCACTTCAAGCTTGATCGCCCGATCTTCAAGATACAAAAAAGCCCGCCCAGCCAATGCTGAGCGGGCTTTTCTGTGTTTGATTTCTGGTCGAGATTACGAAGCGTAATATTCCACAACCATGTTTGGTTCCATTTTGACTGGATAAGGTACGTCAGCCAATTCAGGCACGCGCAAGAAGGTGGCCTTCATCGCGCCGACATCCATTTCAACATAGTCAGGGAAGTCGCGCTCGGCCGAGTCCAGGGCTTCCAAGACAAGCGCCATGGTGCGGGACTTTTCACGAACTTGGACAACGTCACCGACGCGCAAGCGGTACGAAGGAATGTTGACCTTCTTGCCGTTGACCGTGATGTGGCCATGGTTCACAAATTGGCGTGACGCAAATACGGTTGGCACGAATTTCGCGCGGTAGACCATTGCATCAAGACGGCACTCCAACAGGCCGATCAGGTTTTCAGCAGTGTTGCCCTTGCGGCGCGCGGCTTCTTCATAGAGCCCAGCGAACTGCTTCTCGGTGATGTTGCCATAATAGCCCTTCAGCTTTTGCTTGGCGCGCAGCTGAGCACCAAATGCAGAAACTTTGGCTGGACGGGCGGTTGGGCCGTGCTGACCTGGCTTGTAGGTCCGCTTGTTCACTGGGCTTTTTGGACGGCCCCACAGGTTCTCACTGAGGCGACGGTCGATTTTATACTTCGCAGCAATGCGCTTTGACATGTTTAGTCCATTTACGTTTTTGACGGTCCGGGCGGCACACCATGTGTCGCGATTGCAATGGCCGGAAATCCATCACCCATGTTTTCCCCCAGTGAAGGCAGTGCCAACCCAGCAGGAAGGCGCGCTTAAACGGGATTGGTGCCTCAGAGTCAAGGATTG
>CAMDDL010000003.1 GCA_945891505.1 Maricaulis salignorans | reverse complement strand
CGGTTGGAACTGCTACTACAAACCACCAGGCCCCAAAACCATGCGCACCGGCTGGTCCGTCCTAACACAAACCCTCACCGGCTATACTCTCGCACTCAACTCCACAACAAACCAAATTCCGTGAATCCCGTAGCCCACTGGGAGAGGGGAGAGACTTCCACTCATGGGGTATCGGCGCAGGCGTCGATGTGGCCGCGAAGCGGACCGAAGGGGCTTGCGTCACCCCGCCCGCACCCCGATCTTGCCATTGCGCGCCGGGGCAGTCATCATGACGCTATGAAAACAGGTAATGTCCGACTCGACCGGCATGCTCGCCACATTCTCCTTAAAGAGATTGGGGGTCCCGGCCAGAAGCGGCTGGCAGAGGCGACTGTGGCGCTGGTTGGCGTGGGCGGTTTGGGGGCACCCGCGGCGCTTTATCTGGCTGCTGCTGGGGTTGGTCGCTTGATCCTGATTGATCCCGATGTGGTGGAGCTTTCTAATCTGCAGCGGCAAATCCTGTTCAAAACCGAAGATGTGGGCGTTGATAAAGTCCGTGCAGGCCAAGCCGCGATCCAGCATTTGGACCCCGCGATTGAAGTGGAAGTGCAGGTGCAGCGCTTGGATGAAAGCAATGCGGAGCGCTTGATTGCGGGCGCTGACCTTGTGTTGGATGGCACCGACCAGTTTCAAACCCGCTTTGCCGTCAATGCAGCTTGCCATGCGCTGGGCATTCCTTTGGTATCTGGCGCGGTTGGGCGCTGGGATGGGCAAGTGGCGGTTTTTGGCTCTGGCCTCAGCAAGACCGACCCGCACGGTCAAGCCTTGCCCTGTTACCGTTGCTTTGTGCCCGAAGCGCCACCCCAAGCCGAGACATGCGCGGAGATGGGCATTGTTGGGGCTTTGACGGGCGTGGTGGGCTCGATGATGGCACTCGAAGCCATCAAATGGTTGACCAAGGCCGGTAAGCCTTTGATGGGGCGGCTGTGGATGATGGATGGGTTGAGTGGCCAAAGCCGGACGGTTAGTTTGAAGGCTGATCCTGCCTGCCCCTGTTGTGGGGTTGCTTAAGATGCGGGCGGTGGCATTTCTGGCGGCCTGTGGCCTCTATCTGACTGCCCCTGCTGCCCAAGCCCAAACCCAAGACATGTGCGCCCTGATGGCGCGCAATCCCGGCTGGGCAGAAGCCGTGCGCTCAGCCTCTTTGACGTGGAAAGTCAGCCCCGGCACGATCCTGACCGTGATCGACCAAGAAAGTCGGTTTCGCGCTAATGCCAAAGGGGCGGGGGCGGTCGATGCCAATTCAGTGCGCAATTTCGGCTTTGCCCAAGCCAATCTTCGGACGTGGAACTGGTTCTTGCGCGATACGGGGCGGGACTCTGGTTCGCGATCAAACTTTGCCTTGTCGGCAGATTTTGTTGGCTGGCACTTCACCAAGATGGAAGCGCGGACCAAGATCCCGCGTAACCAATTCGTCTCGCACTATTTGATCTATAAAATGGGGGAAGGCGGTTTTAGGCGGGGTGCGCCGCTACAGGCTCGGAGCCTCGCGTCAACCTTGGCCGTTCGGGCGCAATTTCATGATCGTAAGCTCTGGGATTGTGGTTTTGGCGAAGTGGAAGACGCTGACGAAGAAAGCCCCGCAGTTGCACCTAACTAATCGGGTTTCTTGGGCCGAAACCCCTTAGAGGTGAGGCCTGTCTTGCGGGCAAGCGGTTTCCTTGGCTTATCGGGCTTTGGTTTCGCGGCGGATTGAGGCTTGTCCTTGGTTTTGAAGCCAGCACGCGGCTTCTTGTCACCATCGGCCTCACCCTTTTTGCTAATCTGACGGACTTTCAAGCCCTGGCGCAGCGAGAGTGGTGCGCTCAATTGGCCTTTATCGGGATCAGCAAAGGCAGAGCCGAATTTCGTCAGGCGTTCTTCGACGCTGCCCAGAAATTCGGCTTCCCATTCGGTCAAACCCTCTTCGCTCAACTTCGCCTTATCTGCCGCCCGTTTCAGGGCCGACAGGGCGCGCTTGGTCAGGGCAGGGTCAACCCGTCGCGACAAAAAGGCCTCAGATTTCGCCGACGGCTTCCAGATAGAGGTCGAGCATCATTTCTGCTTCAGCCCGATCATTGGCGTCTTGCTTGCGCAAGCGGATCACCGCGCGCAGAGCCTTGGTGTCAAAGCCCAAGGATTTGGCTTCGCCATAGACTTCTTTGAGTTGCTCAGCCAATTCGGTTTTTTCGGTTTCCAGCGTCTCGATGCGGGCAACAAACTGGCGCAGCTTTTCTTTTGACGAAGAGGTCAAAGCTTGTGGGGCGGAAACGCGGTTGTCGTCGTCGTCGGCATCATACATGGTGGGAACCTCAAAGCATCAAGTCAGGGCTGGTCTAAACCATCCTTCTAGCCTGCCTGCTTAAAGGTGCAATCAGGGCTCTGCACGAAACTGGGCAGAACTTTCCTCATAAACAGTGTCGGTCGCATAGGCGCGGATGATGCCTTCGACTAAGTCTGGATCGACCCAATGGGGCATATGTCCGGCCTCTGGCACGCGGAAGCTTATGGCATGGGCAATGTCGCGCTTAAGGCCTGCGGCATGAATGGCATTATAAACAATGACATCACCTTGGCCCGAGACGATGGTGACGGGTAGCGTCAGGCTTGAATAGCGTACGGCTTGCTTGCCCATTTCCGCGCTGCCAATCAACATATCCTCGGCATTGGCCTTATAGGCCTTTGGGCGGAAAAACAGCGGCGTGCCAATCTTATCGCCATAGTCGGGTGGATTGACGGGGCCAGGCGCAAAGCCCCGCGCAATGCCCTGTGGGGCGAGCTTGGGACCGATCAACGGGGGCAGGGTCCAGACCAGTAGGTCGCCAAGGATAGGCCAGCCCGCGATGCGGTTCAGCCAGCTTGCTGATTTCTGCCACGGGTGCGAGGCGGGGGCCAAGAGGACGAGGGCTTTGACGAGATCTGGATGGTCCAAAGCTAAGCGCAAGATGACGCCCGATCCCCAGCTGTGGCCAACAGCGACAACAGGGCCAGACGCGGTCTGGCGCAAAATGTCCGCGATGAAGGCGGCTTGTTCTCCCAAAGTGGCAGCGTTCTTCGGGCGCCCAGAATAGCCAAGACCTGGGCGATCTGGCGCAATCAAGCGCATATCTGTCAGACGATGGCCAAGCGCGGAGATCAATTCGCGCCCGTTTGAAGCTGCGCCATGCACCATAAGAACTTCTGGCCCGCTGCCCTGTTCAATCACATGGGCTTTGACCCCACGCGCCGTGACAAAGCGGCCGATGGCTGGCCACGAGCGCTCAATCAACGCCAGTCGTAGGATAATAGAGATCAGCATGAACACACAGAGCGCCGAGGCCAGCACCAAAAACGGCATAAGGCGGGAAAGGTCTTCTGGGCTCACAGCGATAATCCGTCCAATCGGGCTTCCATTCGGATCAGGCCGCGCTTGGCACCGTCCAGATGGGGATGATAGAAAAGGGCTTCGCGGTAAGCCGCTTGTGCGCCACGGAAGTCGCCCAAATCTTCGCGCACAAGGCCAAGGCCGGTCCATGCGGCAAAGTGGCGGGGCTCTAGGCGAAGCGCCCGCTTCAACAGCGCTTCGGCCTGTACATAGTCACCATCATCATACGCGATGGTCGCTAAGCGCGCTAAACCTTCCGCGAAATTGGGGTCAAGCTCGGTGATCGAGGTTAAGGCCGTCCGGGCGGCTTCTTTGTCCTGCGCGTTCAGGGCTACACTGGCGCTTTCCAGCAAGAAAGTGACGGTCGGTGAAGGGTTGCGGGTCATGATCAGATAGATCTCGCCCTCATAGCGCGCAGCTTCTTCAACTGAGCCACTGCGCGCTAAGGCTTCGAAATAGGTGTTGAGCTTTTGCGCGGGTGGTGGATCATAAATGGTTGGATTATCGACCTCAGGAACCACCACGCCCGGCGTAACCGGGATGGAACCCGCCGGCAGGATCAAAAGAAATGGCAAAAGTCGCAAGAACCGCATGGGCTTAGCTTTTACCTAAACCGACAAGTCCGTCAAACAGGAAGGCCCGCGACGCGCATCGCTTGGCGCAAGCCCTCTGGGCCCTCAAATAAATGGGTCACAAAACCGTATGAGGCGGCTGCGGCGATATTGGTTGGCGAATCGTCGGTGAAGAACACTTCTTCTGCAGCCAGTCCACCCATGCGCTTTAAACTGATGTCGAAGATCGGCTTCAAGGGTTTGGCGGTTTTTTCATCGCCGGAGACGATGATGTCTTTGAAGTGACGGGGAAAACCAAATGGGCCAAAGCAGGTCTCAACCACTTCGCTCGGCATATTGGTCAAGACATATTGTGGGATGTTGGCCGCGGCCAGCTCGCTCACCAATTGGGTAGAACCCGTGATTTCGCCGGTGATCATCTCGGCAAAGCCGGTCTTCCAAGCCGCAATCTCTGCGGCAAATTCGGGGAATTCAGCTTGCCTAGCTGGAATGGTCACAGCCATTTCTTGACCCTCGTCATGGAGCATATGCCATGACATCGGGCAGACGTGGTCTAGAAAATAGTCGAGGCGGTCAGGGTCTGGAATCAAGCGCGCATAGAGTTTGCGCGGCGACCAGCCGACTAGAACATTTCCATAATCGAAAAGAACTGCGCGGACGGGCGCAGGCACGCGCAATTAGCCTTGCTTGGCTTTAAAGCGTGGGTCGACCTTGTTGATGACATAGACCCGACCTTTACGGCGCACGACCTGACACGCTGCATGGCGGGTCTTCAGTGATTTGATAGAGCTCTTCACTTTCATGGTCGTATTCCAAAAGGTGGCGCGCAATGTCGGCGCAGTTAAGGTGACGTCTTTAGAGAGCGGCGCTGATACGTGTCAGAACACGAGAAGTCAATTCGCAGACGCAGAATTTACGGCCATTTCTCGCACTAAAGCGGGTAGAAATACCAGCGACTGAACGACTAAGTCGACATCTACCGTTTGGGGGCCGGAAGTGAGAGATGTATCACTTCTTATCCTTCTTATCGCTCGGGCAGATAATCACCGCGTGGGCCGCGCCCCAACAGGTCGTTTTGCCGATCAGATAATTGATCTCAAACTTGGAGGCTAAATAGTAATTGGTGCGCTTGATTGGCAGAATGCTGGCGGCATCTAGGCTCCACTTGTCCTGCTCGCGCATAACCTGACGCAACCGCTGCTCCGTCGGGTTCGAGTAGAATAGGGCACCTAGGATAATGAGCAGAAAGAGGAGGAATCGCATGGTCCGATTGAGCCCCAACTTTGTGACGGGAAAATGGCGCTAGACTTTTGAGAACATTAAAGTTGCATTGGTGCCGCCAAAGCCAAAGGAATTGGACATGGCGGTCTCAATCTCAACTTCCTTGCGCGCCCGCAGGATTGGCAGGTCGGCAAAGTCTGGATCAATCTCATCAATATGGGCGCTTTCACAGGCAAAGCCTGCTTGCATCATCAACAGGCTATAAATGGCTTCTTGTGCGCCTGCGGCACCTAAGGAGTGGCCTGTCAGCGATTTGGTGGACGAGATGAGCGGGATGTTGCCCGCAAAGACTTCGCGGATCGCACCGACTTCCTTGGCGTCGCCAACGGGTGTCGCGGTGCCATGTGGGTTCAGATAATAGACCTTGCGACCGCCTGACATCTCAAGCGCTTGGCGCATACAGCGCACAGCGCCTTCCCCAGAAGGAGCGACCATGTCGTGACCATCTGATGTGGCGCCATAGCCTGTCAGCTCGGCATAGATTTTCGCGCCGCGCGCTTTGGCCCGGTCATAGTCTTCCAGAACCAGCATGCCGGCTCCGCCTGCGATCACAAAGCCATCGCGATTCTTATCGTAAGCGCGCGAAGCACGTGACGGTGTGTCATTATAGCCAGAGGACATCGCACCCATGGCGTCAAACAGGATCGACAAAGTCCAGTCGAGGTCTTCGCTGCCGCCTGCAAACATCACATCCTGTTTGCCCCAAGCGATGCTCTCATAGGCATTGCCGATGCAGTGCGCGCTGGTCGCACACGCGGAGCTGATCGAGTAATTGACGCCCTTAATCTTATACCAAGTGGCCAAAGCAGCAGACACGCCAGAACACATGGCCTTGGGCACTGCAAATGGGCCGACGCGCTTGGGCGAGCCTGTTTCGCGAGTCTTGTCGGCCGCACCGACGATTGCTTTGGTCGAGGGGCCGCCAGATCCTGCGATAATGCCCGTCCGCTCATGGCTGACTTCGTGGGCTTCAAGGCCTGAGTCGGCGATGGCTTGTTCCATCGCAATATGGCCCCAGCCCATGCCTTCGGATAAAAAGCGCGCCGCGCGCCGGTCGACCAAGGTTTCCCAGTCGAGATTCGGGCGGGCTTGCACCTGGCACTTAAAGCCATGATCGGCATGTTCTTGGGCGAAACTAATGCCTGATTTAGCAGTTCGCAGGCTTTCGGTCACTTCTGCGGTGTCATTGCCAATCGATGACACGATGCCCATTCCTGTTACGACAACACGACGCATCGGCTTATTCCTTATAGGGCGTCTGGCTGAAACAGTCCGACGCGCAAGTCTTTTGCGGTATAGATAACTTTGCCATCAGCCAGCACTTGGCCATCAGCAACGCCCAGAATTAAACGCGATTTGAACACGCGCTTTACATCGATCTCATAGCGAACGAGTTTGATGTCATTGGTAATCTGGCCGGAAAACTTGACTTCGCCGACGCCAAGCGCGCGCCCTTTTCCGGGCAGGCCAGACCAGCCTAAATAGAAACCAACCAATTGCCACATAGCATCAAGGCCCAAGCAGCCCGGCATCACAGGGTCGCCCTTAAAGTGGCAGTCAAAGAACCACAGGCCCGCATGCACATCCAGCTCTGCCTCGATCCGACCCTTATCATAGGCCCCGCCCGTCTCGGTGATGGTGGTGATTCGGTCCATCATCAACATGTTGGGCAAAGGCAATTGCGCATTGGCCGGACCGAATAACTTGCCTTCGCCACACGCGATCAGCTGCTCATAGCTATAAGAGGATTCACGCGCGGGGATGTTCGTTTCGGGGGTCTGCGTCAAAGGGATGCCGTCCTGTTACAAAATGTTTCACAAGCGCGTTAGCATGGCGGAAGGCCATTCGCCAAGCGTGCTTTCCGTTATGGCTGACGCGAATTGTCAGCGCCCCAAAGCTCGGAAGCGGGAACCCAACCTTTAAAGCGACCGACCTTTACTTGCCGCCAACCGGGCCGTTCTTCAGTGATTTCAACGATCACGCCGTCTGTAATATAGGCCACGACGCGCGTGTCGCTACTGGCACTGGCGCGCATCGCTACCCGCATGTCGCGGGCAGGGCGCGCGATACCGGTCCGCCTACCATCCAGCATCCGCTTATGCACCCAGCTGACCGCGCCATCTGGATCCTCAATGCGTCGCCATTCCTCTGTTTCTGCGACAACCCGCACCGGCAGGCCCTTGCGCTTATAGACCCAGCGTACGGGATAATCCTTGTCAGGGCCTGCACGGCCATTGATGTTGGAAAATTTCAAAGAAACAAAGCGCGGGACGGGCTGCCCAGAGGGTGTTTCCCCTGCCAATCGGTTAAAAGGGGGATAGCCGCCAGCAAAAGCATCGCCAGCGAAAAGGCTGCTCGTTGCTAAAGCAACGCTTGCAAGGATGGCTTTCACTTTACCCATCGTGCGCAACTACTTCCCAATCAACGGCTTTATCGCGTCCATTGATAAAGCCCAACCGCTTTTCATCTCGCCGATGAAGGTGAACAGCGTCTTAATCTGGGGGGTAAAATTGTCTGCAAGCACCAGATTTCAGCGATCACTGCGATGTCGCTTGGCGTCTGCGCTTTGCCTTGCTACACAGGGCTATGCCCCAGTCTAAACTCAAAGTCATCGTCACCCGCAAATTGCCAGAGCCTGTGGAAACACGGATGGCAGAATTGTTTGATACCGAGCTGAACGCGACCGACACGCCGATGTCTTACGAGCAATTGGTCGATGCTGTCAGCCGCGCCGATGTCTTGGTGCCGACGGTGACGGACAAGATCGATAGTAAGGTTCTGTCCCGTGCGGGCGAACGATTACGCCTGATTGCTCAGTTTGGGGCAGGCGTGGACAATATGGATGTCGCAACCGCCATCCAGCGCGGCATCACCGTAACCAATACGCCGGGCGTTTTGACCGAAGACACGGCCGACATCACCATGGCGCTCATCCTCGCCGTGCCACGCCGCCTGATGGAAGGCGTGAAGGTGGTCGAGGCAGACGGCTTTGAAGGCTGGTCGCCCACGTGGATGCTGGGCCGCCGGGTTGCCGGTAAGCGTCTGGGCATTGTCGGCATGGGCCGGATTGGCCAAGCGGTTGCCCGCCGTGCCAAAGCCTTTGGCCTACAAATCCATTATCACAACCGCCGCCGCGTCTCTGCTGCGATAGAGCAAGAGTTGGAGGCGACCTATTGGGAAAGCCTCGACCAAATGTTGTCGCGGATGGATATCATTTCGGTCAATTGCCCGCATACGCCTGCGACCTATCACTTGCTGTCAGCCCGCCGTCTGCAATTGATGAAGCCCAGCGCTTATCTGGTGAATACCTCGCGCGGCGAAGTCATTGACGAAGCCGCCCTTGCCCGCATGCTCGACAAGGGTCTATTGGCGGGCGCTGGCCTCGACGTGTTTGAGCACGAGCCTGCGATCAATCCCAAGCTCAAGAAGCTACCAAACGTCATGCTCTTGCCCCACATGGGCTCTGCCACGATGGAGAGCCGCACCGAAATGGGCGAGAAAGTCATCATCAATATCAAAACCTTCGCCGACGGCCACAAACCACCCGACCGCGTTATTCCTGCGATGTTTTAGGGGCGTGGCTCCAACGCCGCTCGCGCCTATGGGGTGAGGCGGGAGAGCGCTGTTTCATCTTGCGCGCTCAAAGTCGCACGCGGCCTTTGCGAAGGTAGGACCTAAGGTGAAGACTTTAGTGCATTGCTGCTCAGTACGTTTCGGCGACTTTTGGCCGATTGCGGATGGTCTGGTTTGGACCTTGAAGGCAAAAAAGCAGCCGTTCGTAAGGTGAATGGCGTGACACGTGCCCGGGCGACTCGTTATGGTGGCTGCTAGGAGCAATTTTTCACTCGCGCCAAACCACAGGGCGGTCGGCTTTGAGGCGTACTCTAGTCAGCTAAACTAACTCACCATTGCTCTAATCAAAAACGAGACCAAGGTCAAAGTTGTAACGCTGGCTGCCCAGATAAATGCAAACCATAAGAATTGTTTGAGTGATTTTGGCACTAGTGATATCCCTCCGCGCCGACTTTGCCGCGAAACACCCAGTAAGACCAAGCGGTATAGGCCAATATTATGGGTATCATGATAGCGGCACCCACAAGCATAAAGACTTGGCTACGATGGGGTGCTGCGGCTTCCCAGATGGTTACGCGTGCTGGAATGATATCGGGCCAGATCGAGACGCCCAGCCCCACCAAACACAAGCCAAATAACGCCAACGCCCACATAAAGGGTTGGGCATCTTTCTTCTGTGACAGGCTACGGTAAAACAGAAAGGTGACGATAATGGATGCCAAAGGAACTTGCGCGGTTGCAATAATGCTCGGGAAACTGAGCCACCGTTCATAATATTTTGCCTCAAGCGTGAGTGTGCCAAGGCTGATGATCGTGATCATGACGAGCAGTGCAATGCCAAGACGTCCTGCATAAGTTACGGCTTGGCGCTGCAATCCTCCTTCAGTCTTCCAGTTGAGCCAACATGCACCCAAAAGTGCGTAGCCTACCAATAAGCCAACGCCCGTTATAAGGCTAAATGGTGATAGCCATTCCCACCAGCCGCCTGAGTAAGCGCGGCCAGTAACGCTGATCCCTTGTAGTAAGGCACCAAGGGCGACACCCTGCGCAAAGGTTGCGATAATTGAGCCCGTGGTGAAGGCTTTATCCCAGAAAGCCTGATGCGCAGGGTCGCGCCAGCGAAACTCAAATGCAACACCGCGAAAAATCAGCCCCAATAACATAGCGATCATTGGGGCGTACAAGGCTGGAAGAATGATAGCATAGGCCAATGGAAACGCTGCCAAAAGCCCACCAACACCCATGACCAGCCATGTTTCGTTGCCATCCCAAACCGGTGCAATGCTGTTCATAGCCGTGTCGCGGTCTTTCCCGGCCTTGAAGAAGGGAAACAAAATGCCAATGCCGAGGTCAAATCCGTCCATGACAACATAGGCGATTATGGCAAAGCCGATGATGCAGGCCCAGATTACTGTGAGGTCGATCATGATGATGATCCTTCTAGAACCGCCATAGCAGGGGTTATACCTGAGCTGCGTATCGGGGCATCGTCGAGTGGTTTTTCATGTGCTTCCGGTGGCTTTTTCATGAGCTTGATGATGTACCAAATGCCCATGCCAAAGATGGCAAAGTAAACCACCACAAAAGCCATAAGCGATACTGCAACAGCAGGCGCATCGAGGGGCGAGGCGCTATCGACAGTCCGCAACACACCGTAAATCGTAAAGGGCTGGCGGCCGACTTCGGTTGTTACCCAGCCTGCGAGAACGGCGATAAAGCCACTTGGACCCATTACAAGGGCAGCCCGATGAAGCCATGGCCAATCATACAGCCTTTTGCGCGCACGTGCGAAAAGGCTCCAAAGGCCGATGCCTACCATACCTATGCCCAAGCCTACCATTATTCGGAATGACCAAAATACGATGGGGACGGGGGGTTCGTCCTGATCAGGGATAGTATCAAGTCCCGCCAGCGGTGCATTGAGATCGTGCTTCAAGATAAGAGATGAAGCCTTGGGGATTTGTATCGCATAGTCGACACGTTTCTCTTTGCTGTTTGGGATGCCAAACAAAATGAGCGGTGCCCCGTCGGGGTGACTGTCATAATGCCCTTCCATCGCCATGACTTTAGTTGGCTGATGTTCCAGAGTATTAATCCCGTGAAAGTCACCGGCGACCACTTGAAGTGGGGCGACAATGGCAGCCATCCACATGGCCATTGAGAACATTTTTCGTGCGCCCGGGTTCTGGCGATCTTGCAAGAGATGGAAGGCACCCACAGCTCCAACAGCAAAGGCAGTCGTCAGATAGGCTGCAAGTACAGTGTGAACCAAGCGATAGGGGAAACTAGGATTGAAAATGATCGTCAGCCAGCTGTCGCCCGGCAAAAATTGGCCATTGGCACCAATTTCATAGCCCACGGGCGTTTGCATCCAACTATTGACCGACAAAATCCAGAAAGCCGAAACAAAGGTGCCAACGGCCACGGCCAATGTCGCGACAAAATGGAGCTTGCGGCCCACTTTATTGATGCCAAACAACATTACGCCCAAGAATCCAGCTTCAAGAAAGAAAGCTGTCAAGACTTCATAGGCCATAAGTGGACCGATCACAGGTCCGGCTTTGTCAGAGAACACCGACCAATTGGTGCCAAACTGATAGGACATGACAATGCCGCTCACGACGCCCATCGCAAACACTACGGCAAAGATCTTCAACCAATAGCGGTAGAGATTGGCATAAACGCCTTCCCCGGTTTTTAACCAAAGGCCTTCGAGAACAGCCAGGAAGCTCGCTAAGCCAATAGAGAAGGCAGGAAAAATAAAGTGGAAACTCACGGTGAACGCAAATTGAATTCGAGCGAGAATAATCGCCCACTCTTGGTCTAACATGACAATCCCTGCCTTCTGTTGTGGATGCCTATTTGATGCTGGTTGTGCGCAAGTAAGGCTTTAGGGTTGTCCAACCTTGTGGAAAGAGCGTTTTTGCTTCTTCATCCTTGATCGAAGGTGGGATGATGACGTCTTTTCCCACAGCCCAATCAGCAGGAGTTGCAATCCGATACTTGTCGCTCATTTGAAGCGCGTCGATCACGCGGAGGATTTCATCGAAATTGCGGCCAACACTCATGGGATAGGTCATGGTCAGGCGGATCCGCTTGGCCGGATCAATGATGAATACCGAACGAACCGCAGCAGTTTCGCTTTGTTCGGGGTGGATCATATCGTACATGCGCGCGATCGAGAGATCGGCATCGGCCAGAATCGGAAATTGCAAATCCGTGTGCTGGGTTTCATTCACATCGGCGATCCACTTGAGGTGCTCTTCGGCGGTGTCGGTCGAAAGTCCCAAGGGTTTTGTGTTGCGCTTTGCAAACTCGGCCGCCAACTGGGCGGTACGGCCCATTTCGGTAGTGCAAACTGGGGTAAAGTCTGCCGGGTGACTAAAGAAAAACACCCAGGCATCGCCTGCCCATTCGTGAAAGCTGATTGGGCCATTTTGCGTTTCTGTCTGAAAGTCAGGGGCGATATCGCCGATATGGAGAGGCATTGTCTTTTCCTTTGTTGTTGCGGAGGCCTATTTGATGATGTTTGAGCTGTTTTGATGTCCTATCGGAGAGGGTTTTCCTCGGTGGGGACTGTCTCTCCCAGAAGGCCCTCAAAGGCCTCATGCTGGGAAAGCCATACCTTTCCTGTCAGCTCGTGCAGGAAATGGGAGCGTTTGAGGGCATCCATGACAGGGCCCTTAACTTCTGAGAGGTGCAATTCGATTGCCCCGTCTTTGAGGCGATGATTGATCGCTTCCACGCTTTCAAGCGCTGAGGCATCAATCGCGTTCACGGCCGAGCACATTAAGATTAAGTGCTTCAGGCTTGGATGCAGGGCGACTTGTTCAGAGATGAATTCCTCCAACCAACGCGCATTCAGATAGGTCAAGCTCTCATCGATGCGGATCGTTAGAATGTGCGGATCGGTAATAACTGTGTGACGCAGCACATTGCGAAAATGCTCCGTGCCGGGGACGCGGCCAACAATCGCGGCATGGGGTCTAGATGCGCGCCATAAGAACAAAGCCAAGCTGAGACTGACCCCAGCAATCACACCAGGCTCAACGCCCATAGTCAGCGTCACCAAAATTGTCGCCATCATCGCGGCAAAGTCTGACTTGGAATAAGCAAAGATGGCCTGTGGCGTTTTGAAATCCACCAGACTGAGCACGGCCACAATGATGGTTGCGGCAAGCGTCGCGATCGGCAGTGAATAGAGCAGGGGCGTTAGAAACAATGCCGCGATCAAAATACCGATTGCCGTAAACACACCTGCCGCTGGGGTCTCTGCACCCGCATCAAAGTTTACCACCGAGCGGGCAAAGCCGCCGGTGACGGGATAGCCACCACTAAAGCTGGCTGCAATGTTGGCGGCACCTAGGCCGATCAATTCTTGGTCTGGCACAATGCGCTGGCGCTTTTTCGCCGCCAGAGTTTGAGCGACTGAGACGCTTTCTACAAAGCCGATCACCGAGAGTAGAAGAGCAGGCATAGCTAGGCTTTGCCAAAGCTCAAGATCAAATAGTGGCATTGTTAAAGGCGGCAGGCTTTGCGGAATCGTCCCGACGACCTTCACGCCTTTTGCCTCTAAATCAAAGAAGATTACGGCGAGTGTCGATACGGCAACCGCTGCAATCGGGCCAGCTTTTGCGATCAAATCCGCTGGGCGTGGTGCCAAGCCAAAGCCGACAAGCAAAGGCTTTAAGCCCTTACGCACCCAGAATAAAAACGCCGTCGACAACACGCCAATGATTAGGGTCGGCAGATTGGTATCAGCGATGTTCTGCGCCAGGGTCTGGACCAATTCAGGTAGGGCGTCGCCATGGGCTTCGATGCCAAGGATAGACTTAAGCTGGCTGGTCGCGATGATGATGCCGCTGGCAGTGATAAAGCCTGAGACAACTGGATGGGATAGGAGGTTCGCAAGAAACCCAAGCCGCAAAACACCCATTGCGATCAGGATTGCACCGGATAGGAATGCCAGAATCAAAGCCGCTGCAATGAACTCTGCACTGCCAGCAGGCGCTATTTTGCCCGCTGCGGTTAGAGTCATCAATGAGATAACCGCCACAGGTCCAACCGCTAAAACCTTACTGGTGCCAAAGACCGCATAGGCAATGATTGGTGCGATTGACGCATAGAGCCCGACTTCGGGCGGCAGCCCTGCCAACATCGCATAAGCAATGCTTTGAGGTATCAGCATGATCGTCACGATCAGCGCCGCCACCACATCGCTGGTTAGAGTTGTCCCATTATAAGTGCGCGTCCAATCAAGGATCGGGAGATATCGGGCCAGTCCAGTTGTGAGACCACGCATGTCAGCTACCAATCCTATGTGGTTCTGCCATCCATTCGCGGCCCTTTAACATCCCATACCAATAAATGGGCGGCAATATTGTGTCTTTGAGGAGCCAAGACAGGCGCGATGGCTTGGTGCCGTCGATTAACCAATTCGGGAAGCTAGGTAAAAGTTTGCCGCCATAGCCAAATTCAGCCAGCACGATCTTGCCTTGCTCAACCGTCAGCGGGCAACTTCCATACCCGTCATAATCGGCGACAGGACCTTTCCCGTCGAGCCAAGCCAACACATTGACGGCCACCACGGGTGCTTGCTTGCGTGCTGCCGCCATCGTCTTGGCATTTGAAGCCGAGCACGCGTCGCCAAGCCCGAAAATATTGGGATAGCGCATGTGCTGCAAGGTTGCTTCATTGACCTCAACAAAGCCGTTTGGGGCGGCCAAGGGGCTGTTCCGGATAAAGTCCGGCGCAACTTGAGGTGGCACGACATGAATCATGTCGAATTTTTCCTCGACACGGGTGACGTTGCCGTCGCGCTTTTGTTCAAAGGTCGCTGTTTTTTCAGGGCCGTTGATTGCGACGAGCTTCGATTCAAAATTCAAATGTGCATTATAGCGCTCCACATAGTCCATCAGGGCAGGAACATAGGCGGCAACGCCAAACAAGACCGCGCCAGTGTTGTGGAATTGCACGTCAATTTTGCTTAGAACGCCTGCTTTCTCCCAATTGCTGCAAGATAAGTACATGGATTTTTGGGGCGCGCCGGCACATTTAATTGGCATGGGTGGTTGGGTGAATAAGGCACGTCCACCCTTGAGATCTTTGACTAGGCGATTGGTATAGGGTGCCAAATCATAGCGATAATTGGAGGTGACGCCGTTTTCCCCCAGCGTTTCACGCAAGCCCTCAATCGCATCCCAATCCAGCTTGATCCCAGGGCAGACCACCAGCGCGCGATAGGTCAGAATACGCCCGTCTTCTAAGGCAACCTGATTGGCCTCGGGCGCAAAGCTAGCCGCGGCACCTTTAATCCAGTCAACGCCACGGGGCATCACCGATTTCTCGCTGCGCTTGGTGAACTCTGCCGAGAATACGCCCGCACCGACCATCGTCCAGCCGGGCTGGTAATAATGCTCTTCGCTGGGTTCGATGATCGCGACGGAAAGGCCAGAAGCACGCTTTAAAATGCTTGCTGCGGTCGCGATACCAGCACTACCGCCGCCCACAATCACTATGTCATAGGTTTTTGTTGTGCCCATGGGGGCAGGGGCATTTTGTGCCATTTCCCATAATTTGGTTGAACGCGCACCAGAGCGGCAAAACGCTAAAACAGGCGCGGGCATGGCTGCCAATGCCGCGCGCATTTTATCGCCATCGTCGTTGGTAATGGAGCCCGGTGTTACGGGGATGTAGGTGAAACCCAGACCCAACGCCTTGGCCTGCTCGCCAAGATTGGCAGCGCTAGGCTGGCCCGCTTCTTCGCCATCAGGACGGTTGCAGATAATGGACTTAAAGCCTTGCGAAGCCGCGTCCGCGACGTCTTGAGGGGTAAGCTGGCCGGAGACCGAGAGTCCCGGAGCGATTTGCTTAATGATCATGGCGCGTTCCTCCGGGGCACTTGTGTGCTTAGTTTGCTTTTCTGAGGCGGGTTGAGAGGCCAAACGGCAGGTAAACCGGGCAGGTTCCGACCAAACTGGTCAACAGAAACGCAAGCCCCACGACGCCCAAGACCAGCGCTAAGACGCCAGAGATTTTGCCGAGCGCAAAAGCGACACCAATTGCCAGAACAATGGTAAGACGAATGATGCGGTCGAGATTGCCCATATTCTTGATCATTGCGAGGCACCTTTTTGCTGCGTGAGTTGGGGAAGAAAACGATGCAGGGCCATGCCGACGAACATCGCTACGACGAAGGGCATTACGGCCAAGGGTACCACACCAAGATCGGCAAGGGCGGGGCCGGGGCACAGCCCGGATATTCCCCATCCCAAGCCAAAAAGAAGACTTCCCAAAGCCAATGGGCGATCAAGTTTTGTGCTGGTTGGCAGGTCAAATACGGGCGCTGCCAGCGGGGCGTGCAATCTGCCTTTTATGATCCAAGCAATTGCCATCGGAATCAGGGCACCGCCCATGACGAAGGCCAGTGTTGGGTCCCAATTACCAAACAGGTCCAAAAAGCCTTGCACACGGGCAGGGTCAGCCATGCCCGAGAATGCCAAGCCGGCACCAAATAAAGCGCCAGATACGAGGGAAACGACGATCGGTTTCATAGAAAAGCTCCAAGTCGCAGCAGTGCGACTGTTACAAAGCCACTGGCCATGAACAAAGCTGTTGCAACCAGCGAACGTGGGGAAAGGCGCGACATGCCACAAACGCCATGGCCACTGGTGCACCCAGAGCCGAGCCGCGTTCCAAAGCCAACCAACAGCCCGCCGATAATCAAGGGCCATATCGAGACCGGGAACTTCGTTGTTACCCCGCCCGCTAATGTTGCGATGAGGAAAGCCCCTAGTGGCAGACCAATGACAAAAGCCACGGCAATGCCGCGCGGCGCGCCCGTATCGGCAATGCCGGTTGCGCGCGCAGCAAGACCACTCACACCGGCAATCCGGCCTAAGCCTAGCAGCATGATGGCTGCAGCTAGCCCAATCAACAAGCCGCCGATAAAGCCTTCAACAGGCATCGCATTTGGAAATCCGGGGATCATACTGCATTCACCGGGATCTTGAGGTACGTGACGCCATTGTCTTCTGCGGCAGGCATATGCCCGGCACGCATATTGACTTGAACCGATGGCATGATCAGGCGGGGCATCGGCAAGGACGCATCACGTGCCTCCCGCATGGTCACAAATTCATCCTCAGTTTTGCCGTCATGAATATGGACGTTGGCCTTGCGCTCGGCCTCCACAGTCGATTCCCAGACATAGTCGTTGCGACCGGCTGGCAGATAGTCGTGGCACATGAACAAGCGCGTCTCCGGCGGCAATGAAAGCAAGCGCCGTGCAGAGCGATACAAGGTTCGTGCGTCACCACCGGGAAAATCAGCCCGCGCAGTCCCATAGTCCGGCATAAACATCGTATCGCCAACAAAGACCGCGTCACCAATCACGTAAGCAATGCAGGCTGGTGTGTGGCCAGGAACATGAAGGACAGTTACTTCCAGATTGCCAATCTTGAAATGATCACCATCATTCCAAAGCTGGTCGAAGTCCGATCCATCGCGGACGAATTCAGTGCCCGCGTTGAATAATTTTCCAAAGACCTGCTGAACAGAGGTGATGTGCGCCCCGATGGCGATTTTGCCGCCCAGCTTTTGTTGCAAATAGGGTGCAGCGGACAAATGGTCAGCATGCGCGTGCGTTTCTAGTAGCCAGTCAATCGTCAACGCATGCTCGCCAACATAGGCGATAATCGCATCCGCGGATGTGTAAGTTGTGCGCCCCGATGCTGGATCAAAATCCAACACGCTATCGATAATCGCGGCCCGCGAGGTTGCCGTATCATGCACCACATAACTGACGGTGTTTGTCGGCAAGTCGAAAAAAGCCTTGATCACAGGAATGCCAGCCTGTGCCGCGACAACTTGGGCGCTGGCCTTTGTAAGTGCGAGATCAGTCATGTGAGTCTCCTTCGATATATTCTTTACATAAATCATGTAACTGATATAATAACTTGCGTCAAGGGGCTTTGTGAGGTACTATTTTGACCAGAAAGCGGGAAACATGATTGTTGTAGATCAAATGAATTTGGCCCCTGCCGTGCGGATCGGCGACCTTGCGCCCGATTTTGTGGCGCGCTCTACGAAAGGTGAATTAAGGCTGTCTTCCTATCGCGGGCGATGGCTTATCTTCTTCTCACACCCCGCCGACTTTACGCCGGTATGCACCACAGAATTTGTCGGGCTTGCAAAACGACAAAAGGAGTTTGATGCGTTGGATTGCGCGCTGGTCGGATTGTCAGTCGACAGCCTCTATTCCCATTTGGCTTGGGTTCGCGCCATCGAGGCAAACTTCGCCGTCAAAGTTGAGTTTCCGGTAGTAGAAGACCCCAGCATGGTGATTGGTCACGCCTATGGGATGCTGGATCCAGCAAGCAAGGATGCAATGGCGATGCGCGCTGCCTACTTTATCGACCCCAAAGGGATTGTTCGGGCAATCACCATTTATCCTCACAATGTGGGGCGATCCGCCGACGAAATGCTGAGACTGGTGCACGCCTTAAAAACTGTTGAGGACGGCAAGGGGTTTGCGCCTGAGGGTTGGCAACCGGGTATGCCCCTTTTGGCACCCCCTGCTGACGGCAGTATCACCCCTGACGAAGGCGCAGACTGGTTCTGCAGAACACTGCCATGACCGCCTTCTTTCAAGACCGCGAGCTTGCGGCCAATGTGACCGAGAAGCTTAAGATTTATGCCCAGCCCCAGCGCCTCATGATCTTGAGTTGCCTTCTTAACGGCGAGCGCAATGTGAGCGAAATCGGTGACGCGACAGGCATCACCCAACCCGCACTTAGCCAGCAACTCGCCGAATTGCGCCGTGCCGACCTGGTCAGCACCCGCAAGGAGGCCAAACAAGTCTGGTATATGCTGGCGAACGAGTCCGTGAAAATCTGTGTGCAAACGATGGAAGCCGTATTCGGGAATGGGTCCGATGTGGAAATTACGCAAGTAAAAGAAGTCGCGATGACTTCGCCTTCATCTTTGCTGCCGGCCGTTCAAGGTGCCGCAAGTTTCGCCCGGATTCTCTGAGGTTTTTTGTTTCGTCGCTTTACGCCTTGGTGGTGGCAGTCAAGGCCAAAGAATGGCCGCTTTAGAGGAAGGCAGCGAGGAGGCTCTATGTCTTAAGCTGGCGCAAAGCAGATCTAAAAATAGCCCTCAAAACAGTGTCTGAACCCAAATTCAACACCCCCACGACCTTAGCCAAGACAGTGTCATTGCGCGAACCTAGCCCCCTAAAGTGCCCCACCCCGCAGAACGCGGCCCATCAGGCCGAATAGTTTGCGGCTGTTTTCATTGGCTTCGGGCTTCCATTCGGGGTGCCATTGCACGGCAAGGACAGGGCCGCCGCGGGCTGTGCTGGAGAAGGCCTCGACCACGCCATCGGGCGCACGGGCTTCCACGCGGAGGTCTTTGCCCAGCTTGTCGACGCCTTGATAATGGACGGAATTGACCTTGATGTCGGCTTGGCCGATGGCGGCCAAAATCGCGCCGCCTTCTTCTAGCCGCACGTCATGCTCATGCGCGAACATGGCATCAAAGCTGACCCCGTCCGGCGAATGGTGCTGAAAGGCGCGGGCGGGATCGGCCATGTCGCGCCGAAGCGTGCCGCCGAAATGGACATTGAGCTCTTGAAAACCACGGCAAATGCCAAAGACGGGCTTACCAGCTTTCAACATCACATCAGCCAAGGCCATCGCCATCTCATCGCGATTGGGATCAAACGGGCCGGGCGCATCGGCGATATCTTCGCCGTAGCGATGGGGCTGCATATTGGAGGGAGAGCCCGTCAGCAACAGCCCATCGAGACGGCCTGCCACCGTTTCTGCGTCCACAAAAGCCGGTAAAGACGGGATCAGCAGCGGGATCGCATCCACATGCGGGCTAACGCCATAGAGATAACGCTCCATCACGGCTTGGGCATATTCGGTGCCGACATGGCGCTGGCAACAGATCATGCCGAGGATGGGTCGTGCGTTCATGTGGATTGGGCCATAAATTCTTGGATAAGGCCGCCAAACTTCTGATGCGGCGGGAACTTTTCGTATCGGTGTGGCGCGCCGATCTCAACCCATGCGAGCTTTTCTGCTGTGCAGGTTTCGAGGAACGGTGGGCTTTGGTCGACGTCATCAAACATCGTCGCGCGCACATTGATGAAGTCGCCAATGGTGGACGAGACTTTGGTATAGACCCAACTCGAACATTCGGGGCAGACATAATGGACGGGGCTGGCCTTCATGCCGCCTTGTACCGGAGCGCCGGAGAGAAGCTCGAAATTGGCCCCGGCATACATCTCGCTCAAAGAAAAAGCGCTGGCGGTCATGCGCTGACAGCCTTTGCAATGGCAAGCCATGGTGAGAAGCACCGGCGGCTTGGCTTCAAAACGGACGTGCCCACAGCGGCACCCGCCGAGCTTTCCAAGTGACTGTTCTTCCATGCTCACGGTCTAGCTCTGCAGCAAGACCGGGCTATCGCCGTGCCAGCGCAGCCAGACTTCATCGTCCCACGTGAAATCCTCTTGATCCCAGCGCGACAGATTGGGGCGCGACACCTGCATGCGGCGGCCATTGATGAGGTCAATCTCATAAATGCTCTCGCTGCCCAAATAGGAAATCTGGCGCACGATGCCAGCGGTCACATTGCAGCCCGAGGGTGCGTCTTCTGGCGTAGGCGGGGCGGCACCTTCTTCGCGCTTCAAGAGCTCGATCTTTTCAGGCCGAATGCCGACCCACATCTTCTCACCCCCAGCACCCGATACGCCGTGGTCAAAGAAGATCCGACCGCCCAACTCCTCGGACTGGACGATGGCGTGGTCAGGCTCATCGACTTCGAGCGTGCCTTCGAACAGATTTACGCTACCAATAAAGTCGGCCACGAACTTGTTGGCGGGGAATTCATAGAGGTTGGAGGGAGTGGCCGTTTGCATGAGCTTGCCCCGGTCCATCACTGCGCAGCGTCCTGCCATGGCAAGGGCTTCGTCTTGATCATGGGTCACCATCACAAAGGTGATCCCGACCTTGTCTTGAAGCTCTGCGAGTTCAAAGCGCATAGCCTCGCGCAGTTTGGCGTCGAGCGCACTTAGTGGTTCGTCCAACAGCAGGACTTTTGGCTTTTTGACGAGTGCGCGGGCCAAAGCGACGCGTTGGCGTTGGCCACCACTCATCTGGTCGGGCTTGCGCTCTGCCAGATGGTCCAGCTTGACGTCGGCCAAGGCCGCCATCACGCGACCATATTGGTCCGCCTTGGCGACATTATCGAACTTGAGGCCATAGGCGACGTTTTCAAACACCGTCATATGCGGGAAAACGGCATAGGATTGGAACACCATATTCACGGGCCGCTTGTTGGGCGGGATGGTCGACATGTCGATGCCATCAATGAATATCTTGCCTTCACTGGGCATTTCAAAGCCCGCCAGCATGCGCAGCAACGTGGTTTTCCCGCACCCCGATGGGCCGAGGAGCGCGAAGAATTCCCCGCGCGGAATTTCCAAAGTCACGCGATCAACAGCGGTCACCTTGCCATAGCGTTTGGATACTTCTTCAACCCGAATAATGGCGTCACGATCACTCATAGCTTAGCTCTCTTTGGTGGTTGCACTTTGGGCGCGCAAAGCAAGGACGGTGGCAAGCACCGTGATCAAGATGATGATGGTCGAGGCAGCATTGACCTCTGGCGTCACAGAGAAGCGCACCATCGAATAGACTTTGACTGGGAAGGTGATCGTCCCAGGGCCAGAGGCGAAGAAGGTGATCACAAAGTCATCCAGCGACAGCGTAAACGCTAACAGACCACCTGCAATCAGGCCGGGCTTCATATGCGGGATGATGACATCGCGGAAGGCCTGATGGCGCGAAGCACCTAAGTCGAGGGCTGCGGCCTCTAACTCGGGATTAAAGCTCTCCAGCCGAGCTCGAACGACAATGGCGACAAAGGGGAACGCAAAGGTCACATGCGCTAAAATAATCTGCGTCAGATTAAACGGATAGGGCAGATCATTCGGAAATCCGATTTTGGCAAAGAACATCAATACCGCAACGCCAAAGCATATTTCGGGCACCACAATCGGCAGGTTCATGCCGCTCTCAAGCGGGCCCTTGAATGGGAATTTGAAGCGCCAGAAGACAAAGGCCATCAAGGCCCCCAGCACGACCGAGATGACGGTGCACACTCCGGCAATCAAAAGCGAATTAAACAAAGCTTCGCGCAATTGCGTGTTCTCAAACGCTTTGACGTACCATTTGAGCGTAAAGCCCTTCCAGACAACATTGGCTTTGGAATCGTTGAAACTGAATAGGATCAGGATCATGAGCGGCGTGTATAGGAAGATGAACACGCCTGCCAGCCACGCCTTCATGGCGGGCATGTTGAGGTAGTCGAGTGGGGCGCGGGCAATTTTTCTGGCCATTAGTGTGCCCCCACCTTTCCGCCCTTGCGCTCCATAAAGGCGCGAATGGCAAAGAAGATTAGCGTGATATACATCAGGATGAAGGACAAAGCGGCCCCGAACGGCCAGTCGTTGGCGCGCTTGAATTGTCGCTCAATCAAGCTTGCGATCATCAGATCATCGGGCCCACCCAGCAAATCCGGTGTCAGATAAGCCCCCAGTGCTGGGATAAAGGTGATGACAAGTCCTGCGGCGATCCCAGGGGTAGCCAGTGGGGCGATGACGCGCCGGATTGTTTCCAAATGCCCGGCACCTAAATCAAGGCTCGCCTCAATCAAGCTCTTGTCCAGCCGATCAAGGGCGGCATACAGCGGCAGGACCATGAAGGGCAGATGCACATAGACGAGGCCTACGACCACAGCGAATTTATTGTAGAGGAGGGGTAGGGGCTCAAAAACCCCCATTTGCATGCCAAAGACACCCAGTAAGTTGTGCAGACCCTCTAGCCCTGAGTTAATCACGCCAGAGTTACGCATCACCGCGATCAACGCATAGGTGCGGATCAAAAGATTGGTCCAGAAGGGCAGCATGATCAGCAATAAAAGCCACGTCTTTTGCTTTTCATCCGCAAAGGTCATGGCAAGGGCCACCGGGAAGGCGACGATGAGGCAAATCACGGTCGTAGCTAAGGCCAACCAAACCGAATTCCACATCACCTTCAGGACTTCGGGTGAAAACGCCTTAGCATAATTGGAAAAAGTACCCGTGATCGCAACGTCGACAGGGCCCACATTCTCGCCGACCGAATAGGCCCAGACCATGGCCATCGGCACGACAAAAAAGATCATAAACCAAATGACTGGCAGCGCGATGGTCGCGCGGAAAAAAGTCTTATCTTCGCGCCAATCTTGCATCATCCGCCCTCATGAAGCTTTGTCCTCGCATTTCAATCCCATACCGAAGGGTCTGTCGAGGGCTTTTCCGTCTTTTTACTGATTTTGTTGTAACAAATTGTATCGATGCCACGGCAATGGGCATTTAACCTTGGGTTAAGCATGTTATCCTCGTGGCCAAGCCCGCACCAAAACCCGCTCAGACTCCGCCCAGCGCTTTTCAACTACCAAGCGCATAACTTGGGCATCATCGAAAAACACCGCGCCCTTAATGCCATCGAGAACTGCTTTTGCGACATTATCGAGATCGATGGCGGGATAATCGCGGTTGAGATCGATTAGAATTTCCACCTCAAACTCGCCATAACGCGGCCGGATCTTCATGTCAGTCCGCAACAATCGGTCGAGCTTTTGTTTGTAAACTTTCGACTGCGAGGTGACTTCAAGAATGAGGAATTCCGCCATTGGGCCAATCTGTCGGCCCTTGGTTGAGCCGCTGCCACGCCATGGCTCTGGTGTCTCGGGCTCTGGCAAGGGGAGGCTCAACGATCAAAAGTGAATGAAAAAACAGATCATGTCGGCCCTAACCTGTTTTAGCAAGACGAGATCGGCAGAGGGGGTGCAGACGGCGTGGTGATCAGTTGATTCAGGTATTCACAAATTCTATGCATTTGCATGCAAGTTGTCTGCAACTATTTATCAATAACATTATGTGTAGGGTTAGCGGTAGCAATAATTCAACCTTCTTTCGACCAAAACGTTTTTCAGATTTCACAGTGGAGGCGACGTTGCAAACTATCCGCACCCAAGAAGACCAATCTCAATTGCTCGGCGTGCGCATCGATACCGATGTTGCCTTACGCATGACCCGCACCCTCTGGGAAGTTCTGAGCCAGCATGACCCGATTTTGCGCGATAAGCTTGCACATGCCTTACAGTCGGAAATCGATGGTTTGGCGCTGCAGGAAGAGCTGGATGAAGGTGGCAAGCCCGGCAATGACGGCGCCACGCTGCAAATCCTGAAGCTCTATCAATCTCTGAAGGCCGCTTAAGCCTTACGGTCCAAAACGCGCACCACAAAATCATGATCGTCGCGCGGCCCGGCAGCGAACTCCGTTCGGCTGGTCTCAGCCCAATCTGCTTCATCGAATGCCGGAAAGAATGCGTTTCCTATCGGCGCTGCATCCACTTCTGTTAGATACAACCGATCAGCAAAAGGTAGGGCTTCGGCATAGATTTGCCCGCCGCCAATCACGCAGACTTCGTCTTGGTGGGCGGTCTTGGCCATCGCCCTTGCAGCTTCGATCGCCAACGGCAGGCTGGTCCAAACGCTGGCCCCTTGGGCTTGAAAATCTGTATCGCGGGTAATGACCAAGTTCGGGCGGCCGGGCAATGGCCTTCCTATCGAATCCCAGGTTTTGCGACCCATGATGACGGGCTTGCCAAGCGTGATGGCTTTAAAGTTTTTTAGGTCGCTGCCCAGGCGCCAAGGCAAGTCATTGTCGACCCCAATCACGTGATTGCGGCCACGCGCAACGACGAGGCAAAGTTTGATCGACTTCATCCACGTGGCCTAGCATCAATCGCCTAGCCGACAAATGCCTTTTCATAGACAAATTGTCCGGGTTGGCTGACTGAACCCTCGGTGAAGCCAGCATCTTCAAACATTGCCTTACAAGAAGCCAACATTTCCATCGAGCCACAAATCATACCGCGATCTTCCTCGGGGTTGAAAGGTGGCAGATTGTGCTCGCGAAAGAAGCTGCCATCGGCAACCCGTGCGGGCAGGCGGCCTTTTAGGTTTTGAGGCTCGCGCGTAGCTGCGGTATCTAAAATCAGTTTGCCCGCCACAATATAGTCGCCCACCAAGGGATCATCCTTCAGGCTTGCGACCAGCTCTTTGCCATAGGTCAATTCATCGGCGGTCCGGCACGTTTGGGTCAGGATGACTTCTTCAAAGCGCTCATAGGTTTCTGGGTCGCGGATCAGACTGGCAAAGGGCGCAATCCCTGTGCCCGTTGCCACCATATAAAGCCGCTTTCCCGGCAAAAGCGCATCGAGCACCAACGTCCCGACGGGCTTTCTGCCAACCAGCACCGTCTGACCGACTTCAATATTGCAGAGCTTGGAGGTCAACGGCCCATCAGGCACTTTGATCGAGTAGAATTCCAATTCCTCATCCCAATTCGGGCTGGCAATGGAATAAGCCCGCACCAACGGCTTGCCGTCGATCTCTAAGCCCATCATCACAAACTCCCCGGTCCGGAACCTGAAGGCAGGGGAACGGGTTGTACGGAAGCGGAAAAGACGGTCGGTATAGTGCTGGACGGCCAGCACGGTTTCTGTGGTAAAGGCGGACACGGGGATAAAAGCTCTCTGATTAGTCTTGTGCCCTTCAGATGGGCGAAAACAGGCTCTGCCGCAAGACGGACCTAGATGAAACTCACAGGAGCATTTAGAGGATCTGGGTCAGCTGTGGCGTCAGGGGCCCATTTCAACAGCTTCAACACCCGCAGCACTGGCTTTTTACCCCCAAAACAGACTATAGAGCGCGCCAATCAAGCTGAGTTGTCAGCCCAACAGGTCATTTGCGGCCGGGAGACCCAATGTCAAAAGAAGAATTGCTCGAATTTCAAGGTACCGTGGTAGAACTTCTACCCAATGCCACTTTCCGCATCCGTCTTGAAAACGAACATGAAATTATCGGCCACACCGCTGGTAAATTGCGTAAGAACCGCATTCGCGTTTTGGCTGGCGATAAAGTTCTGGTCGAAATGACCCCCTATGACCTGACCAAGGGCCGGGTCACCTATCGCTTCCGGTAACACAAGTCCCATGAAGCTTATTCTGGCGAGCGCATCGCCGCGCCGACAAGAGCTTCTGGCCAGAGTCGGGATTGTCCCCGACACGATTTGTCCAGCTGATCTGGACGAAACACCACTGCCCCATGAAACGGCGCGCCAGCATGGCCTGCGGCTAGCTTGTGCCAAGGCAGAGGCCGTCGCGCTGAAAAATCCAGATGATTTGATCCTTGCCGCTGACACTGTGGTGTCGGTGGGGCGCAGACTTTTGCCCAAAGCAGAAACGCGTGAGCAGGCGCTGGCATGCCTGAACCTGCTTTCCGGGCGCAATCACCGCGTCACTACGGCGGTCGCTGTCCAGCGCGGTTGGGCCAAGGCGAGCCGGGCGGTTGAAACCCGTTTGACCTTTAAACGCCTTAGCGAGGCTGAGATCGGATTTTATCTTGATAGTGAGCAATGGATGGGCAAAGCCGGTGGCTATGGCATTCAGGGCTTGGCTGGTGCCTTCTGCAGCCAATTGCATGGCTCTTGGGAGGGGGTGATGGGTCTTCCGCTCTATGAGACCGTCTCCCTGCTTGAGGGCTTTGGCTATAAAAGGACCTTCACATGAATGCGCCTAAGCCCCCGACACGTGAGATCGTCATCCATGAGCGCATTGGCGAGTTGCGTGCCGCTTTGTTTGACCGCGACCGGATTGTGGAACTGCGCCTAGAGCGTTGGTCCACCCATGAGGCGCGGGTTCGTTGGGGGCAGATTTACGCAGGCCGCGTCACCGCGATAGATGGCCGTATCGGCGGCGCTTTTGTCGATTTGGGCGTGGGGGAACCTGCTTTTGCCCCATTCGGCCGCGAGCGTGAGGCAGAGCTGCGCGTTGGCGCCGCCGTGGCTGTGCGGGTCGTGCGCGAAGCCGAAGGCGGTAAGGGCCCCGCGCTTGCCTATGAGGGCCTCGCCCCACAAGGGCCATGCCCACGCCTACTTGAAGATGCCACGCCTTGGCAGGGCTGGCCGGGTGAGCCGCGGGAGGCCGACGAAGACGAGATTGACCGTATCGAAGCCGCCTTTGAGGCTGCCTTGCACACAGAAGTGCCTATTGCTGGCGGTGGTCGTTTGACGATTGAGCGCACGCGCGCTTTGACCGCCGTAGATGTTGACAGTGCTAGCCGCGAAACCGGTGGCAGTGATCCTGCGCGCTTTGCTCGCGGCCTCAACCTCGCTGCAGTGCCCGAAATTGTGCGCCAAATCCGCCTGCGGGGTCTCGGCGGCCTCATTTGTGTCGACTTCACTGGGCCGCGCCGTAAGGGTGATGCTGAGGCGCTGACCAAAGCCCTCATCAGTGCTTTTGATGCTGAAAAGAATGGGGGTGTCGCCGCGCCCAAAACCGAAGTACTGCCCGTCTCCCGCTTTGGCATTGCCGAAATCGCCCGCCAAAAGCGTCGCCAAGCCTTGGCCGACATCTGCCTCGATGCCACGGGCCAACCGACAGCGGAGACCTTGGCCATTGAGGGCATCAATCGGCTCGCAGCGGCGCTCAAAGGGGCCAAAGGCCGCACCGTGACGCTTTTTGCCCCGGCTGCCCCTCTCGCTTTTCTAGAGGCTGACCCCATCGGCTGGCGGCAAGACATTACCGACACGATTGGCGGGCAATTTCATCTCCGTCTGGGCCGACCAAGCCAAACCCAATGTGAAGTGGTGATCGCATGAGCCGGACCTGTCCTGAGTGTGGCAAGCCCACAGACTACCCTTATCGGCCCTTCTGCTCGAAACGCTGTGCCGACCTCGATTTAGGCCGTTGGCTCAATGGTTCTTATGCAATTCCTGTTCAAGAAGAGGATAATGGCATACCCGATGCAGAGGACCCCGTGGACAGAGACAACCTGATCCGCTAAACGCCCTCCTCCCGACAGGTTGCCCGGATAGCTCAGTCGGTAGAGCAGCGGATTGAAAATCCGCGTGTCGCTGGTTCGATTCCGGCTCCGGGCACCACTTTTTTCCAGAAACTAAGACACCGCTTTTGGCACTTTTCTTGCGGCGTTACAGATCATTTTCCAAAGCGCTTTCCACGGTGTGAGCAACGACCTGCCTAATTCTGCCTAGCGTCTAGCACGATTACCTGACGCGACGTTTGCGTTCAGTCGTTTCGTTGTCGCGAGGCTTAACTTGGACGGGTTTACAGGAACTGCGGCGAGAAGACCTGCCCCAATTAGTTTGCCATTTCTTAAGCTAACCAAAACAGTTCTTGACCAAGTGCAAAACATGTGGATTGAGGCTTGTCGCGAGTTGTCAGACACCTTTATATGCCGGGTTTGTGATGACGAGAGCATAACAATTAGGACTCTCCGGCTGGACGAGGGACCCATAGAGCTGACGAGGGACCCATAGAGCTGACGAGGGACCCATAGAGCTAAGGTCATCCTTTTTTTGTGGTGCGGTCTTGCTTTGGAGCGGTCTTTTGAAATTTTGTGGTTAAATGTTTCGTCCAAGCGGCCTTGTTAAAACCCCGTTGGCTTGGCTTAGCCGCCCGATTTTAAGTGGGCTTGGTGCACTTATCATTTCAGCCCTACTTTTCACCTCTCCCGTGAAGGCAGAGTCTGAGGCGCCCGCTCATAGGCCAAAAGTAGCCTTGGTTTTGTCCGGAGGCGGTGCCCTAGGTTTGGCCCATGTCGGCGTGATCCAAGAGCTGGAGCGGATTGGCATTCGACCCGATATGGTTGTTGGAACCTCCATGGGGTCTGTCGTTGGCGGGCTCTATGCCTCTGGTCTGGATTCCGCGTCGCTTGAGGATGCGGTAAAGACGGTAGATTGGAACCAGGTCTTTAGCCCAGCGCCCGATCGTGACGATCTGACCTTTCGACAGAAAGCACAGGAATTGGATTTTCCGGTTCGTGCAGGACTGGGTGTTAAAAATGGTGCGCTTCTGCTTCCATCGGGTCTGGTATCTGATCAGGCCCTTCTGCAAGAGTTGCGGCGTCTAGTTCCTATCAAAGGGTCTGTGAAGAGCTTTGATCGGCTCCCGATTCCTTTTCGCGCTGTGGCCACCGATATTGAGACGGGTCGTGCCGTGGTCTTGGATAAAGGCGAAGTGGCGATAGCCATGCGGGCTTCCATGGCGGTGCCAGGTGTATTTGCGCCGGTCAATTTGGACGGAAAGCTGCTGGTTGATGGCGGTATGGCAGCCAATATCCCGATCAGTGTCGCCCGGGAAATGGGCGCAGAGATTGTGATTGTCGTGGCGACCCAAAGTGCGCTCCTGAAACGCGACAAGATTGGCTCTGCTCTCGATGTTCTGGGGCAGACTGTCACTTTGCTGGTGCTGGCGAATGAACGCGCTCAGCTCGCGACCCTCACGAGCGACGATGTATTGATCACGATTGATGCGGGCACCCTCAATGCGGGAGAATTCACCAAGGGTGCAGAGTTTATTGAGGCCGGACGACGTTCCTTTCTCACCCAAGCCGTCTCTCTCGAAAAGATCGCGGCCAGACGCGAGCGCAAGGTCTATGTTCAAAATCCACAACCTGCGCCGCCGGTCATTGATCATGTTCGCATCGAAAACAGCTCGAGTTTGGCCGACACGGTAGTCGTACGACGACTTCAGCCGCTGATCGGGCAGGTTGCTGAGACCTCAAAAATCCATGCGGCCCTAAACGATGTCTATGCCCTTGGGCCCTTTCAAAGGGTCGATTATGCGCTGGAAACACAAGACTCAAAGACGGTGCTCCTTGTGCGGGCTGATGATGCCGAGCCGGATGTCGGCCGCATCAGACTCGGCCTAACCCTCGGTAATAATGGTAGTTTAGGTGCCGATTCCTCAATTTCGATGGACTACCGGACACCGGCCGTTGATCGCTTTGGCTCTGAACTGCAGATTCAGGCGGTGTTGGGAGATATCAATAGCCTTTCGGGGGAGTATTTTAAACTCCTTGAGCCGTCTCAATCCTGGTTTGTGACAACAAAGGCAAAACTTGAAGCTCGAGCCGTAGATATTTACCAACCATCTGGCTTTAAGGTGGCTAGCTACGAGCTTACATATGGATTCGCCGCGCTGGGCGGCGGTTACCAAATTGGCCGCTTTGCCGAGCTCCGTGCTCAAATTGAGCGTGGGCAGGGGCAGGCTCGTCTCAAAGAAGGTGAAGCCAAAACCACGCGGCAAGATATCGACATTGGTCGACTGGTCGGGTCGGGCGGTATCGATACCTTCGACAACCCCTTTTTCCCGACAAAGGGAGCACGTCTAGGCGTTCGTTGGGCCGAGGGCTTCGAAGGCTTGGGAGACAGTAGCAATTACCAAACCGCCTCTGCACTTGCCCTATCTGCCGTCAGTGTCGGGCGTCACAGCTTGATCTCTGGTTTGTCCGGTGGCACCAATTTAGACGGTACGACGCCTGTCGATACGCTTTACCGCTTGGGCGGGCCGTTTAGGCTGTCGGGCTATCATCGCGATGAGCTCTAGGGCGAAAGTTTCGCCTTAGCGCAACTCATATATCGATTCCAGTTGACCAAAGGCAGCGCCCAAACCTTGGGTTCAAAGCTCTATGTTGGGGGCTCCCTCGAAGCGGGTCAGGTTTGGGCTCTCCGGCAAAATGCAGACTTCGGCGATCTAAGATATGGGGCGAGTGCCTATGTCGCTGCCGACACTGCATTGGGGCCCGTCTTCCTCTCCTTCGGCCGCGCAGACGATGGCCGCCAATCGGTCCATCTGTTCATAGGCCGGCCATTTTGAGCCAGTAAGTTTGGCTTCTTGGCCAGCGCTAATACTGGTTTGAACCCATGAAAACGGGAAGTTTTGGACAGAGGCGTCTAGTGTCACCTTGATTCTAGATTTGAATTACTCACCTCCTTTTGTCGGCTCCGGCCACCACTTTTTTCCCAATGATACACTGCCTGTTGATCGCGAGTTCCTAGCCCGCATCACTGGCAAGCATGTGTGCGCAATCACGCTTGAGACCCCAATGAACAGCGCCAAAGCTATCGGCAACGATGCCCCCAACTTCTATGGACTGGCATTGTCGCTATGCAGGTGGGGGTGAGCAAGGCAGACTGGTGGAAAAGGGGAGGGTGCTGTGGGTTTGTTTTTAGCCAAAAAATATGTGGGTTTTCGGGCGTTTGCTCTGGGTTGTATCGGGGCTGTTGCGGCCTTGGGCGCTGGGAATCAGGCTTTCGCTCAAGAAGTGTCGACCCAGACCGAGACAAAGGCCAATTGGTCGCTTGTCTGGTCCGATGAGTTTGAGGGCACGGCGATTGATCCGGCCAAATGGAGCCATGCTGTCGATTGCTGGGGCGGCGGCAATAATGAGAAGCAATGCTATACTGATCGGCCGGTGAATAGCTTTGTAAAAGCTGGCAACCTCGTCATTCAAGCGCGCAAGGAACGTCGCCGCGGCTATGCGTTGCCAGTTGAGCAGCGCACCAATAAGGCGGCACGCGCTCAAGAAGTGACGCTTCCATACAGTTCCGCCAAGCTGGTCACCAAGGGCAAGGCTGATTGGCGCTATGGCCGGATATCGGTACGGGCGCGCCTGCCACAGGGTCAAGGCACTTGGCCGGCCATTTGGCTTCTGCCTACTGGTGAGGTCTATGGGCCGTGGGCGGCCTCGGGCGAAATTGATATAATGGAGGCGGTCAATCTGGGGGAGCCTTGCCCCGATTGCCCAGGTGGGGTTGAGAATACGATTCTTGGTACGCTGCATTTTGGTGGGGCTTGGCCAAAGAACAAGTTTCTGTCGAAAACCACCCCCTTGGTCGGCAGCCTTGATGACTTTCATACCTACACCCTTGATTGGGACGCCGGCAAAATGGTCTGGTCAATTGATGGGGTGCCTTATGCCACACAAACGCCTGCAACGTGGCACGTTGACCAAAGTCCAAGCCGACCTTTAGCGCCCTTCGATCAGGCATTTTATCTGATTTTGAACGTCGCAATCGGGGGGAATCTACCCGAAGGACGCAATTTGCGGGGTGTTTCGGCGAAGAATTTTCCCAAGACAATGGAAATTGATTGGGTTAGGGTCTATAAATGTGAACGCTCACATGATACCGCTGCGTGTGGGGACTAAGGGGCGATAGCCTTTTTGAGAGACCAAATAAGAAACGAAAAGCAACAAAAAACTGAGGATAGGAAACCTTAAAATGGCCGGACCAAGCGCAGTGACGACAAAGCCGCAAGAGGGCAATGTGAACGATAGAACCTTGTTCTTTATGTCGCTTGCTTTGTTCTTCATCTGGGGTTTTGCGACCGTTCTGATCGATATTTTGATCCCTAAATTCCGCGGGCTCTATAATCTCAGCTACGCAGAGGCCATGCTGACCCAGTCAGCTTTTTTCTTAGGTTACTTTGTCTTTTCGATCCCTGCTGGCAATTTGGTGGCCAAAGTTGGTTATATGCGCGGGATTATCGCAGGTCTTGGCGTGATGATCGGTGGCTGCATCCTGTTTGTACTTGCCACCCATGTTGGCATTTATCCAGGCTTTTTGTTTGCTTTGTTTGTGTTGGCTGCCGGCATCACTATCCTGCAAGTTGCCGCCAATGCCGTGATCTCGATCGCAGGGGCCGCCGAAACCAGCTCCGCCCGATTGACACTGGCCCAAGCTTTCAACAGCTTCGGGACCTTCATCGGTCCATTCGTTGGCGCCAAGTTGATCTTGGAAGGTGGACCTGAAATCCCCAAGGACATTTCCACCCTGACGCCAGAAGCGCTGAATGCGCTGCGCGCGGCAGAAGCTGCGGCCTTGCAAGCACCTTATCTGGGCATCGCCACCGTTTTGGTGCTGATCTTGATCGTGTTCTACATGAAGCGCGATTTGTTGCCGCCCATGGCCAAAACCGAAACCCCGACAGGCCTTGGCTTTCATCTCTTGGCCAATAAGAAGGTCCTGTTCGGTGTCATAGCCATCTTCACCTATGTAGGCGCAGAAGTCGCAATTGGCTCGGTATTGGTGAATTATCTAAGCCAAGCGAGCATCTTGGGCTCAACAGAGGCACAAGCCGGTAAATTGGTCGCCCTGTATTGGGGCGGGGCCATGGTGGGCCGTTTTGCAGGCTCGTATATTTTGAGCCGCTTCCCAGCGGGACAAGTGCTCGCGGTATTTGCCGTGCTTGCGATTGTCTTGGCAGCTTTAGCCATGGTGTTGACCGGGCAGATTGCCGCCATCGCCATTCTCTCGATTGGCTTGTTCAACTCCATCATGTTCCCAACTATTTTCTCGCAGACCGTGATTGGCCTGAATGATGAAGACACGCCAAAGGCCGCTGCACTCTTGTGCATGGGCATCGTCGGTGGGGCCATCCTGCCCTTGGTAACGGGTTTTGCCGCAGACAGTGTTGGCCTTTCAGTCGCGCTGATCGTGCCGATCCTTGGCTATGCTTGGCTCGTGTTCTTCGGTCTGTTCGTTCATCGTCAAAACACTGCACCAGCAACCTAAGCGAAGGCGAATACGATTATGCGCTCTCACATGCAGCCATTGTTCCAGAAGTCCCTCCGCGCCTGCCTCGTGCCCGTGCTTGCATTATCGCTCGGCCTAACGGGCTGCGCCTCTGGACCTAAAAAGGACGAAAAAGTCGAAACCCGGATCACCGAGATCATGAGTAAGATGAGTGTGGAGCAAAAAGTCGCTCAGCTCATCATGCCCGATATCTCAACGATCACGCCACAAGATGTGGCCAAATATCGCTTTGGCACCATTCTGAACGGCGGCAATTCCGGCCCATATGGCAATGAGCGCTCGAAGCCAGAAGACTGGTTGAAACTGGCTGATGCGTTTTGGGAAGCCTCGCGCACACCCCATGCCGATGGCAGCCCAGTTATCCCCGTGCTTTGGGCAACCGATGCGGTACACGGGCACAGCAATGTGGTGGGTGCGACACTGTTCCCACATAATATTGGTCTAGGTGCGACGCGCGATCCTGCTCTGATCCGCGAGATTGGCCGCATCACAGCGGCTGAAATCAAGGTCACCGGCATTGACTGGACCTTTGCGCCTACTTTGGCCGTAGTCCGCGATGACCGTTGGGGCCGTACCTATGAAGGCTATAGCGAAGATAAGGGGCTCGTGTCTGAACTCGGCGCGGCCATGGTTGAGGGCCTGCAAGGCACGGGTCCAGATTTTCTGAGCCAAGACCATGTAATCGCCACCGCCAAGCACTTCTTCGGTGACGGCGGTACCGCTGGCATTGATACCGGCGATACAGTTGGCAATGAAGCTGATCTGGTTGAACTCCACGCCTTTCCTTACCGCGCCGCCTTAAAATCTGGCGCGCAAACGGTCATGGCCTCGTTCAGCAGCATCAATGGCCAGAAGATGCACGGCAGTAAGTCGTATCTCACCGAATTGCTCAAAGTCGAAATGGGCTTTGACGGCTTGGTCGTCGGCGATTGGAACGGCCATGGCCGCATTCCGGGCTGTACGAACAAGGACTGCCCAGAATCGATCAATGCAGGCCTCGACATCTTCATGGTGCCCGAGGACTGGAAAGAGCTTTTGACCAATACGAAGGCGGCAGTCGACAGCGGTAAAATCTCGCAAGAGCGTCTGGATGATGCCGTGCGCCGGATCTTGCGCGTTAAAGTCCGTTACGGCCTGTTTGATCTGCCAGCCCCATCGGCCCGGAAACTGGGCGGGAAATATGCGCTGTTGGGCTCGCCAGAGCATCGAGCCGTGGCCCGTAAGGCAGTGTCTGAATCGCTGGTACTGTTGAAGAATGACGGTGTTTTGCCAATCAATCCCGGCAAGACCATTCTCGTAGCAGGCGAGGGGGCAGATAGCATCGCCAAGCAATCGGGTGGTTGGACGATTTCGTGGCAAGGCGGTGGTGATCTCACCAATGCCGACTTCCCCGGCGCCGAATCCATCTTTGCCGGCATTGCCAAGCAAGCTGAAGCTGCCGGCGGTAAAGCCATTCTGTCAGTCGATGGCAGCTATCAGGATAAGCCCGACGTCGCCATCGTGGTGTTTGGTGAAAAGCCTTATGCAGAGTTTATGGGCGACATCAAAAACCTGTCCTATGGTGGTGCCAAGCCTTTGGCTTTGCTGAAGAAGTTTCAGGCCCAACAAATCCCCGTCGTGGCCGTGTTCCTTACGGGCCGTCCGCTCTGGGTGAATAGGGAACTGAATGCCTCCAACGCTTTTGTCGCGGCTTGGCTGCCCGGCAGTGAAGGCGGCGGCGTGGCAGACGTGTTGTTGCAGACCAAAGACGGCCAAGTTCAAAAGGACTTCAAAGGCAAATTGTCGTTCTCTTGGCCACAGGCGTGCGACGCCTATTCACTGAATCTCGGCGAGGCTGGCTACAAGCCCTTATTTGGTTATGACTTTGGTTTGAATTATGGCGCGCGCGAAACTTGGACGAAGGTGGACGAGAAATGCGCCCTCAGCCAACCCAATGCCGAAAATGATGTGGCCGTGTTTGCCCGCGGTCAAAGCGTCGCCCCCTTCACCTTGGTAGCAAAAGACGGGAAGGGCCAGCGCCTGATTTTAGCTGGTGCCAAGGGCACAAGCGCCAATGGCGATGTGCAAGTGGTCTCGATGGACCGCGATGCCCAAGAAGATGCCCGTACCATCTCGTGGAAAACAGGCGGCTCGTTTGGCTTTGAAGCTTCTTCGGCGCTAAACCCAGCGGCTTTGGCCGAAGGACGCGCTATTCGGATCGACTATCAAATCGGCACCCGCCCAACCGGCCCTGTGAAATTGTCCATGAGTTGCGGTGCGAACTGCCGCGATGAAATCGACATTTCTTCGTCCTTAGCGCTGGCCGAGCAAAAAGGCTGGAAGACGGCCTTCTTGCCCTTGTCCTGCTTCAAAAAAGGAACCCAAGTCGGCATGCCATTCTCAATCCAATCCAGCGGCAGCTTTGAGATGTCGATCTCTGCGGTCACTCTGGTGGATAGTGGTGGCGAGACGGCTTGTCGGTTTTAGACTGCGTTGAACAGCGCTGATAGTAGTGGTGCACCTTCATGGTGCGCCGCTTTTCCTGCAGACAGCTGACAATCCTTATTGCGCTCTCCCCTCGCCCCCTCAGGGGGAGAGGGGTCGGGGGTGAGGGGGTCTTGGCGCACAGGCGCGTTGCTCCGTGCAACGAAGGCCTCCGCAACGCGCATAGTCTTTGCCGATGTAAGCCCTCGCCCCAACCCCCCTCCCAGAGGTAGAGGGGCTTGCCTCCCCCCTACATCGGTGCCGGGCAATAACGCTTCAGATAGTCGTTATGGGTGGGCATGTGTTGCACCACGAATTGGATGGATTGTTCGATCCCGCGCAATTCATCGCTGGTTTTGGCGCTCATCAAGGCGTCAGCCATGGCATTGTGCCCTTGCATGGCGATGCCTTGACCCATCATCACCGCTGCCCAACTGGTTTCGGTGAATAGCTCATCATCCTCGCGGAAGATCTGACCATTGAGGCGGAATAGGTCGGTCTTTTCGGTCAGGCTTTCGGGTACTGCCATATTGCGGCAATAGTTCCAGAACGGGCTGTCGTCGCGGGTGGTGGCGTTATAGTGCAGGATCAAGAAGTCGCGGATGCGGGCATATTCCTTGCCGGTCAGGCGGTTAAATGCATCTTCTTGTGCTTGGGTGATGCCATCGAGCGATAAAAGCGCGATCAGCTTATTGATGCCAGTGTTGATCAGATGGATAGAGGTCGATTCCAAAGGCTCCATAAAGCCTGCAGCCAGACCCAAGGCTACCACATTTTTGTTCCAGAACTTCTTGCGCCGCCCAGTTACAAAGCGCAGGAAATTCGGCTCTGCCTGAGGTTTGCCCGCAATATTATTGACGAGGATGTCGAGTGCTTCATCGTCGCCCATGAACTCGCTGCAATAGACGTGGCCGTTGCCATTACGGTGCTGCAACGGCACTTGCCATTGCCAGCCAGCGCGGTGAGCGGTGGCGCGGGTATAAGGCGGGGGTGGGCTGCCATCGTCGCGCTTACAGGGCAAAGCGACCGCGCGATTGCACGGCAAAAAGTTTGACCAGTCATCATAGCCGGTCTTTAGCGTTTGCTCGATCAACAGGCCCCGGAAGCCGGAGCAATCGACGAACAAATCACCCTCGATAACAACGCCATTATCCATGGTGACAGAGGTTACAAAGCCTGTCTCGCCATCCAAAGCGACATCATTGACCTTGCCTTCGATCCTGATTGCGCCGCGCTTCTCCGCATAAGCGCGCAAATATTTGGCATAGCGGCCGGCATCGAGGTGATAGGCGTAATTGATGGGGGGCAGGTCGTCGCGCTGATAGTCTTCAGTCCGAGCAAAGCGGCCATAATGGGCGGCCATGGTTTCGATGTTAAAGATTTGGATCGGCCGTTTATCACCTGCCTCTTTGAATTTGTGCCAAATATGGTGGAAGGACACGCCATCGACTTGATAGCCGTAATTGCCAAAGGGGTGGATATAGCTGTCGCCAATTTTGCCCCAATTGACGAACTGAATGCCAAGTTTGAAGCTGCCCTGCACGGCAGACAGCATCTCTGCCTCGTCAATTTCCAACAGACGGTTGAAGTCGAGGAAGGGGGGAATGGTGGCTTCGCCAACGCCAACCGTGCCGATTTGTTCTGATTCGATGACGATGACATTGACTAGCTTGCCCGCACGCAGGCGCGACAATGCGGCTGCGGCCATCCAGCCCGCCGTGCCACCACCTACGATTACGATCGTTTCAATTGCCATGTCTCATTACCCCCGGATTCACTTTAACTGTATTTTCTTGCCATCTAACACGGATGACGCAAATGTGAACGTTCATTTTTTCTTGTGAACGCTCTCAATTGCGGTTATGCGTCACTCAATATGATTAGCTTCCTTCAAAAAAGAAGGGAGTCAGGGGAGGAAAATTTGGCCTATCAACTCAACGCAGGCACAACCACGTCTCGGTCTCGGCGGTTTACCGCTTTGACGACCGCATCCAGTCTCGCCCTTTTGGCGCTGGTTTCGCAGCCTGCATTCGCGCAGACAGCAGCAGAGCCGGCTAAGCCAGCCGAAACCTCTCCCCCTGCAACGCAGGAAGCAGAAGCGCCTGCCGAAGTCATCGTGGTAACGGGCTTCCGCCGCTCGTTGCAAAATGCGCAATCGATCAAGCGCAATCTCGACACTTTCGTGGATGTGGTTACCGCTGAAGACATTGGCGCTTTGCCAGACCGTTCGGTGGCAGAAGCCCTGCAGCGTATTCCAGGCATCAACATTTCCCGCTTTGAGCAGCGCAATGACCCAGACCGTTTCTCGGTCGAAGGTTCTGGCGTCATCATCCGCGGCTTGCCTTACGTGCGTTCTGAGTTGAATGGCCGCGATATCTTCTCCGCAAACGGCGGCCGCGAACTTTCGTTCAACGACGTCTCGCCAGAGCTTTTGGGCCGCGTGGAAGTGTTCAAGAATGCCACCGCAGACATGATTGACGGCGGCATCTCTGGCACGGTCAATCTCGTCACGCGGAAGCCGCTCGACAAAAAGGGCCCACGCTTCGCAGGCACGCTTGAAAGCAATTACGGCGACATGGCAAAAAAATGGTCGCCTGGCTTCTCCTTCTTGGGTTCCAACACCTATGAAACTGAAGTCGGCACCTTTGGTGTGCAAGTTGCCTATGCCCAATCGCAATTGGTGACCAAGACAGATGCATCCCAGATTACCGACCCGTGCTACCGCGATGCGTCGCTGACTACGGCCTGTATCCGTGTGCGTGCTGTGGGTTCTGGCGGTTTCAGCGGCGGGCAAGCGTTTAACGCATCGAATTTCCCACCGACCAATGCTGTCTTTGTACCAAAGGGCGCAGGCGTACGTACGACCGATCTAACCCGTGACCGCGATGCGATGTCGATTGTCGGGCAGTGGGAAAGCAATGACAAGCGCTGGTTGGCCACGCTTGAATACTTGAAGGCAACCACGGAAGCGACTTTGGAAGAATTCTCGGCTTTGGCTTTGGTCAATGACGACGGCTTATTCCCAGTCATCGCCCCCGGAACGACCGCGACGTTTGCTGGCAATCAGTTCGCCAAAGGTACGTTGACCCAGCTTCAGCCCTTCACAGGCGGCCGTGGTATTCCAACCGAGTTGCTGCGCTTCCAGCGCGAAGATGAAGCCTCGACCGAAGACGTGTCGCTGACTGTAAAGTTCAGTCCAACCGACCGCTTGCGCTTCAACTTCGAAGCCCAGCACATCGCATCGGACCGCACCGAGAATGGCTTGATCTCGGCGATGCAGACTTATAGCGATGTCTATATCGACAATACCGGCGAGACCCCTCTGGTGCAGTTCCTGCAACCCGGTCTGGCCACTTCGCCAGCGAGCTATTTCACCGATCCATCCAAGACCTTCTATTGGTTCTTGCTGGACAACCAAGTCTATAACGAAGGCGAGATGACCAGCGTGCGTCTCGACGGTGCTTATGACTTGAAAGAAGACGGCTTCTTCAAGGGTGTGCGATTTGGCGCACGTTGGGGTGATCGCTCGCGTATCACGCGCAACGCCAACTTCTCTAACTGGGGCAATTTGGGTGCACCTTGGACTGGTCGCGGCGGCAATTGGAACTGCGGTGACTTCCAAGCTTTCGGGTGCGGTGGTGCTTATGCCAAGGACTTCCCTGGTTCCTCCAACGTTCGCAATCCATTCGGCAACAACTTCCAGCGCGGCAATGTGCCGGTGCCTTTGGGTGATGGCTCTGCCTTCTTCTTCGGCGGCGACAACACCGTTCGCGACTATCTGAGCGGCGAAATCCGCAGGCAAGCGAATGCGATCACCGCATCGACCCTCACCCCGAACGCTTGGTTCCCAATTTCTGTGCGTTCGGGCAATGTGGCAGGTGGTCCTTGGACCGTTGGTGAAATTTCGGACGTGGAAGAATTGACCTCGGCCGCCTTCGCCCGCGTGGACTTTGGCAAAGATTTTTCCAGTGACCTCAAGATCACGGGTAATATTGGCCTGCGCTATGTGAAGACCACCGTGCAAAGTGCCGGCGCGATCAAACTACCAACGGGCGAATTCTTCGATTCTGCTGGATCGGGTGGTAATGGCGACGGTAAGGTTAGTGTCGCTGAGTTGCAGAATGCCTGCAGCCGGGTTCAAGTCGGCCAAGTTGCTCCGGGCTATTGCGGCCTCTCGACCACACGACTGGCTGAATTTGCCGCGGTCTTTACCGGCGAAGAGATTGACGACAGTGCCGACATTGAGTTCGACCATGTTCTGCCAAGCTTCAATGCGAAGGCCGACTTTGGCAATGGCATGCTGGTACGCATGGCAATCTCAAAGGGTATTTCGCGGCCAGACCTGAATGCTTTCGCAACGGGCGGCGGTATTTCAGACAATACCGCAAGCCTGAAAGCTGGCGGTACCTTGGCAACAGGGCCGCTCTTCCAGATTGGCACAGGTAACCGTCTCCTGCGTCCAGTTGAATCTTGGAACTACGACCTGTCATACGAATGGTATTTTGCCAAAGTGGGCTATGTCGCGGTTTCGGCCTTCATGAAGGACATTCAGGGCATTGTGAATGGTGGGGCTACGGTTCGTAAGTTCACCAGTCCAAAGGGCGTCTCCACCGATGTTCTGGTCAATGGTCCAGTCAATAGCGATGGCGGCATCTTGAAAGGGGTCGAGGTTTCCTATCAGCAGACCTACGACTTCTTGCCCGGCCTGTTGAGCGGACTTGGTACCCAATTCACCTATACTTATGTGGATGCGGGCGACTTCAGTAACTCAAACCTCGGCGCAGAGCAGAGCCCATTTGCGGGTAATACGCCACTGGCAGGGGTCTCGGAACACACGATCAACGCGGTCGGCTTCTATGAAAAGGGCCCGATTGCGATGCGTCTGGCCTATAATTGGCGGTCAGAGTTCTTGCAGACACCGCGCGATGTGATCTTCCCGTTCTCGCCCATTTATGGCGAGGAGACAGGTCAACTAGACGGCTCAATCTTCTACTCGTGGACGCCACGGGTTAAGTTCGGGATCCAAGGCGTGAACTTGCTGGATGAAGTTACTCAGACCAGTCAGGTTATTGACTTCAAAGGCACACGGGTGACGCGTTCGGCCTTCCGCAACGACCGTCGCTTCACCTTGATGGCGCGGGTAGAGTTCTAATCTATCCGGCACGAGCGAGCCTTGGATTAATCCCCAAGGCTCGCTTTTCGCCCGTTGTTTTAGCTTCAAGTACGGCTTTAACTCGTAATTGGTTGAAGAGAGCTTCCACTTGATGCGCGGACAAGCTAACCTTTTGGCGATCAATCAATTTTCAGTGTAGATTTGTTATACCTTTTGATTGTTCGTGACTTAACCTCTAGGGGTAGTGCTCCGAATTTGTTTCCGGTTATCAAGATTGTGTCGATTTTCATGAAAGGCATTCCATTGCATTCTGGAGATACCCTGCTGCTTTTTGACGCCGACCTGCGCGTAAAGTCTGCGCTTATGCAGGTGGTAAGGGGGTAGCTTATGGCGCGCCGGAATCAATCGGTTACCATCTCCCATGTCGCAGCAGATGCGGGCGTCTCGTTGCAGACGGTCAGCCGTGTCATCAATAATGAACCGAATGTCCGCCCTGAAATGAAGGCGCGGGTGCAAGCCTCGATTGAGAAGCTGCACTATGTCCCCTCCATCGCCGCCCAACGCATGAGTGGCTCGCGTTCCTACCTCATTTTGGTCATCAATGACCGGGAGCGGACGATCTCTGAATGGCGCGCGCGTCGTGGCGCGGACTGGGTTGACCAGATGCTTTTAGGGGGCATGCTGACGAGCGCTGAGCATGGCTATCGGATGATCTTTGAACTCGTCGACACCCATAATGACCATGTTGAGCGCGAATTAAGTGGCACCATCGCGGCCCTTCAGCCCGATGGTATAATCCTAACACCGCCGCACTCTGAGAACCCTTTAATCACCAAACTTTTGGATGAGCGCAAAATACCGTTTGCGCGGATTGGTTCTTTGTCGCCGGGCAGTGGCTTCGCCATCCATATGGGTGATGCAGGATCGGCTGCTCAGGCAACCCAGCACTTGATCGGACTTGGTCATAAAAGGATCGGCTTTATTGCTGGCGCGCCCGACTATAATTTGTCGCACTGGCGCGTCGAGGGTTGGCGGCAGGCTATGGCGCAAGCGGGCCTGCAAGATGCGGGCTTATGCGTCCCGGGGGACTTTAGCTATGAGAGTGGTCGCGAGGCCGCATTAGCGCTTCTCAACCTTGATCCCGCACCCACCGCCATCATCGCCAGCAATGATCAAATGGCTCTAGCGACTTTGGACATCGCCCATGAGCGCAATCTGGCCGTGCCGGGCGATCTGTCGATTATCAGCTTTGACAACACGCCGGTCGTTCGGTTCACAACGCCACAATTGACAGCCGTGGATCAACCGATCGCAGCCACTTTCTCTAAGGCCGTTGAACTGTTGATCCATCAAGCCACCTCACCAAGCGAACACCCCTATTTGGTGCCGGGTTCGCTTGTTGAACGCGCAAGCACTGCTCCGCCTAAATTCTAAATACTTGGATTGATCAAGTATTTCTCGCCTGTCGCTTTGCGGGCATAAGCACGCGCATGATCCGGGTGCAGGGCCTCGGCCAAGGACAAGGTCGAGGTATAGTGGCTTGCGAAAGTGGTGGTTAGCTCGAGTGCTACCCGTTGGCGCAGACCCAGTGCGGCTTCAAGGCCAATCTTCTGCAAGAAAGGCGTCAACAAGAAGCCACTCACGCTCCACGATAGGCCAAAGCCGCGATCTAATTCGGTTGGGCGCAAATCGAGGCCGCCGTAGATATAGACTTGCTTGAAGGTGGATGAGCCATAGCGGCTGTATTCCTTGGCATTGCGGTTAGCCGCCGCTTCCATCGCGTGCAAGATCGAATTGGCCAAACGTCCACCGCCAATCGCGTCAAAAGCGATGGTGGCTTTGGTTTCAGTGACGGCGTCGGTCAGGTCTGCTTGGAAGGTTTCCGAAGTCGAATCGACCACGTATTTCGCACCAATATCTTTGAGGATTTGGGCTTGCTCCGCACTTCGGACGATATTGACCAAGGGGACATCATCGGCGAGGCAGATTTTGTTCAGCATTTGGCCAAGATTGGACGCGGCGGCGGTGTGGACGAGCGCGACATGACCTTCGCGCTTCATCGTCTCCACCATGGCCAGAGCAGTGAGGGGGTTCACAAACATCGAGGCTCCATCAGCGGAGGTTGCACCTTCTGGCAGAGGCGAGCAATCGCGGGCCAACAGCTTGCGATACGTGGCATACATTGAGCCGCCAAACATGCCGACTTTCTTGCCCAGCATGCCAGCAACATTGGCCCCAGCGCGGACAACGGTCCCAGCGCCTTCATTGCCGACGGCCATAGAGGCATCCAAACGGGGCTTCATCATCCCCATGCGAGCTGGCGGGATGGTTGCGGTCAGAACAGGCCGGTCTGGCGTGCCACTGGCCACCAAGGTCGCCATGTCTGCGGGCCCTAACAGCAGCCCTAGATCAGAGGGATTGATTGGCGAAGCTTCAACTTGAACAATCACTTCATCAGGGCCCGGTGCATCGATTGCGACAGGTTCGAGATTCAGGATCAATTGGCCTTCAGACGTAACGGTAGACCGCAATTCAAGGCCGTGCAGTTGGGTGTCGCTCATGGTGTTTTCTCCGCAAGTTATGGTTTTGATCTTTGCTAACGCACACCGGCGGACTTGTCGCGGAAAATCGCAGAGCGCAGATAATCTACCCTCTCACCCCCATAGACATTGCCCACAATTGCGTTACCAAGATGGATTAAGAGCGCGGCTTCATAAGCGCTCAAGGGGGCAACATCATGGGCAAAATTGGCAAGATCGGCTTGGCGGCTGGTCTCTTGATCCTTATCTTGGCCGGTGGGGCCCATGCGGCTGGCGTTCGACTGGCCTTGTTCCCTGAGGCGATCAATCCGGCCCCCTATCTTGAAAAAGCCAAGACTTATAATGCGTTGGTCGAGCGCGATAAATTTGGCGTGCCTCATATCTCAGGGCCGCGCGATGTCGATGTCGCGTTTGGTATGGGTTATGCGCACTCCGAAGATGACTTTGCCACGATCACTGAAGCCGTCCTGGCCACACGCGGCACCATGAGCGAGACTAAGGGCAAGGATGCGGCCATTGGTGATTATCTGGTGCAATTGCTGAGAGTCTGGGACAGTGTGGATGCCGGCTACGAACGCGACATTACGCCAGAAGCGCGCGCGATCATGCAAGCCTATGCCGATGGGGTGAACTTGTATGCCGCACAAAACCCAACCAAAGTGCCCAGTGGTCTTTTGCCTTTGTCCGGCAAGGATGTGGCAGCGGGCACCGTGTTTCGGGGGCCATTTTTCTATGGGCTGGATAAAGTTTTCAAGTCGATCCTAGACCCTGCGCCTGCACCCGACAAAGCCCCCCCTAAAGGTTCTAACGGGATTGCCATCGCGCCCAAACGTTCCGCCGATGGCGCAACCCGTCTCTTGGTCAATTCGCACCAGCCCTATGATGGCATGGTGGCGTGGTATGAAGCTGTGTTGGATAGCGGTGAAGGTTGGCATGTCGCGGGCGGCTTTTTCCCGGGCTCCCCCTTTATGTTGCACGGGCATAATGCACATTTGGGCTGGGCCAGTACCGTCAATAAGCCTGATCTAGCAGACGTTTACCGCCTCACGACCGACCCGAAGAAGCCTGGGCAATATTTGCTAGACGGCAAATGGGTGCCCTTTGAAAAAAAGGTCGCCACATTCAAAGTGAAAGTTTGGGGCCCTATTCTGTGGACCGTGAAGCGCGATCTATTGTGGTCGGTGCATGGCCCTGCCTTAGAGACCGATCGTGGAATTTTTGCTGTCAGTTATGCCGGGCAAGGGGAATTACGCCAGCCAAACCAATATATGGCGATCAATAAGGCGAAAAATCTTACTGAGTGGCGCGCGGCCATGGCGATGCAAGCCCTGCCTAGCATCAACTTCATCTATGCCGATGAAGCGGGCAATGTCGGCTATCTCTCCAACGGGCAATTTCCAGTCCGCAAGGATGGTGTGGATTGGCAAGGCATATTGCCCGGTGATCGCAGCGACCTTTTGTGGAAGGACCGCGTGCCATTCGACAAGCTGCCCCAGCTTTGGAACCCGCAATCAGGTTTGGTTTTCAATTCTAACAATAATCCACTAATTGCCACAGATGGCCCAGACAATATTCGTCCTGAAACCCTTGGCGCGCACCTGGGCCTACAAACTAATATGACCAATCGGGCGTACCGTGTGCTGGAAACCTATGCCCTAGACCCGTCTATCTCAGCCGAAGAGTTTGAGGCCTATAAGTATGATCTCGCCTATAGTGAGAAGGGGATCCTAGCAGGCCTTATTCGCGAAGCTTTGACCTATGATGCCACCGGCAATCCTGATTTAGCCGAAGCGCAAAAAGTCCTAAAGGCGTGGGACCTGAGCACGGATCGCACCAGCCGCGGGGCGGCATTGGCCGTCCTGATGGGCCAGCCAATTGGCCGGGCAGCTGAAAATGGAGAGCCTTTACCTCCGTTGCGGCCAGCTTTAGATGCCGCCATCACCCAACTCAAAACCAATTTCGGGCGTCTTGATCCCACTTGGGGGGAGGTAAATCGCTATCGGCGTGGCACGTTAGACCTACCCGTCGACGGCGGCCCAGACGTTTTTCGTGCCGTCTATGGCGAGACGCAGAAGGATGGCACGCTGACAGCAAATGGCGGCGATACGTTCATCATGTTCGTCAGCTGGGATAAGGCGGGCAAATTATCGTCGCAAAGCATCCATCAGTATGGCTCCGCCACTTTGGACAAAGCCTCACCCCACTATGCCGATCAGGGCAAGCTGTTTGTCGAGATGAAGACAAAGCCCGTTCTGTTTAATCGTGCCGACCTTGCTGGTCAGATTGAGCGCAGCTATCGGCCCGGCCGCTAAACACCTGAAGGAAGGAAATCGCTATGAACCGCTTCTTGGCCCACACGGGTGCAAAATATCCCATCGTCCAAGCGCCAATGGGCTGGATCGCCCGCTCGCAATTGGCTTCAGCTGTGTGTGAAGCAGGCGGGCTTGGCGTGATTGAAACGTCCTCTGGTGAAACAGAGAATTGCCAAGCGGAAATCCTGAAAATGAAGACGCTGACGTCCGCTCCATTTGGTGTCAATCTTCCTATCATGTTTTTGAAAAATGACGCGATTTTGCAGTTCATCTGTGAGTCTGGCGTCAAATTTGTCACCACTTCTGCGGGCAGCCCCGCGAAGTTCATCGCACCCCTCAAGGCCGCCGGGATCGTCGTCTATCATGCCGTGCCAACGGTCGATGCTGCGCTGAAATGCGTTGAGGCAGGGATCGATGGCTTGGTCGTCGAAGGCGCAGAAGGCGGCGGTTTCAAAAACCCTGAGGAAGTCTCCACCCTCGTGCTCTTACAGGCGATCCGCAAGGTCACCGATGTGCCCTTGGTCGCTGCCGGTGGCATTTGTGACGGCAAGGGCATGGCTGCAGCTTTCGCTTTAGGGGCAGAAGCTGTCCAAATGGGCACGCGCTTTGTTAGTTGCGCTGAAAGCCCGGTTCATCACAATTACAAGCAAGCCATTCTCGATGCCAAGGAAACGGGAACTTATGTCCTTAATAAAAAGGCGAGCCCGTGTATTCGTGCGTTGAAGACCCAAAGAACCGCTGCGATCTATGACGCTGGTGTTATGCCGCCCGATACGTTCAAGGGCATTCTCGATCTCTATTTTGGTGGCGATATGGAGGCTGCCGTGGGTCTCGCTGGTCAAACATCGGGGCTCATCGACGAGATCAAGTCTGCATGCGACATTATCGAAGAAACCGTTGCAGAGTTTCACTTTATTGCTGGTCGGATGGGGGCCATGGCTGCTACGCAAAACTTCGGTTGACGCCGAGGTCTAGCGCGCCAGTCTGGGTACCCCAGACGATGGACCAACCCCTTCGGGAACGGGCACATTCGACCCTGCATAGTTGTTATTGATCACCAAGACCGGGTTATTGTCCAAAGTAAGCGACTTTGCGACGATCACACTCCACGCCGAGTCTTGGGCCACGTTTCCAGAAGAAGAAATGTAAAATTCGCTTCCTGGGATATAAATCGTGCCCAATAATTCTCGGACTTTACTTGAAGAAATCGTAAAGCGCTTTGTATTGTTGCGTCCTGTGGCAATCAAAAAGCCAGCAAGTGGGCCCGACTTGCGCGCGGTTAATTCGATATCGGCCTTTTGATCAAATGAGAATGCGCGGTCGGGGTCAAAGATCAACGCGACATCATCGCCACGTAATTTAGAGTTTCCGTTAAACTCCAATTGTCCTTTGAAATAATGTTCGCCGGGCTCGAGTATCAATGTCGCGTTGCCGGTAACTTTATAATTCTCACAATGCACGCCAGCGGGAAGACTGATCATCGCATTTCCGCCATGGACCACATTCTCCAGTGCATTGACACAATTAGGCGAGGTTAAGTCCAAGTCGACAAAGGGGTCATCCATCGGCAAAGCACCAATGCTGGCTGCAGGAGAGATGGTGCCGCTTGCGCTTTTTACCGCTTGTACTGAGCCCGCTTCAATGCGCCCCAAATTCACAACCGAGATTCCTGAATTCGACTGAACCAAACAGCCAGGTGCCCGAATGATGGCACTATCCATGACATTTGCGCCAATGTCAGCGGCTTGGTCAATTTGGAGCACACAAAGTGGCGTCTTGCTCAACGTTTCTGCCGTCGATTTGACCACCAGCGGTGTTTTATCGGTCACGAGGCCTGAAAACATCGATTGAAACTGCGCTCGTGCTGTAACGCTGACGGTGCCACCTTCGCGATCAATGGCGACGTCGAAACTTGGTTGCGTGATGTCAGGCATGCCACTGACCGCATTGGTAGCGAGGGCAATCGCGGTGCTTCTTATGCCGTCATCACCGCGGGTGGACACGCTCAATTCACCGGCGCCGGCTAAAGCGCCTGCGTCTACGGCTGCTTGCAAATTGGCTTTACTTTGGGCGATCCCGGCAATTTCGACACCGCACAAGACCGCATAACTCAACGGTGCCAACGCCAAAGCAGTAATCAGCGTTACATTGCCCCGCCGAGATTTCTTGCCATTTAGTCGGTCGAACATTCTTGCACGCCTCCTCACAGTCTGCAGTTTGTAGGCCAATGAGCTAAACAGTCGATTAAATTGAAGCATGTGATGCACTTATTAATCGAAATTATTCATTCAATATACAATGCTTTTATATTCATAGAATTGAGAATTGAATTCTGAATTATTACAATTCGAGTGGAAATTCCATCTCAATAACAAAGCCGACATCTTCACCGTTGATAAGGTGTATTTCACCACCAACAGCTTTCAAGCTACCAACAGCCGTGGCCAAGCCTAATCCTAGCCCATTTTCTGTGCGCTGCAGCACGTTGTTGCCTTGCTTAAAGGCCTGGATTGCAAGGGCGAAGCTGGTTTGGTCCATGCCTTGACCCGCATCTGAGACGCGGATGGCTACCCGGCCATTGGCTGTTCGTTGGCCGATCACATGGATCGGGGCTTGGCCATGGGCAAATGCGTTTTCAATCAAATTGCGCAAAGCCGTCAGCAGCAAATCATAATCGCCAGTTATTTCAGAGTTGCCAGTCCGATCGGCCAGTTTCAGATCGGTCGACTTGCCACCCGCGCGGAGGGCTTCACGCGCTGCGGCTTTAATCAAATCGGCAACTGAGAACACCTTTTTGGTGACCTCAATATCGCCAGAGAGAATGCGGGCGGATTCCATCAATTGATCATGCATTCGCTTGAATTTCTCAGCGGCGTTCAGAATCTGGCGGGCATGTCCTTGAATGGCTAAATTGTCGCTATGGCCCTCAATGAGCTTACCAAAGCCTAGGATGACATTGAAGGGCGTATTAAATTCGTGCCGCATTAGGCGCAGGATGTTGGTTTTCAAGCCATCGGCTTGTTCTGCTAAGCGGCGTCCTTGGCGCTGTTTAGCATTGGCGCGGCTATTGCGCAGCACATAGGACAATTGGTGGCTGACCAAGCGCCAGTTCAGCGGCTTGATCGCAAACGAGGTCGCCCCTGTGCCATAAGCACGGTCGATTGCTTCCATGTCTTCGCGGCCTGTGATGACCACAATGGGCAAGTCCTCGAGGCTGGGTTCGGCGCGCACGGCAGCGATCAGTTCAAACCCATCCATGATGGGCATTTCCAGATCGACTAAGGCAATGTCGATCCCACCTTGCTTCAGGCGCTCCAAAGCGGCGTGGCCATCTTCTGCGACTTCAACTTCCATCGTCGGGCTAGACAAATAAACGCCCGCAAACTCCCGCAGGATTGGATCGTCGTCGACCACCAAAATCCGCGCATTATCCGTCGCTACAAATTGCGATGCCGCCACTGTGCCAAAGTCACTCATAGGGTGCGACCTTGTCAAAACGGCGGACAAACGCGATTTCAGCTTGCCTGTAATGATGGATTAAAACGGCTTTGAGCACGTCTGTTAGACTCCTGTTGCCAGCAGTTTATAGCTTAAATCGGTTAACCGCTCGTCAAACTAACCATACGTGAAGCAGCTATGCCCTTACGTTCAGCAACGGCCAAATTCTGTTGGTTTAACCCGCACTTAATGTGTCCGCGCTACTTAGGAAGTCCGATGCTAGCCCCTAGGTTTGATCAGGTGAAATCTCAGACGAAGCCTCCTAAACAGAAAGTCCAAAAGGCCAAAAAGCCAAGCTCCATCCGGTCCCGGTTGGCGGCGCTTGTGCTCGGTTCGGTGATTTTCTCGGTTGTGCCGGTCACTATGATTTTCGCCTATCAGGATATGACGCGCCATGCAGAGGCGCGCTGGTCTGAGATGCGGACGGCAGCGCAAGTTTTGGCCAGCAGTGCGGCGGAAGCAGCAGATGACGAAGATCGCCAACGCGCCTTTATCGCTATTCGTGCGATCTCGCGCAGCCCAGGGATCGTCTATGCCCGGGTCGAACTTGCTAATGGCATGTCCTTGGCTGAAAACGGCTCTGGTACCCGCCTGCGCAACGACGTGCGCTTGGACAGTGAAAGCGCCGATCCAAACCTTCTGGCGCTGATCACCACCAAATCGGTGGAAGTCGTCTCGCCGATTGAGTTGGGCGGTAGGGTTCTCGGGCGCGTCGTCGTGGTCCATATGGCTAACGACTTCTTGGCACCCTTGCTGCGTTCCATTGGCAGCGTGTTGGGGATCGCCTTTTTGGCCCTCCTGATGTCGTTGGGGATTTCTCGTCGCATTCAACGCGCGTTGACCGAGCCCTTGACCGATCTGACCAAGTCAGTGGCCGCAATTGGTGAGAAAGGCGATTTTTCGCAACGGGTGGAGGCAACCACCACGGACGAAGTCGGCACGCTGGTGACAGGCTTCAATGCCATGTTGGAAGCCATTGGTGAGCGGGATCGCCGCATTGAGGCCCATATGCGCGGTCTGGAAGCTGAAGTGGCTGCGCGGACGAGCGACTATCTGGTGGCTCGAGACTCAGCAGAGCGTGCCAACGCCGCCAAGTCAGACTTTTTGGCGACCATGAGCCACGAAATCCGTACGCCAATGAATGGTGTGATGGTGATGGCGGAATTGTTGGCGGCGGAATCCTTGCCCGCCAAAGCCAAGCGCCATGCCGATACAATCGTGAAATCTGGCCGTAGCTTGCTGGCCGTGATCAACGATATTCTCGACTTCTCCAAGATTGAAGCTGGCAAGCTAGAAGTGGAGATTTGCGAGATCAATGTGCTGGACTTGGTCGATGATGTTTTGGCCCTATTCCACACAAAAGCTCGGGAAAAGGGCTTGGAGCTGGTCGCTTCGGCTCACCCACAAGCCCCCAAGATGATTCCTGCTGATTCCGTCCGTCTTGGCCAAGTGATCTCAAACCTCGTTTCCAACGCTTTGAAATTTACCGAGACCGGCCACGTGCTTGTTCGGTTGGAGCCGGACCCAGATAGTCAGTTTTGGCGCTTGATTGTGCAGGATACCGGCATCGGGATTGCTGAAGATAAGATTTCCGGGATCTTTTCAGCCTTCTCCCAAGAAGACCAAACCACCACTCGCCGTTTTGGTGGCACAGGTCTTGGCTTGTCGATCTCCAAGCGCTTGGTGGAAGCCATGGGCGGCCAGATTGGCGCGACCAGTAAACAGGGCCACGGCACCAGCTTTCATGTACGCTTGCCGGCCTTGACGGGTGAGGCACGCGTCTTAGCTGCCCCGCCCAAGCTGGAAGAGGGCGACGTGCCCTCATGCGTCAAGATTTTTGTCGACGGCCAAGTCGAATCTTGGGCGATCAGTCGCCGCTTAGCTACGGCGGGGGCTGTGATTGGTCAAACAGATGCTCTGCGGCCGGACTTGCTGATTGCAGACAAAGTCAATCGCACTGAATTGCCACCCGGCTTTAATCCCAAAAAGCTGGTGCTGATTGCCGACGCCGATGATTCCGCCGCCGATGCCATGGTGCGCGCTGGTCAAGCAATTGCTGCATTGCAACGCCCCGTCCGCCACGCTGATATTGACCATTTGATCTTGGCACTCCGTAATGGGACCAGTTTTGCCCTCAGCCAAGGCGGTGTGATGAACCAAGCCATCACGGTGGCCTTTCCTGATGCCCGCGTCTTGGTCGTCGACGATGGTGAGGTCAATCGCGAGGTCGCGGTGGAAGCCCTGTCGCGCTTTGAAATTAAGGCTGATGTGGCCGTTGATGGCCAAGATGCCTTGAACGTTCTCGCGACTAAAGACTTCGATCTGGTGCTTATGGACGGCTCGATGCCTGTTATGGACGGCTATGAAGCCACGCGCGCCATCCGCGCTCTTGAAGCCAAAGAAGGCCGCAAGCCTATGCCCATAGTTGCCCTGACAGCCCATGTCGTGGGTACGGCTGCAAATGCTTGGTCGGAATGCGGGATGGACGGAGTATTGCACAAGCCGTTCACGCTGGTGGCTTTGGGTGAAATCCTGAAAGCTAATCTGCCCGCGCATTTGGCAACCAAGGCGCTCGAAATGATTGACGCGCGCTCGGATAATCAAACGTGGGAAGCGTCGGAAACGACCGGGGGCTCAGCCGAAGGCGGTTTGTTTGACGAAGCCGTAATTCTGCCCTTCCTGCGCGATCTGAAGACACACCGTCGCGATTTCTTTGTGCGTGTGGTTGGCCTGTATCGCAACCACGCCCCCAGCACATTGATCGAACTGCAAGAGGCCTTAAACGCCGGTGATCGGGACCGTATCGCGAAGGCTGCACACTCGCTGAAGTCGATGAGCCTTAACATTGGTGCAAGTGCCATAGCGAAACTAGCTGGCACGATTGAGGCTGCGGTCCGCATCCACAACACGCCGATTGCGCAGTCTGAGATTGAGCGTGCCATTGCGGTTTTGCACATGACCCTCGACCGTCTCGCTGTCCTGATGGAGTCTGACTTACCTGAGGAACCAGCACTCGAGATTAAGGCCGAAGTGAAGCCAACAGTCGTCGAAGTGTTCAACACGGCCATTCTGTCGCCAGACGAAAAAGCCTTGCGCGATGAGTTGGAGGCCGATCTGGAAACCGGTGCACTTAGCATGGTCTATCAGCCGCTCTACGACCGCACCGGCAATCAGGTCGTGTCGGCAGAAGCGCTTCTGCGTTGGGATCGCGGCGGTCGGGCGCGTGTTGGCCCAGACGTCTTTATTCCAATTGCCGAGAAATCGGGCTTCATTGCGCACATCGGCCACTTTGTCCGCCAGGCCGTTTTTAATGATACCGCGGATTGGGGCAATCTGCCGATCGCACTTAACGTGTCACCACTTGAATTGATTGACGAAAATTTTGTCGGCGATCTGAAGGAGCTGTTTGCCGAGACCGGTTTTAATCCCGCCCGTGTGGTGTTGGAAGTGACGGAAACGGCCTTCTTGGGTGACCCTGATCGCGTGCGACAACTGTTTGCCCAGATCAAGTCCATGGGCTGCAAACTGGCGCTGGATGACTTCGGTGTCGGTTATTCCAGTTTGACCTCCCTACACCGCTTCCCGTTTGACAAGATCAAGATCGACCGCGAGTTTGTGACCAGTCTCGATCTTGATCCGAAAACCTCGCGTGAGGCTTTGGCGATCATCCAAGCTGTCTCCAGTATCGGCCGGGCCTTGGGCCGCGAAGTGGTCGCCGAAGGCGTCGAGACGGCTACGCAGCATGCTGTTCTAAAAGCTGCGGGCGTCCATACGTTGCAAGGCTATCTGTTTGGCAAGCCTATGGTCGCCAGCGAATTTGTTCGTCTCTTGGCCCCAACGCCGTCGAGCGCCACCCCGTCCCTAATCAGCACCAGCGCCCCAACCGCCCAAACCGCCCAAGCAGCCCCAGCAGCCCCAACGTTACCAAGGGCATTAGCGTCCTAAGCCTACCTTCAGGTATGGCAGAGCAAGGACTGGCAAAGACGGACAAAATCATGACATAGTCCTTCTCCTCATAAGGGAAAACAGGGACTGGACATGCCGATTTCGACACGCCACTACCAGAACAACGCCGCCGTCCTTGTGGCATGCCTTGCCGTCCTCTCCCCAAATTTTGGCTGGGCGCAAGCTTTATCCAAGCCCACTAACACAGCACAGTCGCTACCGGCAGAGTTGACGCCTGAGGGCATCCTGACGGACATGGTCAACCAATTGATCGCAGAACAGGCTGGCCTGCCAGACCTTTCAGCCACACTGCCAGCCAAGTCTGTTTCATCTCCGCCTCCAGTTCCTGTGCCGGTTAAGCTGTTGGCACCAGCCATGAAGGAAGTCCTCGAGAAAGACGTGTTGGACTTGGCCGACCTTTTGGCTGGGCGCTGGGATAATGAGCTGCAGAGCTTTTTTGAGCCCGAGCTCAATGTGCCTCTGCCTTTGCGCCATGAAAGGCTACATGCGGTCGTCAAGCCAGTCGTGGCACCAGAGTTTGGCCCTGTTAGCTTCTATGTTGAATACCGAAAGGGCGGTGAAGCCGGCCCCGTTGTCCGCCAACGAATTTGGACCCTAAGCGTCGATCAAGAGCTTGGGGCGGTGCGCCTCGCAGGCTTTGCGCCCAAAGACGGCAAACCACTGGAAGGGGCTTGGCGTCAAATTGAAGGGGCAGAGGGCCTAAAGCCCGATCAGGTGAAAAAAGAAGCCTTTACCGAAGTTGCAGGCTGCGACATCATTTGGCGCCGGCGCGGCGAAGGCTTCAGTGGCGCGACCCGTCCGGCAACCTGCAAGCTCGTGACCAATGCCGACAAACGGGTTCTATCGGTCAGCGAACAGCATGACCTTTCTGCCAATGTGTGGGAAGTGCGCGATGTTGGCGTTGACGAGCGCGGTGTCCGCGTCTTTGGTGGCAGTGATTTGCCGCCAACCCGGTTGAAGCGCGCTAGGACTTTCTCGTGCTGGGCTTCCGTTGCAAAAGGGGCAGAACGCGCGATTGTGACCGACCTTGTTGTGCATGATCAAGGCGGTATGGCGAGCGCTGAGTTTGCGGGCGGGTCACCCGCAAAACTTCGCCTCCGGCTACGCAATGTGGAATGGCCGATTGGCCAGAACCGACCTTCGCTGACGCTCTATCTCTTGGTTGATGGCGATGATCGGGCCGAAGGCTATGCTTGGGGAGAGCCCACCGCCAATCGTTTGGCGCTGGATGTAGGTGGGACCCAGCTAAGCTGCACGCGCGACCCCCGTGCGCTATGGCGCTAGGGTTCAGCGCCCGAAAAACTTGATTACGATTACGACTAACAGCGCAGTGACGCCAAATTTCAAAATGCCATAGGCCCGCATAATCCGGCCGAGCTTGGCCATATTTTCCTGATGCAAGGCCTGTTCTTCGGGTGTTAGCTCGCGCGGGGCTTCATCAATGTCCTCGTCATCCCGGTCTGGGTTGGGGGCGTTTTCAGCATCCGGGGGCAGTGGCTTTTGGTCCATCAGCCCTTACCCCTCAAATGGATCACGCACCAAGATTGTGTCGTCCCGCTCTGGGCTGGTGGAGAGGAGGGCGACGGGCCGGGTCACCAATTCTTCGATGCGTCGCACATATTTGATCGCATTCGCAGGCAGGTCCTTCCACGAGCGCGCGCCGCGTGTGGTTTCTTGCCAGCCGTCGAAATACTCAAAGATCGGCTCAACACTGGCTTGATCTTTCAGGCCAGCCGGGAACCAATCCAAGGCGCGGTCGCCAATCCGATAGCCAACGCAGACTTTGAGTTGCTCAAAGCCGTCGAGCACATCCAGCTTGGTCAGAGCGAGGCCGCTAATGCCGCCGACGATGGCCGCTTGGCGCACCAATACGGCGTCAAACCAGCCACAGCGGCGCGGACGCCCTGTCACGGTGCCAAACTCATGCCCACGCTCGCCGATGCGCTTGCCCACCTCGTCGAACAATTCAGTCGGGAAGGGGCCTTCGCCAACCCGCGTCGTATAGGCTTTGCAAATGCCCAACACATATCCCAGTGAATTCGGGCCCATGCCGGTACCTGCTGAGGCTTGGCCTGAAACCGTGTTGGAGGATGTGACATAGGGATAGGTGCCATGGTCAATGTCGAGCAGCGTGCCTTGTGCGCCCTCAAACAGGATACGGCGGCCCCGGCGGCGGGTCTCTTCCAGCACCTTCCAGACAGGCTGAGCATAGGGCAGGATTTGTGGGGCGAGGCTGGTGAGTTCGGCTTTAATAGCAGCGCCATCGAGTTCTGGTAGGTCGAGGCCTTTGCGCAGGGCCGTATGATGCGCCAACAAGCGGTCGATCTTGGCGTCCAACGCATCGGGGTCGGCCAAGTCGGCAACTCGAATGGCGCGACGGCCGACTTTATCTTCATAAGCTGGTCCAATACCGCGACCGGTGGTGCCAATCTTGCCAGCACCGGCTTGTGCTTCACGTGCACCATCTAAGTCGCGGTGCAACGCTAAGATCAGAGTGGCATTGTCGGCCAAGATCAGGATTGACGGGTCAATCACCACGCCTTGGTCGCTTACGCGTTTGATTTCATCTAAGAGCGCATGGGGGTCTACCACAACGCCATTGCCGATCACCGACAATTTCCCTTGGACAACGCCTGAGGGCAGCAGCGAGAGCTTATAGACCTTGTCGCCCACGACCAATGTATGGCCGGCATTGTGACCGCCTTGGAAGCGGACCACCACATCGGCGCGGTCGCTCAACCAATCAACAATCTTGCCTTTGCCTTCGTCGCCCCATTGGGCACCGACAACCACCACATTCGCCATGAGTCTAAACTCCCTGCTTGCGCGGGGTGCTTGGGGTCTGAGGGCGAACTCGTCAAGCTATCAGGCTGCGATCTGCCTAATTTCCGCTTAGGGTGCCTTCAGATTCAAGGGCAACTGCCCCGGTCATGATGACGTGATTGTCGCTCTCCCGCCATTCGATCTGAAGCATGCCGCCATCAACCTGTACGGTGGCGGTACGGTCGCATAGACGACGCCTCACCGCGGCCACCAGCGCCGCACACGCCCCGGTGCCGCAGGCTTTCGTCAGGCCAGCGCCGCGTTCCCAAACCCGCAGGCGAATATGATCGCGCGCCACAATCTCTGCAAAGCCAACATTGGTGCGCTCAGGGAATAGGGGGTGATACTCAATCATCGGCCCAACGGCTTCGACCGGGGCGAGCTCCGCATCTTGGACGAAAAAGACGCAGTGGGGGTTGCCCATGCTGACCACGCCCGGGCCATGCAAGACTGGATCGTCGATCGGGCCAACTTGCAGCTCAATACGGACTGTATCCATGCGTTCAGACATGGGAACACGCTCCCAGTCAAAAATAGGTTCACCCATATCGACGCTGATCCTATTGGGGCCGACACTGATTGCTCCCAGAAGGCCGGCCTCTGTCTCGATCACCAGATTCTCTCGGTTCATCTCCCGCATCACATACCATGCGACACAGCGAAAGCCGTTGCCGCACGCGGCAACCTTGGACCCGTCGGCATTCCAAATCTCAGTATAGACGTCTGCCAGCGGGTTTTTGGGCGGCAGGAGGACCATTAGCTGGTCAAAGCCAATTCCTTTTCCGGGAACGGCTAGGGCCTCCACCGCGCTGGCATTTAAGGTCAGTGGGCGGTCGCGCGCATCTAACACGGCGATCTCATTACCAAGACCATTCATTTTTGCGAATTTCATGTCGTGTGTTTAGGCTCATTTGACTTGAAGTAAAGCACCAAGTAGAAACCATCTTCATGCTTTGGTGATGTTAAATGACAAATAATTAATGCAATGCCCCGGTTCCGCCGCATTTGCACCCAGATCGCGCCACAAGCGGGGTCGATAACGTCATTGTCGGTTGGACAGCAGAACATCTCGCAGGTTCTGGTTTCCCAACAGCCCCCCCAGCCCCCCTCCAGGGTCTGCGGACTGCAGTTCAACCGACGCATACGTTTTTTTCCATCGACACTGCGAACTAATCTACTATCCCTTCTTTGCAGACGCAGAGAAGGGATATTTTTTTGACTCAACGATTGGCTGGCCGTCGGGCCATTATTACGGGGGCAGCCTCTGGCATTGGATTGGCTACCGCGCATTTGTTTGCCAGCGAAGGGGCAGCCGTCCTCGCCGTAGACTTGCCGGGCGAGCGTTTGGATGCAGCCTTTCAAGGCTCAGGAATCACCGCGCACGGCCAATCGGTGGCCGATGCTGATGCACCAGACCAAATCCTACAGGCGGCGCGCACGCATCTGGGCGGTGTCGACATCTTGTTCAACAACGCCGGCATTGCGACCAATAGCTTGGTTGAGAGAACCAGCGATGAGGACTGGGATCGCACCCTGGACGTGAACCTCCGCGCGATGTTCCGCCTCACGCGTGCCGCCATCCCCGATCTGAAAACCAGTCAAGCTGGCCGCATCATCAACACGGCATCTGTTATGGCTGAAGGCAGCGGTATGGGGCTTGCCGCCTACTCTGCCTCTAAATCTGGCGTGCAAGGCTTTACCCGCGCTTTGGCCATTGAGCTCGGCAAATTTGGTGTCACCGCCAATTGGTTGCTGCCCGGTGCTATTCGAACCGGCATGACCCAAGGCCTTTGGGATAAACGGCCAGAGATTGCAGATACGTGGGCAAACAAGGCCGTCTTGCGCCGCTTGGGCGAACCCAACGATATCGCCAAAGTCGCGCTTTTTCTTGCCAGCGATGACGCGGGATTTATCACCGGCCAAGGTCTTTCCGTCGATGGTGGCCTGTCCCTCCGCGTTGGAGGCTGAGACTATGCTAGTTAACTTTTCGGAACCCATGGTTTGGTTGTGGCTGTTCTCGGCCGTTGCAGCGGTGCTCTATGGCCTCGTCTTCAACAAGCAGGCGGCTAATCCGGTTCGAAGCTTCATGAAGACAGCTGCGGTTGCGGGCCTTGCCTTGGTCGTGTGGCAAGCGCAGGGCCCAAGCTTCCTATTGTTTGCTTTGGCTGCCAGTGCGGTGGGAGACTTGTTGCTGGCAGGGCCGGGCGAGAAGCGCTTTATGGCTGGGGTAGTTGCTTTTGCGATTGCGCATGGCTGTTACATCCCGCTGTTTCTTGAGTTTGGTGCGTTTAAGGACGGCTTTGGGGCTTGGCAGATCGCCGCCGCGCTTGCTTTGCTGCTAACCAGTGCCAGTCTCTTGTTTAGGGTCTTGTGGCCGCATTTAGGCGCCATGAAAGGCCCGCTGACCATCTACTTCCTGATCATTTTAGGCATGTGCTTTTCCGCCCTCGCTCTGCCTACCGGGCCGTACGTTACTTATGTCGTGATTGGCGTGATCGCTTTTGCGACTTCGGACATGATCTTGGGCGTGGAAATGTTCGCGCTGAGCCTAGAATCGCCGTGGCACCGAGTAACCAGCCCTGCCGTCTGGACCCTCTATTATGGTGGCCAAGCCCTGATTACGCTGGGCATTCTAAACGAGTGGGGTTCTAGGCTGGTGGCGGGGCAGGCGGCTTGACTGAGTTGGTTCGCCCATCGCGAATGGTAATGTAAAGGGTGGAGATAATGACAATCGCCGCGCCGACCATCGCCAATGCGTCGGGGATTTCGTTGAAGAAAATCACCCCAGCCCCGGCCACCAAGGGCAAGCGAATATAATCAATCAGGCCCATCAGAGAGGCGTCCCCAGTTGACAAGGCACGCACATAGCAGGATTGCGCGGCAACCCCAGCAAAGCCCATCGCGATCAGAAGGGCCATCGTCTTCATATCTGGCAAAACCGGGTCGAGGATGAGGAAAGGTAGACCAGCCAAAGTCGTGAACACATTGCCATAGACCACCAGGGTCAGCGACGAATGATCCTTGGTCAGATCCTTGACGGTTACTAGAGCAAACGCGAAGGCAAGTGCCGAGACAAGTGCTGCCAAGGTTGCCGGATCAACGGCGGTCGCATGGCTAGAGAAGTCTGGCTTGGTCATCATTAAGATACCAAGGAAGCCTATCCCGACGGCGGTCCAGCGCCGCCAAGCCACTTTTTCCTTCAAGATTACGACCGCCAGAATGGTCATGAACAGGGTGCGTGAAAAGCTCAAAGCTTGGCTTTGCGCCAGAGGCAAATGCACGAGGGCGTAAAAGCCCGCAAAAAAACCAATCGTGCCATAGCTAGAGCGCAGCAAAAGCTTGCCGGGCCTGCTGGTCTTCCAAACCTTTGGCCCGGCCATCAGGGCAAACGGCAAAACCGCCACCACGCCAGCCAAGGATCGCCAAAAAATCAGCATGGCAACACTGGTCGTCGAGCCAAGGCCTTTGGCCAATACTGCCATGATCAAGAACCCGACCGCGGATCCCAACATCCAAAGTGCGCCAATGCCATTAGGTGAGAGCGGCAGTTTTTTGGCTGGGCTAGCGGTCTGATCCATCGCGTATCTGAACTAGCCCTGTGGTGTCGGTACGGCATCACCAAAGATCGAAGCCATGGGGGAGGGGGCAGCGGGGTCCCAGGCGTGGCGCGGACCAACCGTGATGCCGCCGTCAACAATCAGATGCGTACCCGTCATAAAGCTGCCCGCATCACTCATGAACATGAGGACGGCTTCAGCAATATCACTCGGCTGACCTGCCCGGCCAATCGGTTGAGCAGCACCACCTTGATGGGCGATGAGAGCCGCCAATTGATCGGCTTGTTCGCGTGGCATACCAAGGGCAGTGCCAAAGATTGAGGTGGCGATCAGGCCCGGGCAGATCGCATTGACCCGGATATTTTTCGTACACAACTGGGCAGCGGCGACTTTGCTGAAATGGATCACAGCCGCCTTTGCTGTGGAATAGGCAATCGGACCCCAACCAGCCTCAAGGCCCGCGATGGAGGCAGTGTTGACGATCGCGCCGCCGCCGCGCTTGGCCAGATGTGGCACGGCATGCTTGGTGCCGTAAAAGACCGAGGTGACGAGTATGTCGAAAATCGCTTTCCAGTCCTTGGACTCAACCTCTTCCAAGGGGCTCATGACGCCGGCTGAGCCTGCATTGTTGAACAGGCCGTCGACACCGCCAAAATGGTCTGCCGCTTGGTCTAGAATGGCTTTGACTTGGGCTTCATCGGTGACATCGCAATGGCGATAGATCAGCTTGTCTTTGAAACGGGCTTCTAGGTTCGCGCCTTTTTCATCTTGGATGTCGGCCGCCAAAACAAAGGCACCTTCTTCTATCAAGCGTTCGACCGTGCCGAGGCCGATGCCACTGGCAGCCCCTGTCACGACAATAACCTTGTCCTTCACGCGTCCAACCATGGCTTCACTCCCTGAGTTTATGAGACACCGTCTAAAGCGGTGCTTTTTCGTCGATCTCGTACGAGGTCAGATTGGCATCGCCAAGTCCAAGATCATTCCACTTTCCACGCCAGATCTTTGTGTGATTGGCTTCACGATGGCGTATAAACGACGCCATATCTGTCCAGATTTCAAAGACGCGAATGGTCATTGGATCAAACGCATCAACAGCATAGGTATAAAGTTCACACCCTTCTTCGGCGCGCGATGCTGTCGACATAGCTGCCATCGCTGCCAGAACGGGCAAGGTAACACCCCGCCTTGCCCGAAAAGTCCCGGCGACAATTACAGCGCCGGGAGGCTTTGGTTCGGTCATAAAGTTACAACAACCTTTCCAGTGGCCTTCCGATCCATCAAATGGCGAATCGCTTCAGCGCCCTTATCCAATGGGAAGTGTGCAGAGACATGCGGTTTGATTTTGCCTGCCGCATACAGCGCCATCAGTTCGGCGATGTTCTCCTGATTCGCCTTTGGGTTGCGCGCAGTAAATGCGCCCCAGAAGACACCAACAATCTGGCAGGACTTCAAAAGGGTGAGGTTCAGCGGAATGGAAGGAATGCCAGCTGGGAAGCCGATGACCAAGAAACGGCCTTCCCATCCAATGGCGCGCAAGCTGGCCTCAGCATAGGCTCCACCAACGCCATCATAAATCACATCCGCGCCATTAGGGCCGCAGGCTTTTTTGAACAGGTCTGCCAAGGCCTTTTTGCCTTCAGCGTCAAATTCACCAGTTGGATAGACAATGCCTTCATCTGCGCCATGGGCGAGGCAGACGTCGACTTTTTCTTGGGTGGAGCAGGCAGCAATCACTTTCGCGCCCATGGCTTTACCAAGCTCAACCGCAGCAAGGCCAACCCCGCCAGCTGCACCTAGAACCAGCAATGTCTCGCCAGCCTTCAGGTGGCCACGATCCTTCAGGCCATAATGGCTGGTGCCATAGGTCATGATGAAGGCAGCGGCCTCATCAAACGGCATGGTGTCAGGGATGGGAATGCAGCGCGCGGCTGGCAAAGCAATTTTTTCTGCCAAGCCGCCCCAACCGGTCGAGCCAATCACGCGGTCACCAACTTTGAGGTGGGTGACGCCTTCGCCAACAACCGAGACGACGCCGGAGACTTCCCCACCGGGTGCAAACGGGCGCTCTGGCTTGAACTGGTACTTGTCCTGAATGATCAAAACGTCAGGATAATTGATGCCAACTGCTTTCACATCGAGGATAACGTCGCCTTTGCCAGCAACTGGATCGGGCAATTCCGCCAAGCTGAGGGTCTCGGGCATACCGGGGGTGTGGGACAAAAGCGCCTTCATGATGTTTCTCCTGAGCAATCTGTTTTGAAAGGCATAGCGAAGCCTGACGCTTCGCACTAGAGGATCATGTCTCATTTCTCATTTTTCTTGGGTGACCCCTCTGGCACCCAGCGCATAAGGAGCGTTTCATGGCTTGGGCATTGGCACTTCATGGCGGCGCAGGGCCTGCTCGCGGACGCACCTATGACCGGGAAGAAGCCCATATGGCGGAAGTTCTCAAGCGTGGCGCAGATATGCTGGAAGAAGGCCTGTCCGCGCTCGACGTGGTGGTCTCCATGGTGCGGGAGTTGGAAGACTCCGGCTTCCACGTTGCGGGCAAGGGTGCCTCGGCCAATGCCAATGGCGAGTACGAGCTCGATGCTGCCGTGATGGACGGCGCGCTTCGACGCGCAGGGGCGGTTGGGGCTTTGGTTGGTTTTCGCTCGCCGATCATGGCTGCCCGTGCGGTGATGGACAAGACGCCGCATGTGTTGCTGGTTGGCACTGGGGCTAAGGCTTTCGCGCACGAGATGGGCCTCGAAGAGATCGAAGACCCTGCCGCCTACTACACCCCAGCCGTTCGCCGACCGGTTGAACCCGGCGAGTTGGCGCATGGCACGGTCGGTGCTGTGGCGCGCGATATTGCGGGCCGCTTGGCGGCGGCTACTTCAACCGGTGGCCTCCTAAACAAAATGCCCGGTCGTGTCGGCGATACGCCTTTGATCGGGGCCGGGACTTGGGCGGATGAGCGCGTCGCAGTTTCTTGTTCCGGCCAAGGCGAATATTTCATGCGCGCCGCCGTTGCCGCCGACATCTCCGCCCGCGTCCGCTATGGTGGCCAGACCTTGGCTTCAGCTTGCGCCGGAGCTTTAGCCGACATGGAAACCCAAGGCGGCGACGGTGGCCTGATCGCCGTGGACGCCATGGGCAATGTCTCCACGCCTTATGTCAGCGAAGGCATGAAGCGGGGAATTGCGACCCATACGGGGCGTTTTGAGGTGAAGACGTTTCGCTAAACCTGTATGCCGGGCATCATGACTCAAACGCCCAAACAGCTTGGCGTGAGGGGCGTAGCCCGCTAAAGCGATCGCCCTGCCTTTGAGCCCTTTGGGAATCTAACGCCTATGACTGCTGATACTGCCGCCCCCAGCAAAGCTGAGACTGCTTTTGCAACCGCCAAAACCTTGGCCGAGGCGCTGCCCTTTATTCAACGCTATGACCGCGAGACGGTGGTGATCAAATATGGCGGCCATGCGATGGGCGATGAAGCGACTGCCCAGCGCTTTGCGGCGGATGTGGTGTTATTGAAGCTCGTCGGCATTCACCCGGTTGTCGTGCATGGCGGGGGGCCACAAATTAGCGCTATGCTGAACCGGGCAGGGGTGAAGTCTGAGTTTGTTGACGGCCTGCGCGTCACCGATACGGCCACGATGGAAATCGCGGAAATGGTGCTGTCGGGTGCGGTCAATAAGCAATTGGCGCATTTGATCACCCAAGCAGGCCGGGAAGCCGACGTGCGCGGCGTTGGCCTTTCGGGCAAGGATGCACGCCTATTCACGGTCGAAAAGGTCGTGCGTACGCGCAAGGACCCTGAAAGCCGGATTGAGCAAGTGGTCGATCTGGGCTTTGTCGGCGATCCAAAAGAAGTCGACGCCCAATTGGTCATGACCTTAATTAAGGCCGAGCAGGATTATGTGCCGGTTGTTGCGCCCATCGGCGTGGACCCAGCGGGTGCCACGTTTAATATCAATGCCGATACGGCTGCTGGGGCACTGGCAGGCTCGCTCCATGCTAAGCGCTTCTTGTTATTGACCGATATTGAAGGGGTGAAGGATGGCAATGGCAATCTGATCCCGGAAATGACGATTGCGGACGCGCGGGCCTTGATGGCGTCTGGCGTTGCGAATGGCGGGATGATCCCTAAATTAGAGACAGCCATCACGGCAATTGAATCGGGCGTTGAGGCCGTGGTTATTCTCGATGGCCGCACGCCCCACGCCATCCTCAACGAACTTTTCACTGACTCAGGCTCTGGAACCCTTATTCGCTCATGACCACACGCCCCCTGACCCGACTTTATGAGGCCGAAGATTGGGTCTTTGATCTCGACAATACGCTTTATCCCGCCGAATGTGATTTATTCGCCCAAATTGACGAGCGCATGACTGAATTTGTCGGCAGCTATCTGGGTCTCGACTATGACACGGCAAAGGCCAAGCAGAAGCATTATTACACGACCTATGGCACGACGTTGAACGGCATGATGCGCGAGCATAATATGCCCGCCAGCGCCTTCCTCGATTACGTCCATGATCTCGACTACAGCCCTGTCGTGCCCGCCCCGAAATTGCGGGCGGCAATTGAGGCTTTGCCGGGCCGGAAGATGGTGTTCACCAATGGCTCTCGTGGCCATGCAGAGCGCACGCTGATAGCTTTGGGCTTAGAGAACGTCTTCCACGATTTGTTTGACATTGAGGCCACCGGCTATGTGCCCAAGCCCAAGCGTGAAGCGTTTGATGTTCTGATTGACCGCCATGTGGTTGAGCCTACCAAGGCCGTCATGGTTGAAGATTTGTCGCGCAATTTGCTAACCGCCCATGATCTAGGTTTTTCCACCATCCTCGTCTGGTCTTGGAAGGATTGGAGCCATGAGCCCTTGGATGGTCGCCCTGCCGGACCCGTCGATGAAACGCCCGATCATGTGCATCACATGACCAACGACCTAACCGCTTTCTTGGAAGCAGTTGTCGAAGCTGGAACCCAACATGGCTGAAATCCATCAAGACATCACCCAATTTACCGCAGAGCGGGCTTGGGGTGCGCGTGACTTGGCTGAGATTGCCGGGGCTACAGTCCGCCTGCATTGGACGGACAAGCCCTACATCTGGCACACCAATACCGGCGTAGAAGTTTTTATGGTTGTCGATGGCTATGTCGACATGTCTTATCGCACAGAAGGCGTCGAAAAGACCGTACGTCTTGGCCCGAATGATGTTTTTGTCGCCCAAATTGGCGATGAGCATATTGCGAGCCCTGTGGGTGCCGCCCGGATTCTGGTGGTTGAGGAAAAGGGTTCGATCTAGGTTAGCCCATGCACCACCTGCACGACCCCCTAGCCCCTGCTGCGGAGCCCATCACCTTCGACGACTTATTGAAGGTGGATATTCGCGTTGGCACCATTGTGTCAGCGGAGGTTTTTGAGGCGGCGCGTAAGCCATCCTATATTTTGATGATCGACTTTGGTCCAACTTTGGGCGTGAAGAAATCCTCCGCCCAGATCACCTCCCATTATCGCCTTGAGGAATTGGTCGGTCGTCAAGTCGCAGCGGTGGTCAATTTCCCACCGCGCCAGATTGGTCCGATCCGTTCTGAGGTGCTTACTTTGGGCTTTCCCGATCCAAATGGCGAAGTCGTGCTCTTTGCGCCCGATCAAAACGTGCCGAATGGTGGACGCTTGTTCTAATTCTGGCTGTTTCTAGTGCCGCAAGCGATTGCGTGACAGTTCAAGCACGGGCATAGCAAAAGGCCTTATGGCCAAACCCGCTAGCTGAAAATGACCACGCACATGACTGATCTTAACCAACTTGAAGCCACCATTGACGCTGCGTGGGAAGACCGGACCACCATCTCGATTGAGACGACTGGGGCCGTTCGCGATGCGGTGGGGGAAGCTTTGACTTTGTTGGATCAAGGTGTCGTGCGCGTAGCTTCGCGTGGCGCTGACGGACAATGGACAACGCACCAATGGCTGAAGAAGGCGGTGCTTCTGTCTTTCCGGCTCAACGACAATTACTTGATCGACCCAGAGCATGATCTCCACCCGGTCCAACATGCTGGGCGCGCCTTTGATAAAGTGCCGCTGAAAACCGCACGCTGGCTAGAGCCAGATTTCCGTCAGGCAGGTTTCCGCATGGTGCCAGGTTCGGTCGTACGCCGGGGCAGCTTCATCGCGAAGGGTGCAGTTCTGATGCCCAGCTTTGTGAACATCGGGGCCTATGTTGGCGAAAACACCATGATTGACACCTGGGCGACCGTTGGTTCTTGCGCCCAGATCGGGGCCAATGTCCATATTTCGGGTGGTACCGGTATTGGTGGCGTGCTCGAACCTTTGCAAGCAGGCCCTGTGATCATTGAGGACAATGTGTTCGTCGGCGCGCGCTCAGAGGTCGCTGAAGGCGTTATCGTTCGCGAAGGAGCCGTGATCTCCATGGGCGTCTTTTTAGGCGCATCCACCAAAATCATCGACCGCGCGACGGGGACCTTTTATCGCGGTGAAGTACCGTCCTATGCCGTGGTTGTGCCGGGCTCACTGCCAGATCCCAAGGGTGGGCCTAGCTTGTCATGTGCGGTCATCGTCAAGACCGTCGATGCGCAAACCCGCTCCAAAACAGGTATCAATGAGCTGTTACGCGATTAGGATCCACGATGTTTCCCCAGCCTGAGGGCCATTATTTGGCCCAGATCAATGTGTCGGTCGCGCGTTATGATCAGGATGACCCGCGCTTTGCAGGTTTCACGAGCCGCATTGATGCTGTGAATGCGATTGCTGAGCGGGCTGAGGGGTTTGTTTGGCGGCTTAAGTCCGATGCCGGCAGCGCCATGGATATCCGCGCTTCCGAAGACCCCCGCTTCCTGATCAATATGAGCGTTTGGACAACGGCGCGGGCTTTGGAGGACTTTGTGTGGAAGACGGCGCACGTCAAAGTTTACAATCAAAAGGCCGAATGGTTTCCTTCCCTTGGCACCGCCCATATGGCCTTTTGGTGGGTGCCAATTGGGCATATTCCCACCTATGACGAAGGCATAGCGCGCCTAGAAATATTGCGAGCCAATGGCCCAAGCGAAGCCGCTTTCGGCTGGGAGAGCTTGCCTCAAGTTGCTGAATGGCGCTCCAAACGCTGCGGTTAGCCCTACTTTTGCCGGGCAATGTAAAATTCCTGATGCTTCGTCACAATTATCACGTTTCTGTGATGTAAGAGCCTTGACCCATTGTTGAACTGAACCACAATGTAATGGTTGCATTTTTGTCGATTCGGATGAAAAATAAGTTCATTTATTGCAAATGTACGTTTTTAAGAATTGGAAGTAGATGGCTCTTCGGTTCGCTATTCTGGGTGCAGCGCGCATCGCCAAACCTGCCTTGATTGACCCCTTGTCAGAAAATCCAGATGCGACGCTGGTGGCGATCGGGGCATCAACGCGAGAGCGCGCGCTTGAATATGCTATGACGCACTCGATCCCAAATGCTGGATCCTATGAAGACGTGGTTGCGCGCGACGATGTCGACGTCGTCTATAATGCATTGCCGCCAGCCGGTCACTTTGAGTGGAGCCTGAAAGCCCTTGAAGCGGGCAAGCATGTCTTTCTGGAAAAACCCGCGACTGTGAACGAGGCTGACGCTCGGGCCTTGGTGAAAGCGGCGAATAAGGCTGGAAAGCGGTTGATTGAGGCGTTTCACTATCGCTGGCATCCCTTGTTCAATCGGGCGATGGAGATTGTTCAATCCGGTCAATTGGGGGAGCTCGTTTCAGCGGAGGCTGAGTTTTCTGCGCCTATCGTCCGCAGGGCGCAGGAATTTCGGTGGCAGGCCGCACAAGGCGGTGGGGCCTTAGCCGATCTCGGCTGCTATCCGGTCAGCTGGCTGCGCCAATTGGCAGGAGAAGAGCCTGAAGTCACAGCGGCACATCAAGACCTTGAGCCTGATGGAACAGATCGACGGACAACGGCGCATTTCTCGTTTCCAAATGGTCTTCAAGCCGACGTAATCTGTGACATGGACCCCGTCGGCGGCCGCAAGCCTCCGCGGCTAGAGCTTGTTGGGACAAAAGGCCGACTTGATATCGACAACCCGCTGGCACCCCAATATGGCTCAGAATTGATCCTGACTGCAGATGGACAGAAAACACGCGAAACGTTCCCGCGGCGGTCATCCTATGCCTACCAGTTCGACGGTATTGTGGACGCCATTCTGACCGGAAATCCAGTTTGGACGGAAGGGGCCGACCTGATCGCGAATGCCGCGGCCATGGCTGCGATCCGCAGGGTGGCGGCCACTGGCTAGAGCCACCAATCTGCCCTAGATTGGTGGTATGACCGCAAACACCATCGACCCCATCCGTCTTGCCTGCGACTTGATCCGCAAACCCTCCGTCACGCCGGCTGATCTTGGCGCGCTCGACGTTGTTCAAAAAGCGCTGGAGGGGCTTGGGTTTGGGGTCAAGCGCTATCCCTTTGAAGACATCGACAATCTGTATGCGCGTTTTGGCACAGAGGGCCCAAATTTCTGTTTCGCTGGACATACCGATGTGGTCCCTACAGGGGACTTGGCCCAGTGGAAGGTCGATCCGTTTGAAGCGGCGCTACAAGACGGGTTGCTGATCGGGCGGGGCGCCGCCGACATGAAGGGCGGTATCGCGGCCTTTATCGCGGCCACAGCTCGCTATTTAGAAAAGCACCCAAAGCCCAAGGGCTCCATCTCTTTCCTGATCACTGGGGACGAAGAAGGCGTCGCCTTGCATGGCACCAAGAAACTACTTCAAGCCATTACCGCTGAAGGTGAAGTTCTGGATCAATGCTTGGTAGGCGAGCCGACCAATCCAGACGCCATGGGCGATATGATCAAAAATGGGCGCCGTGGCTCGCTTAACTGCACTGTCACAGTGACAGGCATTCAGGGCCATGTGGCCTATCCCCACAAGGCAGCCAATCCTGTGCGCGCGTTGATTGGCTTCTTGCACCAAATCCAAAGCCATAAATTGGATGACGGGGCCGAAGGCTTCCAGCCGTCCAATTTGGAAGTGGTGACAATGGATGTCGGCAATCCAGCGACCAATGTGATCCCAGAAAAGGCCACAGCACGCTTCAATATTCGCTTCAACACCGCCCATACGGGAGAAAGCCTCTCCACCTGGCTGCGGGCCGAAGCCCAGCGCGCTGAATTGGGGTTCAACGGCAAGATTGATTTGTCCATCATGGTTTCAGGTGAAGCCTTTTTCACCCCGCCAGGTCTTTTGACCCACCTTATCCAAGAATCTTGTGAGGCGGTGACAGGCCGCAGGCCTGAGCTGTCGACTACGGGCGGCACATCGGATGCGCGCTTCATCAAGGATTATTGCCCTGTCTGTGAGTTTGGCTTGGTTGGCGCGACCATGCATCAGGTCAATGAACGGGTGGAGACCCGCGATATAGAGACCTTAACCGACATTTATGAAGGCGTGCTGGAGCGCTATTTTGCCCGCGTCTGAAGCTGTCTGAAGCATTAGATTTCACAAACGCGCAGAGTCACGTCATCACTACGCCATGGCGCGCACACCTCTCCTTTTGAACCCTAAGTTTCTCCTACAGAATTTGCGCGATGGCTTTGACGCGGCCAAAGCGCGTACGGGTCATGAAGGGGGATTGATCGCCTTGTCTGCAGGCGGGCTAATCTTGGCCTTTCTCTTACTCGCTTTGTTGGCACCTTTAGCACTTAATGCGCCGAGCTTTGTGTCCTATGGCGCCGGGGCTTTTGTCCTGTTGCTGGTTTTGGCCTCAACGGGGGCGGGGGCCGTTGCGCTCTGGCGGTTGATGGTGGCGGGTGCGCGTGAGGGTGGTGGCGCACGGGTTCAAGCCACGACCATCGTCAATGACGCCGCTATTCAAGCCGCCTTGTCAGACGCCGAAGATGCAGGCTTGCGCGCACTTGTACCTCGCGACGCACAAGATGCGATGACGGGGCGGGTACAAGGTCTGGCTATGGCCGCGGTTCAATCCGGCGGGCAGGTGTTCCTTGTTATTCGGCTGAAGCAAGCCGTCCCCCTCAGTCTGATCTTTGCCCCTAAGGCTGCCCCTTGGCCCTTTGCCTTGCCTTCCGATGGCACCCTTACCCCAGTGCCGGCTCCCGGTGGTGTGGATGGCTTGGCATGGTCAACAGACCGCGACCCAGCGCTTCTCTGGTCTGCAAGGCTTGGGCCTGCATTGGCCATGTCTGCGGCAGGCGGTGAGGCCCCGTTCCTAAGCTTACGCGCAAAAGCGCTTGTCCTGCGTTGGGATCGTGGGGACGTTGGCACCGCGGCCTTGATTGGTCGAGAGTTATGCCTCGCTATCGCTAAGTCTTGAGCCGCACCCAAAAGTGCAAAGAGCCCCTATTCTTTCCTGCCCAGTTGCTTAAGCTGACCCCAAGACTAAAAATCAGGGGGAGGGTGCCTATGTGGCGGTGGCTTATCTGCGGCGTCTTGGGCTTAGGAATTGGTGTGGGCTCAGCGCTCAGCATTTCTGGCGGTTTGTTTAGCGACGCCAACATCACGTCTGGCCGCTGGTCGACTGACCCAACCGTGGGTGCCGCAGCGGCCAACCCTTGGGTTCGAGCCACGATTGCCCGTGTCGGCTTCTTGGCGCTGACCAAGGAAGAGACAGTCTATTTCAACCGCGACGTCGATGATGATGGAGCGAAGTTTATTGAAGGCTGCACCTATGCCCTTAGCGGTGAGGCGATCCCGACGCGTTGGTGGTCGATCACGATTTACGGGGCCGATCAAATGTTGCCCGTCAATACCGATGGGGCGAGCTCCATTGATGCCACGCGCGCGCTTGTCGCGCCTGCAACAACTTGGACTGGGACATTGAGCGCGACACGGCCAGCAACCCCCGGCCCTTGGCTGTCTAGCAAGGGCGGCGGCACCTATTCTTTGACGATCCGCCTTTACAACCCGCAATCGGTTGAGAAGTCGGCCCTGCAGGCCTTGAAGCTTCCAAGCATCAAGAAAATTTCCTGTACCCAAACTCCAGCTACAGGAGGGGCAAACTAATGGCTCAAGACAAAAAGAAGCCCGGCTGGCTAAAGCCTTTGGCCTTCGGTGTGTTGCTGGCGGTTCTGGGTCATTTATTGACCATCGGCCTTATCCCAAGTGCCATTATGAACATCGCGATGAAGCGCATCGCTGAAGCTTCCGGTGGCATTAATCGCCTCGCTCATGGCAATATGGTCACCCCGCAAAACCAGCAAATCGTGCGTTCTTCACCTGATCTTGCCTATTCCACCTGTGCCCTTGATCTCACCAAGGGGCCGGTTCGGGTGTTCATCGGTAAAGGCGCAGATTACACGTCCGCGGCTTTCTATGCCGGCAATACAGACAATGTCTTCACCCTGAATGACCGCAAAATCGGGCCAGAGGGTGCCCATATCATGATCGTATCGGCTCGCTCACCGATTGCGGCAAAGCCTGGCGAAGAGGTGGTTAGCCTGCCGAGTGACAAGGGGCTCTTGCTGGTCCGCCGTCTGGCACCAACCGCGGAGGCGTTCAAGCGCGTGCAAGCTGAGCGTGCCCAAGATTTCTGTCGCATTGTTACAGACGGGATGTAATGGACGATCTGCAGCAATTTCCGGTCGAGGTTTTTGAAACGCATGGGCGTTCGGCACAGGTGTATCACTTTGGGCAAGAGCCCATCAAAGTGGTCGTGTTGGATGATTATCTGTCTGACCCTGCAGCAATTATTGATTTGGCTGTCAACGGGCCAAGTTTTGCACCAAATGGGCCGTTCTATCCGGGGATCCGCGCGCCTGTGCCGCCGTCATTCTTTCAAACCCTATTGGGTCCGCTATCGGAAATCTTGCCCCGCTGTTTTGACTATACGGGTCGAGCCGGTCTGAGAGAATGCAATTTCTCCCTTGTGACCACGCCCTCAGAGCAGCTTCAGCCGATCCAGCGCTTGCCGCACTTCGACAGCCTCGAATATGGCCGCGTCGCTGCTTTACTCTACCTTTGCCAAGGCGAGAACCAAGGTGGCACGGCCTTTTACCGGCAACGCAGCACCGGGTTTGAAAGCGTGGATGCAGGCCGCTTTTCAGCCTTTGAAGCAGCGCTTAATGCTGATGTGGCAAGGTTCGGCCTGCCGGATGCCGCCTATATTGACGAGAACAGCCCGATTTATGAGATGATTGGCCGCGTTCAGGCGCGCCATAACCGCATGATCGTCTATCTGAGTTCCAGCTTACACTGTGCTTCTATCCCAAAAGAATTTGTTTTTGATCCAAATCCAAGCACGGGACGGCTGACGGTAAATGCGTTTTTAGGTATGGATTGAGGACAGAGTGGCCTGTCTACAGATTTAGGATGGATTATATGGTTTCGCGTCGCACCTCGCTAAAGTCGTTGGTTGCTTCCATTCCTTTTGTTGCCTCGCTGTTTGGGCCTTTGAAATCCGCACAAGCAAAGCCTGCCGCCGGCTTGCTAGGTCGTTGGGGCGGGCAATTGGTTGCGGGCTCCACAACGCTGCGACTGGTCTTGGTGGTGCAAGACGGGCAATTGCCGATCCTTTACTCTGTTGATCAAGGTAACCAGCCGATCCCCGCAGATGCCGGGACGGTCAGTGAAACGGCGCTGGATGTGACCTTTTCCGCCATCAAGGGCCGCCTCATGCTTAAACTATCTGACAAGGGTCTTTTGGAAGGCACGTGGTCGCAAGGCGGGGCGCTGCCGTTGACCTTGTCGCGCTTGGCAGAAGGGGCCATCCCCGAAAAAAGCGCGCTGAAAGACCTCAGTGACTTATCTGCAGAAGTGACGGTGGGCCAAACGAAGTATCAAGTCCCGGCCCTCGTGGGTGGGTTCCAGATCCTGCGTGGAAAAGCTCAAGAAGGCCACGAAGTTGTTGCCGGAACTTTGACTGTGACCGACACCACGCCCGCACGCGAAGGCCAGCTTTGGCATGTGGGGTCCATTACCAAATCCATGACCGCGACTTTGGTTGCCCGCCTTGTGGAGCGTGGTCTGCTTTCTTGGGAAATGAAATTGGGCGACGCCTTCGGCACACTCGCGCCCGATATGCTGCCAGCTTATCGCGACAGGACGCTGGCCCATTTGATGACGGGTCAAACTGGTATGCCGACCAATTTGTCGCCCTTCGACATGATGGCCCAGTCTGGTGCCAATTCGCCTAGGGACGGCCGTGCGACTTGGGTTAGAAAAGCCTTTGCTCTGCCGCCTCAGAGCGGCATGGTTTATCCCAATAATGGCTATGTCTTGGCCGGAGCCTTGTGCGAGGCCGTCACGGATAAAGCGTATGAGGACTTGATGGTCGAGGAGGTCTTTAAGCCGCTGAAGCTTTCCACTGCTGGCTTTGGTCCGCCAGGGCAAGGCAATCCTCAAGGTCACCGGAAAGCCTTGCTGGGTGGCCGCTTAATGGCTGTAGGGTTCGGTGCGGGGGCGGATAATCCCGCTTCTATGGCCCCGGCGGGTGGCGTCCACATCTCTATCCCAGACCTTCTTGCCTTTGGCCTCGCGCATAGCCTAGGCCACCAAGGCCAGCGAACGGATTACCTCAAGACAGAAACTTGGCGCGCTCTCCACACGCCGCCACCTGCGGCCAATTATGCCTTTGGTTGGGTGGAGCGTGAGGACGGCAGTCTGTGGCACAATGGGTCTAATACCTATTGGCTGGCGGAGTTGAGTTTTGATCCTGAGAAGCCAATGGCCATCGCTGCGGCAGCCAATCGTTTCGACGCAGGCGAAGCGCTGGGGCGGGTCATGGCTGCAGCTTCGGCCGAAGCCATGACCCGCTTGGCTAAGAGTTAGTTCTCAAGCTTAAAGCTGATCGTATAACGAGCAGGATAAGCAACCGCGATGCCGTCGATTGTTTGGGGTTGGAAAGTCCAAGCCTCCACTGCCTTTCGTGCGGCCTCGGCAAACCCATAGCCCTTGGGGGCCTCATTCACCACCATGAGATTGGCGACCTTGCCCTGGGCGGTAACGGTGAAGCTCAAGGTCACTTCGCCGGAGATTTCCCGGTCGAGTGCCTTTCTCGGGAAAGCTGGATTAGCACCTGCTTGCCGGACTGGGTTGATGATCAAGCGGGGAGCAGGCGGCGTTTCAGCCTCTACCTCTGGCGGCAGGGTGTCTACAGTTGGCCCCAATGTCGCATCACCACCCGCGAAGGCCACAGGCCGATCACCAACGGGCCCAATCGGCAGGCTATCAACAGGACCAAGCGGCACGACTTCGGTAGTAGGCCGCTCTGTCACCGTCGGCGTGTCGTTTGAGGTTTGTTGCATTTGCCGATTTTTGACGGGCTTATCAGGTTCGCGCTTGGGCGGAATGATAGGCTTCGGCGGGACGCGCGGGGCCATGTCGATCGGAGGCGGTTCGGGCAATTGCAGCTTTTGGATCGTTGGAACATAGGTCAGGGCAAGATAGCCGAGACCGAGCCAGAGAATCCCAGACCCTGTAAGAGCGGCCGTGCGGTAGAGCATTTTTTGGGTTGTTGGTGCGAGGGCTTGGGACTGTGTCATAACGCTATCTCCTAAAGCTGGAGCTGAACAGCTGATTTGCTGGTCAGTGTTATAACAAATAAAACGGATTTCCGTGACGTCAAGCACAAAGTTTACGTTACGTCATGTTGACGGCAGTGTCATTTTTTGCGGAGAAAGCTAGAAAGCCCTTTCATTTGGGTCGGTCTTGTCTAAGCTAAAGCCAGATCAAAGCAAAAAAAGAGGATACTGGGATGAGCGAAGCCAATCTACCTGCGGGCGACACCTATGACTACATCATCATTGGCGCGGGCAGCGCAGGTTGTGTTTTGGCAAATCGTCTCACCGCTGATCCAAAAATTCGGGTTTTGCTCTTGGAAGCAGGCGGGAAAGATACTTCGCCGCTGATTCATATCCCGGTAGGCTATGCCGAGACCTTGAAAGACCCCAAAGTCAATTGGCTCTATCAGACAGAAGAAGACCCCGGCACCAATGGTCGCCAACATGTTTGGCCACGCGGTAAGGTTCTGGGTGGGTCGAGCTCGATCAATGGCCTTCTCTATATCCGCGGCCAGCAGCGCGATTACGATATTTGGCGGCAATTGGGTTGTGAAGGCTGGGGCTGGGATGATTGCGCGCCCTATTTCCTCAAATCGCAAAACCAAGAACGGTCCGGCATGGACGGTCATGCCACCGGCGGGCCCTTAAACGTGTCTGATGTCACCCAAAGGCATCCGGTCTCCGACGCGGTCATTCAGGCAGGGATTGAGGCAGGGATACCCCGCAATGATGACGTCAATGGCGAGAACCAAGAGGGTATTGGCTATTACCAATTGACCGTAAAAAACGGCATGCGCTGCTCTGCGGCTGTAGCTTATCTCAATCCAGTCAAGCACCGGCCAAATCTGACAATCCGAACCCATGCTCTGGCGCATAAGGTCTTGTTTGACGGCAAGCGGGCGACCGGGGTGCTATTTTCTGTCGATGGCGACATGATCAAGGCTTCTGCCAAGCATGAGGTAATTCTGTCGGGTGGGGCGATCAATTCGCCGCAATTGTTGCAATTGTCGGGCATCGGCCCGGCCGCCTTGCTCCAAAGCCATGGCATTGAAGTCAAAGTCGATGCGCCGGGCGTCGGAGAGAATTTGCGCGACCATTATGTTGTGGGCATGCGCTATCGCCTGAAAGCGGGCGTGAAGTCGGTCAACGAGATGACCAAGGGCTTGACCTTTGTTGGCGAGGTTTTCAAGTTTTTGTTCCAACGCAAAGGCCTGTTGACCTTATCGGCGGCTCATATCGCAGCCTTTGTAAAGACGCGGCCTGACCTCGAAACCCCAGATGTGCAATATCACATTCTGCCTGCGACGATGGATCAGAAGAAGCTGTTTGAAGAACAGAAAATGGTGTTGGAAGATCAACCCGGCCTGACCATTGCACCTTGCCAATTGCGTCCTGAGAGCACAGGCCGCATTCAAATCAAGTCGGCTGATCCCAGTCAGCATGCCGGCATCTGGCCAAATTATCTGGCCGATAGCCTTGACCAACAAACCATTGTCGAAGGCCTGAAGATTGGTCGCCGTATGGCTGAAGCACCGTCCTTGGCTGGCCTCATCGAAGCGGAGATGGAGCCGGGCAATGGTGTTGTCAGTGACGAGCAATTCTTAGCCTATGCCCGTGAAACCGGATCGACGATCTATCACCCGGTTGGCACCGCTAAAATGGGGCGCGACCCGATGGCGGTGGTAGATCCCCAGCTTCGGGTGATCGGAGTAGAGGGGCTCCGCGTTGTTGACGCCTCCATCATGCCCCGACTGATTTCGGGCAATACCAATGCGCCAACAATCATGATCGCAGAAAAAGCCTCCGACATGATCCTCGCCGCACGTCAGGCTGCCTAAGCTTAGCGACCGATGTTGGTGACTGGTGTGGGTGCCGGACTAGGGGCATTCGGACTGGGCAATTTACGTAATGCGGGCAGGGCAGCCACATCCTGCCCGCCCGCTGCAGCGAACATATCGGCCAAACTCTCATAAAAGGCCGCCAAGGTGTTGGGGCTTGGCCGCTTCAAATCATCCAAAGTGGGTAGCGGCGAAAGTGGCTTGCCTTCATGGGCGGCGGCCATGAAGTCCTCCCAGATTAGCGCGGGCAAGGTGCCACCCGTAACGCCATTCATTGGGCTAGAGCTGTCATTGCCAACCCAGACACCACAAATGATGTCAGACGTATAGCCGACAAACCAAGCGTCGCGAAAATTCTGCGAGGTGCCCGTTTTGCCAGCGGCTTCGCGACCACCGGGCAGGCGCGCGCGCTTACCTGTGCCAAAGGCAACCACGTCGGCGAGCATCGCAGTCATTTGTCGGGCGCGCAAAGGCTCATAAACTTGAACTGGGGCTTTATTCTCGCGCTGGAACGCGACAGTACCGCGCGTCGTATCGATCCGCTCAATCAAATAGGGATCAACCCGCACCCCATCATTGGCGAGGGTGGCATAGGCCCGGGTCATGTCCAGCAAAGTCACTTCACCCGCACCCAACGAGATCGACAGATTGCGCGGGAGCTCACTGTCAATCCCAAGGCGCTGGGCCAAGAGGATCAGGCGGTCAATCCCAACTTCGGAGGCTAATTGGACGGCAATTGTGTTGGTTGAGCGGGTAAGTGCTGTCGACAGGCTCATGGCGCCGGAATAGCCGCCATTGAAGTTGCGGGGCCGCCAACCGCCAAGACTGATCGGCTTATCCACTCGAATGGTATCGGGCGTCATGCCCTTTTCCAGGGCGGCAGCGTATACAAAGGGCTTAAAGCTGGAACCGGGCTGGCGCTTGGCCATCGTGGCGCGATTATACTTGCTTTCATCATAATTGCGGCCGCCGACAATGGCGAGGATGCGCCCTTGCCGATCCATCGCAATCAAGGCGGCTTGGGTCACGCCGGTGCCGGTGCCGTCACCAACCAGAGCTTGTACAGCTTGCACGGCCGCAGCCTGCATTTTGGCGTCGACGGTCAAGCGCAGTATGCGGTCTGGGGCAACTTCTTTGCCGACGCTTTCAACCTCTTTTTTTGCCATATCAATGACATAGCCCATTTGGCCTTCGGGAATGTCAGGTGTAACGCGTAGGGCGACTGGCGTGCGCATGGTGGCGTCCGCTTGGGCTTGGGTGATAAAGCCCGCTGCCACCATACGCTGTAGCACGACCGCGCGTCGCTCAATTGCCGGTGCTGCGGTCAAGTCCACAGCCAGACGACCGGGCGCCTTGGGCAGACCTGCCAGCATGGCAGCCTCCGACAGCGTCAGCTTGCTAGGATGCTTGGAGAAGAAGCGCCAGGCGGCCGCATCAATCCCGTACGCATTCTGGCCGAAATAAATACGGTTTAGGTAGATTTCGAGGATTTGCTTCTTCGTCAGGCGGCTATCGATCTGCCACGCCAAAACCATTTCCTGTAGCTTACGCTTAAAGGTCTGCTCGGGACTTAGATAAACGTTTTTGACCAATTGCTGCGTGATGGTCGAAGCGCCCTGGACGGTATGGCCGGCGGTCAAGTTCTCAAACACCGCCCGACCAATCGACCATAAGTCGACACCACCATGTTCAAAAAAGCGCGCATCCTCGACTGCCAGAAACGCCTGCAACACATGGGCGGGCAGGGCATCCACGCTGACCCTGCGTCCATAGCGCGGTCCGCGGATTGTGATGGTTTCGCCAGTGGCATCGACCATTTCTAGACTGGGCTTACGATTGGCTGTCCAGATTTCTTCGTTTGAAACAATCTTGGGCAAATCCGATAGAAAGTGCCGCCACGTTGCGTAAGATGTCAGGCAAACCAAAACGAATACGCTGACGGCCAGAATGGTCAGTAAGCGCATGTTATAGGCTTTTATCTTCGCTTTGCGCTCCAATAGGTCCGCGCGAAAGACGCCCTGCATCAGCCTGAAACCCGTCCTTAAAATGAAGCCGCAGAACGCCGCTGATCCGCCCGACGGGTCAAGCTTTATCCATGTAGAAACCGGCATCCGGGGCGATCAAAATCCCCAATTTTCGGGCTTTTGGCGGGGTGAGTGAACACTAAGCCCCGCTTTCTCTCAGACCGACCCCTGCAATCAGTCATTCTTGTCTTCGCCATCAACGGCCCGTGCCGGCAGGCACTTTTGGAGAAAGACATGCGACGTGACAGGCAGTGCGACCCGCAAAACAAACCGGTACCCAAAGTGGCATCCAATTGTCGTGGGTGAGACGGGCTAGCGGTGATGGCGATAGCTGGGCCTTGCCAAATGTGCCGCAGCCGATCGCTGCTGAAGGTTATTCTATATCCGTCCTGAATTCTGCAGGCACCCCGCTGCGTACATCTGAGGTCCAAGGGCCGTCATTTCTTTATCCCGCGGTTGAGGAACTTGCGGACTTTGGTGCCTTGCAGACCCAGATAACGGTGTCTGTCTGCCAACTTGGGCCCGCTGGTCGGTTGGGTTATCGCCTCGAACAGCGAATAAGCGTGCAACACAATGGCTAGCCCCCCTTTCGCCGCAAGTGGAGAGCGCCTAAGTCTTTGGTATACGTGGTGCCGGGCCTCAAAATTTAAGTTTGGCTAAGCCCGCGAATTAGGCTGGAATTCGGGAGATCAAGGCGTGGCAGAAGAACCTTATGCAGTGCTTGGCGTTGCGCGCGGAGCCCCATTTGCCGAGGTTCGAAAAGTCTATCGCAAGCTCGCCAAGGAATTGCATCCAGACGCGAACCCGAACAATAAAGTGGCTGAAGAGCGCTTCAAGCGCGTGTCAGCGGCCTTCACATTTCTCGACGACCCAGAGCGCAAAGCCAAGTATGATCGTGGCGAGATTGATGCCGACGGCAATCCAAAGTTTGCGGGCTTTGGCGGGAGTGCCGGCGGACGCGGGCCTTTCGGCGGTGGAGATCCCTTCGGTCCCGGTGGTCCGTTTGGTGGGGCAGGGGCAGGCCGGCGGCAGACTGGACCCGGCCAACCCGAATTTGAAGACATGTTTGGCGACCTCTTTGGTGCAGCCTTTGGAGCCAGAGGCGGTGGTGCACGGCCTGGCTTTCAACCGGGCACAAAAGGCCAAGACATTCAGACCACCCTTAAGATTGACTTTGAAGATGCCATTTCTGGTGCCAAGCAACGGGTGAATGTGGGCGATCGTTTGATCGATGTGACCATTCCGGCTGGTGTTGAAACGGGTCGAACACTTAGGCTGCGCGGACAAGGTGGCCCCGGCCAAGGTGGGATGCCAGCCGGTGATTTAATGGTGACAGTTACGGTAAAGCCCCATCCAGTGTTTAACCGCGACGGTGATGATGTTCGCATGGATTTGCCCGTCTCTTTGACTGAGATTCTCGAAGGCGGGCGGGTTGAGGCAACCATTCCCAATGGCACAGTCTCGCTTACCATCCCGCCAAGCTCTAATTCCGGCACAGTCTTGCGGTTGAAGGGCAAGGGGGTGGCGCGTCCCGGTGCGCCGGGGGACTTGTTTATTCGGTTGATCTTGGGCTTGCCCGATGGTGATAATGGGGAATTGAAGGCGCTTCTGGCAACATGGTCCAGGCGGGACGAGCCGCCAAAGCGTTAGGCCAAAAAACTGGGATGAGGGGTCATGGGTCTAGTGGGGGATAAGCCGATTATCGGCATCATTTTGGACGAAAACACCAGCCAAGGTGGGGCCTCCTATGAAACGGGTAAAGGCTATTTTCGCGCGATTGAGAAAGCCGGTGGAGTCGCTTTAGGACTGCCCTATGCTCCAGATTCATTAGACTTTGCGCGCGCACATTGTGCCGGTCTGATGTCGACCGGCGCGCGGATCAAGTTTCCCTCTGAGTGGTATGTTCCGGGTCAAGAAAGCTATGCACCGCAGTCTGATCGCTTTGCGATAGAGCGGGCCTTGGTAGAAACTTTTTTGGCGGAAGATCGGCCCTATTTCGGTATTTGTAATGGCATGCAAATGCTGGGTTGCCTGTCTGGTTGTCGGATGAGCGGGGATGCGAAGTCCTATACTGATGGCAGCATTGCCCATGATGATCGATCAACCCGTCATGGCCTGAAGGTCACACCAAGCACCAAACTCCATGCCATCACTGGCCTTGACTATCTGCAGGTCAACAGCTTTCACCGCGAGGCCTTGGTGGAAATCAGCGATCAAGTGATCGTTTCTGGCTTTTCCGACGATGGCTTGGTTGAGGCGATTGAGCGCCCTGACCGGCGCTTCGCGATGGGGGTGCAATGGCATCCTGAACGTTTGATCGACGAAACCGCCGATGCCGACGCGCTATTCAAAGCGTTTGTTGCAGCCACGCTTGAATGGGCAAAAGCGAGCCGATTACAGCCTTTGACCCTGTAAAACAGTTTTTTCGCAGGCTTACCGGATTGTTACAGGCTAAAGAGTGCAGGTAAAGGAATGGGGATCGGCGGTCTCTATGAATGAAACTGATCGATCCCGTTTAGTCCACGTTCAGAACCATGCAAGTATTCTTGGCCCCATGAAAAAGCTGTTCGCCTTTCTATTGAGCACGTCCCTCTTGGCTAGCTTAAGTCTGGTAGAGCCAGCGCAAGCAGGCAGGACCAGTGCTGCACCACCCAGCCTATCGGGCTCGGTGTTTCGCGAAGATACGCGCAATGGCGGCCTGTTTCAGTTGGCCAGCCAAACCGTCCCCTTGAGTCAAGTCTTGGAGATGATCAACGCTATCGAGCCCGGCAATCAATTAGATACCCGGATTGTAACCGAGAATGGGCGACCATTTTATATTGTACGCTGGCAGGCTTCTCGTGGCCGGATCATGATTTTTAAGGTCGATGCTCAGTCTGGGCAAATTGTCGGCCGACAAGGTTAGGCTGCCTGCGCTTGCAGCCCCGTGTTAACGGAATGGCGACAGGATTTTGTGAGAGGAGTGAGGCGGATGCGTTGTCTGGTAGTGGAAGATGATCCCGATTTACGTCGTCAGCTTGAGCGCGCCCTGCATGATTCCGGCTATGCCGTTGATGTTGCCGCCGACGGCGAGGAAGGGCACTTTCTTGGCGACACAGAACCCTATGACGTTATTGTCTTAGATTTAGGGCTGCCGTTGATCGATGGTGTTACGGTGTTGGAGCGGTGGCGCAATGCAGGAAAAGTTGTGCCTGTGCTGATTCTAACCGCGCGCGATCGCTGGAGTGAAAAGGTTGCAGGCTTTGACGTCGGGGCGGACGATTATCTCACCAAGCCGTTTCACATCGAAGAATTGCTCGCGCGTTTGCGCGCGCTGGTCCGCCGCGCCGCGGGCCATGCAACGCCAGCGCTTGAGTGTGGTGACCTGCGACTTGACCCACGCGCTCAGCGCGCCACGGTAGCGGGCGACCCCGTGAAATTGACCAGCCACGAGCTTCGTCTATTGACCTATTTGATGCACCATGTCGGTCGCGTTGTCCCCCGCTCGGAATTGATCGAACATATTTACGATCAAGACTTTGACCGGGATTCCAACACAATCGAAGTCTTTGTTGGTCGGCTACGCAAGAAAATCGGTCAAGATCGTATCTCGACGGTGCGCGGCCTCGGCTACCAATTGCTTGACCCAGACGCCTCCAGCCAATCAGGTAAGGGGTGAGGTCTCAGCGCTCCCTCGCAGGACGACTGGTCGCTGTCGCGGCCATTTGGTCGGCCTTGGTGTTGGTCGCAACGGGTTATGGCCTGTCCGCGTTGTTTCGCAATTCAGTTTTTGAAGCGTTTGATCGAGAGCTAACAGTCTCGGTTGATGCGTTGGCTGCAACCATTGAAACCGACGAGCAGGGGCAGTTACGGGTGCCGCGTGCCCCAACAGATCCGCGCTTTGTTCGCCCACTTTCGGGTCATTATTGGCGTGTTGTCGATGTGATGGCTGGGCCCAAGTTGTTAGGTCAAGGTGTGAGTTCGCGTTCTGTTTGGGACGAGCCGTTCGAACCGCCAGTGCTCTTGGTCGAACAAGTCCTAGCCCAGCCCGGCACCACTCAGACCCTAGAAATGAACCGCAATAAGGAGCGTTTGAGGGTTGCAGCCCGCTTGGTGCAACTGCCTTCCCGCAACAGTCAGACCCTATTGATGGTTGGGGCAGATATCGGTGAAGCGGTCGCCGCCGGCGATCGGTTCAATTTGGCGCTTTCGCTGGGACTATTGGCTCTGGCACTCGGTCTGTTAGGGGCCATCTTCTTGCAAGTCCAATTAGGCCTCGAGCCCTTACGCCGAATGGGTCGCGAGCTTGCGATGATCCGCAATGGTGAGCGTGACCGTTTGGATGAAGATGCGCCGCGAGAGCTTGCGCCTTTGGCAGGGGAGCTTAATGCTCTCATTTCGCATAACCAAGAAGTGGTAGAGCGGGCGCGTACCCATGTTGGAAATTTAGCGCATGCATTGAAAACGCCCCTATCTGTCCTACTCAATGAATCGCGCCAACATAAGGGGGAGTTTGAAGATTTGGTCGCGCGACAGGCTCAAGCCATGACCCGCCAAGTGGAGCATTATCTGAAGCGTGCTTCCGCTGCGGCGCGTGCAGAATCCTTGGGCGCACGCACCCCGCTCGGGCCTGTGATTGACGATGTGAGCCGCACATTGGGACGCCTGTTTAAAGCAGAAGGCGTGAAAGTCACAGCCAGTTTTGAGGATAATTTGGTCTTTCGTGGCGAGAAAGAAGATTTGGAAGATCTGATTGGCAATCTGTCTGAAAATGCCTGCAAGTATGGCGGTGGACTCGTGGAGATTGAAGCGCGTCTGGCTGCGACTGGGCAGATTGAGATCACCATTGATGATGATGGGGAGGGCTTGGAGGGCAACGCTTTGGTCGCAGCCCTCAAGCGCGGCGCACGTTTGGATGAGACTCTGCCAGGCTCAGGACTTGGCTTGTCGATTTGTGATGAATTGGCGCGCGCCTATGGTGGTAGCTTGAAGCTTGATCGATCTGATTTGGGTGGTTTACGCGCTAGATTATTGCTGCCAGCCGCCGAAACTGCAGTTTAGAATTAGTTTTATTGCGTTTGAACTTGCAAACTCCAAATTAACCCATTTTTGTTACGACAGTGTGCTTGAGAGTTGCAGATGATGTGGCTTCAGAAGAATGCCGACCTGAGTAACCGCCAATGACAGTTCTAACCGACGACAAGATTGCAGCCTTAAAGGCATTGTTGCTATCGACCCCGCCAGCCACGGCAGGGAAGTTGTGGGCGCTTTTAGAGCGCATGAAAGTCCAAGGCGTCCAATCTATTCCAACTGGTGAATTGCTCGACGCCATGCGCGAAGCAGGCATTCCCGCCGGCTTTGCGACCGGAAAAGCTCATATGCGCATCCTCAGTTTTGACCGGCTGTTCTTCGAACCCTTTGAAAATCTTTTTGAGAATGGCCCCTTACATCGGCTGATGCCAGGCTCGTTGCCGCGGATTGGATTAGGCCCGGTTTGGAAGCTGATCATAGGCCAACTTGCACCCGATGCTTATGTCGATCTTGAGCCCTTAGGTACAGCAGCCAGCCTGCGCGGCGATATGACCCAAGCCCGCGAGTATGCCGAAAAAATGCGGTCAGAGCTTTTGGACAATATTCAAGAAATTGCTCCAGAGCGACTGAGTGCTTTGTCGAAGATGCCGGAAGCCTCGCATATCCTCGGTCGATTGATCCCACTTTTGTCTGCTGAAAAAGTGGGGCGTGAGACTTGGACCGGCGTGCAAAGCCTGCGCGGGGATATGCATGAGCAATCAATCTTGCGTTTGGCCACCGCTGTAAAGGAAGCTGAAAACGTCAATCCGCAAACAGCAACAGAGATTTTGTTGCTGACGATGTCGATTTTGCCAAAACCCTATCAAGCCCTGCGCGTCTTGCAACGTGTTTCGCGCGGCGTGGATGATCGAAAGCTTGATACAACCCATTTTGCCGTTGTCGGACGGCGCGTAATTGCGCTTTTGCGGCGCGAAAGCGCCGTCATTGAACATGCTGCGATGGGCGGCACCTTTGACGTGGACGTGGTCAAGGCTGCTATCGACCGCCATAACAAACTTGTCCAAGGTATGACCCGCGACGCAATCATGGTTCCCAATGGCCCATGGAGTCAAGAACTAACGGCCATTCGCGGCCAGGTCGGGTCAAGGCTGGAAATGATTTGTCACGCCGCCGTTAAGTCACTCGACCGAGCTTTGCCAATGGGCATGGTTCGAAAAAAGAATGCGGGCATGTTGACTGAACCTCGTTATGGCTCAGCAATTGACCCTGTAAAAGTAGAAGTAGCGCGTTGCCACATGCAGTTTTTGGTCGCATCGCGCCTCCTCGCGCCGCTCGCGGGCTTTGGCGGCTTCCGTGACAATGCGAGCCGGACGTCCGTTGGCCAATTGGATGCGATTTGTGAAGGCTTGGTTAGAGCCGCGCGTGAGGGCGAAACCTCGCCGCACTTCCAAGATTGGATAAATGCTACTTCGACCCTCATCAATGCGCTTGACGGTCCATTGCCGGCCAAGAATTTTGAGCGCCGGATTACCTCGATGATGAAAAGAGCTGCCTGAGACCGCGATTAATCGCGTAAGCTTGAAGTGTCTGCCTGCGACATTTTCACCCCCAAGTCTTGAACCCGCCGGTGGGAGCGTGCATGTCGCCCCCATCATGACTCTAATCCCCCCCGTTCTTGTTACTGGAATCTTTTGGCTTGCGCTTCTGGTTGCCCTTGTCGGAGCCGCTTGGTGGGTGCTGCGGGCTGGCGCGCGCGGCGGCGCACTAGAAAGTGACCGCGCCGACCTGCAAGTCTATCAGGACCAAATTGCCGAGGTCGACCGCGATTTGGCACAGGGTCGAATATCTGAAGAAGCTGCCCAAGCCGGTAAGCTAGAGATAGGGCGCAGACTTGTCCAAGCTCGCGACCGCACTTTGGGTGAGGGGCCGCGACTGGGGAAACTGGTAATGACCAGTGTGGCCGCCGTCATCGCGTTAGGGGCTGGTGGGTTATACCTCATCTATGGTTCTCCCCAAAAGTCCGATCAGCCTTTTGTTCAGCGTGAGGCGGAACTACTTTCTCGCCCGCCTGAAACCTTGAGCGAAGATGAAATCATGCTTCTGCTTCAAGAGCAGGCAAAAAAGGCACCAGAAGATCCAATGCCGCACGCCTTGATGGCGCAAGTGTTAGCCAGTGCGGGGCGCGATCAAGATGCCCTTCGCGCGTTTCAAGCTGCCTTGCGTCGGGACCCCAAGAATGCGGACTTAATCGCCGAGACTGGGGCCGTGTTAATGCGCATCAACGAAGGCGTGGTCGGTGCAGATGCCAAATCTGCCTTTGATGCTGCGCTTCAGCTCAAGCCAAATTCAGTATCGGCACGCTTCTATTTGGGGCTTGCCGATTGGCAGGCGGGTAAGAAGTCAGAGGCATTGGCCGCATGGCGCGCAGCTTATGTGGTCAATGCCAAGGATGCCCAAGGCCAAATGCAGCTCGTGGTGCAGGTTGCTGAAATCCTCTCACAATTGGATCGAGGCCCCGGTGAAGATGGCGGCGGGCCAATGGCCGCAATGGCCAATGCTGGACCTGCTGCGCAAAAGGCCTTCATTGAAACCATGATTGCCAAGCGCGTTGACCGATTGGCAGAAAACCCAACTGATCCATCTCTGCGCCTATCTGCGGCGCGCGTCTTGATCATGACCGGCAAACTCAAAGAAGCCAGAGACGTCTTGCTGGTTGGGCAGAAGCAGGAGGCAAGCGATCCTCTGCTTTCGGCGGTCTATGGTTTGGCACTGGAAAGTGCCCCTGCGTCTCGAGCATCAGGCGCGTCAACTCCAGCGGCGATGCCGAAAAGGTGAGTGTAAGTGAGGGAAAGGTTGCTTTCCATTCGGGATGTGACGCAGTAGGTTAAGCGAAAGATCGAGTAAGAACCATGCGCAGACGTGACCGCCGCCTTCTTCTGATTTCTGCCGCAGGAATTGTCCTGCTAGGCGCAACTGCGGTTGCCAGCGTGGCCTTGAGGCAAACCGCCTCTTTCTTCTATTCGCCCACAGATGCTCAAGCCAAAAAGCCCCAAGCAGGGACACAAGCCCGCATTGGCGGTCTTGTCGCCAAGGGAACTGTGGTGCGGGGCGATAATGGCAAAGTCAATTTCGTTGTGACGGATATGAACGCCGACATGCGCGTCAGCTATCGCGGTGTGCTGCCTGACTTGTTCCGCGAAGGCCAAGGTGTTGTCGCAGAGGGCAAGTTCACATCACCTGATACGTTTGAGGCGCGCACGATCCTTGCCCGACACGATGAAAACTATATGCCCAAAGAAGTGGCGGATTCCTTGAAGGCCTCTGGCCAGTGGCGCGACGCGCCTCTGCCAGTGAATCAAACCAGCAACCAATCTAATTTGGGAACTGGTGCCAATTTGGCGAACCCAACCTACACAGGGTCGAAATAGTTTCACCCCGTCTTGCTTTCGAAACGTGGTTTGAGCAGAGGAAACAGGTTGAACCTAAAGAGCTGCGGGGTACATAGTTGGTTATGATCGCAGAACTCGGACACTTCCTTATCTTCCTCGCGCTTTTTGCAGCCTTTGCCCAAGCGGCAACTGGATTGTGGGGCGGCCACGCCCGTGATGGCCGATTTGCCGCTATGGCAAAGGCGGCTTCCGATATCTCCTTTTTTGCGATCGCTCTGGCCTTCTTTGCACTGATGAGCGCCTTCATTCGGTCTGACTTCTCCGTCCAGAATGTGGCCACCAACAGTCACACCTTGAAACCACTGCTTTACAAAGTTGCGGGAACTTGGGGCAGCCATGAAGGCTCGATGGTATTGTGGTGCCTCATCTCGGCCGGATTTGGCTGGATGTTGGCCCATTTCTCCAAAGGGTTGCGGTGGGATTTGCGGTCCCGGGCTATCGGCGTCCAAGGTCTTTTGACCGCAGTCATGATGGCCTATTTGGCCTTTGCTTCTAACCCATTTGTCCGCTTGGACCCTGCACCATTGCAAGGGGCGGGCCTTAATCCCTTGCTGCAGGACCCAGCTCTCGCGGCCCATCCACCTTTCCTTTATCTGGGCTATGTCGGCTCGTCGGTGGTCTTTTCATTAGCGGTGGCAGCCTTGTTGGAGGGCCGCGTCGATGCAGCTTGGGCACGTTGGGTTCGGCCTTGGGCTTTGGCCTCTTGGACATTTTTGACGATTGGCATCACCTTAGGCTCTTACTGGGCGTATTATGAGCTCGGTTGGGGCGGTTGGTGGTTCTGGGACCCTGTTGAAAATGCCAGCTTCATGCCTTGGCTTCTGGGCGCAGCGCTGTTGCATTCTGCTATTGTAACCGAAAAGCGCGGCGGGCTTGCCAGTTGGACCGTGCTGCTAGCGATCCTAACCTTCTCCTTGTCCTTATTGGGCACCTTTCTCGTTCGCTCTGGCGTCTTGACTTCGGTTCACGCCTTCGCACTCGATCCAGAGCGCGGCTTCATCATCCTGATGATCCTTGCCGTCTTTACCGGTGGCGCTTTGAGCCTGTTCGCTTGGCGCGGTCCCAGCTTAGGCTCTGATCGCGGCCTCTTTGCTCCGATCAGTCGGGAAGGGGCTTTGGTTTTGAACAATTTGTTTCTAACTGTCGCAACCGCCACCGTCTTGGTTGGTACGCTTTACCCGCTTTTGGGTGAGGCTCTGTTCAAGCGCGCTTTGTCTGTTGGCCCGCCCTATTTCAATCTGACTTTCACCCCTCTAATGGCCCTCGTGCTCTTGGCTTTGCCGGTCGCGCCCTATCTTGCGTGGAAGCGCGGGGACTTGATGGCCGTGCTGCAGCGCCTTTGGGTGGCAGCCGCTCTGACTGCGCTGGCGATCACCTTGAGCTGGGCTTTGATGGGCGGGAAAGCCTTGGCAGCAATCGGGATTGGTCTTGGAACTTGGCTGGTTTGTGGTGCGATTGCCGAAGTGCTCGACCGGGTCCGCTTTGGTAAGTTGCCGGCAGCTCAAGTCTGGGCCCGTGTCAAAGGGCTGCAGCGCGCGGCGTGGGGCATGACTGTCGCGCATTTGGGCATGGGCGTATTTGTGTTGGGTGCGGTTTCTGAAACCGCCTTCCGTGTTGAGCACACTGCTTCCTTAGGCTTGGGTGAGACCACACGTTTTGCGGGACGCACCGTAACTTTGAAAGCAGTCACCGCCGAAGAAGGCCCCAATTACTACGCTGACCGCGCGCAATTGGTAGTCACGGATGGCACGCGAGAAATCACGCTGGCCCCAGAACGGCGCTTTTATCCCGCCGCGCGAATGCCGACTACGGAAGTTGCTTTGCGTTCTTCTTTAGCTGGCGATGTCTATGCGGCATTAGGAGACCCAGCTGAGATCAACGGTCGTATGGCTTGGACCGTACGACTTTACTGGAACCCATTGGTGCTTGCGATTTTCGGTGGAGCCTTCCTCATGGCGCTGGGTGGAAGCATCAGCTTGACCGATCGCCGATTGCGTATTGGCGCACCCCAGCCCGCGAAGCCGAAGCGTGGCAATGGTGTGACGTCCCCAGTTGACCCCACCAATGTTGGCGTAGCTGCTAAATGAGACGCGCGCTGCTATCGCTCGTCGTGATTGGATGGCTGGCTTTGCTGGCCACACCCCAAGGTGTGCAAGCGGTTGAAGCGCCTCTGAGTGACCCCGTGTTGGAAGTCCGCGCACAGAGCCTCGCCCGCGAGATTCGTTGTGTTGTGTGCGAGAACGAGCCGGTGGCCCTGTCGTCCGCTGAGATTGCAGTCGATATGCGCAAAGCCATTCGCGAACGCATTGCCGCTGGCGATAGCGATGCCCAAGTTCGGCGCTTCTTTGCCGACCGCTATGGCGAGTTTGTTCTGCTTCGACCGCGAATCGGGATCGATACCTTTGCGCTTTGGGGCGCGCCATTGGTCTTGCTACTGCTTGGGGGGCTAGGTCTTTACTTGGCAAGCCGGCGCTCCCAAGCAGCACCGATGTCGGCCCCGGCAGTGGATAACGCGCAGGCAATGGCAGCCCTGAAAGAGTTTGAAAACAAGGCCTCCAAAGACTGAGGCTTTATTCTAACAGCATGTTCATCCGCCAAGCTGCTTTCTTACAACATTGTAATGTTTTGGCCATGGTCTGGCCATCTTAGCCCTGTCATAGTGTATCGAACACACGGCTCGAATGGCGGGTCGATGCACACTGCAGGATGAAGTTTCATGTCGTTGGATAAGCACGGTGAAGACCCGACCACACTTTCTGGCCCTGCGGCGCAGAAGACCAGAGCACATCGTTTTTTGCGTCGTCCGGTCCTGACTGGGGCTGCGGCGCTGGCTTTAGCTGTGGCGGCGTTTGGTGCCGGTCAGATTTTGTCGCCAAGCGTATCTACCGCCCAACAAATCAAAACAGAAGCGCCTAAAGCTGCTGCGATGCTGCCTGGCTTTGCCGATCTGGTTGAGCGCGTATCGCCTGCAGTGGTGTCGTTGGAAGTGGTCGCACTTGCCGACGAGGACACTCAACGTCCATCTGCAGATGATCTAGAGGGTATGCCGCCGCAATGGCGTCGGTTCTTCGAACAAATGCCAAACCAACGCGGCAATCAAGCCCGCCCGCGTGAGCAGCGCGGCGGCGGCTCTGGCTTCTTTATTACATCGACTGGCCATATCGTCACCAACAACCATGTGGTGGAAAAGGCCAAGGAAATCAACGTAACTTTGAAAGATGGTCGCGAATTGAAGGCAACCGTTATCGGCCGTGATGAGCGAACAGACCTAGCGGTGCTGAAGGTCGAAGGCAAAAGCTTCCCTTATGTGCAATTTGCCCCTGAAGCCCGTGTCCGCGTTGGTGATTGGGTGGTCGCGATCGGCAACCCGTTTGGTCTAGGCGGCACGGCGACTGCAGGGATCGTCTCGGCCTTGGGTCGCGACATTCGCAATGAAGGCAATATTGCTGACTTTATTCAGGTCGACGCGCCGATTAACCCCGGCAATTCTGGCGGTCCGACCTTTGATATGAGCGGGCGTGTGATTGGCGTGAATACGGCGATCTTCTCCCGTTCGGGCGGCAATGTCGGTATTGGCTTTGCAATTCCAGCCTCCTTGGCTGACAGGACGACCAAGCAAATCATTGAGCAAGGTAAAGTTACCTACGGTTGGCTGGGCGTTGTCATCCAAGATGTCAGCCGTGAAATGGCTGACAGCTGGGGCTTAGGCAGCGATGTCAAAGGTGCAATGATTGGAAGCGTCACACTAGGTGCCCCAGCGGCTAAAGCGGGTCTGAAGCGTGGCGATGTTGTCGTGGCGTTCAACGGTACAAAGATTGAAGGGTCTTCCGATTTGACCCGCCGCGTCGGCCAAACCCGCGTCGGTGATGTGGTTCGCTTGGATGTAGCAGGCGCAAAAGGTGTTCGTCGCACCGTTCAGGTAACCATTGCGGCCCGTCCTTCTGAGCAGCAATTGAGCCAAGCTGACCCAGTAGCCGGTGCAGATGCAACCCAACCAGCAAGCCCTGCAACCAATGTCCTTGGTTTAAGTGTTGGTCCGTTGTCGGCACAAGCTCGCACCCGTCTGCGGCTTCCTGCAAACGAAGCTGGTGTATTGATCTTGGAGGTTGATCCAGAGTCTCGCGCAGCAGAGCGGGGCATTCGCGCTGGCGATGCCATTTTGACCGCCAATGACGAGGAAGTTCGCTCTGCCGAAGAACTCGATACAGCCATCGAAGCTGCTCGTGCTGCAGGTCGCTCTTTCATCGGGCTCTTTGTGCAAAGCCAAAATGGCGGTGGCGGGTTTGTGCCTCTGCCCTTGGGAGCAGCATCTAAGTCACAGCCTAAAAAGTAATTGGCGCCATCAGGGGGGAATCCGATGCGTGTTCTCATTGTTGAAGATGCTGGAGATAGCGCACTCTACATGCGGCGTGCTCTGGAAGAAGCCGGCCATGTTGTTGATTTGGCCGCAGACGGTCCAACTGGTGAGTTGATGGCGCGCGGTGGGGCATTCGATGTTCTGGTGTTTGACCGCATGCTGCCGCAGAAAGATGGCCTGAGTGTTGTTGCAGACTTGCGCACGGCCGGCATCGCAACCCCTGTGTTGTTCTTGTCGGCCTTGGGCGATGTCGAGCATCGGGTGGAAGGCCTAAAGGCTGGTGGCGATGATTATCTAGCAAAGCCATATGCCGCCAGCGAACTGATTGCCCGCGTTGAAGCCTTGGGACGTCGCCACGAAGGCGGTGCACCCTCTACCCACCTCAAGGTTGGTGAGTTAGAGATGGATTTGTTGGCCCGCGTCGTCCGGCGCGAAGGCCGTAAGATCGATATTCAGCCGCGCGAGTTTCGACTGCTGGAATATCTAATGCGCAATGCCAATCAAGTGGTGACCCGCACCATGCTGTTAGAAAAAGTGTGGGACTATCATTTTGATCCACAGACCAATGTGATCGACGTCCATGTCTCGCGCTTGCGCTCAAAAATTGATCGTGAGTTCGATAAGCCCATGCTGCACACGGTGCGTGGTGCCGGGTATCGGCTCGAAGCCTGAACCCCATGATCAAAAAGCTGCTCTTGCCATTGCGGTCGCTGATGCGCACCACGACGTTTCGCGTCGCTATGGCATTTGCAGGTCTCTTCGCGGGCTTCGCGATCCTGCTGCTGGGCTTCCTCTATGCCACTACCGTCGGTCGACTGGGCTTGGAGGCAGATCGGTTTGCCCGCCAAGAGCTGACACAGCTGGCTGATATCTGGCAGCGCCAGAATGTCGACGGCCTCAATATGGAAGTCATCCAGCGCGCGGCGCGGGCCAGTGACTCCCTTTATGTGTTGGTCCAGCCCGACGGCCAAGTCCTTTCGGGCAATATTGACGTCGTCCCTCTCGACCTCTCCCAAATCAGCAAACCAGACCCAAATAGCGCGCTCCAGCCCGAGCGTGCTGTCTCCTCAGGCTTTAGTTATGAGCGCCCCGATCTGGAGACAGGCAAAGTTGAGCGCAGACGGGCGCGGGGCTTGTTTTTGGCAGGACCCGACGGATTTGGCCTGTTTGTTGCCCGCGATTTGGGCCCCGGCTTGCAGATCGCAGACCATGTGGCGCGAGTTATCTGGATGGGTGGGGCAGGGGTGTTAGCTTTTGCGCTGATTGGTGGCTTTCTGGCTGCACGACAGGCCGCTGGGCGCGTTGATGAACTGACGCGTACGACGCGCGCTGTTATGGCTGGCGACTTGAAGCGTCGGGCGGCCGTACGGACGATTAGGCCCGGTGACGGCGATGAATTTGATGATCTAACCGAAGACCTCAACGCGATGTTGGAGCGAATTGACCGCTTGGTCGCGGCCGCGCGCACCACGGGGGATTCCATTGCGCATGACTTGCGCTCCCCACTCACACGGCTGCGGGCACGCTTAGAAGGGGCGGCCGCAAAAGCGCAAACAACCGAAGACTTGCGCGATGCGATTGAAGACGCCTTGATCCAGTTGGACGGTGTCGTCGCGACGTTTAATGCTGTGCTGCGCCTTTCTCGCCTAGAAGCGGGTGAAGGTGGTAAGCTCGAGCCCTTGGATGTCAGCCTCTTGATTGGCCAATTGGCTGACTTGTTTGAGCCGGTGATCGAAGAAGCGGGCTTGGTCTTTACAGCTGAAATTGAGCCTGAACTTATGATTATGGCGGACAGATCCCTCTTAGCGCAATCCATCTCCAATCTCTTGGATAATTCCGTCAAATATACACGTGAAGGCGAGGTGCGGCTTTCTGCTAAGCGCCTACCTGCTAATCAAATGTCGATAAGCGTCTGCGATAGTGGAAGCGGCATACCGGTCAACCAGCGCGACCATGTGTTAGAGCGATTTGTACGCCTAGATAGTGCGCGCTCCTTGCCGGGGTCTGGCATTGGCCTGTCCTTAGCGGTGGCGATTGCGGAATTACACGGCGGGCGGCTTGTTTTGGCTGATGGCCTGCCAAGCGGCGATGACTTCGGCCTCGAGGCGCGGCTGATCCTGCCGCTTAAAGTCTGATGGTCGGGGTTAAGTCCATAGGCTCTTTGCCAGATGCCTTAGCGGCAGCGCGCCTTGTTGCCCCCTATCTTGATCGTTTGAGCCAAAGGCGACCAGTTGCGGCCAGTGCCCTCTTGTCTGGTCAAGTCACTGAAGTCCTTGCTGCCAGTCTGATTAGTGCCCAGAAGGCGGCCGAGCTTGGTGTTGCAGAAGCCATGGCAGCGCTACGTCAAGCGAAAGCCGATACGCACCTAGCCTGTGCGCTTGGCGATTTGAGTGGGCAGTTGGACTTGGGCGCGGTGACCCTAGCGTTGTCCGATTTAGCCGACCAAGCCACCCAAACCGCCATGATTTTGGCCAGTCGGTCTGCTGCTAGTCGTGATCTGGCAAGCTTCCTGACGCCCGATCAGGTCCCGGGTCTCTTCATCATTGCGATGGGCAAGCATGGCGCGCAGGAACTCAATTATTCGAGCGACATTGATCTTGCCGCGTTTTTTGATCGAGATGCTTTCCGTCCAGACGATCGAGATGCTGCCAGTGGTGTGTGTGTCCGCCAAGTGCAGGCCGTCTCCCGCATTCTCGAGGAGGTAACAGCAGAGGGCTATGTCTTTCGGGTGGACTGGCGTTTGCGCCCAGACCCAGCCTCAACCCCAGTTGCCGTGTCCTTGCGCGCGGCGGAAGCCTATTATGAAAGTGTCGGCCAGAACTGGGAGCGAGCAGCCTTTATCAAGGCGCGCGCGATTGGTGGGGATTTTGAAGCGGCTGGCAGTCTTTTGACGCATTTGCTGCCCTTCATTTGGCGCAAGAATTTAGACTTTGCCGCGATTGACGACGTGCAATCTATTCTTCGTCAAATCCACGCGGTCCGCCGCTCCACCGACTTAGACGATCCAGCTTTTGACGTGAAACTAGGTCGGGGTGGTATTCGCGAGATTGAGTTTTTTGCCCAGACCCAGCAACTTATTCTAGGCGGTCGCGACCCCAGTTTACGGGTACGGGGAACGCTGCAGGCTCTTGATGCACTTGTTGCTGCTGGCCGGGTCGATGCGCTTGCCCGCGATGATTTGGCATTAGGCTATCGTTTCCTGCGTACAATTGAGCACCGAATCCAAATGCTCGATGATGAGCAGACCCATAAATTACCGCATGATCCAAACCGGCGTGCCCGCGTTGCAGCTTTGTCAGGCCACGCAGACCTTGCAGCGCTCGACCGAGACATTAGAGCCTGTCGCGAGATGGTGCGAACCCGTGTGCGGGAATTGTTTCCAGACAGTACACCGTTATCCAGCCCATTGGGTTCGTTGGTGTTCACCGGCGTGGAGGACGACCCCGAGACAATTGAGACCATCGCGTCATCGGGCTTTAGCGAGCCCAGCCAGATTGCCCGCACCATTCGCGCATGGCACCATGGCCATGTGCCCGCAACACGAACTGCTCGAGCGCGTGAGCTTTTAACGGCCCTGACACCGGATTTATTGCAAGCCATCGCGGCAACCGGGGAAGCCGACACGGGTTTCGTGCGCTTTCAGGACTTTTTTGCTGCACTGCCTGCGGGCGTTCAGGTCCTGTCTTTGTTTAAGGCTGAGCCACGCATCTTAAAAGAGACATGCGCGACTTTGGCGCTGGCCCCGCGGTTAGGCGTTGTGCTCGCACAACGACCGGCCATTTTGGATGCGATGCTCTCGCCGCGTTTCTCGGCACCGCTTTCTATGGATGAACCTCAGACACGTTTGGAGGTTTTGCACGCTAGCCTAACGCAAGCGCATGGCTTTGAAGAATGTCTCGATGCCGTGCGCCGCGCCCACCGCGAGGAAATGTTCCGAATTGGCTTTCAGGTGTTGCACGGCCGCGCCAAGGCGGAGGAGGCAGGAATTGCTTATTCAAACCTCGCCGAAGCGAGCATTTCTGCGCTTCTGCCAGTTGCCTACGAAGCTTTGGCAGAAGCCCATGGCCGTATCCCTGGACGGGTGGCGATCTGTGCATGGGGGAAGCTTGGCGGGCTGGAATTGGCTGCAGATTCCGATCTCGACTTGATGATTGTCTATGATGTTGCCGATGCAGACGGTGAGTCTGATGGCAAGCGCCCGATCAGTGGCGAGCAATGGCATACGCGGCTTACCCAGCGCTTGGTTTCAGCCCTGTCGGTACAGACCGCCGAAGGCAGCCTTTATGAAGTGGATATGCAGCTAAGGCCATCTGGTAGGGCAGGCCCAGTCGCGGTGCGACTTTCTGCGCTAGAGCGCTACTATGACAGCCAAGCTTGGACGTGGGAATTTCAGGCCTTAACGCGGCTGCGCCCAGTGGCAGGGGATGCAAGTCTTATGGCTGAGATCGCGGGTCTCGCGGAGAAGGTTTTACAAAAGCCGCGGCCAATTGAGACTTTGGCCAACGAAATCGTTGCCATGCGCGAAAAAATGGTTGCCGCCCATCCGGTGCGCGGCGGCTGGGATGTGAAGCGGCAGCGTGGCGGGCTGATCGATCTTGAGTTCTTTGCGCAATATCATCAGTTAGCGGCTGCAAGTTCCGGCAAACCTATCATTCGCGCCAACACGGTTGAAGCAATCCAAGCGCTCGCACATTATGGGTTTCTGGACCCCGAAGAGGCAGGGCGCTTGGTCAAGGCGGGCTCTGTCCTACAGAATGTGCGACAACTCCTCGCCGTCGCTGCAGGCTCTGATTTCGACCCGATCACGGCAGCTGCTGGCCTAACCCAAGCCGTCGCGCACTGCCTTGATGCACCAGACTTCCAGACAGCGATCGCAATGTATGATGATGCGCGCGCCCTTATTCTCCATCATTTTAATGAGATTGCAGGCGTTTCGACGGAATAGACTTCCAGCCGCGTTTGAAAAGCAGATCACAAACAAGCGTGGCCTTCTCCCCCGAGGTCAGCTGCATAGAGGAACCAGATCATGCGTTTAAAGATAGTTCTTGCCACCGCTGGCTTGATGATGTTGGCAACCCCCGTTTTAGCCCAACAAGGCCCAACGCCCCCTTCAGGGGAAGGTCCAGGCTTTTTTGAGCGCGCGGACCTGAATAAGGATGGTGCCATTACCATGGACGAAGTGCGCAAAGCGCGCACGGCCATGTTTGATCGGGCTGATAAGAATAAAGACGGTTTTGTCACCGACGAAGAAATGCGCGCTGCCCGTCCGCCCCGTCCACCTCGTCCAGATGGCATGCAAGGACCGCCGCGTGAACCCCGGGAGGGCCGCGATTTAATGAGCCTTGCTGACGCCAACAAGGATGGTGCGGTCACGCGGGCAGAGTTTGACGCCGCGATGGCTGCCCGCATGCAAGAAAAGCAAACCAAAATGCAAGAGCGCTCGGCTGAGATGTTCGCCCGCCTCGATGCGAATAAGGATGGTCGTGTCACTCGCGATGAGCTCGATGCCATGCGCGGCAAAATGGGTGACCGGAAGAAGGATCGCCGCGATGGGCCGCCTCCACCGCCACCTACTGGGGCCTACGACGTCAACAAGGACGGTAAGATTAGCCGCGACGAATGGATTGGTCGCCCTGATCCGATGTTTGAGCGTGCTGATGCCAATAAGGATGGTCGCTTGACCCGCGAAGAAGCTGCTGCTGCTGCCCGTCAAGGCCGCGAAGGTGGACCGCGTCGTGGACCCGGTCGCCCTTGGTAAATTAGAACAGGGTCTCCTTGCGTGTCCAACCCCCTCGTCTTTGATCCCCTGGCGGGCTTGATCGCCAAAGCAGGCCGCGGTGACCGCGCCGCGGCTGCCGCTTTGGTCAAAGCTGTCTCACCTAAGCTGTGGCGGATCAGCTGGCGCCTCTTGCGAGATGCCGCAGAGGCGGAAGATGTGACGCAAGAAGCGCTGATCCGTCTATGGAAGGTCCTGCCAACTTGGCAAACTGGTCGGGCAAGGGTTGAGACTTGGCTGCACCAAGTGACCACCAATCTTTGCTTTGACCGTCTGCGAAAAGCTGGGCGCTTTGTGGATGAAGACCAAGCGCCTGAGCCGCTCGATCCCGGGCCAATGCCCGACGCACGGTTGCATCAATCCGCCTTGCGCGATTGCGTTGATGCTGCCCTCGCGAGCTTACCCGATCGCCAACGGGCTGCCATTGTCCTCACCCATTATGAGGAACTGGCCGCCAAAGACGTTGGTGAAGTCTTAGGCATTAGTGTTGATGCCGTGGAATCACTTCTGGCTCGAGGCCGACGCGCCTTGCGGCTGGCCCTTGCGCCTGAGAAGGCCGATTTGTTACAAGCGTCCGTGGAAGGACATGCAGCATGAGTATCCTAGATCATCACCCGCTGAATAAGGCTTTGGCATACGTGTTAAATCACGCCAGTCCAGTGCCAGAGATGCCTTCTGCTCGCATCGAAGCGGCTGCCATGGCTGCTTTCAGCGCACAGACGGCATCGCGTCCTGATTGGGTCAAGACCTTCGGCGCTTTGGCTGCGAGCTTGGTTCTAGGTGTCGGTGGCTTTGTCTATTATCAGTCTTGGCAGAGCGAACAGAAGGCGTTGACGGCTGATGCGGACGCTTTTGCCGAACAATTGCTCAGCACCGATCTCGACTCCGCGCTGTAGGGGCCTCGTTTATCAGGGCGGGGCTATTAGAATCTAAAATGGGCGCACTGAAGCTTTTGTGCGCAATTGACTTCGCATCGAGTCAAACCCGCTTTAGAAGTAATCTATGAGCTCAAATCTTGATGCAGCCGTTGATCGGCTCCTGTCCCGCGCAAAATTCTTAGGTGCTGAAGCGGCCGATGCGGCTTGTTTGGACCGCAAAAGCCTGTCCGTCTCCGTGCGGCTCGGCCAGTTAGAATCAGTTGAAAGTGAAGAGAGCCGCTCAGCTGGCTTACGTGTCTTGATCGGCAAGAAACAAGCCGGCGCTTCAACGTCCGACTTTAGCTTAGCCGCTCTAGATGCCTTGGCAGAACGGGTTGTGGCCATGGCGAAGGCCGCAGCAGAGGACCCTTGGTGTGGGCTGCCCGACGCTGGAGACTTGGCTAAAGACCAAGCTGATCTCGAGCTTTGGGACGACACAGAAGCCGATATAACCGATCTTGAAGCCCGCGCCTTGGAGAGCGAGGCCGCTGCTTTGGACCTTGCAGGTATCACCAATTCCGGGGGCTCTGGCGCTGAATGGGGCGCAAGCCAAGTCGTATATGGCGCAAGCAACGGGTTTCGGGGCGGCTATCGCGGTACATCTTGGGGCCTAGGTCTGTCCGCCATTGCGGAACGCGGTGACCATAAAGAGCGCGATTGGGACAGCGACTCCAGCCGCTTTTTAAAGGACTTGAAGGCGTCTGCTACCATCGGCCGCAATGCAGGCGAGCGCACGTTGGCACGCTTGGGTGCTACCAAACTTGAAAGCTGTGTCGCGCCGGTCATCTTCGAAAATAGGGTGGCCAGCCGTCTGATCAGCTTCTTTCTAGGTGCCATCTCCGGGGCCTCGGTGGCGCGTGGTGTTTCCTTCCTGCGCGATAAGTTGGGCCAGCAGGTGTTTGCGTCCAACATCCGAATTACCGATAATCCCTTGGAAAAGGGGGGTTGGTCTTCTCACCCGTTTGATGGTGAAGGCCTGCCGGTAGCAGCCCGCGATCTGGTAATTGACGGTGTGCTGCAAACTTGGTTGCTCAATACAGCCAGCGCAAGACAATTAGGTCTGAAGTCAACCGGCCATGCCAGCATGAACCCGGGCGGGGCACCGGGAATTGGCTCAAGCAACGTAACCGTAATGCTGGGCCGACATGACCTCGCGGGATTACAGGCGCAAGCAGGCAATGGCTTGGTGGTTATCGAAACCTTGTCTCCCAGTTTCAACCAAAACACCGGTGACTACTCCGTAGGTGTTTCGGGTCTTTGGTTTGAGAACGGCAAAATTGTGCGCCCCGTCAATGAAATCACAGTCGCTGGTAATATGCTGGACATGTACTCTAAGCTGATCCCAGGCAACGACTATGATGGTCGCGCATCGCTGCAATGCCCCAGTCTTTTGATCCCAGCCATGACGATTGCGGGGGCATAGGGTATGAATTTGGCGGCTGATCTGGCACTTGCATTGGACGCCGCCACAGAGGCGGGCGCCGTTGCGATGCGCTATTTTGGTACGCAAATGGATGTGCGCGATAAGTCACCCAATAATCCGGTCAGTGATGCCGATTTGGCGATAGATGCCTTGTTGAAAGAGCGCTTGTTGGCTAAGCGGCCCGATTATGGTTGGCTGTCGGAAGAGACCGTTGATGATCAATCGCGACAATCCGCCCGCTTCTGTTGGGTTGTCGACCCAATTGATGGCACACGTGCCTTTATTAAGGCTAAGCCGCATTTCACAATTTGTATTGGCCTTTTAGCCGACAGTCAGCCCGTTTTAGGGGTGGTGTTCAATCCTGCGACTGGTGAGATGTTTGATGCATTTCAAGGCGGCGGGGCGCGCCTCAATGGTGTCGCGATCGAACCCAGCATCGTAGATCAGTTGGAAGGCTGTGCTATGCTGGGTGACCCGGCCATGTTCCTACACCCAGCTTGGCCGACGCCTTGGCCCGAAATGGATGTGGTGTCGCGCAATTCGATTGCCTATCGCATGTGCCTCGTGGCGGCAGGTCATTATGATGGTGCAATTGCTCTCTCGGCCAAAAGCGACTGGGACTTAGCTGCCGCACATGTGATCGTGAACGAGGCAGGCGCGCTGGCAACCACGCATGAAGGTGCAGCTTTTGTTTACAATCAGCTAGTACCACTTCAACAAAGTCTGGTGGTCGCGGGAAAGCCCTTACATCCCTTACTCATTGATCGCGTCCACCATGTAAAACTGTCGTGAGGAAGAAATGGAACGTAAAGCCGCCCCAAAGAAACAATTGCTCCACATCGTGGTTGGTGGGGAAGTTCAAGACCTAGAGGATGTGGAGTTTCGCGATCTGAAGGCGATGGACTTTGTTGGGGCCTATCCCAATTATGCCGAAGCCCGGGACGCTTGGAAAAGCGCGTCCCAGCGCACGGTCGATAACGCTCATATGCGTTACTTCGTGATCCACGCCCACCGTTTGATCGATCCCAACGGCCCAACCCCGGATGAAGACGATCACTAAAGGCGTTGACACCCAGTCGGTACAAAGTACCGATCTGATCAAGCGGTTTTGGTCGGGCTGGCTGACACCGCATACCAATATATTGTGCCTCGCCACCCTATTAATGGCGGTGGTCGCCGCCGCTTCTGCTTCCTATCCGTGGCTATTTGGTCAAGTCATCGATGCTTTGGCTGCGTTGAGCGCAAGTTCTGGTCCGGCTCCTCATAGTTCATCCAATTGGCTAACCCCCGCCGCCATGGCCACGATTGGGCCTTTGGCGATTATTGCCGCAACTCTGATCAAAGGGATCGCGCTGTATGGTTCGACGGTCTTAACCAATCGAGTAGCGCTGGCTGCGACCACCAAGCTGCAACAGGACTTGTTTGCCAAGTTATTGACCTTGGATTTCGCCCGCCTCAGCGCTGAGCCTTCAGGGGCCTTCTCCGCCCGCTTTTTAAACGACATCAATGCCGTTCGAGAAGCTGTGCTGCGCGCTGCAAACAGTCTCGTCCGGGACATTCTTACTTTGGTCGGGGTCGTCGCGGTTATGCTGATGGGCGACTGGCAATTGGCTTTGGTCTGCCTCGTCATCCTGCCCTTGGCGATTGGCCCTGTGTCGATGATCGGGGCGCGGCTACGTAAGACCGCTGCGCGCGCTCAACACCAAGCGGCAGACTTGGCAGGTGTGGTTGAAGAAAGCTTAGGCGGCATCCGCTTGGTGAAAACCTACGGCTTGGAAAAGGCCGAAAGCAATCGCGTTGGGGCAGCGCTTTCGACCCGAATGTCGCTCTTGCTGAAAATGGCCGAACAAAAGGGCCGGGTAGATCCCATCCTCGAAGTTCTGGGCGGGCTCGCCATAGCAGGTGTATTTGCGTTTGCTGGCTTTCGCATCAGCCAAGGCGCGGCCAGCGTTGGCACGCTGACGGCCTTTATCGCCTCACTCTTGTTGGCCGCTCAATCGATCCGCAGTCTTGGCGGCTTAAACAGTGTCCTCCACGAAGGGCTTTCGGCTTTAGAGCGCTTCTTTTCTGTTTTGGATGAAACCCCCAGTATTGCAGACCGGCCGCAAGCGGTAACCCTTGCCCGCGGCCCAGGTCGGATTGAATTTCAAAACGTCGGCTTCAACTGGCCTAATGGCACTGTGGGCTTGGACAAGATCAGCTTTACGGCAGAGCCAGGCCAAACCTTGGCTTTGGTTGGGCCCTCTGGTTCTGGCAAGTCCACCATTCTCAATCTGATCCCACGATTGTTCGATCCAAGTGTCGGGCGGGTCCTTATTGATGGGCAAGACATTGGTCAGGCGACCTTGGCCAGTTTGCGCCAGCACATTGCTTTGGTCAGCCAAGACGCGACATTATTTGACGCCTCCATTGCCGATAATGTCGCGATGGGCATGCCCGGCGCGGATGAAGCCGCCATTCGGGCAGCCTTGTCTGCAGCAGCGTGCGACTTTGTAGATCGCCTATCAGACGGGCTATCAGCCCAAGTTGGTCCCAGGGGGACGCGCCTGTCAGGTGGGGAGCGCCAACGACTGTCTTTGGCGCGCGCTATCGTGCGCGACAGCCCGATCCTATTGCTGGATGAACCTACCAGTGCATTAGATTCAGATTCCGAGGCGCGGGTTCAAGAAGCCCTTGATCGGTTTGCCGCCAATCGTACCGCGATTGTAGTCGCCCACCGCTTGTCAACGGTCCGTAGGGCCAATCTCATTTTGGTGCTCAACCAAGGCCATATTGTGGAAACGGGCACGCACGACCAGTTGATTGCAAAAGGTGGCCTTTATGCAGAGTTGGCTGCGCTGCAGTTTCAAACTGGATCACAACCAAACGACTAATTGATTAGTCGCGGCTGACCACGAGGCGCAGGCCTTGGCGGACAGGCATTTCAGGGGTTGGCGGCAACAAGGCAGTTAATGAAAAGCGCAGGACAGGCTTGGAAATCGACTGCGCTTGATTGATCGGCTGGAACAAGCCCAAAACCCGATCTGCACCCGATTTATCCGTCAAGGGTAGGAACACCCACTCAACTTCCGTTCTTTGCCCAAATCCGGCACCAAAGGCGGCAGCGCGGGCCAACGCAGGACCGGGTCCCGTAATCGCGGACTCCAAAAGGGCGCGGATCAAGTTCCGGTCAGCACCATGGAATAGGCTTGCGACATCATGGTCCCGCAAGTCTCTGCCCGTCCACAGTCTCAAGTCACCGCCGACGGTCTTAAAGGTGAAGACGCCTTCACTTGCCCGCTGCGCCAAAAAGATACGTCCAATCATGGATGACGCGTCCTTTGACATGGCAGAACCTGCCTCAGATTGAGCTCCTAGCCCGTTAAGGGCTTGCCAGGAGCTCAAGAAGGCCCGGCTTTCTGGGTGAAGTGCGCCGTAATGCATGTGTGTTTCCTCAACTGAAGCCGCCTTCTGGCCGCTTTCCGTTGAGTGGCGCAGGACTCATGCCAAACCAGTTCGGTGACCTCGACTGCCGATACTCTCCACACACGCGAAATTGGCGCCGGACTTGCTGGATGGTTATGTAAATTTCCGGGAGTTCCACCATGAGTGTTTCAGTTCGATACATCGCCGCAGCCACACTACTCGCGGCCTTTATGGCATCGTCCGCTCAGGCGGGTGGCTGCAATGGCTGTGGCACCGGCGGTAACGGCACAACAAATATCCCCGTCGTGCAAGGTCCATCGGGCGGTTGCTGTGGCTCTGCCACTGGCCACATTGTCGGCGTGCCGAATGTCTATGTCCCTGGGCCAAATGTGAATGTCAGCGTCGGCGGCAGCTATTTCGGTGGCACCAATGTGCATGTAGGTGGCAATACTTATGTGGGCGGTAGCACCACATTTGTCGGCGGCGGCGGCGGCGGCGGCAGCGTCTATATTGGAGGCGGTGGCGGCGGCTTCTCTGCTCCGATGCCTGTGAGCACTGGCTTGATCGACGGCTTGCAAGTCTCGGGTGGCCAAACAGCTACCGTAATGGAACAATTCCAAGATAGCCGCACCATCACAGAAACCATTGCGATCCGCGCGGTCTGTATGGACGACCGTGGCATGCCACACCCTGCTTCGCGCACCAATGGCGATGCCAAAGTTGGCGCTGAGTTTGATGGCGAAGTCTTCCGCTGCATGGCAGGAACCCGCATGGAAGTGACCATTGGCAAAACCGTCAATGGCGAAGCTAACTTCGATGGTGGCCGCACTATTTCGTGCCAAAAAGGTCAGGCTTTTGTTTATAGCGGTGACAAGGGTTCTATTGGCGCGGCCACAGTCCAGTGCGTTGCGCAAAAGGCTGAAGCTGATTGTAACGAACGTTCATTATTGCGCCGCTTTGGTCCTGGCATCAAATATGCCACGATCACCCGGACTGAGACCTTCACCAATACCCGTCAGTCGGCTACCCAACAAACCGCGACTTATCGCGCTTCAATGTTTGTCGATGGTGGCGTTGGTCAGGGCGTATTCTAAGCTAAGAGCGCCTTTATAGCGCTTTTGGGGGCTGAAGGGTCGCTGCTTTAGGGCAGCGACCCTTTGTCATTTCGGCTAAATGGATTGGGACTAGAGGGCAACCCAGACGCAGGTTACGCCGATCCACAACAAAGCTGTCAAAGACAATATCATGCCAACCATGCGGCCAAAGGAAGCCCCTTCATCGCGACTAAGACCATAGGCATGCAGCGCACGCCCAAGAGTGAGACTCAATCCACCAACGTGAATGGCCCAAAGCGGTGCGTTGGCCATGGCCATCGCAATCAAGCCGATCAAGGCAATTGGGGCTACTTCAGTTGCGTTAGCGTGGGCGCGGATAGCACGAATCAACGGTGGAAATCCGCCGTCTCCCAAGGTGATCTTTTCGCGGCGGCGATGGGCGATAACTTGCCATATTAGTGCCAAAATGATCATTACATTCAATCCAGTATATAATGCGATGGCGGCAGATTCTGTCATAACGGGCCTCTCATTTCAGCCGAGATCGGCTGTTCATCTGGCAGATAACATTAAATCATCGTCGAATCAGCCTTTAACAATGAATGAAAAGGCGCATCATAATCGTGAAGTGTAAGTTTATTTGATTTCAGCACTCGGGTGTTAGCCTGAGAAAAAATGGTGGGGAGGCAATTTGATGCCAGTAATCATGACCAGTCTTATTGTTGTATCATTGGGCTGTTTAGCCCTCTATCTCGGTTTGAAGTTGGCTCGTGCCATGCGGGAGCAGTTTGAGGAATTAATGCCCCAGCGCATGGTGGATTATTCCGGCTTTGTAAACCTGCCGCGCGGGCGTGACTGATCCTTCGCCTGAGTCAGGCTGGCGCGGACCCAAGCTTTCGGCCATAAAGCGGTATGACACGTCTATTTGTCGATGCTGATGCCTGCCCCGTCAAAGATGAGATTTATAAAGTCGCATTGAGATACGGCTTGCAGACGTTTGTCGTCGCCAATAGTTTTATCCAGATTCCCGATCACCCTCTTTTAGAGCGCTTTATAGTGGATTCAGGCCCAGACGCGGCCGATGATTGGATCGCAGAGCGTTGCCGCATCGGCGATATTGTCATCACCCAAGACATTCCTTTGGCCGATCGCGCCCTGAAAGCCGGTGCGCAAGCAGTTGGCAATCAGGGGAAACCTTTCACACGTGACTCTATTGGCTCAGCTTTGGCCGGTCGCGAAATTGGCGAACACCTCCGGGCTATGGGGGTTGCAACTTCCGGCCCACGGGCCTTTGCCGCTTCAGACCGCTCGCGGTTTCTGCAAGAGTTGGACGCCGCCGTTCATCGGGCGAAGCGGGCCTTAGCGTATGAGGCGGCTAGGCGACGTTAAGGAAGTAGAAACCATAAATTCTGTTATCGATCAGAGACGAGTTTTTATTGTAACCAATAGCTTGGCTGTCACGTAACCTCTTCTGAAGAGGAGGTTCACTATGGAAATCGTGAATGGCTATATGTGCCGCGACTGCACCGATGTTTCTTATGCGAAGAAGAACATCAACCCCGCCCATCCCAAAGATGGCCCACAGACAAGCGAACAACCCTCAAAAACAAACCCTGCATCTGTGCAGTGGGGCGGGGCGTTCGCAGAGTTGAATGCTCTCCGTGTGGATAGCGCCAAAGCAGACGCCCAACCAAATCGCCCGCGTCTTAACATGCTTGCTTGATAGCCAAGCTAAGCGTTATTTCCAGATAGGCTTGCCTTCGCCAGGTAGGCCTAATCGGCCCCATTTCTCTGTCACTGCATCGATGACTTTCTTGTCCATCCGGATTTCTTCGCCCCACTCGCGATGCGTTTCAGGATGAATCTTATTGGTCGCATCGAGCCCAATCTTTGAGCCCAGACCGCTTTCGGGGCTGGCAAAGTCGAGATAGTCGATGGGGGTGCGGTCAACCAGCGTAATGTCGCGTGCGGGGTCCATTCGGGTTGAAACGGCCCACATCACATCTTTCCAGTCGCGCGCATTGATGTCGTCATCCACCACAATGATCCATTTGGTGTACATGAACTGGCGCAGGAAGGACCACGCGCCCATCATGACCCGCTTGGCATGGCCGGGATAGGCCTTCTTCATCGAGATAACCGCGATCCGATACGAGCAACCTTCTGGTGGTAACCAAAAGTCTGTGATTTCAGGGAATTGTTGTTGAAGAAGAGGAATGAAGACCTCGTTCAACGCCTCTCCCAAGACCGAAGGCTCATCCGGGGGGCGCCCGGTGAAGGTAGACAGATAGATTGGGTCCTTACGCATCGTGATGCAGGAAACTCGGAATATCGGGAATTTCTCAACCGAATTATAATAGCCGGTGTGGTCGCCATAAGGGCCCTCATCGGCGAACTCATCCAAAAGCACATGGCCTTCGATGATGATTTCAGCCTCCGCTGGCACTTCAATTGGGATGGTTTTGCACGGCACAAGGTCGAGCTTACGGCCGCGCATCAGGCCTGCGAACTGATATTCGCTCAAGGTGTCAGGGACCGGAGTCACCGCTGCCAGAATGGTGCCGGGGTCAGCCCCAATGACGACAGCAGCGGGCAGGGGCTCAGGCTTGGTGTCTTTCCAGCGCTTATAATGTTGCGCACCGCCACGATGTGCGAGCCAGCGCATGATGGCGCGATCCTTACCCAATTGCTGCATGCGATAGATGCCGAGATTATAATTGTCTTGCCGCTTGTCGCTTGGTCCTTTGGTGACAATCAAGGGCCAGGTGATTAATGGCGCAGGCTCCCCTGGCCAACAGCTTTGGATGGGGAGGCGCGACAGGTCGATATCTGCCCCTTCCCAAACCACTTCTTGACAGGATGCTTTAGCGAACACGCCACCGGAAATCGTATTTGGTCGCATTTGCATGACGGTTTTGGCCAAGGGCAAAAGGTCAAACGCTTCTTTTAGGCCACGTGGTGGCTCTGGCTGGCGCAAAAAGGCCAATAGCTCTCCCACTTCGCGCAAGTCTTGCGCGGTCCGGCGGTCTTTGCCGTCCATGGTCACGCCCATGGCCACGCGCTCAACCGTACCAAACAAATTAGTGAGGACGGGCATGTTGGACTTTGACCCATCCGCCATTAACACATGTTCGTAGAGCGTCGCCGGCCCCCCAGTGGCCAAGAGACGGGTTTGTATTTCCGTCATCTCCAAGACAGTCGAGACCGGTTCGCGCACGCGCACCAGTTTTTGCTCGCTCTCCAACCGCGCCATGAACTCGCGCATGCTTTTATAGGCCATGTGTCCTCCGTAGGACCTCATGTAGTCCGAGGCAGGGGTCAGGTCATCCCTGTTTTCAGTCACGTGACAGTGCGCTGCGCTCCGCCTTCTGCTCAATTTTATCCGGATGATATTGACGGGTCCTATTTTATCCGGGTAATAACAGGCTGCAGGAGCCGAAAATGACGTATCAAGATGATTTACCCGCCGTAGCCTTTGCTGGAACTAACATGTTGGCCTTTGGGGCTTTGCGTGAGGTGGCGGGCACCGTGAAACAAAAGCTGGACACGGATCCAAACCTTTCAATTGTGGTCCTTCATGCCGAAACCAGCCAACCGATTGAGCTTGATCTGCGCGGTAGTAGTGCTGAGGTAATTGCGCGCCTTCAGCCGGCTGAAATTCCATCCGCGCGCAAGGTGGGCCGACCGAAGCTGGGCGTGGCGGCCCGTGAAGTCACGCTTCTGCCGCGCCATTGGGACTGGCTAGCCAGCCAGCCTGGAGGAGCCAGTGTCACCTTGCGCAAGTTAGTTGAAGCTGCTCGCCGCGAGAATGAGGGTGCAGATGCGCGTAATCAGGGTCGCGATGCACTCTATCGATTTATGGCCGCTGTGGCGGGAAACGCGCCTGATTATGATGAGGTGTCCCGCGCGTTGTTTGCAGGCCAGAAGGCACGCTTTTTGTCCTTGATTGCGACGTGGCCACGTGATGTACAGGCCCATCTTCAGCACCTCAGTAATCGGGCGTTTCCGTGCGAAGGGCAGAGCCAATGCCAGAAGCCGGATTTCATTTGATCTGGGAGGCAACGGGTGCGGTTAAGTCGACCGCGCGACATGTTCGACTTTGTAGAGACGATGTGGGAACTGCCCGACCCGGCAGAGATGGCAGCGCTGAACAGCCGCTTGGTCGGCCTCTAGCTAGGACGCCACCAAATCCTGCCAAGCGGGATGGCGATCTATCCAGCGGGCGACATAGGAGCATTGCGGCACGATGCGCACCTGATCTTTTTGCGCCAAGGCGAGAGCTGCTTCAGTCAGGATCGCTGCTAAGCCTTGGCCATTTAGGACTGGCGGGACGAAGGTGTGATCCAAAACGCGCGTCCCATCTGCGCGATGATACCACGTGATCTCACAGAGCTTGGGGCCGGAGGCAGTATCCTGGATAAGGGTGAGGCGCGCGCGGCCTGCACCCAAATCTTCAAAAGTTGGTTCGGCTTGATGTGTCATCGGCCCTAGGCCTCCACCCCATAGGATTTCAGCGTTTCCAAAGGTACCACGACCAAGGCCTCCTCATGCGTGGCTTCCAGTCGGATGGGCGGTGCACACCCAGCATCCAGCGCATTCTTCCAGCGCGTTAAGCACACACACCACTGATCACCGGGTTTAAGGCCTGCGAAGCCATATTCAGGGCGTGGGGTTACAAGGTCATTTCCTTCGCGGCGCTGATGCGCCAAAAAGGCCTCCGTCACGAGGGCGCAGACGACATGGGTGCCATGATCCAGCCCTTCTGTCTCGCAACATCCATTGCGGAACCAGCCCGTCAGTGGATTCAGCGAGCAAACCTCCAGCGGGCCACCCAAAACATTACGCGCGGCAGGATCAAAGCGCCGCATTAGCTTTTGACCTGGTCCCGGCAACCGGGATAGCCGGCTGATTTCTGCTCTTGGATGAAGTTGACGGTATCGACCAAAGTCGGTGCGCTTCGACGAACGACCGGTGAGATTGCGCCAATGATGTAGAGGTGCTCAACCCCAGAATAAAGTTTCACTTCGGCTAAATTCTGGTGCTCAGCCAAGGCCGCGGCCAATTGCTCGCTTCGCTTGGGGTCGACGGTTGTATCTTTGGTGCCATGAAGTAACAGCATCGGCGGCGCTTTGTTGCCAACGTAATTGATAGGTTTGGTGCTGGGGAGAATTTCAGTTGGGAAGATGCGCTTGAACACAGGCTCAACCGGGGTAAAATCATAAGGTCCCGCGATGCCAATAACACCTTTTGTCGTGTCGCAAATGCTGGTGCTTTCGGCTGCAAGGAATTCAGGGTCTAGCGCGATCATGGCAGCAATATGGGCCCCAGCGGAGTGGCCAGAAATGAACACAGGGCGGCCCTTTGCGATGGATTTTTGAGTATAGGCAAGGGCCTTGGCCCCGTCCTCCACAAAGGCTGGAAAAATTACGTCTGGATGCAATCGGTAATTGACGACCACGGTCTGAATGCCACGCGCGGCAAAGGCAGAGCCCAAGAATTTGTAGTCATCCTTTGAGCCATATTGCCAAGACCCACCATGATAAAACACCAAAACTGGCGTATCCGCGGTCATTACTTTCGGCGAATAGATGTCCAGTGTGTTGCGCGGCAGTGGGCCATAGCTAATATTGTGCTCAACAGGGCCCGGTGTTTGTGCCACGAGGTTTAAAACTTGCGGGCCAGAGCAGGCGCTAACACCCCAAAGCGCCATCAGGGCAACAATCCAATGTTTCATTTTGTTTCCTTCTCAAGGATTTGCGCGGGGTTCGTGATGGTGGTCACATAGGGTGATCTTACCGCTCTTCAATCGAACTATAGGCCGGCGGTCAAGCGAGACCCCAAACGCGAGTCACCTTGATATCTTGATCTTCCAGTTCTCGTGAGACTGCGATTTGGTAACACGCGAGTTCTATCAGGCCTTCTTTGGGCAAATAGGTCCGGCCGGGGTCCCCGATTAAGACCAAAATGCCAGCCTGCTGGCACTGTTTCAGCCAAGTAGATAGGGCCTCCGCGATCTCGCGCTCGTAAAACAAATCGCCGACCAAGAGAACGTCTGCCTGAAGCGGCTGACCGATGATATCGCCATGAAGTGTTAAAAGGCTGACCCCGTTGGCCCTCGCGTTGAGGTCGATGGCAGCGATGGCATAGGGATCAATATCGACCGCGGTCACGACCCCTGCGCCAGATAGCTTAGCAGCGATCGCCACAAGGCCAGAGCCTGAAGCCAAGTCGTAGACCTGCTTGCCGCTGACGATGTGAGGATTGTCGAGTAAATAGCGCGCGAGGGCTTGGCCACCTGCCCAAGCAAATGCCCAAAACGGCAGTGGCAGGCCCTGTTGATCCAATTCCTCGGCACTCAATTGCCATAGGGCTACGGCCTTATCTGCGAGATATAGAGTGATCTCAGGACAATGAGGCGGCTTAAGCAGCCATGTGTTAGCAAGGATAAATGGAGCGATTTCTTCAGACGTCATAGACTAGCCAGACTTTGCCGTCGCAAGCTCCAAAATCTGCCGATAACCCCGCTTGATCTCCATCTTCTCGGTCAGACCTTTTTGCTTCAAGAGCGCGTGCGTCGCCTCTAGCCGATAGCAGGGGATGTACATCCACAAATGATGTTCGGCATGGAAATGGACCCAATAGGGCGCGATGAGTAAACGCTCAATTGGGTTGGCATGCGTGGTCCGGGCAAGGCGCCATGGGTCATTCGGGTCCGGGGTGGCAAAGGCATGTTCGCCAATGTTGCGCAGACGCGTGACGGCTGGATACCAACTAGCTTGAGCAACGAGCCAGATGGTTACAAAGGCAAGCGCTTGGCCTGCTGCAGCAAACAAGACAAAAATTACTGCTTGCGAGCCCAAAAACGTGAGAGCAGCAGCGCGGGCCTCGGGACTAGCCTGACCGGGTGCGCGCAGAAAGCCCAATAGGGGCCGAAGGGTTTGTTTGAAAAACGTCTGCCCAGTCAAATCCCGGATCAATTTGCGTTGATAGCTTCTCTTGCTGATCGGGAAATGAGCAGCAAGGCCCAAGTCTGGATCATCGCTTTGTTGAGTGTTGCGGTGGTGCGAGAGATGATAGGGTCGGTAGCGGTAAAGGGATGCCCCGACCGGTGCGCCACAAAGCCAATGACCTACAAAGTCATTGAGCTTCTGGTTGGTGCTAAGACCGCCATGGGCGGCCTCGTGCATCAGGATCGCCAAACCCAATTGGCGTGCGCCCACGACCATTACGGCAAGAAGCCACGTCAAAGGGTTGGGTGCCCAGGCAAATAGCGCCACGGCCAAGCCAATTAGTACCCACGCATGTGCTACGAGGCCTAATCCGATCCAGTCATTGCGTTGGCGCAAGCCTGCCCATTCGTCGGGCGTGAAGATTGTTTTGGGATCAATTGTGGGTGCGGGCATGGGTTAGCCAAAAACGCCAACGCCGATCAGCATTTTGTGCAGACCAGCAATAAACGCCACCCAAACAGCGACGCCGCCACCAATGGCAATCCAGTCTCCTGTCCCCATCGGCATAGAGACTCGCTCGGCTTTCCCTAAGCGAATGCGCGCAAACAAGGCCCAAGCAAAGAAGCTACCGAACAACAAGATGGAGCCCAAATCCCCATTGGCCAAAAGGTGTGCCAAGGCCCAGATTTTGACGGCCGCCAACATGGGGTGGACGACGGCTGCTTTAATCTTGCCCGGCGAATAAGCAGCGATCAAGAAGATCATGACCGGTAACATCAGCAGGAGCGAGATGTGGCTTAAGAACGTCGGCGGGGTCCACACGGGGATCATGCCCGCTGCGCGATACTGGCCATAGCCGTAAATCAACAGCACAAAGCCTGCCAAGCTGATCAGAGAGAATACCCCGCGATAGGGTTGGGCACCCAATTTGGTTGCCATCTGATCCCGAGGCCCACGAAAACGCACAAAGGCATGCGAGCCTAGGAAAATGATCAGTCCGAGAATGAGTAGGGTCATGAGGCGGGTCCTTCTTTGTTGAATTGATAAGCGGGGCCACCGGGTACCTTAAAGGCATAAGCCCCGGTCTCCAGCAAGCCGTGTTCTTGATAGCTAAAGCGGTCCCCGTCCAAGGTGAGGGTAGCTGACAACTTCATTTTGCGCCCTGACCGGGCAGTGATCGAACACGTCGTGGGGATTGATGCCGTCCACCCCGTTGTCGTCTTAACCACCGGCAAGCTGCAGGCGGGGCCATAGGCGGTTAGGTCCTCAAGCGTCAAAGTTTGAAAGGTTGCCGAGCCTTGCCCTTCGGCCGCGAAAGCTTCGGGGTTTTTGAAGGCGTAAAAGTCCATCAAAGTATGGCCGTAAGCTTGTGGGCGAAACACCCACAGACGTTGGCGGCTGATTGGGCCCAATTCGCTGCCGCTGCGCCAGATCAGGTAAATCGCTTGATGCTTTGGCCCCGCGACCTTTGGGACGTTGACCTCGAAAAACTGTGCACTTTGAGCGTCCACCCAAGGATAGGCGTTTCCCGCGGCAGGGGCGCGCAACAGTTCGGCTGGGGCTGCCTTGATCTGGGCTTGATTATCCCAACTTCCGACCAGCGCCTGTCCGGGCGGCAAGACTTGTGGGGCTGGCAGGCCCGCGCAGGCCGTTAGGCCTAAAGCGAGTAGTGCTATGAACCAGCCCTTATGCATCCGGCGTCACCGTATCCACAGCGCGCCAGCAGTACCAAGCCACTTGCGTTCGATAGGGGCGCAAATGGTCTGCCATGGTCTTAAAAGGCTTTGGCTTTGGCATTTCCGGCAAGCCATGGGCGATCATCCAGCCCTTGCGAACACCAAGATCATCTACCGGCCACACGTCTGGCCGGCCCAAGGTGAACATCAGATACATCTCCACCGTCCACTGGCCGACACCGCGTACAGCTTTGAGGCGCGAGATGATCTCCTCGTCGGGCAGATGGTCTATCTCCTCACTATCTGGCACAATGCCTTCTAGCCGTTTGGCGGAAAGATCCCGCAAGGCCGCCAATTTTTGCCGCGATAGGCCGCAGGCCCTCAAAGCTTCGTCGGAATGACTGAGGAAATGGGCGGGGTCAGGTGCAGCCTCTGGGGCGCCACACAGGGTTAGGACTCGGCCTAAAATCGTACCTGCCGCCTTGCCAGACAATTGCTGATAGACGATGGCACGAAAAAGGCTTTGGTAAGCGCTTTGGCTTTCACGCGTTGGGATCGGGCAGGGGCCATGGGTGGCGACTAAGCGCGCCATTACTGGGTCTAAAGCTGCCAACGCTTCACTCATCCCAATCCCCCCAAGGACAGCGACCATCCGACTAAGGCTTGCACCATTAAGCCGGCCACCAAGATCAGCCCCGCTGTCTTGTTAGATTTAAACAGGGCCAGAGGCTCTTTGGCTAGCCCAGTGACAGGAATTTGCCGGACTTGGCCCGCCAGATGCAAACCAAAGGCCAGCACGCCGCATAGACCGACAATCAGGCTCGCGACGGGTTGATCGCGCAACAGGCATGCCGCAGCGGCTAGGAGCGCCGTGGCAAGATAAAAGCCGCCGACCCAGCGCTTGGCGTGATCGCCAAATAGGCGCGCCGTGGATTTTACGCCCACCAGCGCGTCATCTTCAACATCTTGCTGAGCATAAATGGTATCATAGCCAATCGTCCACGCCACACACGCCGCATATAGGGCAAGCGCAGACGCATCGAGGCTGCCCATTACTGCTACATAGCCCACCAGAACCCCCCAATTGAAGGTGAGGCCAAGCCAAACTTGTGGCCACCAAGTGATGCGCTTCATAAAGGGATAGGCTGCCACCATCGGAATAGCGCAAAGCGCCGTTATTTGAGCGGGTGTGGGCAAAGCCAGTAAAACCAAAAAGCCCGCGAAACATTGCGCCAATGTCCAGATGAGGGCTTGTTTGGCGCTAATTAAACCGGCGGGCAGGGGCCTGCCGGCTGTGCGTTCGACTTTGGCGTCAATGTCACGGTCCACAAGGTCATTAAAACTACATCCTGCCCCACGCATGGCGATAGAGCCGATAACCCACAAGGCGACCAAACCCAAGTCCAAACTCGAGAAACCAATCCCCGCGCGGCCCAAGAATTGGCCCATGAAGCACGGGAGGGCCAAAAGCCAAAACCCAATTGGGCGGTCAAAGCGGGATAGACGCAAATAAGGCTGCCACGCCGTTGGGGCGCGTTCAACAAAAGTGCGGGGTTGGGCATCACGTGGAATGGTCACTTGAACAGGTTTAACGAGGTGTCGCCGTCCCGACTAGACCCTAGGCCCCCGCCTCACGCAGGGCGCATATGATCACGGCTTTTTGTCACCATGGTTCATGGTGCCATGATCCATCTTGCTATGGTCCATAGTTTCAGGTGACCCGCTTGAACCCGCAACTGATATAACGTCTTTCACTTCAAATGAGACTTCAATGGGGGCTCGTTCGGCGAAGAGGAAGGTAACTTTGATCAGCTCCCCTGCTTTCAGCGCCTTGGTGGGGTCAAACAGCATTAGATGCTTGCCGCCCGGAGCAAACTTGATCGAGCTTTTGGCTGGTAGTTCAAGCGTATCGAGCTTGACCATCTTCTTCATCCCGCCATCAGAAACACTGTCGTGCATCTCAACACGTTTGAATGCCGGTGACGCAACCGCAATGATCCGATCTGGGACCTTGTAATTATAGTTAAAGTCAAAATATCCCGCCGTTGGACGCCCTGCCATCGGAGTGCGAATGACGGGGTTCATAAAGGCGAAGGTCCCACCCTTCTCATCAGAAAAATCGACTTTTGCATTAACGTCGCAGCCTGAAACCAGACCGGTTGTTACTACAAATCCTAGGGCCAAGGCCGCACGCAAAGGCTGCATCGTCAATCTCATCGTCTCACTCCAATCAAACTTTTTGTAAGAGCCTGCCAAGCCAAGTTGGTGAAAACATAGGCCGTGAGACGTTGAACTTCCAGCACGAATGGCACGCCTAGCAGTTCGGCAGGATGGATCGCGCGCCACAAAATCTCGAGTCTTGCAAACAAGAAAAAAGGCGGCAAAGCCAAAGCCTCGCCGCCCTTTAAATTTCCGGAGAAAGCCGCTCGGCTTAGTCCGCCGCGGGGGTCGGAACAGGAGCCGTTAGGAAGGCTGGCAATTCCCCGCCAAAGCCTGAATCCTCACCCTTGGCTTCACGCGGTGGGCGTGGTGCGCGAGGTGGGCGTGGGCGACGCTCACGCGCTGGTGCGGTTTCAGATGCCGCAACGATTTCCTGCGGCTCGCTAAAGCTCGTAGGCTCAGCGAATTCACTCGGTGGCGCGCTTAAGGGGCGGCTATAGGTTTCGCCTGCGCCGTTGAAAGCAGGTTCTGCACCGGCTTCGCCACGATTATCTTGGCGCGGTGGACGACCACCCTCAGCTTGACCCTCTTCGCCACCACTATTGGCCTGATAGGGCAACTCATTGCCAAAGCGGTCTCTGCGACGGCGACGACGACGACCAAAGCGGTCTTCATCACCCTCGCCACGAGGTTCGTTACGTCCTTCGCCACGATTTTGGTCGAAGCGGTTTTCACGGGGTGGGCGGTTAGGGTTGAATTCAGGTTGAGGCGCGCCTTCGCCGCCTTCATTGCCTTCGCCCTCTGCGCCTTCCATAGCTTCGTTTGTCTCGTCGCCATCATCGGATTCATCTTCATAGCCCGCGATCATCATTTCGGTGCGAGGCACAAAGGTTGGCTGCATGGCGCGCAAAACGCGGAAATAATGTTCCGCATGCTGCAAATAGTTCTCGCCCAAAACCCGGTCGCCAGAAGAATTGGCGTCGCGGGCGAGCTGCTGGTATTTCTCAAACACAGTCTGAGCTGACCCACGGACCTTGATATCGGGTCCGTTCGACTCATAAGCGCGATTTGGATTGTTATTCTGTGGTTTTTGGCCTGGATTACGTCCCCGACCGCGTTGCCGCTTCATCATGCAAGCCCTGTTTGTTTCCTGGCTGTGGTTTGGCCAATTAATGCCATGAGCAAGCCTGCAAGCTAGCTTCATGGATTTTGCGTGACTGCTTCTAAAAGAGGTCTGACACGCAAAGATTTAAAAAAGAGAGCGTGGTTTTCGTGCAATTGATCCGTGACCTTGCACAACCCGCTCCAAAAACAGCTATCGCGAACACCTAATCCCGAAATGGATTTCAACGACTCACGGACAGACTGTATTCACACGATCATTTCCCTGATTCCACAAGCCTTAATTTGCATATCACTAAAATCGAGACCAGTGGCCAAGATCAAAGCGAACGCGGATTAAAGGTTTGGGCTAGAGTTGATGGTGTGTCGTTTCCATACGCAAGCCCCCCTTTGGGCCGCACCATGGACGAATAACCTCTTAGCTTGATTAGCTTCACTTGAAAAGGCCTAATTCTGTTGACCTGGTTTGGAATGGCGGCGCAACTTTGATCAGAAGGGATCAAAACGCGCTTGAGCGAAAAAGAAACGGCCCGACCTTAGAAAGATCGGGCCGCCGCTACTTAATTTGAGCTTGAGCTTACTTCGGACCGCCGAAGGCTTTCTTCAGACCGATCTTATACGTCCGGCCCAATGGGCTGCCGGTGAATGGGTCGTAATTGAGCTCCAAACGAGCAAAGCTTGGGTCCTTGTCCATGATGTTCTCAATCCCAAACGTAAAGGTCAGGTCATTTTCCATCGCCCAACGATAGGTCAGGTCGAAGGACTGCCAAGCCTCAATCGTTTTGCCCGTGGTGACCGAACCCGTAACACCAGCAACTGTGCTATAGTTCAAGCTGGGCGAGAACGGAGCGGTACGTTGGTCTTCATACTCGTCGATGAAGTTCATCGCGAGACGCAGCGAATGGCCACCGGTTTCATAAAGGCCATAGAGCGTGCCCTTATATTGCGGCAGTGGGTAAGCTGTTGTTTGGAAGTTCAACTTACCCAAAGCATCCAATGCGGGCGCAACCGGGACACCACCAATAGCTAGAGCATCAACGTCATAGCTCATGGTGTAGGTGGCATCCAAGCCCAGCTTCAAATCACCGCCCATGAGATCTTGGAAGGTATAATCGACGCTGATGTCCACCCCGTCGGTCAGAACGGCGGAGCCGTTGATCACCGTGGTGTTGAGGCGAGAGATGTTTGCTGAGTTACAAACGCCGCCACTGAAGGTGAACTTCGCTTGGATCGCTGCAAACGTTGGATTGCCGCAATTACCGAGACCTGCTGTCGGGAACAATGTCGCCACAAGGCCTGCAATCGGCTCGGCCACGATTGGGTTGTCAAAGTCAAAGCGCCAATAGTCGATTGAGGCTTTGAAATTGCCAGTATTCAACAGTGCACCCGCATTATAGGTGGTTGCGGTCTCGGGTTCCAAATTCGGGTTGCCGAAGATATCCACCGCCCGGAAGACGCCCAATATGCTCTGCAAAGTTGTCACAGAGGTTGGCTGGATGTTGGACACCGAAGGCGCCCTGAAGGTGGTGCTGGTTGACCCACGTACGGCAAACGCGTCGGTGACTTGCCATTTGGCCGAGAATTTCGGGTTGAAGGTAGAGCCAACTGCCCCACCAAAATCCTCGTACCTACCGGCAATTTGGGCTTCTAAATTGCTGGTGAAGGGCAAGCGGATTTCAAAGAAAGCCGCATTGACGTCTGCACTAACATTGGCTGGGAATGAACCAGACAAGAACACGGTCGGTCCGGTTACGGCTGGACAGATGTTGTTGTTGAAGTCTGGCGACGACACGCAAGGCTGTTGGGTCAGGTCAGAAAATTTGCTGAAGTCAGAGCGGAAGGAATTCTTCCGATACTGATATCCCAAGGCCCAACCGATTGGACCGTCCCCCAGCTTGAAGCTGGTCTCACCATTGATGACCGCATCAAACACCACCAGACTGGACGTCTGTTTGGTGCGCACTTCTGGAAAGAACCAGTCTACCAAAGCTGTGTTTGCGGCACCCAAGGCTGGATTATACTGCGGATTGGCGACGCCAGTAATGGAGTTGCCAGGAATGGCGGTGCCAAATGGGCTGAACCACTGACAGCCATTGGTCCCCGGCGTATTGGCTGCCACGTTACAATTGGGGCCACCTAGGCCGCGCAGTGCGAGCTGGAAGCGGTTTACAAGAGTGTCATAGCCGGTGCGGATCCCGGTATCATCCATTGCGGCCAGATTGACGTCATAATCAATTGTGCTGGTGAGCTTACCCTTCATCCCGACAGCGACGCGCACCGCTTCAAAGCTACGTTCACCCCGCGAACCACCGCGCGGGTCATCGGGTGTGAATTTAGGATTACCACCATAGCTGAAGGGCCGATAAGCCAACATGTTCACGCCAATCGTGCTGGCTGGGAACAATCCGGGGTTCTTGGCCAAGAGGTCAATATAACCGGGGTTGGTCACAGGCACAAAGAAGCGTCCTGGCAGGCCGGAAAGGGCAGGCAGGGCCTGCGCTGAGGGCGCTTGCAAAAAGGCGTAGCTGGGCGACGTTTTCCACTCCGGCGTATTGGTGTTGGAGATCAAAAGCTCTGCATGCAGCGTGTGGTCTTCATTGAGGTCCACATCTGCGCTTGCAAACAATTGCGACCGCTCTTCCTTCTCGACGATGTTGTCATAGGGGGTGAAGTGGAAGAAGCACACAGGCGTTGTGGCACTGAAGCCTGCAAAACCGCCGAGGGGGCCGCAATTTGGTTCACGTGTGGGCGCTGAAACGGGGCCTCCCGTGGGCCCAATGGCGATATAGGTGCCGGGGTTGCCTGCGGCAGACCACCCGCCTTCCGGGTTTGAGAGGTAATCTAGATTGGCCCAGTCGCGCGCTGTAATCGGCAATTCGCTCTTCATCTGCACGCCGAGCGAGACAAATAGCTTGGCCCGATCGGTCTGATGGCCCCATGAAGCTGCCAGCGTATAATTGCCGTCCGACCCGTCAATGGCTTTATAGTCGCCACCGACCTCAAAACCTTCCATATTGGTGCGGGTGATGAAATTGACCACGCCGGCCACAGCGTCCGAGCCGTAAGTCGCAGCCGCACCGTCTTTGAGAACTTCAACCCGGCCAATGGCAGCCGACGGGATCAGATTGGTGTCAACCACCGTACCGACCAAACCGAATGGATTATAGGCCAAGCGGCGACCGTTCAACAGCACAAGTGTCCGCTCTGGACCAATGCCGCGCAAATTGACCGAGCCTGCCCCTTCATTGCCCTGAGCGCGGGCATCAAATTGGTTGGTGTCGCCTTGTACCCCGCTCGAGACGTTGAGGAGCTTAATCAACTCAACCGTGCTGGGGGTGCCCGCTTTTTCTAGATCAGCGGAGCTGATTACATTCACAGGTAATGACGCGCTTTCTGAAGTTCCTCGAATGAAGGAACCGGTTACCACAATAACTTCTACTTCTTTCTTTGGAGCTTCGTCCGTCGTGGTGTTTTGCGCGAATGCCGGAGCCGCGCCTGTCGTCATGATAACAGCCAATAGGGCGCTGGCCCCGTTGAGCAATGCTTTTCTAGCCATATTGTCCTCCCTTGTCCGTGCGGTCCTTTTTTGGGTGGATCCGCTTCAGACACGGAAAGTGTGCGACTGGAATGAATATCTGTAAAGGCTTTTTTTGATTTGATTTTACGTGTTTGTTCACAAAGCCGTTAGGGAAACCATGACGCTTAGGCGAAGGTCCCAAAAATGACACGGTCGATGTCAGATAAGTCCTTGATCACGCGCAAGTTAATCAGTCCGGGGACGGATTGGGCAAGCGCCATCGCGGCGTCTGCTTGGCCTATCCCGAACTCAAAAGCAAATACACCTGAAGGCTTTAAAACCTCCGGCAAGGCAGAAAACAGAATTCGATAGGGATCGAGACCATCCTCCCCGCCATCAAGGGCCAGGCGGGGATCATGCAAGCGCACTTCGTCTTGCAACGTGTCGATCACGGCCGAGGGGATATAGGGGGGATTGGAGACAACAATATCAAAGCGCTCGTCTAAGTCTTGATGCCAATCGCCTAAGCGTAAATCTACGCGATCTGTCAGCCCAATATGAATTGCATTTTCGGCGGCAAGCGCCAGAGCGTCTGCTGAGTTGTCAATACCGACCCCAGTCCAACTTTTGCGCTCAGCCAGAAGTGCCAACAGGATCGTTCCTGAACCTACGCCCAGGTCCAGCACCCGATTGGGCACATCGACTGCGTGGGCCTTTAAGATCAGATCGACAATAACTTCGGTCTCAGGGCGTGGCACGAGGCCGCGGCGGTCGCTGATCAGGTCAAGCGTCCAAAAGCCCTTTTTGCCGACAATATGGGCTGCAGGCTCGCGTTGTTCGCGTCGTTGCACAAAAGTTTCAAATTTTAAAGCGGCTTCAGACGTCAGCGGGCGCTGTGGATCGCCTATCAAGGTGGCGCGGTCAGTCTCTGTCGCGGCGAGCAACAAAATACGGGCGTCAATCACGGGGGTGTCGATGTTGGCCGCTTCTAGGCGCTTGCGGGCAGCGGTCCAAGCTTTGACGAGGGTAAGAGGTGTATCGGTCATGGCCTGCAAATAGGGGTTTGGCCGTGCAATGTCATCGGCGGAGCCATCTTTGGCAACAGCAAAAACTTGACGCAAGGTTCCTCCGCTTCCAGCTAAGAGGCTGGGCGCCAATCCCCTCGCTTCGGCTCACGCAAGACCGACTGCACTTTTTTCACCCTGTCACCTGTTGACAGGTCAAAGGGTCGTCCCTACCTGCACCCTGTGTTAGCAGTCGGGCAAAGTGAGTGCTAAAGCACGTTGCCTGCTCGATTGGCCGACACTCATTTTCTGAAACCTGACAATCCTCAAAGGGAGCAAGTCAAATGGCATTTCGTCCGCTTGGCGATCGCGTGCTGGTAAAGCGCGTTGAAGAAGAAACCAAAACCAAAGGTGGGATCATCATCCCAGATACCGCTAAAGAAAAGCCACAAGAAGGCGAAGTCGTTGCGGTTGGCCCTGGTGCCCGCGACGAAGATGGCGAGCGTATCGATATGGACCTTAAGGTCGGCGACCGCATCTTGTTTGGCAAATGGTCTGGCACGGAAGTGAAGATCGATGGCGACGACCTTCTGATCATGAAGGAAAGCGACGTCATGGGCGTCCTCGAATCCTAAATCTTCCTCCTCTTTAAATCTCTGAAAGGCACCTAACATGGCTGCAAAAATCGTATTGTTTGGCTCTGACGCACGCGACCGCATGCTTCAGGGCGTTGATATCTTGGCAAATGCCGTAAAAGTCACCTTGGGTCCTAAGGGCCGCAACGTGGTGATCGAAAAGTCCTTTGGCGCACCGCGCACCACCAAGGACGGCGTTTCGGTCGCGAAGGAAATCGAACTGGAAGATAAGTTCCAGAACATGGGCGCACAAATGCTGCGCGAAGTGGCTTCGAAGACCAACGACACCGCTGGCGACGGCACCACCACCGCTACCGTACTGGCTCAAGCCATCGTTCGCGAAGGCATGAAGGCTGTATCCTCGGGCCGTAACCCAATGGATCTGAAGCGCGGCATCGACAAAGCTGTGACCGAAGTGGTTGCAGGCCTGAAAGCTTCGGCCAAGAAGGTTTCGTCGAACTCTGAAATCGAACAAGTCGGCACCATCTCGGCCAATGGCGAAGCAGAAATCGGCAGAATGATTGCTGAAGCCATGAGCAAAGTCGGCAATGAAGGCGTCATCACCGTTGAAGAAGCCAAGAGCCTCGAGTCCGAATTGGACGTCGTGGAAGGCATGCAGTTCGACCGTGGCTATCTGTCGCCATACTTCATCACCAACGCTGACAAGATGGAAGTTTCGCTCGACGATCCTCTGATCTTGATCCACGAAAAGAAGCTGTCGAGCTTGCAGCCTATGTTGCCAGTTCTCGAAGCCGTGGTTCAATCTGGCCGTCCTCTCTTGATCATCGCAGAAGACGTTGAAGGCGAAGCCTTGGCGACTTTGGTGGTCAACAAACTGCGTGGCGGCTTGAAGGTTGCTGCTGTGAAGGCTCCTGGCTTCGGCGATCGTCGTAAAGCCATGTTGGAAGACCTCGCTATCTTGACCGGTGGTCAAGTGATTTCTGAAGACTTGGGCATCAAGTTGGAAACCGTTTCCATCGAGATGTTGGGCCGCGCCAAGAAGGTCACCATCACCAAAGAAAACACCACAATCGTGGATGGCATTGGTGAAAAGGCTGATATCGAAGGCCGCATCGCGCAAATCAAGCGTCAAGTCGAAGAAACCACTTCTGACTACGACCGTGAAAAGCTGCAAGAACGTTTGGCCAAACTGGCCGGCGGTGTTGCCGTGATCAAAGTCGGTGGTTCAACCGAAGTTGAAGTGAAAGAGCGTAAGGACCGCGTGGATGACGCGCTGAACGCAACTCGCGCAGCTGTGGAAGAAGGCATTGTTGCTGGTGGTGGCTGTGCGCTGTTGCGCGCTTCATGTGCCATCACCGTAAAAGGCATCAATGACGACGAAGAAGCAGGTGTCAATATCGTGCGTAAGGCTCTGCAAGCCCCGATCCGTCAGATCGTGGAAAACGCAGGCGTCGAAGGTTCGATCGTGGTCGGCAAGATCCTCGAGAACGACTCTGTATCCTTCGGCTTCAATGCTCAAACCGAAGAATATGTTGACATGATTGTTGCTGGCATCATCGACCCCGTAAAGGTCGTGCGTACCGCCTTGCAAGACGCAGCTTCGGTTGCGTCCTTGTTGATCACCACTGAAGCAACCATTGCCGAAGCGCCAAAGAAGGGTGCCGGCGGCGCACCAGGCGGCATGCCAGGCGGCATGGGCGGTATGGGCGATATGGACTTCTAAGAAGTCCATAAAATCGCCCATCATTAAAAGCGCTGGGATTTGCGATGCAAATCCCAGTTGCGATATGGACTTCTAAGAAGTCGATCTTCCACCAACAAAGTCTTACGAGCGCGGTCCGGCAACGGGCCGCGCTTTTTGTTTGTCTTTGAAAGGCAGCCAAAAGGTCAAAGTATTGATATTGATGCTAGGGCTTGTGCTTGCCGTGTGTCTGATTACAAATTACGCATCTGCCAAATCACATCCGTTCTGAAGGCGACATTTTGAATTTTACCCTCTACCAAACCCTCCTTTACGCGCATATTTTGGGCGTGATCCTTTTGGCCGGCAACATCACGATCACTGCGTTTTGGAAAGTCTTGGCTGACATGACCAAGGATGCCAAACAGATTGCGTTTGCTAATCGCGCCGTGATCATAGCCGACTGGTTGTTTACCCTGCCCGGGATTGTGCTGACATTGGTTGGGGGCATTGGGATATCCTTAATGGGGCAGTGGCCACTCTTTGAGGTGTCTTGGCTCAGTTGGAGTGTTTTCTGGTTTGTTGTAGCAGGGCTACTTTGGATGATTTTCTTGATCCCGCTCCAAATCCGCCAGTGCCGGGCGGCAAAGCTCTTTGCGGAAACGGGTGATATTCCCGATAGTTATTGGCGCGATGCGAGGTGGTGGATAACCATCGGCCTGATCGCGACAATACCCTTATTGATCATTCTCTATTTGATGGTGTTTAAGCCTTAAAAGGCAAGCATTTCCCCAAAGAGTTATAGGGCCATTTGCGCGCCACCTAGATCCAATCCCTTTGCAAACGTCTTCAATCCGGTTAGGTCTGCCTACGTTCAGGGAGAGAAACATATGAAAACAATCGCGCGCGGCTTAGTCTTTATCTTGAGCCTCTTTAATCTCGTCATCGGTCTTGGCTTTTTGCTGCAGCCTGCCAAATTGGCTGCGGCCTTCTACTTGTCGCCGGTCGGCAGCCAAGGCCTCGCCACAATCCGTGCAGATTTTACGGGCTTCTTCATCGGCGCATCCTTGTTTGCACTTTATGGCGCTTGGAAAATGCGGGCGGATGCATTGTTGGTGCCCATGGTTATGATCGGACTTGCTTTGACCGGGCGATTTGTCAGCTTGGCACTCGATGGCATGGCACCGACTGCCCCAGCCCCTATGGTGATTGAAGTGATTATGTTGACGATATTGTTCGTCGGCTATCGCGCATTCCAACCCGCTAGCAAGTCGGCTTGAGACTGAGCCACCCTGTCGGCTTGGACAGGCTGACTGGGGGATAGTTTCTCGTTCATCCTCACCTGTCTCGGCTCATGCCATTCTTGGCACATTGACCGAGGTGGGACAGATTTGAAGCCAGACGAGAAATACCAGTTGGATTGTGCACGGGCTCGCTTTGCCTGTGATGCGGCTGCCTTTGCGTTGGGGATAAAGGCCGATTTGTTGGTACCCGTTCGCGGGACAGCCCAGCATGCCTTTGCGCGCCAAGTCGCCATGTATTTGACCCATATTGCCTTTGGCATGAGCCTGCACCGGGTTGCAGTGGCCTTTGGGCGCGACCGTTCCACGGTGGCCTATGCGTGCCATTTGATCGAGGATCGACGCGATGATCCAAAAGTCGATGACATGCTGGACCAGCTTGAGGCGGCCTTGCGGGCGGCACCAGCCCCACGCCTGTTTCTGGATCGTGAGGCCGCCTAAGCCTGCGACCCTGCCACGGCATCGCGGGCCACGTCGTGCATGCGCTGGGCCATGGCTTTGAGGCCATTGGAGCGCTGTGGCGTTAGCGCGTCGCCTAAGCCCAAAGCTTGAAAGGCTGCTTGCGCGTCGAGTGCCAGAATTTCAGTTGGAGGCCGTCCTGAATACATCCGCACCAAAATCGCCAATAAGCCCTGGACGATGGCTGCATCTGACTGGCCTCTAAACTCAATCACGCCGGTCTCTGGCGCTGTGGCGGAAACAAGCCAAACTTGGCTGGCACAGCCCCGCACTTTTGCAATCTCGACCCGCTCCGTCTCCGCCAAAGGTGGCAAGGCACGGCCAAGGTCGATCACATAGCGATAACGCTCCTCCCAATCGTCTAGAAAGGAGAATTCTTCGATGAGCTCTTCGAGTCTTAGATCATTCATGGTCAAACTAGCGAACGGTTTTGGCCATACATTTGGCAATTTCCCCTAAAGGATGTTCAGCCAAGCAGAAGGAACGCTCATAGGGCTGTTTTGTGGCTGCATTGCACATTTGCATGTTCAAGCGCGAGGAGTTCACACAGCTTACAAGGCGGGGATCGCGCATCAGGGCCTCGGTGTCTTCTTTACGGTCCACAGGGCCGCCAATAGCGGATAAAGCTGCAAGCGACACCATGCGATCAATCGGCGACCTAGGGCGAATGGGCTCTGACAAGGTCACGCCATCGCGTGTTGTTTGATTAGACAGGCGCACGCTGCGTTGGATCGAAGTGGTGCGGGCTAGAGTATTTTGGGGCGTGACACTGGCTTCGGGCAAAGAAGACAAGGTGATAGCCGTCTCTTTAGTTGGAACCGGGGCGACCAAGGTGCGCAGCGCAGCATTACGGGCCTTTGCGTCAGACGTGCTGACTTTGGCCCACGCATATTTCTGCCAATCGTAAGCCGCCTGTTTAAAGGCATCGCCTTCTTCCTGAATCTTGGCGGCATCGGCCAAAATGGCGCGTGCTGCCAATTGGGCGGCTTGCTCCCCGCCACGCAAGCTGCGTGCAAATGCGATTTCGGTGCGCAATTTGGTTACCAAGGCATCTCTGCCCATTTGCGCTTCCAACTTGCGAACTTCAGTCACAAACTCGTCCTGGGTTGCAGCCCAAGCAGCCCCATAGGCAACAACGCCAAGAGCTAGCCGATCTGAGTTTAAGTGGCGCGCGATACGTTCTGTAGACACCGTGAGGGCGCGGCCTGTGGTAATGGATCCAATTGTCAGCGCTTCCACATCGGCTGCATAGGCCGCGTAGAGGGCCGCATGAGCGCCTAGCGTGTTGGCACCTGCGGGAATAGCAAGACCTGCCGGGGGCCCCTTTGCGGTGGGGACAGGCGCTACCTTCGCTATTGATGCTTTCTTAGCAGGTGCTTTGCGGACCGTGCTCTTGGTGGCACTGACTTTTTTCGCACTGGCCTTGGAACGTTGTTGGGCAGAGGCATCCACGCTGATGGCTAGACCTGCACTGACAAACAGTGTCGCAACCGCACATGCGAGCCACTTTTTGCTCATATCAATCTCCTTTAGGCACCCCACTGCCTGCACTTACACCTTATGGCAGTGGGTGTCTGAATAAAACACAACCAAGACCAGCCAAAATACCTAAACTTCACCTCTCACGCGAACTGACGCGACTTTCGTTAGTCCGTCGGTTACAAGTCCATGTGGACACAATGCAACATCAAAATTTGGCTGATTCTCGGAGCCGTGAGAAGGTTTGGTTCGTATCGGACCAACCGCTAACCCCTATGCAATGGGCCAGTGCCAGCAGCGCGACCGTTGCAGCGCTTGCTCTGGCTTATGCCATTTCGCTAGCGGAGCCGCGCCTTATCTTTGGCCTAGCTTGCACGTTTTTTTGCACCTTTGTCGCATTTCTGATCACTTCCTACACAAATCAAGCACGCCAAGCGGTGATCATTCCCATCCTATGGGCTGGAGCTGCCTTGGGCTTGGGTAGCCTCGAGAGCGGTACAACGGACTTTGCTTTTGCCGCGGTTATTTGGCCGCTGCTCGCAGCCGGGGCTGCCGGCGTCACGCTTGTAACTGGCATTTCAGCCAGCCTGTGCGTGATGGCGACATTGTTGGTTCTAACGCCGCTCTTGCCCGCAGGCCCCAACTTTCCCTCAAGTTCTTGGGTGCCACTGATCCCAAAGTTCTTGGTGATATGGACGACATCTGCTTTGGCCTTGGCCATTTGTGCACGGGTCGGGGGGGTTATCCAAAAGGTACGTCAGACCTCACGTGATATGGCCAAACAAGCGTTAGACAGCCGTGATGCTGCTCAAGCCGAAACCCGTGTCGCGCAAGCTGAAACACAAGACCGGGCGAGGTTTATGGCCGAGATGAGCCATGAAATTCGCACGCCGCTCAATGCCATCCTAGGATTTGCTGACACGATGCGTGAGGGCATTTTTGGTCCTCTTCCAAAAGGTTATGAGGATTATCCGGGGCTGATCCATACCAGCGGCAGCCATTTGCTCGACTTAGTCTCAGACTTGCTCGACATCTCAAAAATCGAGGCCGGCAGGTATGAAGTTCATTTGGAAGATATCCGCCTTGACCAGTTTTTGTTTGAGGCGACTGCTTTGTCGAGTGGGGCGGCCCGCTCGGCTGGTGTGCAGATCCGCCATGAAGTTGGGTTACCTGTGACGGTCCGTGGCGATGCGCGCGCGATGCGTCAAATTGCATTTAATTTGCTGTCTAATGCGGTTAAGTTCACGCCAAAGGACGGCACGGTAACGCTTCGCATTCGTCTTGATCAAACAACTAGCCAAGCCATTTTGGAAATCGCGGACGACGGGGCTGGCATCAGTCCGGTGGACCTTGCGCGGATTGGACAGCCTTGGGCGCAGGGTGATAATCAAAGCCAGGCCAACAGTCGGGTGGTGCGCAGCTCTGGTCTTGGCTTGGCGGTCGTGAAGCGATTGACCGAACTGCAAGGTGGACGCTTCTGGCTGGAAAGCACGCTTGGAGCTGGTACTATCGCAAAGGTTGGATTGCCCTTGGCAAATGTTGCGCAACCAGAAGCCTAGAACTCAGCGGCGAAAGTAAAGGCCGCGACGATGTCACCAACTTCGACCAAGAGGCGGGTCACGGTGCCAGATCGGCTGGTGATCTCAATCTCAAACGTGTCGCGTGGATCGGCATTCAACACTGCCCGCGTTGTAGCGTCTGAAAAGACAAACAAGGTCCCAGCTCTTGGCTTAGTCTCAACACGCGCACGCGTCGCTGCTGGCTGTCGCGAGGCGGCGACATGAATCGACGTTCCATTGCGCAATGGGGGAGTTAAGGCTCGGCCCGGCTGGGGCGGACCAAGCTTAGATAGATCCCTTAAGAATAGCTGGGCACCAGATGCAGCAACATCGGGTGTTTCGACAGCAAAACTCAAGCCATTGCCGCTGGAAATCAGGCCAGCCCTAGTTGCTGCTCCGGTGTCTTGCACAGCTCTCCAGATATCCTTGCCCCCTCGATCAACCTTCCAGCTTCGCGCGAGACCCGGATAGCTCCCCGTCAATTGCGCGCGCCAGCCCTTATGCGCCGCGATGACGCGCTGGGCTTCGCTCTGAACAGCAGGATCACGACAGGGCTTTGACACGGCGGCCGCTTTGGCCTGACCGGCGATCATATCGAGACGCTGGGTGCTGGATCCGGACCGTAAAGCTGCCCCGCGTGCTTGCGCCGTAAAGCCTGCTAACGCACGACGCGGCCCGCTTTCTAAAAGCTGGCAGCGCTCATCAATGGCGCGCATTGCCATCCGTTCGGCATAGCTGCGTTCCAGTCCATTCACTTGAGCGTGACTAGCGACAGGCATGAGCACCGCTAGATAAAAAAAGGCTCGATGAAACAAAATCATGCCCCTAAACTACAGCAGCCTCTCTTTCACTTCGATTAAGCAGGGTGCATTAAAAGCTATGAGCAACAGCGAACTTCGCAGTGATATCTGGGTTCAAGCCTTGTTGCGCACAGCGCAAACCCAAGGCGCGGCGGGCTTTGTTGTGCGACGAGGCGATGATACCGCTGGTGCTGTCTTAGTTAAGGTGGCGCAGCTCAATGGCACCGCACGTTTATTGGTTCCAGCTCGCGATGGAACAGGCGAGCGTGTGTATCTTGATTTGACCGGCAAAACGGCCGGGCCAGATGAGCCATCTATCGACACGTATCTGTCGAAACGTGCATCCCAAGATCAGGACGTCTGGATTGTTGAGATTGAAGACAAGTTAGGTAGAAGCTTTCTCGTCGAGCGTGTGGAGTGATTATTAACACAAACACGTTATAGTTACTTCCTCGATTGGAGAGGTTTGTATGCTTTTTCTGTTCAATGACCGTGTTCTGACGATAACAGGCAATGCTGACCTTGCAATCAACGCTGGCATCCCAACTTCTGCTGTCGCGCGCTACACTTTGAGCGATTCTATTTTGGCTATTCAGACAGCTATTATGGAATTTCCCAACTTAGCGGCAGAATCTCCGCAAAAAGCTGCTGCTTTGGCTTGGTTGATTGCCAGCCGCAGCAAAGCAAACGCGATCTTGTTCATCGCCGCCCCCAAATGTAAGCGCCCACAAGAAGTTGGTTTCCGTTTGGCGACTGTTTCGTTGAGTACTTTGGGCAGTCTTAAGAGCCAACAAGATGCTGGACGATTGACCTCGGGCATCATCAATACCTCTGTTTGGCAATCCGTCGCGGTTTAAGCCGAAGATCGCGGTGGCATTGCTCTAAAGTCTTTAATTGTGGTGATGCCTCAGCTAAATGAGGGATTCAATGGCTTGAACTTTTAGGCCGTTTCCCAATTTGACCATCTGTCTTAGTCAGGCCTCGCTCATGTCAGCCGAACTCGCGCGCGAAGTTAAGCGCCGTCGCACCTTTGCCATCATTTCCCACCCTGACGCCGGCAAGACCACGCTTACTGAAAATCTGTTGCTGATGGGCGGTGCGATCCGTGCCGCCGGTGCCGTGCGCGCGCGCGGCGAGCAACGTCGGACGCGTTCAGACTGGATGAAGATTGAGCGCGAACGCGGGATCTCTGTTTCGGCCTCGGTGATGACGTTTGAGCATGATGGTTGCATCATCAACCTCTTAGATACTCCAGGCCATGAGGATTTCTCAGAAGATACCTATCGAACGCTGACGGCAGCGGATTCTGCAGTAATGGTACTCGACGCCGCAAAAGGCATTGAGCCGCAGACTTTGAAGCTGTTTGAAGTTTGTCGTCTGCGCGATATTCCAATCCTTACGTTCATCAATAAGATGGACCGCGAAGCCCAAGATCCGATGGAGTTATTGGATGAAGTGGCGTCAAAGTTGGCTCTTGACCCAGCCCCCATCTTTTGGCCGCAAGGTTCGGGCAATCGGTTCCGCGGTATGGTCGATCTTCGCAATGATCGCTTTACTGTGTTCCGTCGTCCACAAGTTGGCGACACAGGGCCTTTGGTGCACGATGAGATCGACTTGGCATCGAATGCAATTGCTGAGGTGTTGAGCCAAGCCGAGATGGATGAGCTGCGTGGGTCAGCGGAGCTTGTCCGAGGTGGCTATCCAGCATTTGACCTTGAATCCTATCGCGAAGGACACATGACACCGGTCTTCTTTGGTTCCGCTCTGCGTCAATTTGGCGTGCGTGAATTGCTTGACGGTCTGCGAGATTATGCCCCTTCGCCACGCAACCAAAAAGCCTTGGACAAAGGGGTTGAAACCCAAGTCCAAGCGGATCGGGAAGAAGTGACCGGCTTTGTCTTTAAGATCCAAGCCAACATGGATCCAGCGCACCGAGACCGAGTTGCGATGGTTAGGCTAGCCTCGGGCAAATTTCAGCGCGGCATGCGCTTAAAGACAGGATCGGGAAAACAAATTGGCGTGCATGCGCCTCTCATGTTTGTCGGCCAAGATCGCGAGATCACCGACGAAGCTTGGGCTGGGGATGTAATCGGTGTGCCAAACCATGGCGTGCTACGCGTTGGGGACAGTTTGTCAGAAACCGGGCAAGTAAAGTTTGCCGGCATTCCGAACTTTGCTCCGGAAATCTTGCGTCGTGCCTCGGTCAAAGACCCCTTAAAGGCCAAGCATTTAAAAAAGGCGCTGGAATCCTTGGCTGAGGAAGGCGTCACTCAATTGTTCCGCCCTCATTTTGGCTCAGATTTAATTGTTGGCGCCGTTGGGCCCTTGCAGTTTGATGTGTTGGTCGAGCGTCTGGCAGCGGAGTATGGGTTGCAAGTTGTGTTTGAGACCTGCGCATTTAATGGCGTGCGTTGGATCGCAGCCGAGAGTGCCTCAGATTTAGAGCAATTTGCCGATCGCAATCGGGCTGGCATAGGCACAGACTTAGACGGCGCGGAGGTCTTCCTCGCCAAGAATGCTTGGGAGATCGGCTATGTCGCTGATAAATTTCCGAAAATCCGATTTACAAACGTACGCGAGCGGATGATCTAAGCAGCTTGTGCCGACACATTAGCCCGTAAACGCAAGAAGCGCAGGGCACGTTGGGCAGCTTCGGGCGGTACATCATTATACATATTGCCAAGGACTTGAGCCTGCCCCATGCCGTCATGGCCCAGCACTAGAACTGCGATTGTCACAAACAAGGCGCGTTCAAAGTTCGCAGCCCGGCAAACCATTGCCATGGCGTCGATATCTTTTTTCTCGAATAAGAGCGCGGTTTGGAAATAATCGAGGCCCGTGAAATCGCCAAAGGCAATCATGAACTTAGTGGATTCCTGATTGCGCCACATGGTAGGCAACATGGCTCGGTTGACCGCGTTTGTCGCTTTTTCCTTTGAGAATTCCTTTTGAACCGCTTCAAAGTCAGCAGGTAGGGTGCCGTTGGCAATCGCGACCCGCGTTTGGGCCCGACGCATTGCGCGCTCAACTTCTTCTTCAGTGAACTCTGAATTGCGTTCGAGAATTTCGCGCCGCATTGGGCCTTCCACAATCGTGTAAAGGCGATTCAAATGCTCTGGTGAGATGACTTTGCGCTGCGCAATTGGATGATGTAGTTCAGGATTATTGGCCGCGCGATCAACAATCCTATCGAAGGTTTCGTCAGATACCTTGGCGGTTTGGTTGCTGACCAGAGAGGCAACAACCACGTCGTTCCCATGAAAAACCAGCGCATCCGACAATTGCTCACCGACGTCAGGACGTTGGGTGACGACCATTTGATGCGCGTGGCCACGGGTTTCTACAACTCGGATCAGATCATCTTGGGTCAGCGATGTTGAACGACGCAGAATTGGACCGGCTACGCCGATCTCCTCATCGTTTGCCATCATGACAGCGAGTGTGCGTGGCGCTTCACCGCCAGAGAAGCGTTGGGCTAGCTCTTTGCGAACTTCAGAATCGAGTTCGTAGGCGACCTTAGAGATCAGGTCTCCAAAAAGCTTTGTTTCTAGGGGACTATGGCTTTCATGAGAGTCAAAGAATAGATCTGTGACTTCATTGAGTAGCACGCGACGTTTTTCGCTGGAGCTCTCGCTCGCAACTTCCAGTAGCTTAGCGTATCTTTCGCCAACTTGCATCTCAGTTTCCCATTTCTGTATCTGTCTTACAGCAAAAGCGTAAATATTTGATGGTCGGAATTCATCAAAATGTCTGAGGTTACCCCTCAGGCCCACCGCTTAAACGAGGCTCTCGGTTGATATAGGATGGATTGCGCGCGCGCTCTCGGGCGGGGTCAACCATCGCACTTTTTCGGGCTTGATTGGATTGCTCCGCTCGCGGCGTTCCCCGCGCGCCCTTAGCCTTACTTGCTGGTTTCTGTGCTTCTGAATCAGTTTGTCTATCATCGGATGGCTGGTCGGCCTCATAGCTTGGGCTAGGTCGCGCCGATTTTGGCTGCGGCGATACAGGAACCGGAATGGTCCCCGCTAGGGGGTCTACGCGTACTTCGCCATTGGCTGCTGCCCGTTGACGTTCTGCCTCTACCGCTTCCCATTCACGCTGCACAGCATAGGCAGGTTGGCCCGCCGCGCGGGCGGAATTGATTTGAGAACGTCGCATAGCCGCGGCATCAACCATGCCGTCAGCGCCTCGAAAACTTGATAAATCGGTCGCTTGTTGCGGCGTGGCTTGGCTTTGTACCTGCAGCGGTTTGGCCATCGGTGGGGCCGATGGTGGTTCGCTGTAAGCCATCCGTGGCGGGCTTGGCGGTGCAAACCCTACAGGATCGGATACCGTAGAACTGGAATGCGGTGCGCGTGCTGTCTCTGAGGCTCGTAAGCGCGGCATACCCCGTGCTCCTGTACGGGGCACGTTCAAGCTTGCCGGGACAACCGGACCAGTGCTTTGTACCGCTGGCGTAAAGTCTACCCTTCCCGCCGATGGAGGTGGTGCTGGCGACATCGCGGTGCGTGGTGCAATAGGCGCACCTTGATTGCTGGCAGATCCTAACTGTGACAAGCGTGCCTCGGCCTCTAACCAAGGGGCTGGTCGGACCTCATAATTGGCGGGACCATCTGCATATCGCCCACTTGGCGTCAAAACACCTGATCGACGGGGAAGACCTGCTTTTAAGCCTGATTGTCGTGTCGGGGTTGTGGATTTTGAGAGCACGCACATGCGTGGTTGTGGCCCCATATTCCGGCTGCGACGACTGGTTGTTTCAACCATTGGAACGATGCCGCCAAAAGACCAAGACGCACATATTCTGTCGGTCGTACAAGCAGTCGCGCATGTATCTGCCGACACTGCTGGAAATTGCGAGTAAGCAGCATTCTGGGCAAAACTGCTGCTGGCTGTCGCAAAAGCCAGCCAGAAAGCGAAAACATGCGCACGCATATACTCTCTCCTAATATAGGAAGTAGCGGTGCCGTGTGTCGGTTAAGGTAGAATTAAGTTTGAATCCAATTCGCCGATTTATGCGTTTCCTGACAGGGATTCTTTGAGTTCGAGCAGGGTTAGCCATTCGTCTTCACTGGTTTGTAGCTGCGCGCGGGCTTGCACAGCTTGTGACGATGTCTTTTCAAAGCGGGCTGGATCGCTACTGTAAAGACTGGGGTCATTTAAGATATCCTCCAACTGCGCGATTTGGTTCTCCAGATTTGGGATCAGCGCTTCTAATTCGCCCAATCGGCGCTCATCTTTGTACGAGAGTTTCTTTGCTGCCTTTGCAATAGGCTGAGCGCTTGGTACAGCGCTTGTTCTCGTCTTCGACGTCTGTTGATGGCCAAGAATGGGAATGCCCTGACGCATAAGATCGGTCCAGCCGCCTGGCGTTTCTAGCCAGGTGCCGTCACCGCGCGGTGCCAAGGTTGCTGTCACAACGCCGTCGAGAAAGGCGCGATCATGGCTCACCAAGAGAACCGTGCCGTCATACTCGGCCAGCATATCTTCAAGAACGTCCAAAGTTTCCATGTCGAGGTCGTTGGTAGGTTCGTCCAAGACAAGGACGTTTGACGGCTTTGCCAGTGCTAGGGCTAAGAGCACCCGGTTGCGCTCTCCACCGCTGAAAGAACCAACTGGTTGGCGCAAGTGACGGCTGTCGAATAAAAAGTCTTTGGCATAGGCCGCGACATGTTTGGGCCGTTCGCGCACCATGATTTGATCGCCGCCAGCCGGGGCAAAGGTGTCCCACAAAGTGGCCTTGGGGTCGAGGGCGGCGCGCGATTGGTCGACATAAGCGATCGTCAGATTCTTGCCCATACGGGTTGTCCCGGTATCAGGCCCTAAGCTTCCTACCAGCATTTTGATCAGAGTAGACTTACCCACGCCATTGGGCCCGACAATGCCCAAGCGGTCGCCCCGGACGACACGTAGATCTAGGTTCTTGATGATTTCGCCGCGTCCGTCGAAGCCTTTTGAGACGCCCTTAGCTTCAAAAACCAATTTACCTGAAGTGCCTCCTGTGTCGGCCTGTAGGGCAGCCGTGTCTTTGCGCACTAAGGCCGCTTGCCCTTTACGGGCTTCGCGCATGTCCATCAAACGGCGCAAGCGACCTTCATTGCGCGTGCGCCTTGCTGTCACGCCGCGTGCCAGCCAACGGGCCTCATCCTCGAGCGTTTTATCCAGCTTTTCCAATGCTTTGCGGTCTTGTTCTTCGATGCTCGCCGCCCAAGGCTCAAATTTCGAAAAGGGTGCATCTAGGCGTCGAACCACACCATTGCGCAGCCACAAGCACGACGTAGAAATGCCAGACAGAAAAGCACGGTCGTGGCTGACCACCAGCACTGCGCCTGAAAATTGTTTCAATCGGCGTTCAAGTTCTTCAATAGCGGCAATGTCGAGGTGGTTGGTAGGCTCATCCAACATCAGCAAGTCGGGGTCTGCAGCTAAAGCGCGTGCAAGGGATGCGCGGCGTGCTTCCCCGCCCGACATCCCTGTAACGAGGCGGTCTGGGGACAGACCAAAACTGTGAAGTTCAGCGGCCGCTGCGGCCAAGCGTGCGGCCTCATCCCGATCATGGGGTACGTCTTGTGCCGCCCACTTAAGCAAACTTGTCGCACCGCTGAAGTCAGGTTCTTGGGTCTGAGTCGCTGCATGGGTGCCGTTTGAAATCACCCGCTCTCCAGAATCATACTCAAGCTGGCCCGCTAAAACTGACATAAGCGTCGATTTGCCTGCTCCATTGGCTCCGACCAGGGCAGCCCGCTCACCACGGCGCAGCGTAAGATCCACCCCAGAAAACACAGGCGCACCCCCGCGCTTCAACGCAATATCTTTGAGTTGGATGACAATATCTCGGCTCATCCGTGGCAAGTGTCTGCGGTTCGGGCGAAGGTCAAGGTCGCCACGCAGATAGGAGCATGATCACACTGCGAAAGTGCTTGGCTCGCTCTTGTGCAAAAACACGATATCGTGTTGCCTAGTCGAACTTCAATCGTCAGTCCGAAGGCAATGCTCGTGTTTCTGCGCCACTCAATTCTATATGCTTCAGCGATCGCGCTGGCTTTATCCGTCACATTGGTAGCGGGGTGCGCGACAACCTCCACCGCTCAAACGACCGAGACGGTAAGCTCTGAGCCTGTCGCCAAGCCCAAGGCCACGCCTAAACCCTTAGCGAAGGGCATGGACAGCAATGGTGCACTCGATCCATTCCCCTCCACCTATAAGCCGTTACCCAGTGTTGCGACCGCGATCGTTGGGGCCACAATCCTGACAGCTGCCGGCCAGGAAATTGAAAATGGCATCATCTTGTTCTCCGAAGGCAAGATTGTCGCGGTTGGCAAAGATGTCGCGATCCCAGACGGGGCAAAGCGCGTCGACGGCCGGGGCAAGTTTGTTACTCCTGGCATTATCGATATTCACTCGCACTTGGGCGTCTACCCAAGTCCCGGCGTGCAAGCCAATTCCGATGGGAATGAAGCCACCGATCCGAACACGGCTGAAGTCTGGGCTGAACATTCGATCTGGCCACAGGACCCCGGCTTTAATCGGGCGCGAGAAGGCGGCATCACCAGTTTGATGATCCTGCCAGGCTCAGCCAATTTGTTTGGCGGCCGCTCGGTGACGGTCAAGAATGTGCCAGCTATCACCCAGCAAGGCATGAAGTTTCCGGGCGCGCCATACGGCCTTAAAATGGCATGTGGTGAGAACCCGAAGCGCGTTTACGGTTCACGCTCACGTTCCCCTTCGACCCGCATGGGCAATATTGCGGTTGCGCGGCGCGCGTGGATTGATGCGGCCGACTATAATCGCAAGTGGAACGACTATCGGGCCAAAGTCGCTGCAGGAGAAACAGCAGGTGACCCGCCTAAGCGCGACTTAAAGCTGGAAACGCTGTCGGGCGTGCTCAACGGCGATATCCTTGTTCAAAACCATTGTTATCGCGCCGATGAAATGGCTCTCATGATGGATATGGCGAAGGAGTTTGGCTATAAAATCACGACATTCCACCATTCGTCAGAAGCTTATAAACTCGCACCAGTCTTAAAAGAAGCTGACATCTGCGCGGCGACTTGGGCCGATTGGCAGGGCTTTAAAATGGAATCCCTCGACGGGATCGCCGAAAACGCCGGTATCCTGCAGGCCCATGGTGCCTGCACCATCATCCACTCAGACGATGCCACCATGACTCAACATCTCAATCAAGAAGCAGCCTTAGCCATGGGGGCAGCAGCCCGCGCAGGTATTCCTGTGTCCCGCTTGGATGCCATCAAATGGATCACCGCAAACCCAGCTCGCGCTATGGGCATTGGGGCAAAGACTGGGACTTTGGAAATTGGCAAAATGGCCGATATAGTCCTATGGGATCGTGATCCCTTTTCGACCTTCGCCCTTGCCCAAACCGTTTATGTCGACGGCGGCATCGCTTACGACCGTAACGACCTGGCCACACATGCCCGGTCAGATTTTGACCTTGGTCGCCCCAGCTTGGAGCAAAAATAATGAAACCTGTTGCTCTAGCTCTCGCTTTGGCCGTTTCCGCCCCCACACTTGCAAGCGCTGACCCCATCGCGATCATCAATGCAAAGATCGAAACTGTGAGCTCCACCGGCACGCTGGCATCTGCTACTTTGGTCATGGACAACGGCAAGATTGTCGCCGTTGGCCCATCGGTTGCGATCCCCATAGGCGCGCAAATCATCGATGCAAAAGGTGCCGTGGTGACTCCTGGTTTGGTGGCTGCCACCACAAGCTTAGGCATTTCCGAGATTGAACAAGTGCCGTCTACACGTGATGATGGGGCAGGGGGCCAGATTGGGGCTGCATTTAACCCCGCCGCAGGCGTCAATCCCGATGCGACGACAATTGCGCTTGCCCGCCTTAATGGTGTGACGCGGGCATTCCTAACCCCGGTCGCCGGCCGCTCAGGCAATGGGGCCCACGCCCATGACGATAGCGCCTTCCAAACCGCTGGCGGGCACGAGCAAGACGATCCAACCTTGTTTGCAGGTCAAAGCATTGGCATACGTCTTTCTGCAAATACACCCGACCTGATCTTCAAAACCAATGCTGGCATGGTGTTGGAATTTGGGGAATCTGCGGCTGCAGCGGTAGGTGGCTCTCGCGGCGCCTCTTTGATCATTTTAAAGCGCGTCTTGGCAGACGTGCGCCATTTTGCCGCTAATCGCGCCCTCTATGACAAAGGAGAGGGACGCGAATTGATGGTCAGCCGCCTTGATCTGGAAGCCTTGGTGCCAGTGGTACAGGGCAAGTCGCCCTTGCTGATCCGGGTTTCGAGCGCGAATGATATTCGTCAAGTCTTGAAACTCGCCAAGGAGGAAAACCTGTCCATCGTTCTCGAAGGGGCTGAAGAAGGTTGGCGCGTAGCGTCTGAATTGGCAGCGGCAAAAGTGCCCGTCATCATCGACGCCCAAGCCGCTCTGCCAGCAAGCTTTGAAACATTGGGCACCCATTTGCGCAACGCCCAAGTTCTTTATCAAGCAGGCGTTCAAGTCTCCATCATGGGCAGCCGAGATTACAATAATCTGCGGCAGAGCCGGATGAATGCTGGTACCGCCGTCGCGCATGGTCTGCCCTATCAAGCAGCACTAGCCGCCATCACTTTGAATCCAGCCAAGATTTGGGGTGCGGAAAAAGAGATTGGCTCGATTGAAGTGGGCAAGGCTGCAGACGTGGTCATCTGGTCGGGCGATCCGTTGGAAGGCCAAAGCTATCCCACAGCAGTCTATATCGCGGGGCAAACTCAACCCATGACCAGCCGCTCCACCGAACTCGCTGCCCGCTATAAGCCCAGCACAGACGGCATCGCTCGGCCTGCTTATCGGAATTAAGGTTAATTCAACCGGCCCGTGTCACCGCACGGGTCGCGAGCCCATGCGGCTACTAGCCGCTGGCGCTGGGCTAGCTTTTGCTGGCCCGGTTTTGCCGCGTGCCATTTTTGCGGCCTTTGGCTCTTCTTCGAACAATTCTGCGAGCTTATCGACGATCGCCCCACCCAATTGTTCGGCATCCACAATCGTTACGGCGCGACGATAATAGCGGGTCACATCATGACCAATGCCGATGGCAATCAGTTCAACCGGGCTATAGTCTTGGATTTTGGCAATGGTGTCGCGCAAATGCCGCTCGAGATAGGCTCCGGAATTGACAGACAATGTGCTGTCGTCGACTGGCGCACCGTCTGAAATCACCATCAGGATCCGGCGCTGTTCGGGCCTGGCGAGCAAGCGATCATGCGCCCAGTCCAAGGCTTCGCCGTCGATATTTTCTTTCAGCAGGCCTTCGCGCATCATCAGGCCCAGATTGCGCCGTGCCCGACGCCAGGGCGCGTCCGCACTTTTATAGATGATGTGGCGCAGATCATTCAGGCGACCGGGATTGGCGGGCTTGCCCGCCTTCATCCAGCTATCGCGCGATTGCCCGCCTTTCCAAGCCTTGGTGGTAAAGCCCAAAATCTCGGTTTTCACGCCACAGCGCTCTAGTGTGCGAGCCAGAATATCGGCGCAGATGGCGGCAATCATGATCGGTCTGCCGCGCATGGAGCCTGAATTATCCAACAGAAGCGTCACCACCGTGTCGCGGAAATTGGTGTCATCTTCCATCTTGAAGGTGAGTGGGGCCAAAGGCTCTGTCACCACCCGTGATAGGCGGGCCACATCTAGCACGCCTTCTTCGAGATCAAACTGCCAGCTGCGGTTCTGCTGCGCCATCAGGCGGCGCTGTAGACGATTGGCGAGGCGGCCTACGACGCCTTGCAATTGGGTCAGCTGGGCGTCGAGATAGCTTCGTAGACGGGCCAATTCTTCCCCGTCACACAATTCCTCGGCCCCCACCGTCTCATCAAAGCTTTTGGTATAAACTTTATAGACAAAACCATCGCCGTCGCCGGGCTTAAAGTTTGGTCGAACGGGGGTGGTGCCTTCATCGACTTCGCTGTCATCATCATCGGGCGAGTCGCTATCATCAGCCTCGACGCGCACTTGCACATCTTCCTGCTCGCTGCCTTGAGACTCACCGCGCTGGGTATCCTCCTGTTGCTCGCCGCCTTCTTCCTGCTGATCCTCATTCTGATTGGGATCCGGCGGTGGCTGATCGGCACCATCGGGCTCTTCGCCATCCTCATCGGATGGATCAGGCTCTGCCCCCAATTCATCGCCGAGATCAAGGTCGCGGATAAGATCGCGGGTGACTTCGGCAAAGGCCTTTTGGTCCGTCAGGCGCTCAATCAAGCGGTCAATTGTCTCACCCGCCTTGGCTTGCACTTCATCGCGCCACAGATCGGCAATGCCGCGCCCAGGTTCAGGTGGGGCAAGGCCGGTTAAGCGTTCGCGCAACAACAGGCCCAATGCATCGGCCAAGGGGGCCGTCTGCCGGTCCATCATGCGGGCATAGCCCTTCTTCTCACACGTCTCGACCAGAGCCGCAGTTAGGTTTTGCGCCACACCAGGCATGGCCAAAGCGCCAATTGCCTCGATACGGGCTTTCTCCGCCACATCATAAAGAGCACGGGCGCGAGGGCCTTCAGGCATCGCAGCAGTGTGGGCGGCTAAATCATGGTGGGCGAGGCGCAGCGCGGCGGCATCAGCGTGACCACGCAGGCGTGATACTTCTTGCTCGCCCAAGGCGCGCGCCGGATGGGGCAAGCCAATACGATTGCCTGATACGCTCGGCCCATCGGCAGAGAAGCTCACCTCCACCTCCTCGGTCCGCGACAGGGCTCGCGCCGTATGGGTGATCACACGTTTGAAAACGTCTTGAGGGGTTTCTTTGATCGCCATCGTAAGACTGACATAAGCCGGAGCCGTGTGCCTGTCACGTCTCTGTGTGCGTTGATTTCAGTAATTGAGCGACCATAGCTGACCTGGGTCACAAACTGTGTTCTTCGCAAAACAAAAAAAGGGCCACCTGTGCGGTGGCCCTTCCTGCAGGAAACAAAAGTGAAAGCCGCTTAAGCTGCCTTCTTCTCAGCCTCGCCACTAAAGCGGCCATAAAAGGTTTCGCCGCTTTTCGCCATGTCTTTCAAGAGCTTGTTTGGCTTAAAGCGGGGGCCGTATTTCTTGGCCAGACGCTCGGCTTCGGCAACGAAATTGGCGATGCCGATGCCGTCCATGAAGCTGACTGTGCCGCCCGTGTAAGGCGCAAAGCCCCAGCCGAGGATGGAGCCGATGTCGGCGTCGCGTGGGTCGGTGATGACACCTTCTTCAAAGCAACGCGCAGTTTCTAGGGCCTGACGATAGAGAAGGCGGTTCTTATACTCCTTCACCATGGCAGGATCAGCTTCATGCACTTTGGTTGCCACGACCGAGGTCAGGCCCGGCCAAATCGCTTTGGTGCCGTCTTCCTTATAGTCGTAGAAGCCCTTTTTGTTCTTGCGACCAAAGCGGCCAAGGCCTTCCACCATTTCTTCGATGATCAATTGGCTGGGCGTGGCCACCCATTTGTTGCCAAGGTCCTTTTTGGTTTGCTGGCCAACCTTGTAGGCAAGGTCGAGTGCGACTTCATCGGCCATCGACAAAGGCGGCACCGGCATGCCAGTCATACGGCCGACGTTTTCAATGATGGCTGGCTTAATGCCTTCGGCCAGCATTTCTTGGCCTTCTTGCACATAAGTGCCAAAGCAACGGCTGGTGTAGAAGCCGCGGCTGTCGTTGACGACGATCGGGGTCTTCTTGATCTTCAAGACGTAATCGACCGCCTTGGCCAAGGTTTCCTGAGTGGTCTTTTTGCCCATGATGATTTCAACCAGACCCATTTTATCGACAGGGCTGAAGAAGTGGACACCAATGAAATTCTTGGGCCGCTTGGACGCGGTAGCCAAACCTGTGATCGGCAGGGTCGAAGTGTTGGAACCAAAGACCGCATTGGGGCCCATCATGGCTTCAGCCTTCTGGGTCACGTCGGCTTTGATTTCGCGATTTTCAAACACGGCTTCAATGACCAAATCCGACTTCTTGACGTGGGCGTAGTCGGTAGTCGGGGTGATGAGAGCCAAAACGGCATCAGCCTTTTCTTGGGTCATTTTGCCGCGAGAAACCGCCTTGTCGAGCAATTTTTTGGAGTAATCCTTGCCCTTTTCAGCTGCTTCTTGGCTTTGGTCGATCAGCACGGTCTCGATGCCAGCCATGGCCTGCACATAGGCCACGCCTGCACCCATCATGCCGGCACCCAGAACCGAGACCTTTTTGATCTCATATTTCTCAAAGCCCTGAGGACGGTTCGCACCCTTTGCAAGGGCCTGGGTCGACAAGAAGAGCGAGCGCACCATGGCCTTGGCCGACGGGCTGGCCATATTTTTCAAGAAGTAACGGGTCTCAATGCGCAAGGCAGCATCCATTGGCACTTGAATGCCCTCAAACACGGCGCTCATGATTGCTTTTTGGGCGGGGTAATTGCTGTAGGTGGTCTTCGACAACATCGCATTGCCGCCGACAAACGCCATGCCGCCGCCGGGCGAGTATGGGCCGTCCTTTACGCGATAGCCTTTAACGTCCCAAGGCGCGACGGCCGTTGGATTTGCCAGTACCCAAGCCTTGGCTGCTGCGACGGTTTCACCCGCTGGCACGACCGCACCAACAACACCCTTTTTCAAAGCTTCTTGTGGGTTCATGCTGGCACCTTGCAACAGATGCGGCATGGCATTCATCACACCGATCAGGCGGGGCAGACGCTGAGTCCCACCAGCACCAGGCAGAAGGCCAACCTTAGCTTCTGGCAAGCCGAATTGGATCTTTGGATTGTCTGCCGAGACGCGGTAATGGCAAGCCAGCGCGATTTCGAGACCGCCGCCGAGAGCTAAACCTTCCAGCGCACAGGCAACAGGCTTGCCGCAGGTTTCCAGCGCGCGCAGCGACCGGTTCAGACTGAAGCCCTGTTCAAACGACTTCTTCAGCTTCTCATCTTCGGACAGCTTCTTGTCGGCATCCATGCTGCCGCCACCGATTTCGCCAAGGTCAGCGCCAGCGCAGAAGCCATTATCTTTGCCAGAGTATAGGACAGCACCTTTGATCGCGGCATTGCCTTTGATCTCAGCGACCAAATCGCCCATTTCCTTCATCACGCCACCGGTGATGGTGTTCATGGTCTTGCCGGGAACATCAAATGCGATGTGCAACACGCCATCTGCATCGAGGTTGGTTTTGAAATTTTCCATAAGACTATCTCCAAAATTCAGGGTCTTGGCCTCGCCATTGGGCAGGCGGTAGCCCAGCAAGCGGGCAGCTGGGCTGCACGCGTCTCAAGTCAGGTGGCCTTAAGCCCGCTGGATAATGGTGGCGGTGCCCATACCTGCGCCGACGCACAGGGTGATGAGGGCCGTTTCCTTGCCAGTCCGCTCCAACTCGTCGAGAACGGTGCCGAGGATCATGCCGCCGGTCGCACCCAATGGGTGACCCATGGCAATGGCCCCGCCGCACACGTTGATTTTGTCGTGCGGGATATTGAGGGCCTGCATGAAGCGCAGGACGACCGAAGCGAAGGCTTCATTGAGTTCATAAAGGTCAATGTCTTCTGGTTTCATGCCAGCCTTGGCCAATGCTTTGCGGGCTACAAACTCTGGGCCAGTCAACATGATTGAAGGCTCTGACCCGATGGAGGCCATCGCGACGATCTTGGCGCGCGGCTTGATCCCCGTGGCCTTGGCCATTTTCTTATTGCCGATCAGAACTGCCGAAGCGCCGTCAACGATGCCAGAGCTGTTGCCAGCATGGTGCACGTGATTGATGGCTTCCAATTCTGGATAGCGTTGTTGGATGATGGCATCAAAGCCCGGCATCATGGTGCCTTGGGCGATGAAGCTGGCGTCTAGCGACGCGAGGCTTTGCATGGTGGTGTCTGGGCGCATGTGCTCGTCATGGGCCAAGATGATCGCACCCATTTGATCTTTGACTGGCACGATGGAGTTCGCAAAGCGGCCTTCTTTCCAAGCGGTCGCAGCGCGCTTTTGGCTTTCAACTGCATAGGCATCAACGTCATCGCGCGAGAAGCCATATTTGGTGGCAATGGTATCTGCACCAATGCCTTGTGGCGCGAAATAGGACTTGATCGCGATGGAGGGGTCAGAGGCCCAAGCGCCACCGTCAGAGCCCATGGGCACGCGGCTCATGCTTTCAACACCACCACCAATGGCCATATCGGCTTCACCGGAGATGACTTTTGCGGCTGCCATATTGCAGGCTTCTAGGCCCGAAGCACAGAAGCGGTTGATCTGCACACCAGCGGTGGTTTCGGCATAGTCAGCGTTCAGCACGGCGATGCGCGCGATGTCACTGCCTTGTTCGCCTACAGGGCTCACGCAGCCCAGAACGACGTCATCGACTTTGGAGGTGTCGAGATTGTTGCGGTCCCGAATGGCCTGCAAGGCTTGGGTGGCAAGGCTCAAAGCCGTCACTTCATGCAACGACCCGGTATTGCGACCTTTACCCCGGGGGGTACGGACTGCGTCATAGATAAATGCTTCGGCCATTTTGGCGCTCCCTTTGTTATACGTCTGCTTTAATCTGCAAGGGCGTGATCGCCAAGGCAGAAGTGGCTTTGGCGGAGATTTTTCCCCGACAATCATAGAGGTCGGCTTCAGCGAACATCACGCTGGGACCTTTGTTGGTGATGCGTGCGGCGACCTCGATCTTGCCGACCCGGACGGGGCGGAGATAGTGGACATGCAAATCAATCGTGCTGGCAAAGCTTTTAGGCGCGACTTTCAACATCGCCATCATGCCCATCACATCATCCAGCATGGCCGACAGAAATCCGCCCTGAATATAGCCTGTTGGATTGGCAAACTCTGGCTTGCCAGCAAATTCCACCCGCGCCGTGCCCGCCTTCACATCCATCTCTATCAGTTGAAATCCCAAAGTCTGTGAACTCTGAGAGGGCTGCTTCATGCCGATATCAAGGAAGGTTTGGGCGTGATCGCTCATGCTTCAACCCTTACTGGGCAGGCCAAAGAATTGCCAATATAGCAAGCCTTGTGGGCTTTGTAGTGCAAGAGATCGACGTCCGCTGCGCCAGGGACATTATCGCCGCCCCAGCTGACTTTGGGGGTGAGTACCACTTCTACAAAGCGCTCCACGCCCGCCTCATCCTTGCCCAGAGTGCCGACGGGGGCATCCTGATAGCTGTCGACGATGAAGCCCGCTTGTTTAGCAAAAGCCAAAAAGAACATCATGTGGCAGCTCGCAGTGGCCGCGACCACCATTTCTTCAGGATCGGCGGCAGGCACTGTGTTGGAGGGCAGGGGCAATGCGGTGGTTACAGCCAAACCGACACCGCCATCGAAGCTTGCTTGATGCTTGCGCGCGTACTTGCCGTCGGTAAAGGCAGCGTCGCCGCGTTCCCAAAGGATACTGGCGGTGTGGTTACTCACGCCTTGGCCCCGTCCAGCAACAACTGTACTTCATAGGCCATCAGGCCAGTCGTCAATTGCTCAAACAAATAGGCGCGGTGTTCAGGGACGCTATCGGCCTGCATGTCCTCAATCGTTTCTTGAAAGCTCTCAACAGCCAATTGATTGATTTCGTCTTCGGTGGCGGCATGGGCCAAGGCCAAGCGAACCGAGAGCGCGCGCAGATTGTCATCGCTCGGCTCTGGGTTGGCCTCGATCAGCGCGAGTGCATCGGCAATGGCAGAATTGAGTGGGTCGTTCACAAGGTCCTCGCAATCAAAACTTTCATGACCTCATTGGCCCCGCCATAGATGCGTTGAACGCGGCTGTCGCGCCACATGCGAGCGATGGGCATTTCATTCATATAACCCCAGCCACCGTGCAATTGCAGGCACTCGTCCATCACTTCGTTCTCAACGTCCGAGACCCAATATTTCGCCATGCTGGCGGTGGCTGGGTCGAGCTTGCCTTCCATCAGTAATTCAACGCAGCGGTCACAGAAGGCGCGCGCTACGGTGGCTTTGGTTTTGCATTCGGCCAGTTTGAACTGAGTGTTTTGGAAGTCCATGATCGACTTGCCAAAGGCTTTGCGTTCTTTGACGTAAGCGATGGTCTCAGTCAGAGCGCGCTCCATGCTGGCAACACCCTGAATGCCGATTTGTAGGCGTTCGCTGGCTAATTGTTCCATCAATTGGATAAAGCCCATGCCTTCAACCGGGCCCAACAGATTGGAAGTTGGCACACGGACGTCGTCAAAGAAAAGCTCAGATGTATCTTGTGCGTCTTGGCCAACTTTGTCCAAGTTGCGACCCCGGCGGAAGCCCTCGACTTCTTTGGTTTCAACCACGATCAGGCTCGTACCCTTTGCCCCTTGGGTCGGGTCGGTCTTGGCCACCACGATGATCAAGTCAGCCGTCGCTCCATTGGTGATGAAGGTCTTGGAGCCATTAATCACATAATGATTGCCGCTTTTCACGGCAGTGGTCTTGATGCCTTGCAAGTCAGAGCCAGCACCGGGTTCGGTCATGGCAATCGCGCCAACCAACTCGCCCGAGGCCATTTTCGGCAACCATTTTTGCTTTTGCTCTTGGCTGCCATAATGCTTGAGATAAGGCGCGATAATGGCGTTGTGCAAAGGCAGGCCAAAGCCATCAATCCCCATCGTGCCCATCACGTCCATGATCACCGCTTCATGGCGAAAATCGCCACCGCCGCCGCCAAATTCTTCCGGCATCGAGACACAGAGCAGGCCTGCTTGACCCGCTTTGGTCCACATCTCGCGGTCGACAATGCCATTCTCACGCCATTTTGCGCAAACCTCTGGAGGTGCTTCTTTGGCAAAGAACCCACGCACGGAATCTTCGAACATCGTGAGTTCTTCACTATCGCGCCAAACGGCTTTCGGCATGGTGATGGCTGTCATGGTGTTTCCTTACATTTTGTTTTGCTTAGGTCTTGAGGTTTTTCCGCCGCCCCAAAAGAGAGGGCAGACAAGGCTTAAAACTCCTCGGCGCTCAAAGCCATCACTGGCCCTGCACCCGTTTTAACCTTGGCCAAGTGCCCCGCAATCTCTGGCAAGATGCGGTCGACGAAATACCGCCCTGTCTTGATTTTGGTGTCATAGAAGGCTTCGGTGCCAGCCTTGGCATAGGCGGCTTTCGCCATGAGCGCCCACATATAGGCAAGGCCGGTTAGGCCAAACACATGCAGATAGTCGTGGCTAGACGCCCCGGCATTATCAAAATTGCTCATGCCATTGGCCATTAGCCACATGGTGGCGTCTTGCAATTGCGCGCGGGCAGAGGCGAGGCCAGCGATGAAAGGTGCGAGATCTGCGTCGCCTTCATGTTCGGCCACAAAGGCGTCGATCTCAGCAAAGAAGGTTTGGATGGCCCGACCACCATTAGCAGCCAGCTTACGACCGACGAGGTCGAGGGCTTGGACGCCATTGGTGCCTTCGTAAATCATGGCGATTTTGCTATCGCGCAGGAATTGGCTGGCCTGATAATGCTCGGTAAAGCCCGAACCGCCATGCACTTGCAAAGCGTCGGATGCATTCTTGTGGCCTTTGTCGGTCAAATAGGCTTTGAGGACGGGGGTCAAAAGGCTCATGTAGTCACCAGCTTTTTGGCGGACAACTTCATCGGGGCTCTTGTGCAAGAGGTCGCCGTAAAGGGCGGTCCAGTACAAGAAGGCGCGACCACCTTCGGTGTGGGCCTTAATGTCCATCAACATGCGACGCACATCGGGGTGGACCAGAATGTTGTCGGCGGGCTGATCAGGCTCTTTCGGGCCGGTCAGGCTGCGGCCCTGACGACGATCCTTGGCAAAGGCCAGCGCCGCTTGATAAGCAGATTCACCAATGGCCATGCCTTGCAGGCCGACGCCGATGCGGGCCTCATTCATCATCACGAACATGATGGACAGGCCTTTGTTAGGCTCACCAATCAGATAGCCAGTGGCTTCTTCATATTGCATGACGCAGGTGGCATTGCCGTGAATGCCCATTTTTTCTTCTAGGCCGACGCAAGCTACAGTGTTACGCTCACCCAAGCTGCCATCGGCGTGAACGATGAACTTCGGCACGATGAAGAGCGAGATGCCTTTAACGCCAGCTGGCGCGCCTTCAAGGCGGGCAAGGACCAAGTGAATATGGTTGGCGGTCATCGAGTGCTCGCCACCCGAGATCCAGATTTTCTGGCCTGAAATCTTATAGGTACCATCGGCTTGGGGGACAGCCTTGGTTCGCAAGAGGCCCAAGTCTGTGCCGCAATGAGGCTCGGTCAGATTCATTGTGCCTGCCCATTCGCCGCTGGCGAGCTTGGGCAGATAGAGGTCTTTTTGCTCGTCCGTGCCGCCCTCGTGGATGGCTGAATAGCAACCATGGGTCAGGCCTGGATACATGCCGAACGCCATGTTGGAGGAGGAGGTCATCTCACTGTAAGCCAGATTGACCACATGCGGCAGGCCTTGGCCACCATAATTGGGGTCGGCGCTCAATAGCGGCCAACCAGCTTCCACCAGCGCATGATAGGCCTCAGTGAAGCCCTCAGGGACGGTGACGGTATTGTCTGGGTTCAATTTGCAGCCTTGCTTGTCGCCGACCGAGTTTAGGGGGGCCAGAACATTTTCGCAGAATTTCGCGCCCTCTTCGAGGATTTGGTCGCGTACATCCTTCGGCGCGTCTGCAAAGCCTTCGAGGTTTGAGAAACGGTCGATCTCTAAGACATCATCAAACAGAAACTTCATGTCGCGAATTGGTGCTTGATAACCCATAATTTGTCTCCCTTAGTAGCCGTTGGCGGCTGGGGGTGTTTTAATGCAAACCCATCCAGCCGCTGGCCAAACCTTGTTTTGTCGAAGTGCTTTGTTTTGTATGGCCCTGAGCAGGCCTTGCCTTAGCTTTTTTTAAGACGCTTTTTCGTTGAGGTAGGAGATATCGTCGCCATCGAGGCGTGCGCGTGCGACCGCATCATAAGCCGAAGCCCCAGCAACAGCGAGATCAGCCGGAGCCTTCGCTAGTTGCTCGTTCAGCCATTGCACACCATTTTCTAGGGTCTCGATCGATCCGACGATGTCTTCACGCTGCCGCTTCAAAAGTTCAATTTGCTTGATGTACTTGTCGTGCGTGCGCTGCATCTGGGTGCGTTGATTATCTCCCAGATCATAGAGGTCTATCATCTCGCGGATTTCCGATAGCGAAAACCCGACCCGCTTACCGCGCAAAATCAGCTTCAAGCGGGCGCGATCACGTACCGAATAATGCCTGTTAAGACCATCTCGTGCCGGGCTGAGCAGCCCTTTGTCTTCATAGAAGCGCAAGGCGCGGGCTGTGGCACCAAATTCACGCGATAACTCGCCAATTGTCCAAACCCTGTTTTTCTCGGTTTGATCAGACATAAAAGACCTCCAGAGGTGACCTTGGAGACGCGTTTGGCTTACGTTTACGCACACGTCAAGTAAAATTTTAGTGTTACCGGCCCGACAGGATTGGGGAGTTGTCCGTTTTGCTACCCCGTTGGGACGAACCCGCTTACGTTTCGCTCTGTTTCCAGCTTTGTTGCGTGAGCGAAGTAACAAGGCTGGGGTAAATAAGTAGTGCGTACGAAACTGTGGAATGTGGCCTTAGCCTTGGGTGGACTGGTGATTTTAGCAAGAATGTCAGCAGAAGCTGCGGAATAGTGGCGTCCGTTACATGCGGCCAAGGTAGCCGCGCCGATCCCAAATCAAGAGGCGGCATCAAGCTATCAAGATCAGAATGGGCGCTATTCCCACCGTGGCAGCACCACCCCGACAGGCTATCCTGCAGAGACCGAAGTCAACTTCGCTTGGAATAGGATGGATGGTCCAGTTTACGGCTATCGCTATACGCTTAATATACGAGCAGATGGCAATTGGAGCCTTATTGAACCACGCTGCTATGGCAGTCGCGCGGGCAAAGTGTGTGTTGACGCTCACTGGATGCGGCGAAAGCCCGGCCGTTGTGAAGAGATGTCGGCCCACAGCGTGCATAGTGGTCATTACATCCGTATGGTCCCTCCAGGCCCGGTATCTGGTTGTCGGCGCTAGGACTGGCTTCACGCGGTCAAACCCGCTAACAACGCCCTATGCTGGATGAACAAGATCAGGCGCGGGACGCCTTTTGGATGGCGCGTGCTTTGGAGCTTGCTGCGCAGGCGGCCCGATTGGGCGAAGCCCCGATTGGTGCCCTTGTCGTCGACAACAAAACCCAGACCTTGGTGGCCGAGGCCCACAATGAACCAATTACTTTGCACGACCCGTCCGGTCATGCGGAGATACTGGCCATAAGGCGGGCAGGGGTTGCGCTGTCCAACTATCGTTTAGCGCCGGAATTGACGCTCTACGTGACGTTAGAACCTTGCACCATGTGCGCAGGTGCCATCAGTCATGCCCGTATCGCCCGCGTGGTCTATGGCGCTAGCGACGCCAAAGGCGGAGCAGTGGAGCATGGTGTGCGCTTTTTCGAGCAAAAGACCTGCCATTGGCGACCGAAAGTCACCTCTAGTGTCTTGGCTGAGCCCTGCGCAGAGATCTTACGCACCTTCTTCCGTGCGCGGCGCTGATACTGCCCTTCTTATTCGTGGGGGGAATCACTAGATAGGTGTGCTCAAGGAGCCCTCTTTATGTCAGAAATTCGCCACGCCCCCGTCCTTATTATTGGTTCTGGGCCTGCCGGCTATACGGCCGCTATCTATGCCGCCCGTGCCATGCGCCAGCCCGTACTGGTTGAGGGACCCCAACCCGGCGGACAGCTGACAATCACCACGGAAGTTGAGAACTATCCGGGTTTTGCCGATGTTATCCAAGGGCCTTGGCTGATGGAGCAAATGCGCGCCCAAGCTGAACATGTCGGCACGCAAATCATTTCTGACTGGATCATGGAAGTCGATCTGACGAGCCGTCCGTTCAGAGCGATTGGCGATGGTGGCCAAGTCTATACAGGCGATACCTTGATCATTGCGACGGGCGCGCAAGCCAAATGGCTGGGCCTGCCCGAAGAGCAGGGACTGTGTGGTTTTGGCGTGTCGGCTTGTGCCACGTGCGACGGTTTCTTCTATCGTGGGAAAGAAGTGGCGGTGATCGGCGGCGGCAATACTGCAGTTGAAGAAGCTCTGTTCTTGACCAATTTTGCCAGCAAAGTGACATTGGTACATCGCCGTGACGAGTTGCGGGCAGAGCGCATTTTGCAAGACCGCTTGTTCGCCCATCCAAAAGTGGAAGTGGTTTGGGATAGTGCGGTGGAAGAAATCTTATCGGATCCCGAGCCTAAATCGGTAACGGGCGTGCGCTTGAAGAACCTCAAGACTGGCGCACTTTCAAACCTGCCAGCACATGGCGTGTTTGTCGCCATTGGTCACAAGCCTGCAACGGATTTGTTCATCGGCAAAGTCGCGATGCGCGATAATGGCTACATCATTGTTGAGCCTGGCACTACGCGTACCAATGTAGCTGGTGTGTTTGCGGCAGGTGATGTGGCCGACGAAACCTATCGTCAGGCCGTTACTGCAGCTGGGTTGGGTTGCATGGCTGCCTTGGAGGCAGAGCGTTTCTTAGCAGAGCACGGCCAAGAGGCTGTCACTACCGCCTAGGTTTGCCCGCGATAGGAAAAGCGCCTTTCACCGCAAGGGCTATCACGGTCTTGTGAAGGTATGTTAAGCGTCTTTCACGGCTCTGTGCCTTGCGCATCTAGGTCAGCGCCCCATATGCAGCCCACTACCGCAGTCCGGGCCCCTCTGGCGATCAAGGCGTTGATCGTGATGTCGGATTGATTGTTCTCGCGGAAGACGCAGCCAAGATGAGGGGACCGGGGCCAATGGATGCCTTGCCTTTTTTAACCGCCGTTTACGCGGGCCAGCCCATTTGGCTGTGGCTCGCTTTCTTGTCGTTCATTGGTTTCTTGTTGTGGCTAGACCTTGGGGTCATCAACAATAAGGACGGGGTGGTTTCAGCTTCGAAGTCTGCCAAGATGTGGGCGGCCTTTGCTAGCCTTGCCATAGCTTTCGGCGCTTATGTCTATTTTGTTTACGAGCCCGATCCGCAATATTACAACAGCCCAGATAATCTAAACCAGCAAGCGGTGATCCAATATTTCACCGGCTATTTATTGGAAACGGCGCTGGCTTTTGACAATATCTTCGTCATCGGCATGATCTTCACTTTCTTCGCCGTGCCGCGCGAATATCAGCACCGCGTCCTGTTCTGGGGCATTATGGGCGCGATTGTGTTCCGCGCGATTTTCATCAGCTTGGGCTCTGCCGTCGTGAACGAGTTCACGTGGGTGCTTTATATCTTCGCGGCCTTTTTGATCTTCACTGGCTGGAAAATGCTTTATGGTGGCGACCACGAGATGAAGCTGGAAGACAATCCGGTTTTGAAATTCATCAAAAAGCGCATGCGTGTAACTGAGACGATTGATAACCATAACTTCTTCGTCAAGAAGCCACATCCAGACGGCTCGGGCAAGTTGGTCCTTTGGGCCACGCCTTTGTTCCTCGCTTTGATCATGGTCGAAGTTGTCGACATCATCTTTGCTGTCGATAGTGTGCCTGCGATCTTCGCCGTCACCCGCGACCCGTTCATCGTCTACACCTCCAATATCTTCGCGATCTTGGGTCTGCGTTCGATGTACTTCATGCTGGCTGAAGCCGTCGAGCGCTTCAAATATCTGAAATATGGCTTGTCGCTGGTTCTGGTTCTGATCGGCTGTAAGATCATCTGGAACTTCGGTCTGTCTAAAGAACTGAAAATGGTCCCGTACATGGAGCCACATTGGTCGCTGATTGCAACACTGCTCCTGTTGGGTGGCTCTATTGGCTATTCTTTGTGGCGGACCCGCAAAGTCGAGCCCAAGCCTGCCGAGTAATCTCGCAGGCTTGTGGAAAATTGAATAAGGGCGGGACTGAATGGTCCCGCCCTTTTTTGTTGTCAGAAGTCAGAAGGTGGATTGGCCCTTGACGGCAATGGACTGTCGCAGCCCCGACGACGATCACAGACCTCTTTGTTTGGTTCCCGAATTTGCTCAATCAGCATCACCATGAGAACCATAATTAGGACGAGAATGGCCATTATGGCTTCAAAGCTGATTGGCATCGCGGCTCGAATTTCGGCTAGCCACTTTTTCCAAGAGCTGCCGTCCTCGACCATTAGTTCAGGCGTGCGACAACATAATCGGCGAGATTGGCCAGAAGCGCGGGGATCACGCCTTCAGGTAGACGGGAAAGGGCCGCTTTCGCGTCTGTGATATGGCCGCGAGCCTCGTCCAAAGTGGCTTCAACGGCCCCACGCAGACGCATGGTTTGGATCGCAAAAGCCAAATCCTCATCCTGATGCTTGCGGGCCAGAACGCGTTGCCAGAACAGGCGCTCCTCGCCTTGCGCGCGCTCCAACGCGATGATCAGCGGGAGAGTGGCTTTGCCTTCACGAAAATCGTCGCCCGTATTCTTGCCCAAACTTTGGGTCAGGCCACCATAGTCCAAGGCATCATCGACCAATTGGAAGGCGAGGCCCAATTTCAAGCCGAAGGTTGCTAAGGCTTCCACCATCTCATCGGGCGCGTCTGCGGTAATCGCGCCGGCTTCACAAGCGGCGGCAAACAAAGCGGCGGTCTTGGCCTCAATAACTTGGTAATAGCGTTCCCGGCTTGCTTCGCCGCGATTGGTGGTTGCCAGCTGTAGGACTTCGCCTTCGGCGATTGTGCTAGCGGCTTTGGCTAGAATATCCAACACCCTTAAAGAACCTGTTTCGACCATCAGATTGAATGCGCGTGCAAACAAGAAGTCGCCAACCAACACGCTCGCCTTGTCGCCCCAAATCAGATTGGCAGCCCGCTTACCACGACGTAGTGACGAGCCATCGACTACATCGTCATGCAGCAAAGTGGCGGTGTGGATGAACTCAACGGCGGTAGCGAGTTTAACCGCCGGCAGCCCGCCGCCGCCACAAGCACTTGCTGCCGCCAGCGTTAGGAGCGGCCGCAAGCGCTTGCCGCCAGCATCCACCAAATGGTGAGCTACATCCGGGATGAGGCCAACAGGGCTGTCCATCCGTGCGACGATCTCAGCTTCAGTTGCTGCCAATTCTGGTGCCAACACTGCCGCGAGCGCTTCGGTCGGATTAACCGACACGGCATCAACTGGGCGGGTGGTGACGTTCACGGCAGCTTTTCCTTATCAGTCTTTTGTTTCCATGCCCTCTTGAGGGGGCTTGGGTCAAGCATCCGCTGCTTCCAACCTTGGCGTTCAAAACAGTTTAGTTGACAGTGGTCACTTTTGCCGTCTCAACCTAGCAACTTCGCAAGTCTTTTGGATATAGGCTCAGACGCCCGCATGATCGAAACAACACAGGATATATTCCTCAAAGGGGCGTTGACCATAGAACAACCCAGCAAGGGCTATCGTGCGGGTACGGACGCTGTTTTATTAGCCGCGGCTGCTGCCTCATTTCCAGTCCGAACGGCTTTGGAAGCGGGCTGTGGTGTGGGTACGGCGCTCCTCAGTCTCGGATCTTTACGCGCCGATTCGAAGCTACGCCTAACAGGGCTTGAAAAGGACGAGGCAGCTTGGTCCTTGGCTGAGGCAAATGCCGCCCGAAATCCACTGCAGTGCGAAGTTAGCTTTGTGAAGGGCGATGTTTTGGCACCACATGAGGTCCTGCTTGGCCAATTTGACCTTGTGTTTTCTAATCCCCCTTATTTCGATGATGATCTGGCCATCCGCGATCCAGACGAGTCGCGGCAAGCTGCCTATATTTTGGGTGCGCCTTTAGATGCGTGGATTAAAGGCATGCTGGCCATGACAACGCCCAAAGGCAGGTTCTTGATGATCCACCGGGCAGACCGACTGCCGGATATTCTAGCCGCTCTTCGAGGCAAGGCTGGCGATATTGGGGTTTGCCCAGTCCGTCCGCGGGCGGGAGATCCCGCCAAAAGAGTTGTCGTTTCAGCCCGCAAAGGCTCACGCGCGCCGCTGCGCCTTTTGGCCGGGATCGATATGCACCCGCCGGTTGCCGAGGGACGGTTTAGCCTAGCTTATCAGGCAATTTGTGATGGAGGGGTCTTAGCCGTCTAGACCTAGCGCCCACTTCATCGTAACCCCTTCCCAACGGCGGCAAGCCAAGAAAGCCGCCGCGCAATAATAGTGCTCAGGAGTGACCATGACCGACGTGTCTGCTTTGTTTCAGCCCCTCACCATCCGCGGTGTGACAATCCCTAACCGCATTGCCATGGCCCCGATGACGCGGTCTTTCTCGCCAAACGGTGTACCTGGACAGAATGTAGCCGACTATTATGCGCGCCGTGCGGCTGCCGATGTTGGTTTGCTGATCACCGAAGGCACAGTCACTGACCGGAAGGGGGCTTCGAACGACGCCAATGTGCCCCGTTTCCATGGCGATGATGCTTTGGCTGGTTGGGCCAAAGTTGTCGAAGACGTCCATGCGCAGGGCGGCAAGATTGCCCCACAAATTTGGCATCAGGGCATGATGCGCAAGCCCGGTACTGGCCATTTTCCAGATGCGCCAACCGATAGCCCTTCTGGCCTTACCCATACCGGTAAATCGGTCCTGCCCGTGCCGACCACCGAAGAAGTTTGGGACATGGTGCAAGCCTATGCCCGCGCGGCAGGCGATGCTGCCAAACTGGGCTTTGATGCCATCGAAATCCATGGTGCGCACGGCTATCTGATCGACGAATTCTTTTGGGACGTCATGAACGTCCGCACCGACCGGTATGGTGGCTCATTGCCACAGCGTGCGACCTTCGCCGCTGAAATCGTTGCAGAATGTCGCAAGCAAGTGGGTCCAAATACGCCCATCATCTTGCGCTTCTCGCAATGGAAGCAGCAGGATTATACAATTAAGCTTGCCCATACGCCTCAGGAACTCGAAGCCTTCTTGGCCCCAATCGTGGCTGCGGGCGTAGACATGCTGCATTGCTCCCAACGCCGGGTCTGGGAAGCTGAATTCCCCGATGTCGATGGCGAGAATGGCTTAAACTGTGCTGGCTGGACCAAAAAGGTTACTGGCGTGCCGACTATCACGGTGGGCTCAATTGGCCTGTCGAGTGATTTTGCGGGCTCGTTCCGGGGTGAAGGCTCAGCCAAAGCGCCGCTTGATGATGTCGTCCGCCGCTTGGAAAAAGGCGAATATGACATGGTCGCCATCGGCCGTGCTTTGCTGCAAGATCCCGAATGGGCCAAGAAGGTCAAAGAAGGCCGTACCGATGATCTGATGGATTATGATGGTAAGGCCTTGGCGACACTATACTAGTCTAAGCGTTTGAAGAGGGCCTGATCAATGTGTTCAGGCCCTTCTCGACTTAAGACGTCGTGGCGAGTTCCTCTTCCACCTTAGCCGCGCGCATTTCTTCTGCTTTGGCTTCCACTAGCTCAACGATATGCTCTATCATGCCTTCGTTGGAGAGCTTGTGATGGGCTTTGCCGGCCATGTAGATCATGCCTGCTCCCTTGCCGCCGCCCGTAAAGCCCAGATCGGTGTAGAGCGCTTCACCGGGACCATTGACCACACAGCCAATGATCGAGAGCGAAATCGGCTCTGACACATGCAACAGACGGCTTTCCAAGGCCTCCACGGTGCGGATGACATCAAAGCCTTGGCGCGCACAAGACGGGCAGGCAATGATATTCACGCCACGTGTGCGCAAGCCTAGGCTTTTGAGAATATCGTAACCGACGCGCACCTCTTCTTCAGGCTCTGCCGACAAGGACACGCGGATCGTATCGCCAATGCCAGCCCAAAGAAGCGAGCCAATGCCAATAGAGGACTTCACCGTGCCAGAGCGCGCTGCGCCAGCCTCTGTGACGCCTAGATGCAGTGGGCAATCAATTGCTTCAGAAAGCGCCTGATAGGCGGCAACCGTCAAAAAGGTGTCGGACGCCTTGACCGAAATTTTGAACTCGTGAAAATCAAGTTCCTGCAAGATGCGCGCATGGTCGAGCGCGCTTTCCACCATAGCTTCGGGGCAGGGCTCGCCATATTTCTCAAGCAAATCAGACTCAAGTGAGCCTGCGTTCACACCGATGCGGATGGAGCAGCCGTTGTTGCGAGCGGCGCTGACCACTTCGCGGACGCGTTCCGCGGAGCCAATATTACCCGGATTGATGCGCAAGCAGGCCGCGCCCGCCTCCGCCGCTTCAATGGCTCGTTTATAGTGAAAGTGGATATCGGCCACGATCGGCACTTGCGCCGCGCGTACGATGGTTTTGAGAGCGGCAGTTGATTCCACATCTGGGCAAGACACCCGAATGACGTCGACCCCGACCTCTTCGCAGCGGCGGATTTGGTCGATTGTCGCCCCGGTATCAGGGGTGGGCGTATTGGTCATGGTCTGCACGCTGATCGGCGCATCGCCCCCAACGGCTACTTTACCCACCATGATCTGACGGGACTGGCGCCGCACAATGGTGCGCCAAGGGCGGATATGTTCTAGGCCAGTCGCCACGTGGTAACCTCTTGTTTCTCGCAGTCTATCAGAGCTTGTTCAGCATGACGAAAACACGCCTTCCTCTGGGAATTGAACCATCAGACAGGCCCGTCCGTCAACTAAACAACAAAACGCAGAAAAAACTATAGGACGGCTTCGACAGAAGTTCCAGTCACGTGCCTGTTTGGCACTTTATTGAGTGACGGGGCCTACGACTTTGGCTGGCGCAGAAGTCGCGGTTAAAGGAACGGCAGTTGCCGTATCCGCTGGCGTAGGCGTTGGGTTGCTTAGGCTAGCACCGTTGGGTGCCGTCGTTGGGGTGGCTGCGGGCTGATCTTTTGCCTGTTGTGCAGTAAGTTTGGCAGCTTCTGCTGCAGCTAGGGCTTCGGCTGCCCCAGCCTCAGCCTTTGACTTGGCTGTCGCAATCGCCTCAAAATCTGGCACACGCCAATTGACGACCTTTTTTCCAGCTTCCCCGACCAAGGCAGTCTGGCCATAGCCATTGGCCTCCAGCACACCGCCAAAGGGCGAGGATACGAACCAACGGCCCAAGCCGTCGGTCGAAATGCTCTCATCTTTGCGCAGAACGCGGTCTGTCACCAGTGCACCATCTTCGCCGCGTAGGGTCACCCGCACGTCTTGCAGTGCCTTTAGTGTCGATAAGGGTTGCACATCGGCAGTTGCTTGCGCTGGCCCTATTGGTTGGGCCTCGGCCCACGCTTTGATCTTCTCATCTGGTGGCGCGACCATGTCCACAGGCTGGGGCTTAATTGCGTGCAAGCTTGCCCAAACGATCAACCAACCTAACAAGGCAAGGGCCATAACCGCACCAGCAGGGGCGACAAATTTTGAAGGCTTAGTAGCGATTTCAGATTCGCGGCGGCGCTGCACAGGCTCCCAAGCGTCGCGAAATTCGCTGACAAGACCATCGCAATCGACAAGGCCCAACAACTCACCATAAGCGCGCACATAGCCCAGCGCATAACCAAGGCCAGGCAGCTTTTGAAACTGCATCGATTCGATTGCGGCGACCTGCTCTGGTTTTAGTTTTAGAGCTGCGGCTACCTGATGGATAGACAGCTCTTGATCGCGGCGAGCTGCTTGCAGCCGTGCCCCTGGACCGTCCGCATCCGGATTATCGACTGAGCCCACCAGACGCAGATGTGCACGCCCCGAATGGAGCGCTTTGGCGGCATCTAATGTGCGTGCGGCCTCTGCCGGACTCATTGTGTCAATCCTTTAACCGTGATCTCGCCACTCTGCGGGCATTTCATCTAGGATTTATTAGCGCGGGTTTGTGTCAGTTTAACACTCAATTTACAACAACTAGGTGAGTTTTTGCATAGTCTTTCAGTGCATCGCGAATATTACCGTCACCATTACGCAACAAAACCGTCAACGTTTTGGAGAAATTTTCCCCATGTAAGGACATCAGCATCCGTTTGACCGGTCCGATTCCCCCAGCAGGCATAGAGAGTTTTGTAAACCCTAAGCCGATCATGGCCATGGCTTCAAGCGGGCGCCCTGCGTGTTCGCCGCAAATCGAGATCGGCGTATGACCAGCGCTATCGCGAACATGCTTTAGGAAAGTAAGCGCAGGTCGCGATAAAATGTCGTAGCGATCAGCGACCTTGGCGGTGCCACGGTCTGCCGCGAAAAAGAACTGCATCAGATCGTTAGTACCGATGGACAAGAAGTCAGCATGTTCCGCAATCGAGGCTGTATCCCAAGCCAAAGCTGGGGCCTCAATCATCGCGCCTGCTTCCACTCTCGTTGGCCCAAGTCGGCCATTGGCGCGGGCCCATGCCAATTCTTTTTCGAGGAGCTCTCTTGCGCGGTGAAACTCATCCACAACTGCTACGAGCGGGAACATAACGCGTAAGAGGCGGCCCTCTGCTGCCCGTATTAAGGCCCGCAACTGATAGCGCGACAAACCCGGCCGATCGAGGCCCATTCGGACAGCCCGCCAGCCCATGGCGGGGTTCTCCTCGCGCTCGGTTGGCATATAAGCCGCGACCTTGTCGCCACCAAGATCAAGGGTCCTGAAGGTGACGGGGCGGCCATTGGCGAGATCCAGCGCTTCAGTATAAAGCGCGGTTTGTGCGTCGAGCCGGGGCAGTGAGTCCGCGATCATGAATTGAAACTCGGTCCGATAAAGACCTACGCCACTGGCCCCCGTTGTTTCCAATTGCTCCAAGTCAATGGCTAGGCCGGCATTTAGAAGCAATTGGATTGTCTGGCCATCTAGGGTTTGGCTCGGCAGATCCTTGCTGGCCGCAAATAACTTCTGCTCGGCACTTTGGGCTACAAACCGGCTTTGCAACGCCGCTGAGACCATCTTGTCAGGCCGCAAATAGGCTTGGGCTTCATTGCCGTCGACAATTATCATGTCGCCAGCCTCAACCCGCGACAGCAGGTTAGGCAGTTGGCCCAACATGGGAACACCCATTGCCTTGGCAACAATCGCAGCATGGGAGGAGGGGGAGCCTTCTTCTAGAAGAATGGCTTTGATACGCCCACGGCCATATTCGAGGAGCTCTGCAGGGCCAATATCGCGCGCAACCAGAATAGAATCCTCTGGTGCTTCCTTGCGGTCACCGGCGTCGCCTGACAGGTATCGCAGCAGGCGATTATCCAGCTCTTCAAGGTCGTGCAGACGGTCACGAATATACCCGTCTTTAGCGCTAGACATGCGGGCGCGGTGTTCGGAGCGCACTTGCTCCACCGACGCTTCTGCGGTTAGACCATTTTTCACCCCATCGCGCAGCCGTCGTTCCCAAGATCGGTCTTGGCTGAGCAAGTTAAATGTCTCCAGCACTTCAAAAGAAGTGCCGCCTAAGGTCTGCACATCCCCTGCCAGCAGCGCTTCTAAGCCTGCACGCAATTTGATCAAAGCCTCGTTGAGCCTTTTTTCCTCTGCGACTGGATCGTCAGACAAATAGCGCGTTGGCTCAACATCCGGGTCATGAAGTAGTGCCTGACCCGAGGCAAGTCCACGTGAATAGGCTTTACCTTTCAGCGTTTCCGGCGTGGTTGGCTTGATTTGGAATTCCGACAAGGCCCCTGTTAGGTCCTCGACCGAGACGATTTCAGCTAGCACCGTCGCAATGAGTTGTAGCGCTTCAATTTCGTCATCTTCATAGGTTCGCGCATAGCGGTTTTGCACCACCAACACCCCCACAACCCGGCCACCCCGCAGCACTGGCACGCCCATGAAAGATTGGAACGGGTCTTCGCCGGTTTCTGGGCGGTAGGAAAACCGGGGATGCTTTGGCGCGTCTGCCAAGCTGATCGGCTCGACCCCTTCAGCCACTAGGCCAACTAGGCCTTCGCCTGCCTTCATCCTTGTGCGGTGGATTGCATCGCGTGAGAGGCCCTCTGTGGCGAACAATTCCAGCGACCCGTCTGAGCGCCGCAGATAAATAGAGCACACGTCCGCTACCATCGTCGTGCCGATCTGCGCGACGATCCGGTCTAAGCGGGTTTGGGTGTCGGCGTCCTGTACCATGACATCGCGTAGGCGACGCAATAAGACGCGTGACCCTCCCGCATTGCCAGAAGAAACAGGGCTCATTCACTTCCTCAAAATGGTGCGGTGTGACACTCCGCTGCCGCAGGACCACACCATAAGTCGCCTTCCCCATACAAGAGAAGGGATAAGCTGTCCTTCAAAGCGACAGCATTTTGTGCTGGAAGCTGCACAAAACTTAGGCAGCGTCGAGCCCATAGGCCGTATGCAGCGCGCGAACAGCCAATTCCGTATAAGAACTGTCGATCAAAACTGAGATCTTGATCTCGGAGGTTGCGATGTTCTCAATATTGATCCCCTTCTTTGACAGGGCATCAAACATGATGCGAGCAACGCCCACATGTGATCGCATGCCAACCCCGATGACGGACACTTTTGAGACGTCCTTTTTGACTTCAACCTGTTCAAAGCCAATTTGCTCTTGCGCGGCACTCATCAGCGCCATAGCGCGATCAGCTTCCCGCTCTGGAACGGTAAAAGTCATGTTGACTGCCCCTTCAGTACGCGACGGAGCTTGCACGATCATGTCCACATTGATGTTGGCCTCAGCCAAGCGGCCAAAGATATCGGCGGCGACGCCGGGGTGATCCTGCAAGGTTTTCAGCGAGACCTTGGCTTCGTCGCGCGAATAGGCGATGCCCGACACGATTTGCTTTTCCACAATTTCATCCTCATCACAGACCAAAGTTCCAGGGTTTGGCTCACCGGGTTCTACAAAACTCGACAACACGCGGACGGGCACACGTTTGGCCATCGCCAATTCTACCGAACGCGTTTGCAAGACTTTCGCCCCGAGTGAGGCCATTTCGAGCATTTCCTCATAAGAGATTTTTTCAAGCCGCTGGGCCTTCGGTACCATGCGGGGGTCAGTCGTATAGACCCCGTCCACATCGGTATAGATATCACAGCGCTCAGCCTTCAGGGCGGCAGCAACGGCAACTGCGGAGGTATCAGACCCACCGCGACCCAAAGTCGTAATGCGATCCTCTTCGGTCACGCCTTGAAAGCCCGGGATCACCGCCACTTCGCCAGAATCAATGGCGGCTGCCACGTCTTCGGCATCAATATCTGATATCCGGGCGGAACCGTGTGCAGAGCTGGAAGCAACGCGGATTTGCCATCCTTGCCAGGAGCGTGCCGGGATCCCCATGCTACGTAAAGCCAAAGCGAGAAGGCCCGTTGTGACTTGTTCGCCTGTGGCGACTACAACATCATACTCATCATCGAATAACTCTGGGGGCAGGCCTTCCCCAGCTTGACGGGAAAGTTCGACTAGACGATTGGTTTCGCCTGACATGGCCGATACGACCACAGCAATCCCGCGCCCTGCTTGACGCTCAGCACTCACCAAGCGCGCAACGCGGCGGATACGTTCGACGTCTCCCACAGAGGTTCCACCAAACTTCATCACCAGACGCGACATGCTTCTTTGCTCCTTAGATATTCCATTAGACGCAGAAATCCGCAGTTACAAACAGACCACGGCTCTCGACGCGCGCGCTCATCGCTTTATGAAGTCTTAAGGTCAATCCTTTTGCATGTTGCAAACTGTCACATAGGTGAGTTGAACCCGATGCCCAGAGCCACCCAAGACGCCACGATGGAGATACCGCCACACTCGCCTTCGATCGACCCGGGAGAAGTGGCCAAGTTTGCGGCCATGGCTGAGGACTGGTGGAACCCTTATGGCAAGTTCCGCCCTTTGCACAAATTTAACCCCACGCGGCTGCGCTTCATTCGCGAGACAGCAGAAGCCCATTTTGGTTTGAAACCTAGTTCTGACTCACCCCTCAAGGGACTGAAATTACTTGATATTGGGTGTGGTGGCGGCCTTTTGAGCGAGCCGATGACACGCTTGGGCGCAGCTGTAACCGGGGTGGATGCAACCGAACCCAATATCAAAACGGCCATGACCCATGCGGCCCAAACAGGGCTTTCGATCGACTATCGTTACGGCACCGCGGAAGGATTGCTGGCCGCTGGTGCTGGCCCGTTTGATATTGTGCTCAACATGGAAGTGGTGGAGCATGTGGCCGATGCAGCAGCTTTTCTAAAGAATACTGCGCAATTGGTAGCGCCCGGTGGCCTGATGTTTGTCGCGACGATCAATCGCACGCCCAAAGCACTCGCGCTGGCGATAATTGGGGCCGAGCGAATCTTGCGTTGGTTGCCGCCGGGCACCCATGATTACGACAAGCTGGTCAAGCCATCTGAAATTCAAGCAGCCTTAAAGCCGGAAGCGGCGCTGAGCCTCGATGAACCGATTGGCGTCAATTACAATCCTCTGATGGATCGCTGGTCCTTAGGGTCGGATACAAGCATGAATTATATGATTGTGGTGCGTAAAGCGGCTTGAGGGTTTGGACTTCGGCCGCATTGCCCAAGACGCAACAGGACCAAACCGACTAGGCTTGATCCTGCTATAAAGATTCTGCGGCTCCCTTAGGCATTCCTGACAGCCAAAGTCTTTGGTTTCGTCGTTGAAGGGTGGAAACCGCCCTTCAGGTCAACCTACATATCGTCCATCTCGCCATCTTCAGAGACAGGCTCACCTGCCAAGACTTCAGCGAGAATGCCAGCGTTCTGGCGCACCTTATGTTCAATCTCAGCCGCCATTTCAGGGTTTGACTTCAAGAAGGATCGCGCATTGTCCTTGCCTTGGCCAATCCGGGTGCTGTCATAGGAATACCAAGAGCCAGATTTCTCAACGATCCCGGCTTTAACGCCCAGATCAATCAATTCGCCCTGCTTGGAGATGCCTTCGCCATAGAGAATGTCGAACTCCACCTGCTTAAATGGCGGGGCGACCTTGTTCTTGACGACTTTGACGCGGGTAACATTGCCCACCACATCTTCTTTGTCCTTAATCTGGCCAATGCGGCGAATGTCCAGACGCACCGAAGCATAGAATTTTAGTGCATTCCCACCCGTT
>CAMDDL010000002.1 GCA_945891505.1 Maricaulis salignorans | reverse complement strand
ACCAAAGTCTTTGAGCGCGAAATGGAGCCAGTCAATTTGCGCAAAGCTTGGCTCATCAAGCGGGCTTGCAGACCAGGTAGGCTGTCACCCATATCGCCTTCGATTTCAGCCTTTGGCGTCAGCGCAGCGACCGAGTCGATTACCAAAACGTCGACCGCGCCGGAGCGCACCAAAGTGTCGGTGATTTCGAGGGCTTGTTCGCCCGTGTCTGGCTGAGAGATCAACAGATCACTCAAATCCACACCAAGCTTGCGGGCATAAATTGGGTCAAGCGCGTGTTCGGCGTCGACGAAGGCGCACACCCCGCCACTTTTTTGCGCTTCAGCGATACAATGTAGCGCCAACGTGGTTTTACCCGAGCTTTCAGGCCCATAAATTTCAACGATGCGACCGCGTGGCAGGCCACCAATCCCTAGGGCGATGTCGAGCCCAAGAGAACCGGTTGACACAGATTCAATCTCAACCGCTGCGCCTTGTTCGCCCAAGCGCATGATCGAGCCTTTACCAAAGGCACGCTCAATCTGAGAGAGGGCCGATTCGAGAGCTTTTTCTTTGTCCATATCGTTTTTTTCCACCAAGCGAAGCGCTGCATTTGAAGCCTGAGTAGCCATCTTTCAACCCCTTTTCACGATTCCCGCCTGCATCGGCACAATGGGCTCAGTAGAGCTGTGTGCAAACCAGACCTTGTCACGTCATGAAGGTTTTGTATCTGATATGTTCTCAGAACACAAGTGGAACAAAGTGGATTAATCTACTCTTTTAAAACAAATACGCCCGATTATGACGTATCAGGCCGCCGCAAGTTCTGTTTTGACCCGTTCTGCCAATTGTGCCAGCGTAAATGGCTTTGGCAAGAAGGAAATGGAGCGTTCGTCTTCCAAGGTCTGGGCAAAGTCCTGTTCTGCATAGCCAGACATAAAGACAATTCGGGCATGACCCAAGTAAGGCTTGGCTGCTTTTAGGAGGCCTGGGCCATCCAAGCCGGGCATGACAACATCGGACAGGACTAGATCGAAACTATTGGGGTCATTCTCAAGAATTTCCAGCGCTTCTTCGCCGTCCCCCGCCGAGGTAACCTGATAGCCTCGCTGCATCAGAAGGCGGGTTGCAATATTGCGTACGCCTTCTTCATCTTCGACCAACAAGATTCGTCCGCGACCTGCCAAATCCATCGGCCGCGCTTCAGCAACTTGGGCTTGCGCTGCTGGCATAGCGTCACTGACTTCATCGGCTGTGGTGGCCGGCAAGAAGACGTGGAACGTCGTGCCTTCATCCTCAACCGAATCGAGAGCAATAAAGCCATCAGATTGTTTGATGATACCGTAGACAGTAGCCAAGCCAATGCCGGTGCCTTTTCCTTGTTCCTTTGTCGTGAAGAAGGGTTCAAAAATTTTGGTGGCAATGTCCTGGCTCATGCCAGTTCCCGTATCGGTCACTGAAATCATGGCCCAATCGCAATCTTCGATATCGGCAATGCTCAAGCCCTTGAGTGCCGTTCGCACGTCCTGTGTCGTCGCGCGCTTGGTGCGGACGTTCACGGAGCCTTTGCCTCTACCAGACATCAACACCGCATCGCGGGCATTGGTGACGAGGTTCATAAAGACGGTTTCCAATTGCTGCTTGTCAGCGCGCACATTGGGCAGGTCGCGGCCATGGGTGATTTCAAAGACGATGCGCTCGTCTAAGACCTGCCGCATCAAAACTGCAAACTCAGTTAGAACGGCCCCGACATCCAAAACGTCGCGTCGGAAAGTCTGTTTGCGCGCGTAGGCCAGAAGCATTTTGACAAGCTCTGCCGCCCGCGCGCTGGTGTTCTGAATGCTCTGCAATTCACCATAGCTGGGGTCACCAACGGGATGGCGCGCCAGCAGGGCGTCGCAATTCAATGTGATGACCAAAAGGAAGTTATTCAGTTCGTGGGCAACCCCGCCTGCGATTTGCCCGACGGCTTGCATTTTGCTGGTCTGGGCGAGGCGATGTTCCATCTCCCGGCGGGTTGAGACGTCGACTAGCAAGAGGGCAGCGCCATCATTCTCGTCTTCTAACAGCCAACCTTCACAAGTCTGCCCGCCGGAATTGGCGATATCCAGCTCAATTGGTCGCTGCCCGCCAACTTCTAGTCGATCTAAATCATCAGCATGGGCGGATGCAACCAAGTCTGAAAGCTTCGCCCCTTTGCCAGCCCCTGCAATTCGGACAAAGGCGGGATTGGCTTCTTGAATAATTGCCTGACGCGCTTCGCGCCGGTCCAAGCGGGCAAAGCCAACGGGGGCTTCGGCAATCAACCGTGCGAGGCCGGTCAACAGCGAAGATGCGGTTTGAACAGCAAGTGCACCTTGAGATGCAGATCCCAATGCTTCGAGAGAGTCTTCCGGTGGCTGGGCCGGTCCTTCGACAGCGGTCAGTCGAACCAGTGCATGGTCACCGATGGCGCTGACGCGGACACGCACCTGGCCTTGTGTTTCATCCAAGCTAGTCCCACGGCGAACCGCCTTCGAGGCCCTAAACGCGCAGGCTTGGTCGAGCAAGCTCATTAGAAGAGGGTCAATCGACACAGGTCGGTAGATGCCATCATAGGCAGGGTTGCCTGCAACAAAGCGTCCTGATCGGGTGAAGAGGGCGGCAGGTCCATCCATACTTGCCAGCCAGTCATGTGATTCCGACCGGGAAAACATCTTCAAAAGTCCAGCCATGCGTCTCTGCCCCAAATCGTTCCAAAGTTTCGCCTAGGCAGCGTTTTGGACTCGACTCTGGAGAGAATCACCTGATTTGCGCCGCGCGGCTACACCCAAAATCACTCCAATGATTTTTGCTACAGCTTGATAATGTTCGGCTGGAATAGTCTCCTCAAGATCAACACTGGCATATAGTGCTCGGGCCAAAGGTGGGTCTTCGATGATGGGTACGTCTGAAGCCGTTGCAATCTCACGAATTTTCAAAGCTAAGTTGTCCACACCCTTGGCCACACAGATAGGCGCAGGGGTTTCGCCAGCCACATAGAGTAAGGCCACCGCGAAGTGGGTTGGGTTGGTGATAATCACGGTCGCTTCAGGCACTTTGGCCATCATGCGATTGCGTCCACGCTGCATCCGGATCTGTCGCACCTTCATTTTGATCAGCGGGTCACCCTCCAGTTTTTTGTACTCGTCTTTTTGCTCCTGTTTACTCATTCGGTTACGTTTGATCCATGAAAAGCGTTGAATCGCGTAATCTGCGACTGAGGCTACTGCGATAATGCCAATCAAAGCAAAGCAGAGTTCTAAAAGGATTTTGACCAAGACTGGCATCAAGGCCGCGGGCTCCATCGCAACCAGAATTGGCATTTCTCGGGCGTGCGGGGCCAAGATTGCGTAAGCGACCCAGCAGATAACGATCAATTTCAAGACGGTCTTGCCAAAGGTCATCAAGGCTTCGGCCCCAAACAGGCGTTTAAATCCTGCAATCGGGGAAATTTTATCGATCTTGGGGATCATTTTCTCAGCGGTGAACAACAAGCCCGACTGCACGAGATGGCCCGCCAGCCCAGCTACACAAATTGCGCCAATCGTGGCGCTCAACAAGATGACCATTTTGGAGCCGACATCGAAGCTGAGGCGTTGTAGCGCGCCACCATCAACCGCAAATTGCTCTGGACGTTCGATGAAAACGGTCATGTAGCGCGCGAGGTCCTGCGCGCTTTGGAGACCGAGGGTCAAAAGAACCGCAATGCCTGCGGTTAAGACAAACAGAGTCGCAATGTCTTGCGATTTGGGAACATCGCCCTTCTTTCTGGCCTCGTCCAGTTTGTACTGACTGGGGGCTTCGGTTTTTTGCGATTCATCTTCTTCCATCGGGCCGCCTCAATTCAAGGACCGGCCGGCCGCAGCAATGGCTTCAAGCCACACCAACATACCCGCCCCAGCAGTAATCGCAAACAGCATAATTCCCAAAAGAACTTGGACTGGCTGAGCTATGAAGAACACTTGAATAGCAGGTGCCACCCGGTTGATTATGCCTAAAGCCACGTTGATCACGATGCCAAACAATAAAAGAGGGGCCGTAACTTGAATGGCGAGGGAAAAGGCTTGGCTGAAAGCACGCAGGCTAAACTGGGCCATATCGCCAAGGGGCAGGGGCGCACCAGGCAAGAAATTATCAAAGCTTTTGGCAGCACCAGAGATAAACAGATGGTGGACGTCGCTTTGAAACACCAAGGCAGTGCCAAGTAGCGCCAAGAAAGTGCCAAACACCGCGCCTTGCTGTTGCTGCGAGGGGTCAAAGGCCATGGCCATACCAAGACCAGTCTGCATCCCGGCAATCGCGCCAGCTGTGGCAAGCGCTGAAAACAAGATGCGGGTTGTCAGGCCCAGCGACAAGCCGATGAGGATTTCTTTCGCAATGGCAAGGAACATATCGGCGGTATCAGATGGCAGGGGCGCGATCTTACCTGAAACGACGGGGGCTAAGGTAAAAGCGATGAAAAGCGCAACCATCAGGCGGGCTCGCGCCGGCACGAATTGATCACCAATACCGGGTGCTAACATCATCAAGGCGCCAACCCGCGCGAAGACAAGGCCGATCACCCAAACTGTCTGGGGGAGCAGTTCCATCCGAGGAGCCCCTTAGCCCGCGCCGCCAGACGCAACCTTGGCCATCATTTGGGTCATAAATTCGCCCAGCATGCCGCCCATTAAGGGCAAAAACAGCAAAAGGGCAGCGAAGATGGCTAGGATTTTCGGCACAAACACTAGGGTTTGTTCTTGAATTTGGGTGAGCGCTTGCAGCAAGCCAATTACCAAGCCAACCGCCAAACCAACCAGCATGACTGGTGCTGACATGGCGATCGTTAGCCAGATCGCGTCGCGGGCCACATCAAGGACTTCTGGGGCATTCATCGTCAGCTTCTCCGACTCAGTGCGTTAAAAACCAATTCTAGTTTCGCACTGCTATGGGATGGCTTGGCATGGTTAACAAAGTCTTGATGGACGCGTTTTTGCCCTGATTTCCATCTCGGCGATTTCAGATTTTCGGGCTGGCCAAGCGCTTCTAGAGCATATCTTCGTAAAATGCCCCTGCCTTCAAGGCGTGATCGACGACGTGGATCTCAAGTATCCAGGCCGCGGGCGAAGGGGTTTTGCCAAAGGCTTTGAGTTTTCCACTATGATGAACCCGGTGGGGAAAGGCTCCAATCCGGTGGCCCGATGCCCCCTCTAATGCCAAGGTACGCCCCCGCTTGGCGGCATCAGCCATAGCAAAATCATAAAGTGCGGGCCCGTTAGCTCCGGTTTCGATCCAGTGCGCCTTGACCGCTGCGAAGACTGCTTTGGAATCTTCAATCAAGCTTTCGTAGGCGGGGACGCGGCCCAAGGTGAAACCGGCACCGACATCGCCTTCATGACCTTCATAACACGGTCCAATGTCAAGAAAGAAGAGATCATTGGGCTCTAGAATATGCGGGGCGGCTGGCGTTTCGCCAAAGGGCAAAAGTGTGTTGGGGCCAAAGCGAACTTGGCTGGCATGCCAAAGCCTTTCTGCGCCACTATCCATAATTGCCTGATCGACAATCGCTTTGCCGTCGAGGTCATTCATCCCGGGCTCTATCATTGCCGCAGCTCTGGCCAGTGTTTCCCAAGCCCGCGATTGGGCGGCCTCTTGAAGCTCCAATCGGTAGTGCGGGTGATTGGCTTCGCGAGCGTCGATCAGGGCAGTCACTTAGCCACGTCCTCGATAGGGCGGCACACCTTGATCGGGAATCCAAACACCCTCTGGTGCGGGGCCCGTAGCAAAGAATACGTCAATCGGTATGCCGCCACGAGGATACCAATAGCCCCCGATCCGAAGCCATTCTGGTGCCAGAAATTCAACTAAGCGCTTGCCGATTGCGACGGTACAATCCTCGTGAAACGCGCCGTGGTTCCTAAAGCTGGTTAGAAATAGCTTCAGGCTTTTACTCTCAACCAACCAGTCACCCGGCACATAGTCAATGACCAGATGCGCAAAGTCAGGTTGCCCTGTGACAGGGCATAGGCTGGTGAATTCAGGCGCTACAAAGCGCGCCATATAGGCGGTGCCTAAATGAGGATTGGCGACCCGCTCAAGCACAGCCTCTTCGGGAGAGGCATAACCGCGAACGTCTTGGCCGAGGGTGCCTAGACCCTCATAAATTGAAGAATTGCTCATGAGCGTCATGTAGCGCTAAATGGGCCTTCGTGCACCTAACCTCTGCACGCGACGTACATCATCCGCGCCCACTTGCACCTCATCGTGCTTCAATCCGATCAAGAGTGCAGCAGAAGTGGCGATTAGCACGTTGTTTTGTTGCCAATCTGGATAGAGGGCACTAGCGTAAGGTCACGAGGGAGAAAGCGACCCAAAAGTGTCGCACCCACATGAACCTGTTTAAGGGGGGTTAAATGGCTGAAACCAAAGCGGCGACTGGACTGAGTCGAATTTTCGCACGCAAATCGGTCGCTCAGATCATGAGCGAGAACGAAAAGAGTGAGTTGAAGCGGACCTTAGGGCCCGTCAATCTGGTGCTTCTGGGCATTGGCTGCATCATCGGGGCGGGTATCTTTGTTCGGACCGGGAATGCTGCAGCCTTGCACGCTGGCCCTGCCGTGATGTTGTCCTTCGTAGTGGCAGGCTTGGTCTGTGCCTGCGCCGGTTTATGCTACGCAGAACTTTCTTCAACCCTGCCTGTCTCAGGCTCAGCCTATACTTATTCCTACACCACACTGGGCGAATTTGCTGCTTGGATCATGGGTGCGCTTTTGCTGCTTGAGTACGGGCTTGCCGCCTCGGTGGTGGCCGTGGGCTGGTCTGGGTATGTCGTTAGTCTCTTAGGTGACTTTGGCTTGCTAATCCCGCCTGAATTCACCGGGCCGATGAACCACACAACCACCCTCAAAGATGGCACGACCTTGACGACATTGTTCAATGTCCCTGCATTTTTGGTCACGTTGGTTCTCGCCTGTTTGCTGACGATCGGGATTTCAGAGTCCTCGCAAGTCAACAACGTCATTGTGGCCATCAAGGTTACTGTGATTGTCGCCTTCATCGTGATCGGCGGTTATAAGGTCCTGACCCATCTACCTGAATTGTCGCAGAATTGGGTGCCGTTCATCCCTGAGAACGAGGGGGAAGGGAAGTTTGGCTGGGAAGGTGTTTTCCGCGCCGCTTCCATCGTATTCTTCGCCTACATCGGCTTTGAAGCGGTCTCGACCGCTGGCCAAGAAGCGAAAGACCCCAAGAAAGACATGCCGATTGGCATCATTGGTTCTTTGCTCGTCTGTACCGTCCTTTACATGTTGGTAGCGGCTGTTTTGACCTTGCTGGTCAATTACAAAGAACTAAACGTGCCTGATCCAGTCGCTGTGGCTGTGGACTCCATGGGGCCACAATGGGCTTGGTTTGCGATGACGATTAAGGCTGGAGCGATTATCGGTCTTACATCGGTAATCTTGGTGCTCATGTATGGCCAAACACGGATCTTTTTCGCGATGGCTCGTGATGGCCTATTGCCGAAGATCTTCGCGCGGGTGCATCCTAAGTTCCAAACACCTTGGATCAACACCATTGTGGTCGGATTGCTCGTGGCATTCGCCGCAGGCATGTTCGACATCAACGTATTGGGCGATGTCACCTCGGTTGGAACGTTGGCCGCATTTGCCATCGTGTGTATCTCGGTGATTTGGTTGCGTCAGGCCCGTCCGGACCTGCCACGCGGCTTCAAAGTGCCACTTTACCCGATTCTGCCAGTCTTCGGCATTTTGTCGTGCGTGGCTTTGATCTTTACTGTGGAACAGCGCGTGCTGCAGTTCTTCTTCTTCTTCTTAATTGGCGCAACCGCAGTTTATTTCCTCTATGGGATGTGGAACTCCAAACTCGCCAAGGGTGAATTCGTGACGGGTCATGAACCTGCTTCCAATGAATTACCACATAAACTCGACTAGGGCCTAAACCCTAATTGAAGCGGGGCGGCGGGTCTTTGGGCCCGCCGTTTTTGTTTGGGCTAGGGTGTGCTCCCGGGGTGGTCAAAAGAAGCTGCGCAGGATAGGCCCTAGGCCATGGAACGAATGAGAGCAGATTTGTTATTGGTGGCACGTGGCCTGATCGCCACCCGAGCCAAAGCGCGCGAAGCGATCGAAGCTGGCCTAGTTCGGTCGGGCGACCGCGTCATCGCTAAGCCTTCTGAACTCTTGGAGCCCGATTGCCCACTCACCGCGCAGCTGGCCTATCATTGGGTCTCGCGCGCTGGGCTGAAATTAATCGCGGCTCTAGATGCCTTCGCCATTATGGCGACCTATCGCTATGCGCTCGATATCGGGGCTTCGACCGGAGGCTTTACACAAGTTCTGCTTAGCCGCGGGGCGGCCCACGTGGTTGCCGTCGACGTCGGGCGAGATCAATTGGACCCAAGCTTGCGCGGCAATCCCGCCATTACCTCCCTTGAGGGCACAGATGCCCGATCCTTAACACCTGACGATTTAGGCGAGCCTGTGCCTGACCTCATCGTGATCGATGTGAGCTTTATTGGGCTAGAAAAAATCTTACCAGCCGTTCTGCCGTTGGTAGCGCCAACGGCTGATCTGGTGGCGTTGGTGAAGCCGCAGTTTCAAGCAGGGCCGGCGCGCGTAGGTAAACGCGGCTTGGTCGATCCCGCTGTGGCGGCAGTCATTGTGGAAGAAGTCCGTCAAGAATTAAACGGCCTATGCGGCTTTAAGGTTCTGAACCTGATCGAAAGCCCAATAGCTGGTGGCGATGGCAATCGGGAGTATCTGCTCCACGCGCGTCGGGAAGGCTAAGACTAAACCCTTAACGGGTGCACACCACGCAAGGCATTGGTGGGAAGCTGCTAGGGTGCATGCCGCCAGTTACAGGGCCCGCTTGCCTCACATAGGAATCCCGCGGCACTTGTGCCGGACGTGGAATGTCCGCTGGGGCGGCGTGTAAAGGTCCACGTCGCTCGCGCCCATAATAGGAATGTGGTGAAGGCTGATACCAATCCCCACCAACGACACGCCGGGCCGTCGGAGCGTGTTTTGGCTCTGGCACAGGCAAATACCCCGTGTGAGGTCGCAATTCCTGATTAAGCTCGGCGGGGCATGTGACGTTTGAGCCGCCAATCTGCGAACCAACAAAGGCCCCAATAACAGCTCCCAACACGATACCCTCAGGCTGCACAGCAGCGGCAGCCAGCGCTTTCCCAGCAATGCCGCCACCGACCGCGCCGATCATGCCGCCTGCAGCCCGTGAACCCGATTTCGCTTCAGCGCAAGAGCCAGAAAAACTCTCCGGCTGGCCCATCGCGCGCGGCATCGATGAGCGATGTTTATCCCCATGCGCTGAAGCTTGGGTTGCGCTTAAAAGGGTGGTCGCACACAGACTTGCGATCAAGATCGTCTGGATAGGTTGGCGCATAATCGTCTCCCAAAAAGTCAATAATCAGCAAACAGCGATCAATAGCCGGGCGGACGCCAGCCTTGCGGGCATTGGCACACCCAAGTTTGTTGCGGCGGCAATGTCTGCCCGTCGGGCGTGGTGATGGTCTGGACGCTCCAGCCGCAGATCATACCACCCTGTTGCATTGGCATGGCTGGCGCAGGCCACGAAGTCATGCCGCCCTGGTTTGACCAACTGCTCATCGAGGAGGAGGAAGACCATGAAGAGCTGCTCGACGCACTGCTCTCGCTCGCTAAAGAAATGGCTGAACCGTTAGCTGCCGCTTCATAGCTGGTAGCGCGATCCTTGACGGTATCGACGAAAGGCCGGCTGCTATGGACCCAAGCTGAAGAACTGGCGGCGGAGCGTTGCGTGCGCTTGGCCTTGTTTTTGGCTCTGCGATGGCTTGCAGGAGCAACTGCAGGGCGGGTGCGCGACTTTGTCGTGAGTCCTTTGGGTCTGGCGCGATCTGAATAACCATTCCGGTAGCCATCGCGATAACCATGACGATAACCATGACGATAGGCATTTCGTGTGTGTTCTTGATGTTGAGCGTGATGACTCCCGTGCGCTCCTGATTCGCGCACAACTTCTTCTCGCGCTAAAGTATCTGTCGTGTCGGGGGTAATAGTCACAGTTTGGGCGACTTCATGCTGTGACATGGAGGACGACCCGCTGGTCGAATTTGAACTGCTGCTACCTGAGCTCATCATGCTGCTGCCAGGCGAGCCGGGGCAGGCGACAGAGACGCATTGGGCCAGTGCGGGGCTTGCGAACCAGCCTGATAGCACCAAACCAAGTAAAACATTGCGCATGTTCAAGTCCTTTTCTGGGACGTTCGAATCAAAACTCGACGAAATTCTTTCGACGGATTATAATACTGTGCCAAATATTTAGCCGCTTGGCCTTTGTCTTCACCAAAACAGGGAAAACAAATCACAGGCTTAGTGGCAGTTTGGTTGCAATGTTTTCTTAAAGACAAAGCCGCCTCCCTCCTAACAGGGAAGCGGCTTGTCTAACAGGGCAAATCGTTAGTTTGCGACTTGCCATTCGCCACGACTGTCGCGGCACATCCACACTTGTTGACGTTCATAAAGGCCATCCGGGCGGCGCAGGGCGGCTTCGCCCCAACCACATTCCTGACGGCTTACGTTAGGGGGGGTATAGGTGGCTCGGTAGGCATGATCATCGTTACGGTGGTGATTGCGACGACTTGGACGATAGTCGCTATAGCGATCATTTTTGGAATAATCAAAGCTTTGAGGGCCTTGATTGCGATAACCTTCTTGGCGCTCTTGGCGCTGACTAGGCTCGTAACCGCGGTAGACTTGGTCGTCACAGGCAACACGGCCCTTGGCGATTTGCGAACCAGCAACCGCACCAACTACGGCACCTAGAACCGTGCCCTCTTTGCGGGCATTGCGTCCGGCAATCTGCTTGCCCAACACCGCGCCGGCAACCGCACCAATAGCACCACCGGCCAAACGGTTGTTGTTCAAGCTTTGTTGGCACTCTTGTGGGACAGCGCCATAATTGGGGTAAGTGTTGTTATAGGTTTGGGCAGAAGCAATGGCAGGGGCTGAAAGGGCCAGCGTTGCAGCCAAGCTTGAGAAAATCAATGTACGCATCACGATGCTCCTTTACAGAGAAGACCCAAGGGATAGATGGGGGATAGCTGCAGGCCTTCTGTGAAAGCTAACTTGCAACTTCCTCCCTGAACGGCGCATGAGCAGATATGAACAAAAGCATTCAGGAAACACTCATGCTCAACATTGAGCATATTGGCGCACGCGGCGATGGCGTTTCACGCGATCAAGATCGTGCGGTCCATGTCCCTTTCACGCTGCCCGGCGAAGAAGTTGAGGCGAACCAGCGCGGAGACCGTGCGACGCTTGTGAAAGTCATGCAGGCTTCAGCTGAGCGCGTGGAGCCTGTTTGTGGCCACTTTACCGTCTGTGGTGGCTGTTCGCTGCAGCATTGGGCTGAAGGCCCCTATTTGGCTTGGAAGGCCGGTTTGGTCGAGCTGGCCCTACAAAGGGTCGGCATCGATGTCGCCTTGGCCCCGAGCCAGCCTGCTTGGGGTCAGGGACGCAGGCGCGCGACGTTTCATGGTAAGCATGCGGGGCCGCGCTTTTTGTTCGGGTTCGCGCAAGCTAAAAGCCATCAGATTGAGACGATCACTGCTTGCCCGGTTTTGACCGCCGGTTTGAATGCAGCTCTCCCCCGATTAGCAGTTTTAGCCGAAGCATTGGCACCCAAGCAGGAAACAATTGACCTTCTTGTCACTGAAACCCCTGTTGGCTTGGATGTCGATGTACGCAATGCCGGTCGGATTGATAAGTTTGAGCGCAAGGGACTAGAGCGTTTAGCGGCGCTGGCAGAAGTCGCAGAAATCGGTCGTTTGACACTGCATGGCCAGACCGCTCTGACCCGCGTTACGCCCCGTGTGAAAATGGGCCAAGCTATTGTCGAGTTACCAGCCGGGGCTTTTCTCCAAGCAACACGAGCGGGGGAAGAGGCCTTGGCCGCCCGCGTGCTGGCGTGGACTGCAGGTCGCAAGCATGTCGCCGATCTATTTGCAGGTATTGGCACATTTGCGCTTCGCTTGAAGGAAAAGGCGTTGGTTCGTGCCATTGAATCCGATGTGCAGGCTGTTGCTGCGATGAAAAAGGCTGCAGATGGATTGGCCGGCGGCAAGACATTGATCGCAGAAGCGCGCGACCTCTATCGGGCACCTCTGGCCCCCTTAGAGATGAAGGGCTTGGATGCTATCGTCTTTGATCCACCGCGCGCTGGCGCAGAATCACAAAGTGCCCAGATTGCCCGGTCGAAGATTGATCTGGTGGTAGCGATCTCCTGTGATCCAGCAAGCTTTGCTCGAGATGCACGCATTTTGATTGATGGGGGTTATCGCCTCGCTGAAATTGAAACCTTCGATCAATTCCGTTTCACGTCGCATGTAGAAATTGCGGCAAAGTTTGTGCGGTAAGCCAGATGCCATTTTGGACCGACACCAAACTTGCAGATATGACCGAAGCCCAATGGGAAAGCCTGTGCGATGGCTGTGGCAAATGCTGCCTGATCCGTCTGGAAGATGAAGATACCGGCGACATTCATACGACAGATGTGCATTGCAAATTGTTTGATTCCGGTTCTTGCCGCTGCAGCAATTATGCCGCGCGAAAAGCCCATGTGCCTGATTGTGTAAAGCTGACGCCTGAAACGCTCGGCGAACTGACGTGGTTGCCCATGACGTGTGCCTATCGCTTAGTTCAAGAAGGCCAGCCTTTGTTTGATTGGCATCCCTTAGTAAGCGGCGATCCTGACAGCGTACATAAGGTGGGGATGAGTGTGCGGAACCAGACGGTGCCAGAAGGCAAGGTCAAGGTGCGACATCTCGTTCGCCGGATCAAAATCTGGCCCGGCGAGGAATACGCCTGAGCACTTACAAGTCGCGGGCGGAAAAAGTGTCACAGCCGCGCAGATCGCCACTTCCAAGGCCCTTTTTGAACCAGGTCATACGTTGGGCGCTGGTACCATGGGTGAAGCTATCGGGTACCGCAAAGCCTTGCGCGCGCTTTTGTAGACGATCATCACCCACGGCACTGGCTGCACCTAAAGCCTCTTCTATATCTCCGGATTCCAGAGCCGCGGTTATGTTAGACTGTCCAGCCCAAAGGCCCGCATAGCAATCGGCTTGCAGCTCTAGGCGAACGGAGATGGAATCAGCCCCTTTGCTTTGCCCTTGTTGGCGCATCGCGCGACTGGCCTTCGGTAAGATCCCAGTGACGTCTTGCACATGATGGGCAACTTCGTGGGCAATCACATAGGCCTGTGCGAAGTCACCCTTTGCACCTAATCCTCGATCCATTTCTTCAAAAAAGCTCATATCTAAATAAATTTTCTTGTCACTAGGGCAGTAAAAAGGCCCCGTCGAGGCGCTGGCCGTACCACAAGGCGAGCTTGTTTGATTATCAAACAGCACCAATGTTGCCGGGGTGTAGGTTGCCCCATTCTTTGCAAAATGGGCTGTCCAGAAGTCCTCATTGGATCCCAAGACCGCCGCCACGCGATCGGCGGTTTCTGCTTCGCCGCGACTGGAATTAGCTGGTTGATCGAGCCCCTTAGGTGAGGTGGTATCTGCTTGGAAGCCGCCTGACTGGCTGGACGGGCCCGAACCCGCCCCTAGTATCGACATCAAAGTGCCCATGGTGTCGCCACCACCAAAGAAGACAAGCAATAAGACGACGACGATCATGGCGATCCCACCGCGACCCCGTAAGGGTAAGCGCGGACCACCGCCACCACCGCTCGACCCACCACCACCACCGCCTCGGCGATCCTCTATATTGCTGGATCGGCGGATGTCATCCAAACGCATGGCGCGCCCCTTCTAATCACTTGGCCTCATTCTGCCATCGGCTTACACTTAACCCCCTTGCCAGTGGCTCGCGCAAGCCCTTGAAGAGGATCTATGACTTCAGCCCCGCTTTCCATCGTGATTCCAACCTTGAACGCGATGCCCAGATTAGCCGATTGTTTGGCTACTTTGGTGGCAGGCTTGAGTGCTGGCCTTATCCGAGATGTAGTGGTGGTGGACGCAGGATCTGTCGATCAAAGTGCGGCGCTTGCGCTCGATATGGGCTGTCGAGTGATCCAAGTTGGCGAAATTGGCCGGGGTCGCGGACAACAAATGGCAGCGGGGGCTAAAGCCGCCAAGGGCGATTGGCTGTTGTTTCTGCATGGCGATTCCGTGCCTTTGGAGGGGTGGATTTCCGCTTGTAAAGCCCATATAGCGACGGCCCCGCACCAAGCTGCCTATTTCCAATTGGGGTTTGATGATCAAGAGCCCTCAGCCCTTCGGATCGCCTTCTGGGCTAATTGGCGGGCACGCTTATTTGGTCTGCCCTATGGGGACCAGGGACTTTTGATTTCCCGCGCTTTGTATGAGGCTGTGGGTGGGTTTCAGCCGATTGCCTTAATGGAAGACGTCGCTCTGGTGCGGAAGTTGGGCAAGTCACGTTTGCGCGCTCTACCTGCTGTGGTCGAGACGAGCGCAGAGCGATACCGGAAGGGCGGTTGGTGGTTTGTGCCCTTACGTAACTTGACGCTTTTGGTTGCCTTTTTGTGCGGGGTCTCACCCGACCGGATTAAAAGCTGGTACCGGTGAGACCTAAGCTCATAATCTTTGCAAAATCTCCCCGAATGGGCCTTGCCAAGACGCGACTAGCCCGTGGGGTAGGCGTTGTGGCAGCTTGGCGCACAAAACGACGCTTGGACGCCTACACCTGCCGGGTGGCTCGTTCTGCGGGGTGGGAAACCCTATTGGCGGTTGCACCTCAAAAGGACCTAAAGGCACAATTCCGTGATGTCTGGCCTTCCGGCCTGCGTCGGATAGGACAGGGGGAGGGCGACTTGGGTCAACGTATGGCGCGCGCACTGGTAGCTTTTGGCCGCGCGCCTGTGTGTATCATTGGCTCGGATTTGCCAGACCTTCGGAGGCTAGATTTGGTGCAGGCCTTTAAGGCCCTAAAGCGCGCAGACGTTGTTCTGGGCCCTGCCACCGATGGTGGCTATTGGCTAATTGGGATGTCGCCACGTGCGGCCCGCCGCGCCCAACTTGCCCCCGTTCGCTGGTCGAGCAGTCATACATTATCCGACACCTTAGCCTGCCTACCGTCAAATTGGCGGGTTAACTTCTTACGTGAGCTCGAGGATGTCGACGATGCGGCCAGCCTCAAACGTTCAACGCTGTGACAAGGCACCGGAATCAATAATCCCAGTTGACCCAGTTGCGCTCGTTAACGTGACAGGACTGAACCTGACACTCGTGCTTGCCAGACGCGGGTTATCCTGTGGCTCATAAGTTGGGATAAGGCCACGAGCCAGCTTTTCAAGGCTGGGCGCGCGTTGGCCAAAGCGGCGATGGTAGATCCACATATTGCTCATCACCCGCTCTGCATAGACACGGGCTTGTCCGTTGGGGGCGGCTTCCATGAACATCAATGTGTCTTCAGAACCCTTGACGCTCGCACTCCAGCGCGTGACGTTACCTGGACCTGCATTATAGGCCATGAAGGTTCGCGTGAGGCAGTTGGATATCACGCCCATGGCCATCATCTTTTCCAGATAAGCTTCACCCAATGTTACGTTTAAGGTGGTGTCGTTGAGCAATCCAGGATTGCTCGCCAAATCGCGCCGGCCCGTCATCCAAGCAGCCGTTCTTGGCATCACCTGCATCAGGCCGCGCGCACCAGCGTAGGATTTCGCATTGGTGTCGAACTTTGATTCTTGGCGCATCACAGCCAGAACAACTGCGCGGTCTAGAACAAATTCACCACCCACAGGGCGGAATTGGTCGGGAATGGGATAAAGAGCGGCCAAGGCAGCAGCAGAGGAAGATTGTGCAATACGCTCAGCAACTGGGTCGAGGTCTAGGCTGCGGGCCACGGCCAAAAAGCCTAGATCATCCTCAGCTCGCGCTCGGCTCCAGCTATTGAATAGTTCGGCTTCTGCATCGGATACGCGACCAATTTCTTTTAAAGCCACAGCACGGCGAACACCGGGGTCCACGCGCATCAATCGCGCCGCACGATCTTTTTCATCTTGAGCTTGCGGGACTTTTAGCGTCTCCCAACGCCCAAGCCGCGCCAGTGCCAATTGCCCGTAAAAAGTCAGCGGACTTGAAGCAGCTTGCTCTAAAAAGGATTGCGTCTTGGCTTTATCGCCTAGCTTTTCTGATGCGCGGGCCGCCCAGAACGCCCCAGATGAACGCGCCCAATCGTCACTCGCATTCCAGTTCGCCGCTGCTGTAAACAAGGTTTGCGCGGTGGCAAAATCACCCATGCGATAGGCGGCCAGACCGCCGATCCAGCCCGCTTGACCCGATTGCGGACCATTCACCGCTTCACGCGCCATCGCCAAAGCTGCTTCGTCATCGCCCGCATAAAACCGTGCAGCCAAAACATCAATCTGGGCACGATCTGCCCGCGTCGCACCTTGCCCAATTGGAACGGGAATAAAACTGGGCTCAAGCACAGTACCCATCGAGCGGCGGCTGGGCACAGGATCGGGCCGCTTTAGCCGGAACGGTGTGGGCACCACGCCCATAATACGCGCGGCCTGAAAAGCATCTTCCTGCGCATCTTGTGCGCGCTCATAGACCGCACCTGCGCCGGCAACATCACCCCAACGCTCCAGCCAAGCTGCCATGGCAGGCAAATCTGGTGCTGTGGCGCTTGAGATTAAGCGTGCCCGTTCAACATGAGGCTTCAAAATACCGTCAGAAATGGATGGCAAAACCTCCTCTAAGACAGCTTTTTGATTGGTGGTCGCAGCAGCAAAGGCTTTGCGGTAACTTGCTTCATCGGAACTCGTCAGGACATCCGGGCCAGCGACTGTGCCACGCAACGTCGAAACAGCTGGAGCTGTTTGTGCCAGAGTTGCCGTCGACGAAACAGCAAGTACAAAGCACCCCATCGCCACGATCGGTGCCAATATGGGCCGCCTTTGCAAGCCAATCTGGGTGATGTCACATTGGGTCAAACCATCTGGGCCCTTCGCCGAAGTGTTTGATAAGCTTGGAACTCCACAAGTTTATCAAACCCACTTGCCTGCTTACCTCGACCCATTCAGTCAGAGGTCCTTTGCGCCCAACCCTCCAGAAAAGGACTCGTTGGGCAGATTTAAGAGCCTTTTGCCTTGTTTCTGCCCCGCGTGGCAACGCCAAGCGATGAAAATTTCTGTTCAAACCTGAGTAGGTCTTGCCAAGCGAGTGCTTTGTCGCGCGGTCTGTTCAATAGATAGGCAGGTGAAAAAAGGCATTGCGCATAGGCTTTCGGCCCTGTCTCATCGGTGCCGAGGCCATAGTCAAAAGACCGAGTGCGTAGCTTCATGATGCCGTCCGCCGTGTTCAATAGGGTCTGAGCGGTTAGACCTCCAACCATCAAAATCGCCTTGGGGGCGGCAAGTTGGACGTGGCGCGCCAGAAATGGGCGGCAAAGTGCTACTTCTTCGGCGGTAGGATTACGGTTGCCTGGTGGCCGCCATGGGATAAGGCAGGTCAGATAACAATCTTGCTGCCGATCCAAGCCAACGCTTGCTAACATTTTCGTGAGTAAATCGCCCTCGGGGCCCTGAAATGGCTTGCCGATTTCATCATCTTCGCGGCCCGCCGTTTCACCAATCACCATTATGTCAGCCTCTGCTCGGCCATCGGCGAAAACGGTCGCCCGTGCATTGGCTTTTAGCCCACAGCCATCAAAGCTCTCGAGGGCCTTAAAGAGGGCATCCAAGCTCGTGCAGGATTGGGCGAGGCGATGGGCTTCCGCCAGCGCATCGACTGGCTTTTTAGTCATATTGACGCGAGCCGGAACAATCTTTGCCTCTGGCGTAGAGGGTTCGCTTGATTGTTGTTGCAAAGCTTGGGCGCGTGCCCGCTGGGCTGGGCCTAAATCAAACGGCTCCAAGCCCGCCAGTTCCCACCAGTGAGCTAGGGCTTGGGCGGCGGCTTCAACGGTTAAACTTGGGCGCGCATGCATGCGTTCAGCATTCCTATGGCAGATTTTGCGGCGGTTTGGGCGCCTAACTGGTCTTGACCTTCGTCCTTTAAGACCTCGATAAGCATTCGTGAGGCTGATGACAAAGGCAATCTGGAATTTGTCCTCATGGGATAACAGTCTAACTGTTCCATGCAGGGCCTAGGCGAAAAGGGGAGTGACGATGGCTTTTGACGCAATTGAGCGTGAATCGATGGAGTATGATGTCCTGATCATAGGTGCTGGGCCCGCTGGCTTGGCAGCTGCGATCCGTTTGAAACAAGTCAATGCAGACTTGGCCGTCGCTGTGTTGGAAAAAGGCGGGGAGGTTGGCGCCCATATTCTGTCTGGCGTTGTGGTTGACCCTAAGGCTTTGGACGAGCTTTTGCCAGAGTGGCGCGATGCCCCAGACCGGCCTTTGACCACACAAGTGGAAAAAGATGAGTTGAAGCTTTTGGGTCAAGCGGGCAGCTTGCCGCTTCCTAATTTCATTATGCCTCCTCTAATGAATAACCATGGAAACTTCATTGGCTCTTTAGGCAATGTCTGCCGCTGGTTGGGCGCAAAAGCTGAAGAATTGGGTGTTGAGATATATCCAGGCTTTGCTGCCGCAGCCGTGGTTTACGATGAAGCTGGTGCCGTTAAAGGCGCACAAGTTGGCGACATGGGCATCACGCGCGAAGGCGAAATGGGACCGGACTTTACGCCCGGGATTAACATCTTTGCCAAGTACACTTTGATTGGTGAAGGCGTCCGCGGCTCGCTCGCGAAAGAGATCATCGCAAAATACAGCCTTGATGAAGGCAAAGAACCGCAGAAATACGGCATCGGCCTGAAGGAAGTTTGGCAGGTCGCCCCTGAAAAGCACAAGCCCGGTCTGGTTCAGCATGCCTTTGGCTGGCCGTTGGACTGGAATACGGGCGGCGGCTCGTTTCTCTATCATTGGGGCGACGGTTTAGTCTCAGTCGGTTATGTGGTGCATTTGAACTATAAGAACCCTTGGCTAAGCCCGTTTGATGAGTTCCAACGCTTCAAACAGCATCCAGATGTCCGCCCAACATTTGAAGGTGGCAAGCGCTTGTCATACGGTGCCCGCGCCATCACCGAAGGCGGTCTGCAATCCGTGCCCAAATTGCCGTTCCCCGGTGGGGCTTTGATCGGCTGCTCGGCGGGCTTTGTGAACCTGCCGCGTATCAAGGGCAGCCACAATGCCATGAAGACGGGCATGATCGCCGCGGAGACGGTTGCAGCAGCGATTGCAGCGGGCCGGTCCGGCGATGTGCTGGAAGAATACCAAACTGCCTATGAAACCAGTTGGGTCTTTAAGGACTTACAGCTTGTGCGCAACGTGAAGCCACTTTTGTCAAAGTTTGGCACAATCATGGGCTTGGGCCTCGGCGGCATCGATATGTGGTGCACCACCGTGTTTGGTGGTTGGTCGCCATTTGGGACCCAAAAGCATGGCAAATCCGACGCGGCAAGTCTGTTGCCAGCCGATCAATTTTCCAAGATTGACTATCCAAAGCCCGATGGCATCGTCAGTTTTGACAAACTCTCGTCGGTCTTCCTGTCCAATACCAACCATGAAGAAAATCAGCCTATTCACTTAAAGGTCAAAGACCTTGCACTTCAAAAGTCGAGTGAGTTGGACGTCTTCGCTGGGCCCTCAAACCGCTATTGCCCAGCCGGGGTTTATGAGTGGGTTGAGGATGGGGCTGGAAAGCGCTTTCAAATCAATGCGCAGAACTGTGTCCATTGCAAAACTTGCGACATTAAAGATCCGAACCAAAACATAACTTGGACCACCCCGCAGGGTGGGGAAGGGCCAATCTACCAGAATATGTAGAGTTGGTCTGAACACTGGCGCTGGTTGCGATCACATTTCACAGGCTTGCCTTGGTCTAGCCCTTGTTTGCTCATCCAATCAGCGCCAGTTTAGTCTCGGGCCAATTCTTGGTCGACCTCTCTATCCAAGTTACCAGCAGGATGTTGCCATGCGCATCAGAGCAGTCCTATTTGCGACCACCACCATCCTAATGGGCTCTTCGCTTATGGCACCGATGGCGTGGGCTTCGGCGCCGCCTGTTACCGAGCGAACGCCAGACGCAGATACGTCAGGCGCTATTGCGCGAGAGCAGGCCTATGCCGGCCTCACTCTCGGGGATGCAATCCGCCAAGCCCTGATCGACGACGATCTGGATTTCGCCTTTAAATCGATCGCCGCGCTCGGCCGGGCAGGAGGGGATACGAGCACAACCCTTTATTACACCGGCGTGCGGGCTTTCAGTCAGCAAAGTTATCAAGATGTCACCGACACGCTGCGCAACAGCGATAAGGATGACATGTTGACCGCAGGTCTGGTGACTTGGGCCCATGTTGGCCGGGGCAAGCTAGATCAGGCAATCAATGCGTGGGAAGTCTATGGTGGCGATGGAAATCGGCCATTCTTCAACGCCTATCGTGGCCTCTTGGCTGAGCAAAATGGCCAAGCAAATGCTGCCCTAGGCTATTATGCGCAGGCGCAAAAGGCTGGCGAACTGCACTTTGTGCGCGATTTGAGCAAGCGCTACGTGACTTTGTTGGTCCAAGCTGGCCGGAAGAGTGACGCGCTAAAGGCCCATGACGAGATTTTTGGCGAACCAAAAGGGCTTGATCCGCTCGAAACCCAATTCCGTGAGACAATTGCCGCTGGAAAGCCAGAGCCGTTAGCCGCGATGTTGCCGCAGGCAAGTCTTAGCTCCTTGATGAGCAATTATGCCTCGGCGATGATGCTCGTCCGGATTTTTCAAGCCAATCAACAGCAAAAAGACGCAGACGGCGCGAAGCCAGATAAGGTTGTTGAAAAGCCTGACGCAGATGCCCTGTTCGTCGGAGATGCCTTGCTGCTGCGGACGGCTCTGAAGATTGATCCATCCAATCAATCTGCACGGTTTTCTTTGTCCGAAGCCCTTGCGGAAATTGACGAAGACAAGGCTGCTTTAGAGACGTTAGCCCCGATTGTGGCCGGTGATCGACTGAACGAAGTGCGTCGCGAAAAAGCGGTCCTGCATCTCAGCCTTGAAGACGCTTCCAGTGCGGCAGCGCTATTGGATCAAATTCCGCAAAACCTTCGCGACAGGCGTTGGTGGGACTTGCACGCCAGTATTCGGGGCGCTCGAGGGGACTTCAAGGGCGCCTTTGACAGTGCCAGCAAGAGTGCGGCTGCCGCACGCGGCACGGGTGAGTGGGATGAGGACTTGGCCCGATTGAGCTTGATGCGCGCGCATTATGATTTGGGCCAAAAAGCCGACGCGATTGAGATAGCACGCGCGCTGGTAAAGAAACTGAAGCCAGAGAATCCTGTCCGTGGTTCGGCCGGGCTCTTCCTTGCACGCGAACCCTCGACACATAGCGAAGGTCTGCCTGCTGCGCGCGAAAGTTTGAAAATGCTCGGAGCAGATGGCCGCGCCAAGCTTTCCTTGGGAGGCGTCCTCGCGCAATTCCCTGGAACACGTGCTGAAGGCGTGCAGCTCTTGCGCGATGCTTTGGAGGAAATGCCCCGCTCTCCGCTCTTTATGAATGCTTTGGGCTATACGCTGGTTGAGTATGATATCGACGTGGACGAAGGCTTTCAGTTACTACAGAAAGCTTATGAGCTTCGCCCCTATTCTGGGGCGATAACGGACTCACTGGGCCGTGCGCATTATAGGCTTGGCCAGCTAGATGAAGCGCAACGCTTGATCGAAAAAGCGGTTGACATGCGCAAGGACGCGCCAGACCCAGAGATTTATGACAATCTGGGCGACGTCTATTGGCATCAAGGCAAAAAAAGTGAAGCGCGCCGCATGTGGCAAATGGTGAAGGACTTTGGCGGTCATTATTTCAAGAATGGTGAGGTGGAAGAAAAACTAAAGAATGGCCTTAAAGGGCCCGCACCCGTGCAAAGAATGGCACCAATTATTGCGGAACCCGGTAGTGTTTAGACGGAGGCCAATTCTTGTGGTGCGCGCACTGGCGGTAGCAACGGTTATCTTGTGTTGCAGCGTGCCGCAGGCTTCTGCTCAAAACTCTGTGCAAGTGGGCCTATCTGCTGCCAAACCGGGTGCGCCCGTTCTGCTGCAACGATCAGATGCAGATATCTTCGCTGCAACTTTGGCTGGGCGATATGCTCAAGGGGTCGATAATCCTAAATTGGCGGCACAAGCGTGGGCGCGGGCCTTCTTTCGCCGCACATCCGATCTAGAACTTTATGACCGCGCGACCGCTGCAAACCTCGAGGTGGGTAATCTAGGCACGGTAGTGCGTATGGCTAAATTGGTCGCACCTAATCAGCGTCCCCCAAAGGCGGTTTTGGCTTTGGCAATCGAGGCCTTGGGTCAGGGACGATATCAAGATGTCGTTCGTACGCTGGAAGGGCAGAAATTCAGTCCGAGTTTGACCCAATTTGCCAACCACCTCCGCGCTTATGCGCTCTTAGTGCAAGGGCAAGGGTCAAAAGCCTATAATTTGGCAAGCCAAGTCACAGGCATTTCCGAACTGGAAGATGCTGGCCTCATGTCGCGAGCGCTGATTTTGGTGCGTGCCAAACGCCAGCAAGAAGCGATTGTTTTGTTTGAAAAAGCGCGCAGCCTCGAGCAAAACTCCCCCGTGGGCTTACGTTTTTATAGTGAGCTTCTGCTATCAGTGGGCCAGCGGGATAAGGCAGAGGCCCTTTTGGCACCTTTAGCTGGCCGCGGGACTGTGAAAGCCTCAGCCTTTACAGGGGCCTTGGCACGGGTGCGAGCAGGCGAAAAGGGCAATGTGGCCATCAATGTGCAGGACCATGTTGCCATCGGCCTACTGACCTTGGTTGAGGCCATGCAGGATAGCCGGCCGCCAACCGAAACCTCAGACTTGCTGTTTCTTTTAGCTTTCCTGCATCCAACTTCCGATGAAGTGTCTGCGGCTTTGGGGCAACATCTGGCCAGCCACGGCTATGATGAGCTCGCCGAACCCTATCTGGCGCGTGTTTCTAGCGTCAGTCCCGATTTTGTTGCCAGCCGCACGGAATTAGCGTGGCTGGTCTATGCGCGTGACCCAAACCAAGCCTTGCTGGAAGCGCGAGGGCTTGCGGCAAAGTATCCTTCAAGCTTTGCAGCAAAGACGCTGTTGGCCGATATGTTGTCAGCAAACCGGCTCAATACCGAAGCTGAGGCTGCCTACCACAGCCTAATTGAACAGAGTGAAGCGGCCTCTTGGTCGCCAACTGAAACGTGGCCACTCTATTTCGGGCGAGGTGGCGCGCGCGAGCGTCTCGGCCGTTGGCCCGAGGCTTTGGCAGATTTACGCTTGGCAAAAGCTGCAGCGCCCAATCAGCCCAATGTCTTGAACTACCTAGGCTATGCCATGGCAGATCGCGGCGAAAATCTAGACGAAGCGCTGGTCATGTTGCGCAATGCGATGCGGCTGCGCCCAAGGTCAGGGGCGATTTTGGATTCTTATGGCTGGGCTTTGTTCAAAAGTGGTCGCCATGAAGAAGCTGCCACCATGCTCGAGCGCGCTGCCGGGCTTGCACCCAATCTTGCCGAAGTGGCTGACCACTTGGGTGACGTCTATTGGCGAACCGAGCGGCTTGAAGAGGCACGTCTGGAATGGCGACGTGCTTTGACGCTAACGCCAACAGCAGAACAAACCAAAGCACTGGAAATCAAGTTGAGCGATGGTTTGCCACCCGATCCAAGTCGGGCGGCGGATGCTGCCATTTTGGCTCAGAACAAGTCTAACTGAGCCGAAGATGACCGCTTGGTTTGCCCCCGCTAAACTCAATCTGACTTTGAGGGTCGGGCCGCCACAGGCCGATGGGCGTCACCCTCTCGACAGCCTTGTGTGCTTTACGAAAAGACTCGGCGATTACCTCTCAGTGGCAACCGCGGCTGAACTGGAACTGGAGATTTCTGGGGCGTTTGGCGAGGGCTTGAGTGCTGGCAAGGACAATTTGATCTGCCGCGCCGCACAAATCCTTGCCGATGCGGGAGGGATACCCGCCAAAGCAAACATTCGCTTGATCAAGAATTTGCCGATTGCGTCTGGGATCGGTGGGGGCTCTGCCGATGCTGCAGCGGCCATGCACGCTCTAAATAATTTCTGGGGGCTCAACCTCCCGCTGCCAGACCTCTTGGCCTTAGGTGCCCAATTAGGCGCTGATGTGCCAGCCTGTCTGACGGGGCAGTCGGTGCACATGACTGGGACGGGGGAGACGTTGAGCCCTGCTGGGCCGCTGGCTGCCATGGGGGTTGTTCTTGTTAATCCGGGGGTGCCTTGCCCAACTGGGCCTGTCTATCGTGCTTATGACGATTTAGGGGCGGGGCCCGAGCTTGTCATCCAGCCAGTACCCGATGTGTCGGACCGTGAGAGCTTGTTGGCCTATCTTCGTGAGGTGCCCAATGACCTCGAACGGGCCGCTATCAGGCTAGTGCCTGAAATTGGCGAGGCGATGGAGCTCCTAGCTGCCAGCCCGAAGGTTCGCCTTGTCCGAATGTCGGGTTCGGGTGCAACCTGCTTTGCTCTGTATGACGACGAGCCAGCCGCCGAAGCAGGGAAAAATTTTGTTCTTACAGGCCTTGCCAATCGTGGCTTTTGGGTCGAGGCAGATCGCATCTAATGGCTGTGGATGGACTACGGCTAATTCTAGGGGGTTTTTTATGATCATCGTGCATCACCTTAACGATTCTCGTTCGCAGCGGATTTTGTGGCTGCTGGAAGAAATGGGAACACCCTATGAGATCAAGAAGTATCAGCGCGATGCCGTGACCAATCTTGCCCCGCCAGAATTGAAAGAAATCCATCCCTTGGGCAAGTCGCCTGTCGTGACCGATGATGGGGAAGTTTTGGCAGAATCTGGGATGATTATTGATGTCTTGTCGCGACGCTATGGCCCTGATCTCGCAGTTGATTTTGCTTCGCCACTCTATCCGACCTATGCCCACTGGCTACACTTTGCTGAAGGTTCTGCCATGCTGCCCTTCCTCTTGGCCCTTTACACGGGTCGTTTAGGAGATGCTGCTGCACCTTTGATGCCGCGCATCACGGGAGAGATCATGAACCATTTGTCTTATGTCGAAAGGGCATTGGCAGGAAAACAATTCCTCGTTGGCGATCGCCTGACGGGTGCTGATGTCCAAATGAGCTTTGTCGGCGAGATCGCCAAAGGCCAAGGCGCTTTGGGCATGCTGCCGAACATGAAAGCTTGGCTCGAAGGCCTTCACGCCCGTCCTCAATGGCAAACCGCCCTTGAAAAAGGCGGCCCGTACCGCTTCGCTTAAGCCGAGCCTATCAGCGCGGTCCCGGCCCCAACGTCCGATCAAAGAAGTTTAAGATCGTAAGTTGGACGTGCTTGGCCCGCGCTTTTTCGCGAATGCCGTGCTTCTGCCCCGGATAGACCATGGTCTCAAACGGGATCGAAGCCGCCTGCAAGGCGTCAAACGCTGCGGTCGAATTGTCAAACGTTACATTGTCGTCGGCCATGCCGTGCAGGATCAGCAATGGACGTTTGACGTTTTTCAAACGTGGCAGAACCGATGCCTTAGTATAGGCGTCCGCCTCATCTTGAGGCTTGCCCATGAATCGTTCTGTGTAATGGGTATCGTATAAAGACCAGTCTGTAACAGGCGCACCAGATACATAGGCCGAGTAGGCTTCAGGCGCTTCGGTAGCGAGCCGCAGGGCCATGTAACCGCCATACGACCATCCCCAGACGCCAATGCGCGATGGGTCGACATAGGTTTGCGCCTTTAGAAACGCGAGGCCTGCCAATTGGTCTTCAACTTCTGGCCCACCTAACTTTCGACTAATGGCGCGCTCAAAGCTACGGCCCCGGTTAGGCGTTCCGCGATTGTCGATGGAAAACACGATGTAGCCGCGCGCAGCATGGAGTTGATCGGTATTGCTGCCCCACCCTCGCCGGACAACTTGCACACCAGGTCCGCCATAGACATAGACGATGACTGGCCATTTCTTGCTGGGGTCGAAATTGGCTGGCAATTGCAATGACCAATTGAGAACATCGCCCGAAGGACCATTCAACGTCCCAAACCGCACGTTTGCGCGTTTCGCGAGGTAGGGTGCCCAAGGATGCTTATCGTCGAGCTTGTTTTCTTCGATCCACCGAACGAGCTTCCCATTGGCTTCATAAAGTCCAAGGCGAGGGGGGGTCCTAGGATCTGAATAGGTGCCGAGAAAGGCTTTGCCAGTGGTAGCCATAGCCACACCCCAACTGCCGCCACTGGCTGTCACGGCACTGGGTGCGCGGCGCTTGGCCAACGGGGCGGAGTAGAGGCGCTGCTCTAGGCTATCGTCCTTATTCGACATGAAGAAGACACGGCCTGCCGCTTCATCTACACCAGCAATCTGTGAAACGGCCCATGTACCAGTGGTGAGAACTTGGACGCCCGTCCCATCGCGCTTGCGCCGTTCAATATGACGCCAGCCTGTCCGCTCACTGGTCCATAAGAAATCGCCATTCGCCAATGGCGTAAAGTCATTGGTCAGGTTTAGCCAAACTAAATCCGCTTCGGTGAGGATGACTTTCGATTGGCCTGTTGCAGGGTCAACCATGAGAAGGTCCAGCCGCGTTTGGGCCCGATTTTGCCGCTGCACATACAGGGTTTGGCCGTCTTTCGACCAATTGACCCGGGCGACATAAATGTCGTCATTATCGCCCAAATCAGCGGGAACCACGGTGCCAGTCGCAAGGTCCCGAATAAATAAGGCAACGCTGGCATTGGTTGCGCCGGAGCGCGGATAACGTTGCTGAACAATTTCTGTTTGGCTTGCGCCAATCTCGACCCGGGGGACAAGAGCGACCGCACTCTCATCGACTTGGGTATAGGCAATGCGACCGTCGTTTGGTGCCCACCAATAGCCCGTATCGCGATCCATTTCTTCTTGGGCGATGAATTCCGCCATACCGTATGTAATGGCGTCACTTGCTGCAGGCGACAGCGCTACTTCTTGGTTCACGCCAAGCTTGTGGGCAATCAATTGCCCGTCGCGAATGAAAGAGACATAACCACCCGCGGGAGAGATTTGAGCGTCAGTCTCAAACTCAGGTGTGCGTGTTAGACGTCGTGGGGTACTGGGGCTTGCGACCAGCACGTAATAAAGGTCGCCACCCAGTGGTGCCAGAATAGCCTCGCCCTTTTTATCCCAATCGTAGGAGACAAGACCGCGTGTGCCTGCCAAACGCTGGCGTTCTCGCCGCGCGGCTTCCGCTTCTGATAGAGCGCCCTCATCGGGCACCAACGCTTTGGAGTCAACCAGCATAAAAGGTGCGCCACCACCAACAGGGGCTGCCCAAAGGTCGAGGCGCAAGAAATCGCGCTCATTAGGCCGAAGCCATGTTACCAGTTTGCCGTCAGGCGAGAATTTAGGCGCACGCGCGACTGGACCATTGAGTGCAGGATCTTCAAACAGACGGTCCAGCGTAATGCTTCCAGAGGTGGGCGCAGCCGCAGGGACATCTTGTGCATGCACAAGGGCGGGTAGAAGGGCGAGAATCGCCAGCAGGGTCGAAACAGAGCGCATAGTTCTATTTGGCAAGGGTTCAGCCTTCCGGCAAGCCTTGATGCAAAAGCGCCCACACCCGTAGGGCGCTTGCTAGGGGCCGGTCGCCTCGTTGGCTGTCAATCTCGCCGATTAACCCAGAGAGTGACAAGCGGCGTCGACGCGCATTCGCTTCGAGCGCGGCCCAGAATTCAGCCTCCAGCGCAACGCTTGTTGCGTGTCCTTCAAGAGATACCGATCGCTTAATCAAGCTCATGATCTGTGGCCTTGGACAGGAAATGTCCATCTAGGCGGGTCTTGGTCTGATTTTTGGCCTTTTCTGTGGCAAGCTTTTCTAGTTTCGTGCGACCGAAGGCCACACGATTGGCGTCGCCATTGGCGCTGTGCTCAGCGCGTGTTTTGGCTTTCCGGGCTTGTCTTAAATTGATGATCTCAACCATAAAGCTATTTTAGCCTTAGCTGGCCTCAAAATCCATCAGCGGGAGGGGGTTGGCGGGCTGGCTGCGCAGTTAAAGGCACGCCGAGATAAAGCTTCTGGTTTCATGGTAGCCTCTTGAAGTTGCCGTTCCATCTCGCCCTGAACAAGGTGAGGTACTTTATCGCTCGAAATGCCATATGCCTCTGCCGCGGAATAGACCTCTGCCAGCCAGCGGTTGCTGCTGTCGCTAACGCCTGGTTCGCGTGCCCAAGAAGGGGCGGCCATGGCCGTGACTTGGATTGCCGCAGCACACAACAGCGAGTCTTCGAGGCGCGCGAGCACAGCAGGTTCGTCCCCTTTTACGGCCTGTACTTGCGTTGATTGGGGTTGCGGTGTGGTTTGTTGCGGACTTGGTTGAGCGAAAGCTTGCAAGCTCCACCCCGCCAAAAGCGAAACAAGGATCAAATTGGCACGCATAGTCACTCACTCTGTTGTTGCGCTAAACCTTGCAGGCTCTGGGCCAATTGCTACTAAGCCAGTCCCTTTACTCAGGCTTTACTGCGGCAAAGTCTGATTGAGTTCAAGATAAGCGCCATCGGCATCAAAGAACTGACAACCCAAAACACGGATTGGGGGCGCACCGAGGATGCGAGGTGGATAGACCGAGATTTTTGGTTCCACCACCATGCGCACACCCGGTGCAAGCTTGGCCGCATCACAGGCCTTTTGTGCGTCAGCCACCGCTGCAACCATAATATGGCTGCCCGGTCCCAATACTTTGGGCTGATCGACCTTTGGGTGATCGGGGCGATCTGTGTATTGGATTAGGCCGATCCAGCCGATCCAAGGATCATTGGCATTCAACAAAACCAATCGTATCGGCCGTGGTGGCCCACCTTGGGCAAAGGCAGGGCTGGAGACATTCATACGCTCATCATAATTGACCCGCATGCCCAAACCATCGCGGTAGAGCTTGAGCGACGTTTCCATATCCCGAACAATGATGGTGGTGCGGCGGATATCTATGGGCACTCGCTCAACTGGCGTTGCAATCTTGGTAGGGTCTTTGGCCGGCTCTGTGCCTAGGCCAGTCGGCGCAGCCTGTTGTGCTACTGCAAAGCCAAGCCCCAAACCGGCTGCTAGGATGCCTGAAAGAAAGAGTCCTTTCACAGACTGACACATGGCCGCCGCTCCCCATAAGATATATCTTTTGTTTAGAGGCTGCGGGCCCAGATGCAAGCTTAAATCAGCTTTTCATTATTTTGGTCTGGTAATTATCTGTTTAAGCAACAACGCCAAGGCGACGCAGCGCGTCTTGACCTAAAGCGGTCTGACGGTTGTAGTAGGCCACACCCGCCGCGCTGCCACCTGCCTTTTGAGCAGCTTTGGCTGCATTTTGCTTGCGCAATTCCACTTGGGTTGGGTCGGATGAGATTTCCCGATAGCCAATCCTTAACCGCCGAAGCACGCCATCGAGCGAATCCGCCAACGATTTTGCCTTAGTCTTGTCGGAGACATCGCCTTCTAAGGGCATCTCCAAGGCAATGATTGGCGGTGGATCCGAGACCGACTTGGTGCCGGGCTTTTTAGGGGCCGGCCGCGGAACGGCCACACCTGGTTCAAGGCCCAATTGGGTTAGCGCGTCGGCAACCCCCTCTGTGGCCTTCAATTCGATCCGGTCACCGGCTTTTGGTGTGATGACGAGGCTCTCAACACCTTTAAGCGAACGGGCCTCTGCGGTTCCGTCCCGCATCAGGACACGGTTTAGTTTAGCCGCTAAGGTTCGCATCGTCTCGCCTTGGGCGATCGTGATTTTCTTTTCGCTGCCGCCATTCACAATGACGCTGAATTGGTCGCCGGTTCGAAGGCCAGTACGATCCGTCAGGGCATCAGAAATGCCAAAGCTCAAAGTGCCTTGCGGAATGCCCATAGAGTCGAGACTCTGGGAAACAGTCGGTGCTAAGGCGATGGAAATTGGGGCATCAACCAATTGGGGTGCAGTGCGGTTAAATGCCTGAACCCCGGTGTCGCCGTCCAGCCCAACGATAGAGCTTTCGCGCGCTGTGCTCGCAGGGGTGGAGCCATTGGCCGGTGTCACGGTGACGGTCTCTGTCGCATAGGCTACTTGGTCGCCCGCGGCGGTCAAGGCGCGAATGGGCTCGCCCGCTGTTTGGGTCTGGAACAGCACGGTTTCAGAACTGATGTCCATGCCGACTAATTTGTTCGCAGCTGAATTGGTAGCCGTCCGGCCTGCAAGATAGATCCGGCCGCTGGAGTCCGATGCTACCAGCGTCACGGCGCTTAAATTGGTCGCCGCGAGATCATTGGTCGCACCACTGGCCGCACCGGTCAAAGCGTCAAACTTGCCAAAGCGAGCACCGCCGCTCTCATTCCAGACCGCAACCGCTTGGCCATTGGCAATCGCCAAGCCTGCAGGTGTGTCATCGCCAGTGGTGCCAAGGGCCTGGGTGAAACGAACCGTACCAGCTGCATTAAAGGCCTGCAGATAAACGTCTTTCCCGCCTAAAGCAGTCGCCCCGCCATAACTATTGGTCGTCGTCCCCATCACAAAGACGCTGCCATCGGCACCCACTTGCACGTGGGTAGCATTGTCGCTGCCGTTGGCCCCTTGTTGGTGATACCATTTGTCCCGGCCTTCAGAATCAAAAGCGGCTACAAATGAATCCAGTCCATTGCCTGTTGTACTGGTGGCGGTATCGGCGCGACCGTTGACAGAACCAGCAACTGCCAAAGTCCCATCTGCGCCAATGGCCAGCGAGAAACCTTGAGCAGGAGCCGCAGACCCTAGCGCCCGCGTCCAAACGATTTGGCCCGTCGTGTCATATTTCATTAAGACGACGTCGCTCTTGTCCTTAGGCGTTTGGCCATTCACTTTGCCAGTCGCATCGGCAATTACGTAGAGTGAGCCATCAGAACCAACGACTGAGGCACGCGCGCCAACGGTGGAGCCCTTGACCGCAGAGATGTCCGAAGTAAAGGAAGCTAGATTGTCCGTGCCCTCAAGACTTGTCATCTTGCTAACCACGCTTTGGGTGGCACTATCGATTTTCTTGCCGCCTGCAACATAGAGGGCTGGCTTAGTATCGCCTATAGCGGCTTCAAAGGAGAGCGTTTCTAGCGAGTTTGTGGTGATCCGCATCCGCTGTTGAACCGTGGCTGTTCCACCCTTTGTGGTGGCAGGAACAGTGGTTTCAACACGAGAGAACCGGCTCTCAAAGCCTGCGGTTCCGAGCTTACTGTTGATGAAATTCGTTACATTGCCGATGTTGCGTTCGGTCGAGCCCATTTCAGACAAATTGATGTCGAAGTTTGTCGTGACACCAGCTTTGGTGACTTTCAGAGTGAATCGCCTGTCACCTAAAAAGCCCTCTGGGACCGCCGTCAAATCGCCATTGACCAACGGCTTGGTGTCATATTGCAACAGGCCCTTGGGAATGCCTTCGCCTTCGTGGCGTGCCAAGCGGCGACCACCGATCAGAAAGGCGCCGTCGAGCTTGGTCGTTTCAATATAGGCGTTGAGCTCATCGATGCCCTTTGTCAGGCGATCCTGCAGGCGTTTGCGGGTGTCGGCGCTAAGCCCATCCTTGGCCGCGGCATCGGCCAAGGCTTGCAGCTTTTGGACGCCATTATGGATGATGAACAGGCTCTTGTCATTTGGGTCGGTGACCGCGGATCCTGCACCTGACCCAAGACTGGTATTGACCAAACGGCTAGAGCGCAGCGCATCAGTGGCCAATTGCGACAGCGTTGGAGGCTTCGCGCGGGAATCCCAAGGAGCCATCCGTGCAATGTCACGCTGTGTTGGTGGGCCCGTGCGCGTCGCGGTGGCGGTATTGGTCAAAGCCGACAAGTCAAAAGACTGCACCGACGAGTTGGAAAACCCGCCTGAATTCAACAGACTAATGACACTGGCATTGATAGCCACCGATCCTTATCCTTAGTTTGCCACACGAAAACTCAATTTTGTGAGCATTTTTAAGTCCTTAGGATGGCCCAAAAAGGTTGCAATGGCCTTAATTTTTCACGTTGGCTTTGGGGCGAGAGCGGTGTTCAACTCGGCGATAAGAGATCGCAATTTAGTCGAACCATAGGTCCCAATTTCGCTTGTATTTGAGAATAATTCGCATATAGTGAGGGCATGCCCCATTCACAGCCAACGCATGGTCTTGAAGCTGGCGCGCAACTTGCGCTCCACGCCATGCGTCGCGCGGCCGGACCGTCGGTGTTCCGCTGCCCGGTTACGGCAGAGCGAGTTGAGACTGCACGCGCCGCCATGCGGAAGCTGGCTAGCCTACTATTGGTCTCCGGCCGGAAACTGCGTCTTGGCGAATTGGGAAGCCTCGAGCCATCGCCAGATGAGCGGACGCTCTTAAACGCCTTGGCAGCTGCACAGGCAGATGATGGAGACGCACTTGTTGCAGCGCTGCGTTGGTTGGCGGGCTTTGAGCCCGGCCCCGACATGACTGAGACGACGAAGATCGCAGCACTTGCCTTTGCAGAGGCCGGTTGGAAGTGGGGTGCGACCCAAAGCCCTAGAGCACCCGAGCCGCCTTTTGGGATCAGTCCGGTTCGGGCCGTTAGCTGACCCGAACCAAACATTTTCAATAATTTAGTTGACAATAATCCCCTTGGGCGGACTATCGTTTTGCCCAGTGAAGCCATTGAAGCTCAGCTCATCGCTGCCGGATTGAGCGGTCACGGCGACAGTTTCGCCGTCCTTGATCGCGCCTGACAGAATTAGGCGAGCTAGCGGGTCTTGCACATCCTTTTGGATAACCCGCTTTAAGGGGCGAGCCCCGTAAGCAGGTTCATAACCTTTGTCTGCCAACCAGGTTTTCGCTGCATCATCCAGCGTGATTTTGATGTCGCGGGAAGCCAAAAGCGCCTCCAAACGGCGCAATTGGATCGGTACAATCCGGTCCATCTCAGCCCGCCCTAAGCGTCGGAATAGGATGATCTCGTCGATCCGATTGATGAACTCAGGGCGGAAATTGCCGCGTACGGCTTCCATCACCATTGGTCGCACAAGCTCAACATCTTCGCCGTCATTCTGCTCCGCCAGATACTGGCTACCCAGATTGGACGTCATGACAAGGATGACATTCTTGAAGTCCACCGTCCGGCCTTGGCCGTCAGTTAGGCGGCCATCATCCAGCACTTGCAAGAGGACATTGAACACATCCGGGTGCGCTTTTTCAACTTCATCAAATAGCACAACTTGATAGGGTCTGCGCCGCACGGCCTCGGTTAAGGCCCCGCCTTCGTCATAGCCCACATAGCCGGGAGGGGCGCCAATTAGACGGCTGACGGAGTGTTTTTCCATGTATTCCGACATATCGATGCGGGTGACCGCGCTATCATCGTCAAACAAGAACTCCGCCAAAGCCTTGGTAAGTTCGGTCTTGCCGACCCCGGTGGGACCGAGGAAGAGGAAAGAGCCAATCGGTTTATTGGGGTCCTGCAGACCCGCGCGCGATCGGCGAACCGCATCAGAAACGGCCTCAAGCGCCTCTTCCTGACCAACCACGCGAGCGCGCAAAGCGTCTTCCATAGCCAGCAATTTCTCGCGCTCGCCCTCTAGCATGCGTTCTACGGGCACACCCGTCCAGCGGGCCACGACAGCGGCGATTTGTTCGGCATCGACCACTTCATGCACCATGCTTTCGCCGCTGGTCTCGGCCTCTTTCAAGGCCTTTTCCAGATTGGGAATGGTGCCATATTGAAGTTCACCTGCTTTGGCGTAATCGCCCCGGCGGGTCGCATCGGCCAATTCCAGATTGAGCTTTTCGAGCTCTTCTTTCAGCTTGGTGGAATCAGCCAGCTTGGCTTTCTCGAGCCGCCAAGTTTCGCTCATATCGTCGGACTTGGCCTGCAGGGTTTCGATCTCGTCCTCCAACCGCTCTAGCCGTTCGATGGATGCAGGATCTTTTTCTTTGCCTAGCGCAGAGGCTTCAATCCGCAATTGCATGAGCCTGCGGTCGATTTCATCCAATTCTTCAGGCTTACTGTCGACTTGCATGCGCAAACGTGCCGACGCTTCATCCATCAAGTCGATGGCTTTGTCCGGCAAGAAGCGATCGGCGATATAGCGTTTCGACAATGTCGCCGCAGCGACAATCGCAGCATCCGAGATACGAACCCCATGATGGACCTCGTATTTCTCTTTCAAACCGCGCAGAATAGATATGGTGTCCTCAACGCTAGGCTCGTCGACAAATACAGGCTGGAACCGCCGGGCAAGGGCAGGGTCTTTCTCGACATGCTTGCGGTACTCATCCAGCGTGGTTGCCCCGATACAGCGCAATTGGCCGCGTGATAGGGCGGGTTTCAACAGATTGGACGCGTCCATCGAACCTTCCGATTTGCCGGCCCCTACCAGGGTGTGCATCTCATCAATGAACAGCACGATTCCGCCATTGGCAGCTTCAACTTCGCTCAAGACGGCTTTGAGACGTTCCTCAAACTCGCCACGGAACTTAGCGCCGGCGATCAAAGCACCCATATCCAAGCTCATGAGTTTCTTGTTTTTCAGGCTCTCAGGCACGTCGCCATTGACCATGCGCAAGGCTAAGCCCTCTGCAATGGCAGTTTTGCCTACGCCGGGCTCCCCGATCACGACTGGATTGTTCTTGGTCCGCCGAGACAAAACTTGGACACAGCGGCGGATTTCATCATCGCGACCTATCACGGGGTCGAGCTTTCCGTCGCGCGCAGCTTGAGTTAAATCGCGCGCATACTTTTTCAGTGCCTCATAATTATCGTCTGCATTGGCGGTGTCGGCTGTTCGACCGCTGCGCATCATGCCGATAGCAGAGTTCAGCGAGGTCGGTGTGACACCCGCTGCCTTCAACGCTTCAGCCGCTTTGGTTGTGCGAGCAGTTGAGATCGCCAACAGGAGCCACTCAGCGGCAACGAAACTGTCGCCCGCCTTACCGGCGGCATCCTCAGCACCCTGCAAAATCCGGGCGGTCTCCGGCGGCATATAGATTTTATCTTCGCCGCCTTCGACAACTGGCAGGCCTGCTACTGCGACATCGGTGGCCAATTTGGCTTCATCGGGCCGCCCACCGGCAGACCGGATTAAGCCAGCCGCCAGTTGTTTGTCATCATCGAGTAACGCCTTTAGCAAATGCTCCGGCGTGAAATATTGGTGCTTGCGCTTAATCGCTTCCATTTGCCCGGCTTGGACAATGGCGCGGGCACGTTCGGTGAATTTATCTAGGTTCATCGTCGCAAAGCCTAAAGTTAAAAACAGGGGAGACCTAGAAACTAGGATCGTTGCCCCTTCAGTTAGGTGTGGCCTTTGGGCAACACAAGGGGCAGGCCAACTCAATTTACAACGCGTTTCTTCGCCCTTTTTCTTGGGCTCTGTATGCTTCTTAGATAGGCAATTAGCCCATCAATTTGATCGGGCTCAAACTGGAACTCAGGCATAGGGCCGTGGCCTACTAGAATGCCCTCGCTGAATGCTTCTGCCAAATTATCAAGCGGATAAAGTTGCGCCAAAGTAGCAAAGCGTGGGGCCTTCGGATTTGGGCTTTGGCCTTTCTTGCCGATGGCATGGCAAGAGGCGCAATGGGTTTCTGCCAAAGTGCGACCCCTCTCAACTGCTTGCCTTTGAGTATGACCTTCAGTCGCGTAAACAGGCGTAAAAATACTTGCTGTCAGGCAAATGCTCAATGCCAATCGTACTAACATACTTGTGCCCTTCGTCCGAGGCGTGATGCCTGCCTCAGGTGTTAAACCTCCCACCTTTAAAAGCCTATGTCCATGCGTGTGTATCCCCAGGGTCGCCTAGCCCGTACGGGTGGCAAAACCGTCAAAATACTGTCATCCTGCGGACATAGCTGCGTGCCAGCTTGAAGTGGCCAGTTTGTCTCGAGATAATGAAAAGTTCCCATGCCTGAAAGTTCTGCTGAAAGTAACGCCCCCAATTGGCCCGTCAGAGCCACCATTCTGGGGGTGCTGGTTGTTGCTTGCGGCTTGATCTATGGGCTGAGCCAGAATGCACTGGTGACGCTATCGGGTGGCATCGGGGTCGGTTTGATATTGGCCGTCGGCTGGTGGCTTGGGGCAGACGCCACCAAGACATTGATCGAAAGAAAAAGCCTTTTGGGTCAAGGTGAGGTTACCTCAACTGCTGATCCGGGTACTTTGAATGAAGCGGCTGGCACCACCTTGGTCCGAGACGCCGTGCGCTTTGCCCGATCTGCCATTGAAGCAACTCCTAATCCGGTGTTGATTGTTGATGCTGCTGGTCGTTTGGTTGGGACCAACCAACCGGCACGAGACCGCTTCTCAATAGATACTGGCCAAATACGCTTTAGCGCCGTGATTCGGAGACCGAATTTGGTGGACGCGGTGAGCGAAGTGTTCAAAACTGGCGCGACTCGGACTTTGTCCATTGAAAGTCGTGTGCCAGTTGATCGCTATGAGCGTGTTTCGATCGCGGCTTTTGAGGCAGATCAAGAGCGCTTTGTCCTTTTGTCGATCCAAGATGAAACTGAAGCCCGCATGTCCGAGCGTATGCGGGCCGACTTCTTGGCAAACGCCAGCCACGAATTGCGCACGCCTCTAGCTGGGATCGTCGGCTTTATTGAAACCCTGCGTGGCCCAGCCCGCGAAGATGCAATTGCCCGCGATCGATTTTTAGAAATCATGCACTTGCAGGCAGACCGCATGAGTCGCCTGATCTCAGACTTGCTAAGTTTGTCGCGGATTGAACTTAATGAGCACGTTGCCCCAACCGCTCGGTCTGACTTTGCAGCCGCGGTGCAGGAAATTGTCGAGAGTTTGCCTCCGGATAAGCAGAAGCGCATTCAGTTCAAGGTCGGCGATGATCCCCTTTGGGTGATTGGGGACTGGGACGAAATTCAACAGATCGCCGCGAACCTCATTGATAACGCCCTCAAATATGGCGGCGCGCAGTCTGAAGTCCGCATCATCCTGTCCGCTTGGCTCGACCGTGAGTCTGCTTTGAGGTCAGGCATGCGCGAGTGGGACGGCGCTTCGCGCTTGCCACTTACCAGTCCAGAAGTGGATCGTGAGCGCCTTTATTGCACTTTGCGGGTTGAGGATTCAGGTCCTGGAATCGCACGTCAACATTTGCCGCGTTTGTCAGAGCGCTTTTACCGCGTCGAAGAAACTGCCACAGGCAAAAGTGGCACGGGTCTGGGCTTGGCAATCGTCAAGCATATCGTTAATCGCCATCGTGGTGGATTAGTGGTAGAGAGTGAGCAAGGCAGGGGGACTGCTTTCTCGGTCTATCTGCCGCAGCCGCTAGAATTGGGTCCTGTACGGACAATTGCAGAAGTACAAGCAGGCTGATCCTGTCTAACGCGGTCGGTGTCATCGAAGTGTCGTAAAAATGTAATCTTGTCTTCTCAGCAAACCCTTAAGGGGCGGAGGAGAATTGGTGCCAGATTGTCTGGCAGGGGCGATGATTGTTCATGGATGCGTTCGCAGATGTGCCTGTAAGCCTGATTGCCGCAGCCCTTGTGCTGGCTTTCGGGACGTGGGCTTGGCAATCCGGCGCAACTAAAGCGCTGGTTCTGGCCAACTCTTGCCAAGGCCGTTTGAATTCTTTACCCGGTTATCATGGTTGGTACGCGGTTTTGTGGGTCGTTGGGCCTGCTTTAGCTCTCTTGCTACTGCATGAGTTGATCGCCCCATCCGCAATTCGGTCGCTCCTGTCCCATAGCCTCGCGCCAGAAGTTCTGGCCCTTCCGAAAGAGCGGTTGGACCTATTTTTTGCCGATGCTAGCAAGATTGCCTTTGGTGGCACCCCGAGCCAGCGTACCCCGGATGTTTTAGCTGCAGCTGAAGCGATGCGCGCGATTTCCGCGAATCTCAATTTGGCTTTTGGTTTAGGTGCTCTTGCACTTGCTGCCCTCGGATTTTTCTTATCGAACTCGCATCTAGGGCGGGACTTCCGCGCCCGCAACGCGGTTGAAGTCTGCATTAAGGCAGCCATGATGGTGGCCTCCGGCATTGCTATTCTGACCACCCTTGGCATTGTTTTGTCACTACTTTTTGAGACGTTGAAATTCTTTTCAAGTTACAGTCCGATCGACTTTCTGTTTGGCACGCAGTGGAGCCCGCAAGTTGCTATTCGGGCTGATCAGATAGGCCAATCTGGTGCATTTGGAGCCGTTCCATTGTTCGCCGGGACCGCGCTGATCATGGTGATTGCGATGGCAATTGCGATCCCGGTCGGCCTCGGCTCAGCCATCTATCTTTCTGAATATGCAAGTGCCCGTGCCCGCGCTGTGGTGAAGCCCGTTTTAGAGTTGCTTGCCGGTATCCCAACCGTGGTGTTCGGCTTCTTTGCTTTGTTGACCGTTGCACCAATTATTCGGGCAATTGGTACCAGCGTTGGCCTCGATGTCTCAGCGCAAAGCGCTTTAGCTGCTGGTTTGGTGATGGGGGTTATGATCATTCCCTTCATTTCGTCGCTATCGGACGATGTGATCAATGCGGTTCCCCAAGCTCTACGTGACGGTTCCTATGCCATGGGCGCAACCAAGTCGGAGACAATTGGTCGGGTCGTAATTCCCGCGGCTCTGCCAGGCATCGTTGGCTCCATCTTGTTGGCTGTGTCTAAAGCCTTGGGTGAGACCATGATCGTGACCATGGCCGCGGGGCAAAATGCTAACCTCACCCTGAACCCCTTGGATATGGTGACCACGGTCACGGTGCAAATCGTGACATTGCTAACTGGCGACCAAGAGTATGACAGCCCAAAAACCCATGCCGCTTTTGCGCTTGGGTTTGTCTTGTTCTTCGTGACCTTGATCCTCAACATCATCGCATTGCGCGTCGTTCAAAAATATCGAGACAAATATGAGTGACCCTGCTGCCCCATCTCGGACCGCATTGCGGGACATCGTAAACGGTCAAATCAAACGGCGGCATGCCGCTGAAACCCGGTTCCGTTGGTTTGGTATAACCATGGTTGCGACCGCGATTGCGGCCTGCGGCCTTCTGTTATTGTCGGTCATCGCTCAAGCCATTCCCGCTTTGACCGAAAACCGCTTGCATGTGACGCTGAACGTCAGCGCTGAGAAGGCCGATCCATTTGGCAAACGCGTGCCATCTGAAATTCGCGAGCATGGTAATTTCTATGGCTTGGTCCAAGATGCCTTGATCCAACGTTTCCCAACGGTCGAAGCCGATGGGAAACTTGACGATTTGTTCGATGTTGTGACGTCTCTGGCAGCCGTCCCCATCGGGCGCACCTTAGCTCAAGATCCAAGCTTGATTGGTAAAAGCTTGGATGTGGCCTTGCCGATTAATGATGATCTCGATCTGTTTTTGAAGGGTGCTTATGGGGAAACCCGGGTGAGCAAGGGGCGAGAAGCTTTGACCGCGACCCTCACGACGGATGGCACCTATAGTTTGGGTGGTGGTCGGGCACCTTTTGCTAAGCCGGTTGCCAATCTGCGCGAAGACCTGGCCGTAGCTGCAACTGAACTCGAAACAGCACTAGGCCTTAAACGCCAGCGCTTAAGCATTGCGCAAACGCAAGTGGCTGCCTTGAAAACTCAGGTTGCAGAGCTACAGGCTTCTAAAGGCGCGGGTTTAGCAGCCGCCGAAAGCCTAGCAGATCAGGCCCAAACGCTTGTCGACAATCTCACTGGCGAAACGGAAGTCGATGCAGCCACGATTGCAGCGTATCGTGCCGCGGTTCAAGGTGAAGGTGGGGCAATCGAATTAAACGATGACAAGCCCAGCATTCTAGTCGAAGTTGGTGGCGCGACCTATAAGCTAACCCGCATCGCACCATCGGCCGCACAAGGCGTTCTTTTGGTGCGAGACAACAAGCCTACGTCCAGCCAAGCTTGGCGGACAGTCCAGATAGCGACGCCGCAAAACGGTCGGGCTGTGAATGATGAAGTAATTGCCTTTGGCCGTCAGTTGCAGAGTGAAGGGGCCATTCGTCCGGCGCTTAACACAACGATCTTTACCAATTCAGACTCGAACGAGCCTGAATTGTCGGGAATTCTTTCGGCTCTTGTCGGGTCGATTTTGACACTTCTGGTGACCTTCTGCACCGCCGTGCCCATTGGGGTTGCAACAGCTGTCTATTTGGAAGAATTCGCGCCCAAAAATGCACTGACAGACCTAATCGAGGTCAATATCAACAACCTTGCTGCCGTGCCGTCCATTGTCTTTGGTCTGTTGGGTTTTGCGGTCTTCTTGACCTTCTTCAATATGCCGCGCTCGGCCCCGATTGTAGGTGGCATTGTGCTGACCTTGATGAGCCTGCCCGTGATTATTATCGCCTCGCGGGCTGCTTTAAAAGCTGTCCCACCGTCTATTCGGGAAGCCGCGCTGGGTGTTGGTGCTTCGAAAATGCAGGCGATTTTCCACCATGTGCTGCCCTTGGCCATGCCTGGCATCATGACCGGTTCAATTCTGGCTATGGCCCACGCATTGGGGGAAACCGCCCCCTTGTTGATGATCGGAATGGTGGCTTTTATCGCCGATGTGCCAACCAGCTTCACAGACTCTGCGACTGTTTTACCCGTTGAGCTCTTCATGTGGGCGGGCCGTCCTGAGCGAGCTTGGGAGCCCCGTACGGCTGTTGCTATTCTTATCCTACTTCTCTTCATGATATTGATGAACGCTGTCGCAATCTTCCTGCGACGCAAGTTCGAGCGCAGGTGGTAAACCCATGAATACGTTTTCTCAAAACAGCTCTGAAGCTCATGGCGAAACCCATGCCGTGCAAGTCCAACAATCAACAGGAATTCTGCCAGACATCAGCTCAAAAGTACGCGCGCGAGACGTCAACGTCTTTTACGGCACGAAGCAAGCCCTGTTTGACGTGTCCTTGGATGTCCCTGATGCCTCGGTGACCGCCTTTATCGGCCCATCGGGCTGCGGAAAATCTACCTTTTTGCGCTGCATCAACCGCATGAATGACACCATTGATTCCTGCAAAGTGACAGGCAGTATTCAAGTCGATGGCCGCGATGTGAATGACCGCGCGATTGATCCAGTTGTGCTTAGGGCGTCGGTCGGCATGGTTTTCCAAAAGCCTAATCCATTTCCGAAGACGATTTTCGAGAATGTTGCCTATGGCCCGCGCATCCATGGCATTGCTAATGACAAGCCTGGTCTAGAGCGGATTGTGGAGCAAAGCCTGCGGAAAGCGGGACTTTGGGAAGAAGTAAAAGACCGTCTGCATCAGCCCGGTACCGGCCTTTCCGGTGGCCAACAGCAGCGCTTGGTGATTGCTCGCGCCATTGCGGTTAACCCTGAAATCATTCTGATGGACGAACCTTGCTCAGCCTTGGACCCTATCGCGACGGCCAAGATTGAGGAATTGATCGACGAATTGCGTCAAAATTTCTGCATTATCATCGTTACCCACTCGATGGCGCAGGCCGCTCGAGTGAGCCAGCGCACCGCTTTTTTTCATATGGGCAAGCTGGTGGAAGCTGGGCCTACTGAAGAGATTTTCACCAACCCGCGCGACAGTCGCACCCAAGATTATATCACAGGCCGATTTGGCTAAGAGGTTTGCACCCTAAACGGGTGCTTGAAAGTAAGTTTCAATGACAGAACATACCGTTCGTGCGTTTACCGAAGAATTAGAAGCCCTCGGGGCGGACCTGACCCGCATGGGCGGCTATTCAGAGCAAGCTTTGAGCGATGCAGTCACCGCCATTGCGCGCCGCGATGCGGGCCTCGCGCGCAGCGTGATTGATGGCGACAAAATGATTGACGAGCTTCAACGCGAGATCGAGCGGAAGATCATGCGCTTGTTGGCTTTGCGTCAGCCGTTAGGGCGCGATTTGCGGCAGACGGTAGCTGCCCTAAAGCTTGCTGCTGACTTGGAGCGCATAGGCGATTTGGCCAAGAACATAGCCAAGCGCGCGCTGACCATTCAGGAATTTGACCCGATCTCTTTGACTCGCAGCGTGGAGCGCATGGGCAAGATCGCCGTCACCCAGTTGAAGCAAGTCCTCGACACTTTTGCATCGCGTGAAGTGGCTGGTGCTGTTTCAGTTTGGATGCAGGATGAAGAGCTGGACGAGCATTATAATTCTCTTTTCCGCGAACTTTTGACTTATATGATGGAAGATCCCCGCATGATTGGTCCAGGCGCGCATTTGTTGTTTGTCGCCAAGAATATTGAGCGGATCGGCGATCACTGCACCAATATGGCCGAAGTCATTTATTTCCTTGAAACCGGTGAAGACATCGGCATCGACCGGCCAAAGGCGGTCGATCCTGTCATGCCTCCCCTTCCACCGTCGCCTAATCAGGAGCCATTGTCATGACCCCGTATGTGCTTGTCGTTGAAGACGAAGACGCCTTAGCCACGCTATTGCGCTATAATCTGGAAAAAGATGGCTATCATGTCGGCGTCGCTGTCGATGGTGAGGAAGCCCTGATGATGGCGTCTGAGCGCTTGCCGGACTTAGTCATTCTTGACTGGATGTTGCCAAAAGTGCCCGGCATTGAAGTTTGCCGGAGGTTGCGTGCCAAGCCGGATGCCCGCAACATCCCCATCATCATGCTGACGGCACGCGGCGAAGAATCTGACCGGATTCGTGGCCTCGACACAGGTGCGGATGATTACGTCACCAAGCCATTTTCGACGACCGAACTTTTGGCTCGCGTGCGTGCCGTTCTGCGTCGCATTCGTCCGGGTCTAGCCGATGATCGGCTGGTGTTTGGCGATATTGTGGTCGACCGTGTGTCCTACCGTGTGAAGCGGGGCGAGCGTGATGTCCATTTGGGCCCGACAGAATTCCGCCTGCTGGATTATTTTATGCAACATCCAGGGCGTGTCTTTTCGCGTGAACAATTGCTGGATGCAGTTTGGGGGTCAGACGTCTATGTCGAGGCGCGTACGGTGGACGTCCATGTCGGTCGTTTGCGCAAAGCACTGAATGAAGCCGACGAAATCGACCCGATCCGAACCGTTCGCTCTGCTGGCTATGCGCTCGACAAGGCCAGTTAACGCAGAAATAGCCTAAATAGGGGCTTGCCCGGGCTTGCCCGGAAACCAGTCTGGATGGGCAAGTTCAAACCGTTCAAACACGAAACCCGGTGCGACGACGCAGCTTACTAAGGTCCAAGCGCCGAGGCTTTCGGCTGCCTGCCAAGCGCCTGCGGGCACAATCGCTTGTGGCCGTTGTCCCGCCCGCAGGTCAGGCCCTAAGCGGTGCGCATAGGCCTTTTGGCCATCTTCACTGATGCTAAGCGCCAACGGCCCGCCTGCATGCCAAAACCAATGTTCCCCCGCATCGACCCTGTGCCAAGCCGAGACTTCACCCGCTTGAAGTAGAAAATAGATACTGGTGGAAAAGCCGCGGCCCTCTGGCCCTTCAGGATCACGAAACGTCTCAACATAATGGCCACCCTCTGGGTGGGGCTTCATCTGCAGCAGGGCAATGATCTCAGAAGCCGATAAATCGCCTGAAACGGCCCGTTGCATTAGAATTGGTCCTTCATTTGCCGCACGCGCCCAAACGCCTCGTAGGCGGCGGCATCGGCAGCAATCCCGATCGCAGCTCGGACGCTAGGCAGATCCGCCCTCACAAACGGATTGGTCGTCCGTTCAAGCCCAATGCTGGTTGGAACGGTCGGCAGATTTTCGGCGCGCAAGCGGGTGATGTCGGCAATTCGGCTTGTCAGTGCAACATTATCGCTCTCAATTGTCGCACAAAAGCGCGCATTGGCGGCTGTATATTCATGCGCGCAATAAATGGTTGTCGCATCGGGCAACGCCATGAGGCGCGAGAGGCTAGCCCAAGCCTGTTCGGCGCTGCCTTCAAACAGCCGCCCGCAACCCAACGCAAACAACGCATCGCCGACAAATGCCACTTGGTCTGCCGCAAAGTAGAAGGCGATATGCCCTAGGGTATGCCCACCAACATCTATGACTTCGGCAGAGCTCTCGCCCAAATGGACGGTCTCACCCGGCCGCACGATCTTAGCGAGCGGACTGATGCGTGTGTGGACTTCTTCTGGCCCTAACGATAGGGAGCCCAAAGCCTTCTCGATCGCTTGATTGCCACCAGCATGATCTGGATGCCAATGGGTGTTCCAGATTTCGTCGATCTGCCAGCCCAACTTCTGAGCTTCGGCTAGAATGGCTGTGGCGTCCGGGGTATCGATGCAGGCAACTTTGCCAGTGGCCGAGTCGCGGACAAGAAAGCCGTAATTGTCTGACAGACAGGGAAACATATGAATGATAAGCATGTCTGTCCTTTAAAAGAGAAACTTGGTTTATCCTAGTCCCCATGCGCGTTGATGTTCTCGCCTTGCAAAGTTTTTATGCGGGCCCCTTGGGGCAGACCGCGCAGGCTATGGCTGGTCGCCGCATGGTGGATGCTTGGGGGGATTGTAAAGGCCTCGATGTTTTAGGTTTTGGTTATGCGACGCCCTATTTGACACCGTGGCTGCCAACCGCGCGGCGGGTCACTGCCCTGATGCCGGCCACACAAGGGGTAGAGCGATGGCCTTCGGGTGCTTCCAACCTTACCTGTATCGGTGATGAGGACCGGATGCCCTTCACCGAAGCAATCTTTGACCGTATCCTCTGTGTTCATGCCCTAGAAGAAGCAGAAAATCCGCGTGTACTGCTGCGCGAACTTTGGCGATTGCTTGCCCCCGAAGGGCGCCTGATGATTGCGGTCGCCAATCGCGGTGGCATTTGGGCCCGCGCTGAAGCGACCCCTTTTGGCCAAGGCAGGCCTTATAGCCGCAGCCAGCTAGCCAGCCTCCTAAGCGAGGCCATGTTTCAACCGGTGGCATGGTCGCGCGCGCTCTATGGTCCGCCCTTGACTTGGAAAATGGCAACCGGTGGAGCCGCCGAGACGTGGGAAAGCGTCGGCGAACGGGCTTGGCCGGCGCTGGGTGGGGTCATTTTAGTTGAGGCGGTAAAGCGTCTGTATGCCGACAGTCTTCCCGGCCAAGGTCGACGCGTGTTGTTAGCCCAGCCCGCGGCCGCACGTTTTTGAGGCAATCACCGCAAAAGTCGCTCAAAAATTGTGCTAACATCCTCTGCCCTGCGGTCTGGCATTGAAAGCGGGTCACAAGTGCTGCTGATTGTCTAATCTAGATCGTGATGGAATAATCAGGGTCTAGTTCCAAAGGACGAACCCGACGCGAATTGAGGGGAACAGAATGAAGCTTGTCACCGCCATTATCAAACCAAGCCGTCTCGATGCAGTGCTTGATGCGGCAACCGAAGCGGGCATTTCGGGCCTGACTGTTACCGAAGTTCGCGGCTACGGTCGTCAAAAGGGCAAGACCGAGGTTTATCGCGGAGCCGAATACGAAGTGAAGTTGCTGCCCAAGGTCAAGATTGAGGCCGTGGTCACCGATGACATGGTCGACAAAGTGGTTGAAGCGCTGGCAGGTGCCGCAAATACGGGCAAGATCGGCGATGGCAAAATCTTTGTCGTCGATGTCGAGATGGCGCTGCGCATTCGCACGGGCGAAAAAGACGCCGCTGCCGTCGCGGGCTAAGGTCAGCTAATGGCTTAAATCAAAAGGGCGGGCCCGTGTGGCGCTGCCCTTTTTTGTCATTTAGAATTGCGTGCGGTCTGCCCAATTTGGCCGCGAGAGCCGCTCACGCGGGGCTTCGCCATGAACACTGTCAAGTGCGCTGGGCCTTGCATACCAAGAAAATAGAATCAGGCTGCCGACAAAGGGCACAAGGTTCAAGACGATCCAAAAGCCAGACTTGCCGATATCGTGCAGACGACGGAAGCTAGCCGAAAAAATCGGCAAGGCATGTAAGGCCCCAAAGGTCATGGTCATGGTGCCGATCTTGAGCTCTGGCGTGCCATCGGTGAGGGCAGATAAGAGGACAGCGCTATCGACCGAAATTGCCACGCAACTCAGCGCCAGCACCATCAAGAGAAAATACCAATAAGCACGTCGGCTCATACGCCCCGTTATGTCCAGCATATGGGTCAGGGCATGAAGATAATTAGTTACCATTGTGCGAGTGTAAGGCCTTTGCCTTAGCAAACCTTTGAGTGGGTTCGCACAATTTGCCCGGATTGTGTTCACGCGACGGTGGGCCCGAAATATCCCCCTAAGCTTTAGCCTCCACTTTTGCCTCGTGGGCCATTCGTTCGGCTTGGGCTAGGCGGCGTTCTTCGTGTTTGAGCAAGGTCTCTTTCAAGTAGCGACCGGTCCAGGAGCCTGCGACCAAGGCCACCTCTTCAGGAGTACCTTCAGCGACAATCAAGCCACCGCCGTCGCCGCCTTCAGGTCCCAGATCAATCAGCCAATCGGCTGTTTTGATCACGTCCAAATTATGCTCAATAACCAAGACACTATTGCCCTGATCCACCAATTCTTGCAGAACTTCCAACAGCTTACGCGTATCTTCAAAATGCAGACCGGTGGTGGGCTCATCGAGAATATAGAGCGTTCGTCCCGTAGCGCGGCGGGACAATTCCTTGGAAAGTTTCACCCGCTGGGCTTCTCCGCCGGACAGGGTGGTTGCTTGCTGGCCGACTTTGACATAGCCTAGGCCGACCCGCACCAAAGTCTCCATCTTGTCGCGAATGGAGGGCACGGCTTGGAAGAAGCCTGCTGCCTCATCCACCGTCATGTCCAAAACTTGCGCGATAGATTTGTTGCGATAGGTGACTTCTAACGTCTCGCGATTATAGCGTTGGCCATGGCAGACGTCACAGGTGACATAGACGTCTGGCAAGAAGTGCATTTCAATCTTTTGTACGCCGTCGCCTTGGCAGGCTTCACAGCGGCCACCTTTGACGTTGAAGCTGAACCGGCCTGGGCCATAGCCGCGCGCTTTTGACTCTGGCAGCGCAGCAAACCAATCACGGATTGGACCAAAGGCGCCGGTATAAGTAGCAGGATTGGACCGCGGCGTGCGGCCAATCGGGCTCTGGTCAATATCAATCACCTTGTCGAGGTGGTGCAGACCTTCCAATGCCTTATGCGGACCCGGTACTTCATTCGCCCCATTTAAGCGACGGGCGAGGGCCTTGTAGATCGTCTCGAGAATTAGGGTGGATTTGCCGCCGCCTGAAACACCCGTCACGCAGGTGAAAATTCCCAGTGGAATATCGACCGAGACATTTTTGAGATTATTGCCTGTTGCCCCTTCGATGCGAAGGAACTTCTTGGGATTGCGACGACGACGCTTAGGCGGGATGGGGATGGACTTTTCCCCGCGCAAATAAGCCCCAGTCAGGCTGCCCTTGGTCGCTTCAATATCGGCTGGCTTGCCTTGGGCGACGACTTGGCCGCCATGAATTCCGGCTAGCGGCCCCATGTCGAGGACATGGTCTGCTGTCAGAATCGCTTCTTCATCATGCTCAACCACGATGACGCTATTGCCGAGGTCGCGTAGTCCTTTGAGCGAGGTGAGCAGACGCGTATTGTCGCGCTGATGCAGCCCGATGCTGGGTTCATCCAGAACATAGAGCACGCCTGTAAGCCCCGAGCCAATTTGGCTGGCCAGTCGGATGCGCTGGCTCTCGCCACCTGAAAGGGTCGCCGAACCACGATGCAAAGTGAGATAGTCCAACCCGACATCGACCAAGAAGCGCAGGCGTTCTTTGATCTCTTTCAAAACTCGGGTCCCAATTTCTAATTCTTTGGGGGTCAGGCGGCCTTCTAAATCGACAAACCAATCACGGGCACCCCGGATCGAACGAGAGGATACCACTGAGACATCTTCGCCCCCGACGCGCACAGCGAGTGCTTCGGGTTTCAGGCGCTTGCCGTCGCAGGTTGGGCATTTCTGTGCGGATTGATAGCGGCCCAACTCCTCCCGCGACCAAGCCGAGTCTGTCTCGCGCCAGCGCCGTTCTAGATTGGGGATAACGCCTTCAAAGGTCTTGGTAGTTTCATACCGCCGCGCGCCATCATCATAGACGAACTTTACCTTCTCCGTGCCCGATCCATAGAGCACAAGCTTTTGAAAGCTTTCGGGAAGTTTCGTCCAAGGTGTTGTCAGTGCTACTTCGGCATGACGGGCCAAAGCTTGTAAGGTTTGGGTATAGAGCGGTGATGCCCCCTTGGCCCAAGGTGCAATAACGCCGTCATTCAGGGTCTTGCTGGAATCGGGTACCACCAACTCTTGGTCAAACTTGAGCTGCACGCCCAAGCCGTCGCATGTCGGGCAGGCACCAAAGGGATTGTTGAACGAAAATAGGCGTGGCTCAATCTCTGGGATGGTAAAGCCGGACACCGGACAGGCAAATTTCGCTGAAAACAGCATCCGCCGTGCGACGCCTTTTTCATCCTTCTCATCGGCAAATTCAGCAAGTGCAATGCCATCCGCCAAGCGCAAGCAGGTCTCAAAACCCTCTGCCAGACGTTGTTCTATGCCTGAACGAACTGCAATGCGATCAACCACGACATCAATGTCATGCTTCAGTTTCTTGTCGAGATCAGGGGCATTCTCAAGCTCAAAATACTCGCCATTGATCTTCGCGCGCACAAAGCCTTGCTTGATCCAGCTTTTGAATTCGGTCTTAAACTCACCCTTCCTGCCGCGCACCACTGGTGCCAACAGGAACAGACGGGTGCCTTCTGGCAGGACGGTAATTTTGTCCACCATCTGGCTGACCGTCTGGCTCTCAATAGGCAGGCCAGTTGCAGGCGAATAGGGCACCCCAATGCGGGCCCACAACAGACGCATGTAGTCATAAATCTCGGTCACCGTGCCAACTGTTGAACGCGGGTTCTTCGAAGTCGTCTTCTGCTCAATCGAGATGGCAGGCGACAAGCCTTCAATCGAGTCCATATCCGGCTTTTGCATCAGCTCTAGGAATTGTCGCGCATAGGCTGACAGGCTTTCGACATAACGTCTTTGGCCTTCAGCATAGATCGTATCAAAGGCGAGAGAGCTTTTGCCGGACCCAGACAGGCCTGTGATAACCACCAATTCACCGCGGGGGATCTCTACTGTGACATTCTTCAAATTGTGTTCGCGCGCACCACGCACACGGATAACAGGCGATTCAGACATGTGTGACCTTGATTACGCAAACCCCAGAGCCATAAGCCCCAGGGTAAAAACAATGTTGCCCTGATTAGCGCGTGCGAACCAGCTTGACGAATAGAACATTATGTGAACATCATACGCTTGTCCACGGCATGCACAGTTTTACATGCTTATCCACAAGGCGAGGCGGTTTGAGTGTCGCCCCTCTCTTCTGGTTTGGGCATGAGACCTGTAGCGTCAGTTTAAATAGATACGATGCCGAGGCGCGACAGGATGCGTCGCCAGCGGTAAAAAGACGGAGTAAGGGCAATGGCGGGCAGCGTGAACAAAGTGATCTTGGTTGGAAATTTGGGTCGCGACCCGGAGATCAAGTCCTTTCCATCAGGCGATCGCATCGCGGAGTTTTCTGTCGCGACCAGTGAGCGCTGGAACGACAAAGCAACCGGCGAGAAGAAAGAAAAGACCGAATGGCATCGTGTTGTTGTGCGTAACGACAATCTGGTGAAGGTCGTTGAGAATTACGTCAAAAAAGGCAGCAAGGTCTATGTTGAAGGCCAATTGCAGACCCGAGAGTGGACCGATCAAGCTGGCCAAAAGCGTTATTCCACGGAAGTGGTTATTGGCCGGTTCAAAGGTGAAATCACCATCCTTGATGGCCGTTCTGGCGGTGGCGACATGGTCGAAGATCGTTCAGAAGGCGGATTTGGCGGCGGTCGTTCTATGGGCGGTAGTAGCGGCGGCGGCAATGGCGGCAGCTTCGGCGGCGGATCCTCTGCACCACGGGCTGTTCAGGGCGAGAAGCGCTCATTTGCGGCGGACCTTGAGGACGATATCCCGTTCTGATCTCACTCAGTTTAGGCTAAGTTTTTGGCCGTGCCTGAGGCAGCTTGTTCGCTGGTCTCACATGCCTCAAGCGTCGCATCAATGCCCTTGAGTAGGGATTCGGGCGTGACAGGCTTGGCGATGTGGAAGTCACAGCCGGCCCAAAAAGATTGCGTGATATGTTCCTTCATCGCATTGGCGCTGACCATGGCGATGGGCGTGCGCCGCAGGCCGTCGCTGCGTTCAATCTCGCGGATTCGCTTTGTCGCTGATAGGCCATCCATAATTGGCATTTGCATGTCCATCAGCACAAGATCAAAATGTGCATTTTGCCACATTTCAACGGCCTCTGCTCCATTCTGGGCGATCGTCAAGGCGATGCCATGGGGCTCAAGGATCATCGCGATCACCCGCTGATTAACAAGATGATCTTCCGCCAACAGGATCGATCGGCTTGCTACGTGCGGCAAGTGGCCGGAGACGGTCTCGCTCGGCGCAGCGTTTACGCCGGTCTGAGCAGCTTCTAGCTTTACCCGTGGCAAGGGCAGTATGACGGAGAATAGGCTCCCGATCCCGGCCTCAGAGGTGACTAGGAATTGCCCGCCCATCATGTCGGTTAAGGTGCGGCAGATCGATAAGCCTAAGCCTGTTCCGCCGAAGTTTTTAGTAATGGACGCATCGGCTTGTACGAACCGGGTGAACAACCGTTGCTTGGTCTGTTCGTCAAAGCCAATCCCTGTGTCCTTGACGCTGATCATCACATCGCACGATCCATCCGCCTTGTCCGTCGCTGCGATGCTGATGTCGATTTGACCTTTTTGGGTGAATTTTACCGCGTTGGAGGCTAGGTTCGATACGATTTGCTTGACCCGTACGCCATCGCCTTCAAACAGACCTTCGGTACCAGGGCCAAATTTGACATGGAATCCAAGGCCTTTTTCCTTAGCCCGTATACCCATGACTTGCGCTGTCGCCTCTATGGTTTCGCGTAGGTCAAAAGGCTCGGGCTGCAAGGTAAACTTGCCCGCTTCAATTTTCGAGACATCGAGAATATCCGACAAAAGAAGTTCCAACGTTTCTCCAGACGACTGAATGAGGTCGACCATTTCGCGCTGGTTGTGCGTTAAATTAGTGCGGGACAATGCCCCAACCACCCCGATTACCCCATTTAAGGGGGTGCGGATCTCGTGGCTCATATTGGCTAGGAAGCTACTCTTGGCGCGATTGGCAGCTTCGGCTTGTTCGCGTGCGGCCAGCAATTCAGCTTCGGTCGCCAAGCGTTCGGTCACATCGCGTGCCGTGGCGTAGATGAAGTCGCCAACAATTTTGGATCGCCACTCAACGCTGCGGACTTCGCCGTTTGGATGGATGTAGCGGGCTACAAAATTATCCAACTCGCCGGTGTCTAAGAGCTTTTGCATGGCTTTTGCGGTGTGCTCTTCATCATCGGGATGGATAAAGTCAGTCGTTGACCGACCAATCAAGTCTTGTTCAGATCGACCAATGATTTTTTCGGCAGCCTTGCTGAGTCTTACGGCTTTTCCCTGATGGTCGAAAATGGCGAGCAATTCAGACGACACGTCAAAAAAGGTGGATGATTGGCTCAGGGCCTCTTTGAGCTCAATTTCAGTACGTTTGCGCTCGGTGATGTCGTAAAGCATGCTCACGAAGCGTGGCTTGTTCGTCTGGGTGGCGGGCAATGGCACAACCGTTGCATCGACCCAAAACAGCGACCCATCCTTAGCCCGGTTGCAGACTTCGCCACGCCAGGAGTTGCCAGCGTTAATCGTGTCCCGCATCGTTTGGAAATAGGATGGATCATGCATGTCCAATTGAACGGACTTATAACTTTTTCCGATCAGTTCTTCGCGCGAATAACCGCTGATTTCACAATAGCGGTCATTAACAAATTCAATATGGCCAAATTGATCCGCCACGGCGATGATCGAATGCTCGTCGAGTGCGGATTGATAGGCGTTGAGATTCGCCAAGGCATCATCGGCACGGCGCTGGGCTTCGACCAGATCGGTGACCTCGGTTTCGATCGCTTGGAAGCCTTCCAACTGCCCGTGCTCGTCGAACAGGGGTTGGACGTCCATATTGATCCAATACATCCGGCCCGTCTTACTGCGGTTTAGGAGCGTTGCAGTGGCGGCTTCACCCCGATTCATGGCTTCGATCAGTCTTGCCACTTCCAGCGTATCGGTTTCTGGACAGAAGGTCAGTTGGCTTGGCTTTTTGCCAATTACCTCGTCGCGACTATAGCCAGAAAGGGCAAGATACGCGTCATTGACCCAAGTGCATTCGCCCTTTTGATTGGTTTGCACGACAGGGTTGCGGGCCAACTCGGCAAAGCGCGCAAACTCCCGATAGCGGATTTTATCTTTTTGGGTGTTTTCTCGATCCTGCCTCCAAAGTTCGAAAATTAAAATGAAGGCAATACCTATCAGAATGATGGTGCTGAGAAGCCCAGTCTGGGTACTTTCTTTCGCGGCTTTGATATCTGACGAGCCATCTTCAAGCGCTTTCTTGATTTCTTGGTTATAAGTGGCTTTCAGATTGGCATAATCTTGCGAGGACAGAATGGCTAGGCCATCTTCTTTCTTGCCATCGGCCACCAAAGCAAAGGACAGGCGTTCAAGATCGATAAGCTTGGTGTTCGCCAGTTCGACTGCGTCGAGGTTTTCCTTCACCCCCGCTGGGCCGATGGACATGGCCTTGACTATGGCTGCTTCAAGAAGGGGCGTATTTTCTTCGTAACGCTGTGCCCAATTTGGGTCGGCTGTCGTGGCATGCATGAGCGCGGACATGGTCAGGACTTCGTCGATCCGATTGATCTCACCGGTGGCTTCGGTGAACAAAATCTGGCGCGTGTTGATGTCGCGATAGGAGGCAAACTGCCATGCCGAAGCCGCTGCTAGAAGCAGAATGGCAAACGTCACTGTCAGTAGCCTGGGGATCGATTTCATGCGGCCATCCTAGAGAATGGGGTGATATATAGACTGAATGGTGTTTCCGTTGGGTTAAATTACCGGTTCGAGACCTTTCTTGGCGATTTGCAGTGTCAACACCCAGAGCGCACCCATAGTTTACGTCATTACCGGACGTATGACGGGAAGATACCAGATTTCCGACTCGACTCATCGGCGTCTTCGTGATTAGAACAAATCAAGAACATAAGGAATGGAAAAGGTGTGTGATCTTCAGCCATGAGACCGGATTTGACCACGTTGCGTACCCAGATACGGGCCATCGAAACAGAGGGTCGCCCGGCGTTAAGCTGTTTACCAACAGGCGCAGACAAGTTGGATGCGGCCTTGGGCGGCGGGTTGGCTTTGGGTGGTGTGACCGAAGTGGTTCCTGCCGCTTTCATGGATGAGCCAGCCAGTCTGCACTTTGCTTTCGCCTGTATGGCTAAGGCGCTGCAACAGCGCTCGGGTGATCTGGTGGTGATTGAAGATACCAGTCGCGGGCAGGGGTGGGGGCCTGCTTGGGGGCAACTTTATGGTCCGGGTTTGCAGAAGCTCGGCGTGTGTCCCTCCCGTATTTTGTTGGTGCGTGCGCCGGATGTGAAGGGCTTTCATGCCTGTCTGGAGGATGCAGCACGAACCTTTGGCTTGGCCGGTGTTTTGGCTGTGTCTGGTCCCAAAGCCGGCTTTAGTCTTGCCGGTGCACGGCGGGTCCAATTGGCGGCAGAGCAGGCCCATAGCTTGGTTTTGGCTGTTCAAGGCTTACGCACCTCTGCTTTTGCGCCAGCGCGTGCACGACTGGTTCTGGCCAGTCGCCCATGCCGACCTGTGGCGCTGGGCACGGCGCTGCCGGGGCTTGGGCCCCCAGCGTGGAGACTTCACCTTGAGCGTGCCCGCAGTGGCGCGCGTCCACAATCCTTTGATTTGGAGTATGATGATGCGACGCATTGCCTGTATCAGCCTGCCACGTTGGCCAACCGATCGCCTCAGCCGCACCGCCTCTCTGCTTAAGGCGAAGGGGCTTAAAGCAGAGGGGGCTGGTTTCTCGCGGTCCAAACCCTGTGCGACAGTTGCGCGCAGTGCAGGGGGAATCCGCCTCATTGCCCTCAATCGTGCCGCGCAAGAGGCAGGTCTATCCTCAGGCATGATGCTGGCTGGGGCGAAGGCCTTAGTGCCAGATGTTTGTGTTGCCGACAGTGACCCCGTGGGGGAGGGCGAGGATCTGACCGCTTTGGCACGCTGGGCCATGCGGTGGAGCCCATATTGTGCGCCAGTCAAAGGGCTTGAAGGTACCCATGCGCTTTTCCTCGACATCACTGGCTGCGCCCATTTGTTTGGTGGAGAGGCCGCCATGCTGGCCGATATGGTCATCAAAATGCGGGCTTTAGGCCTGACGGCGCGTGCAGCTTGTGCCGCCACACCCGGCGCAGCCTTTGCTTTGGCACGCTTTGCGCCAGAGGCGCGCCATGGCTTAAGTGCCCCGGATGGCGCGGCTTTACGTGCCTTGGTGGGGGCTTTGCCGGTTGAGGCTTTGCGCCTGCCAAACGGTACGACCACAGGCTTGCGGGCCTTAGGCTTGAAAACCATTGGCCAAGTCGCCACCCAATCGTCGGCGGCTTTGGCCCGGCGGTTCGGAATTGATCTGGTGCGTGCCTTGGACCGGGCTCGTGGGCTTGAGGAAGAGGCCATTGATCCGGTTGCCGAGATCATCCCGCGGCGCATCCGCCTGCGCTTGGCCGAACCATTGATGACCCGCCATGGCCTTGAGCTGGCGGGGGCGAAGGCTGCGGGGGAGATATGCACGCTTTTGGACTCCTATAATGAAGGCGCACGCCGTTTGGTTCTAAATCTCTATCGTGTTGATGGGGTCGTCTTACAGCTTGTTGGCGGATCCGGGCGCGCCCATCGCGATGCGGTTTTATGGACAAAGGTCTTGTGTGAACGGATTGAGGCAGAGGCCAATGGGGCTGGGCTTGATCTGGGCTTTGGAGTTGATCTGGTTGAGATTTGTGCGCCCGTGGTGGAAGTTCTGGAGGGCCAAGTCATGGACTTGGACCCAGTCGCTGCTGCTGCCTTGGCCAGCGCCGATGCCCTACATCGCCTAGCCGACCGCCTATCCGCCCGTTTAGGCGCTGGACGGGTGACGCGGATGGAGGCGGTGGCCCATTGGGTGCCCGAACAGGCCGTTCGCCCTGTGGCTGTTGCCGATAGACGGCCACAGGTCAGCCGCTTCCCCGAAGCTTTGGCGGCGCGTCGCCCCGCTTTGCTGTTGGAGCGTGCCGAACCGATTGATGCCATTGCCGAGGTGCCAGACGGCCCACCCCGCCTGTTTCGCTGGCGCGCTTTAGCCTTCAAAGTTGCGTGCGCCGAAGGGCCAGAACGTATTGCCTGTGGTGAGACCCATGACCGCGACTATTATCGCATTGAGACGATTGAGGGGCGTCGCTTTTGGCTCTACCGCCAAGGCCTGCCCGGCAAAGTCGATCATCCCAAATGGTATGTGCATGGGAGTGCGGCATGAAACCTTTTCGCTTAGTGTCGATCCAATTCAGGTACGGCCATGCGCATCTTTGAGCCTTTGGCCACCACGAGTTTCTCGTTTCTCAAAGGGGCGAGCCAGCCCGATGAGATGGTGTGGGCAGCCCATGGACTTGGTCTGCAAGGCTTAGGCGTGGCCGATATCAATACAGTCGCAGGTGTTGTGCGGGCCCATGTGGCCGCCAAAGAAGCAGGCCTTAGACTAATTGTTGGATCCCGCTTGGTTGAGCCCGATGGGTTCGAGACTGTCCTTTACCCCAAAGACCGGGTGGCTTGGGGCCGGCTGACCCGTTGTTTGACGCGCGGCAACCGCCGCTCGCGCAAGGGCACTTGCACCCTAGAGAAAGCCGACGTGCTAGAAGCCATGGAGGGCGCCTGTGCCATCCTTGTGCCGCCACCCATTCTCGCGCAAGCTTGGCTAGATAAAGCCAAAGGCCACTTGGCCGACGCGCCTTTAACCGCTGATCTTTATGTCGCGGCAACCCGGCCTTTCGATGGCACAGACTTTCAACGTCTTGCCCAATTGGTGGGGCTTGTTAAAGGTACACGCGGGCGCTTGATTGCCACCATGGACGCACTGTTCCACCACTCAGAACGGCGGCTTCTGGCCGATGTTCTGGCCTGTATTCGGACCAAAACCATATTGGAGGAAGCGGGTTATCTGCGCTTACAAAATAGCGAAAGATGCTTGAAACACCCTGATGAAATTATCCGTCTCTTCAGAGGGTTTGAAGATTGTCTTCAGGTACAAAAGAAACTCTTCGATGCGATCACTTTCTCCCTTGATCAACTGGCTTATGAATATCCCGATGAAGTTGTAGCACAGGGGGAAACCCCGATGGATAGTTTAATGCGTTTGAGTGAGTTGGGCGCGCAAGGTCGCTATCCTGACGGGGTACCAGAGCGGGTGCGGGCGGCCTTGGATCATGAATATGCGCTCATCGATCAGCTCCAATATGCGCCCTATTTTTTGACCGTTTATGACGTTGTCGCCTTTGCGCGCAGCCGGGGGATTGTGTGCCAAGGCCGGGGCTCAGCAGCCAATTCGGTCGTGTGTTATTGCCTCGGCATCACCGCCGTAGACCCCATCCGCGTGGATTTATTGTTTGAGCGCTTCATCTCAGCAGAGCGGCGCGAACCCCCCGATATTGATGTCGACTTTGAGCATGAGCGCCGCGAAGAGGTGATCCAATATATCTATGACAAATTTGGCCGCCACCGGGCTGGCATTGCTGGGGTTGTGATTTCCTATCGCGGCCGCTCGGCGTTGCGGGAAGTTGGCAAGGTGATGGGGCTGAGCGGGGATACCCAAGAAGCCCTGGCCAAGTCTGTATGGGGCTGGGGCCGGGGTGGGGTTGATCCCGCCCTGATTCACAAGATGACGGGTCTGGACATTACGACCCCGGTGATTGCGCAGACGATGATGTTGGCCCGCACGCTGCACGGATTCCCCCGCCATTTATCCCAGCATGTCGGCGGCTTTGTCATCACGCGCGGACCGCTCGATGAAGTGGTGCCCATTGGCAATGCGGCCATGCCAGACCGTACCTTTGTCGAGTGGGACAAGGATGATTTGGATGCTCTGGGGATTTTGAAGATTGATGTGCTGGCCTTGGGCATGTTGACCTGTGTGGCCCGCGCCTTTGAGTTTCTAGAGCATGATTATGGCGTTCGGCTCGGCCTTGCAGATATTCCCGCCGAGGACCCTGCTGTTTATGATATGATTTGTGCGGCGGACACGGTTGGGGTGTTTCAAATTGAAAGCCGGGCGCAAATGTCGATGCTGCCCCGGCTGCGCCCACGCACCTTTTATGATCTTGTGATTGAAGTCGCCATTGTTCGCCCAGGCCCTATTCAGGGCGATATGGTCCATCCCTATTTGCGCCGTCGCCAGGGCCAGGAAAAGGTCACATTTCCATCTAAGGCGCTGGAGGCGGTGCTTGGCAAGACCCTGGGTGTGCCGTTGTTTCAAGAACAAGCCATGCGTATCGCCATTGTCGCCGCAGGCTTTACACCCTCTGAAGCCGACCGTTTGCGCCGTGCCATGGCAACCTTTCGCAAAGTTGGCATCATCCATGAATTTGGCAAACGCTTGGTCGATGGCATGGTGGCCAATGGCTATGAGCAAGACTTTGCCGAGCGCTGTTTCCGCCAGATTGAAGGCTTTGGCGAATATGGCTTTCCCGAAAGCCATGCGGCCAGTTTTGCCCTGATTGTTTATGTGTCGGCTTGGCTGAAGAAGCATTGGCCAGAGGTTTTTCTTGCCGCCATTCTCAATGCCCAACCGATGGGCTTTTATGCTTCTGCCCAATTGGTACGCGATGCCAAGGAGCATGGCGTAGAGGTTTTGCCGCCAGATGTCGGCTTTTCGGATTGGGACAATGCGCTGGAAGCGCGTGTCGGCCACACCCGTAAAGCCGTGCGTTTGGGCTTGCGGGAGATTAAGGGTTTCAAAGAGGCTGATGCGGCGCGCTTGGTGGCGGCGCGGGCTGGGGGTGGGGCCTTTCGGGATGCTGAAGACCTGAAACGACGCGCCCGCCTCAATGGCCGGGCGATGGATTTGCTTTCCGATGGTGACGCGATGGGAAGCTTACAACTTGATCGTCGCCAAGCGCTTTGGCGCGCCAAAGGCCTGGCAGAGCATGCCTTGCCCTTGTTTGAGCATGCCAGCGAATATGGCCCAGAAGTCGATCCAGCCCTGCCAGAAATGCCGCTGAGTGAGCAGGTCGTCCACGATTACGCCCGTCTGCGCCTCAGTCTAAAGGCCCATCCGGTGTCGTTTTTCCGCGCTGAATTGGCAGAAAAGCGCTTTGTGACTTCCCAAGGTCTCAAGACCGCCCCTAATGGCGCGCGGGTTGATATTGCGGGCCTTGTTTTGGTCCGGCAAAAGCCCGGCACGGCCAAAGGCGTGCTGTTTGTGACGCTAGAAGATGAGGATGGCTCTGCCAATATCATTGTTTGGCCCAAGATTTTTGAGCGGTTTCGTCGCGAGACTTTGGCTGCAAAATTCATGGGCATTCGGGGAAGGCTCCAGCGGGAGCATGGCGTCATTCATGTGATTGCCGACCGGGTGACGAATTTAAACCACCGGCTGGCTGAATTATCTGATGGCAGCAGCACCTTCACTCAGGCCTTGGCACGCGCCGACGAGCATCAAAGCCCGCGTGAAGATCCCAAGCTGACCCAAGCCAACAATCGTGCTTTAGCGCAACAACGGACCACACGCGCCTTCGCCAATAGCCGCGATTTTCATTGAGAGCGGTCCCATGCCAAGGAGGAAACACACACCGCCCCCCTATCGCCATCACCAAACACTATCTAAAATTGATAAATTTTACAAATGCACCAGAAGAGTGCGACACAAACGGAGACGGCGATGACTCAGATTCAAAGCCTAACTGCCGCGGTTTTACTAGAGTTGCGTGCCGCAAGGCGTGAAGGCGACCTCCATCATATTCTGACCACCTATGCCACAGCGTGTGGCTTTGGCTGGTATCAATTGGCCCCTGGGCCTCATAACCCCATGTTGAATCCCACCAGTCTGTTGAGTTTTGGCAATTTTGATCCCGTTTGGCGCCGCCAATATGCCACGGAGCCCAGCTGCCGGACCGATCCGGCCCGCAATCAGGCTATTCAACGCGCAGGCTCTGTCCAGTGGCAACGCGCCTTTGCATCTGCCCGAAGCCCTGAACATCGCGACTTTGTGCAAGCCAACCGTCTGCAAAGGTTTAAAGACGGCATCACCACGCTTGTGCATGGCCCTCAAGGCTGTGTAGCCATTATGATGTTTGCCACGCCACGGCCGCTCCGCCTTGACCCCGATGATGAGGAGGCGCTCAGCCATATCGCTATGGCATTCTATCAGCGCGTCCGCCGCCTCATGGCCGCGGCCCTGTTTCAGCCCACTGAGTCTGCGCATCTGACCAATCGTGAAATTGAATGTTTGCATTGGGTTTTGGAGGGTAAAACTAATTGGGAGATCGGAGTGCTGACTGGGGTGACTGCGAGGACCGTGCAGTTTCATTTGGGCAATGCGTCGCGCAAACTAGGCGTCGTCAATCGTGTCCAAGCAGCTGTTCGGGCCTTGTTACGGGGTGATTTGTCCGTTCATCAGCTAAGCCAACCACGCCCTGAGATCAAGTTGGAGGACCCCTTTGCGCACCGACTTCCCAAGCCAAGTCTGCATTCACGTCAAAGTAAGACTTCGCAGGCATCTTCCGGCCAATCCGCTATCTCGTCGTTTCGTGCATGAGAGGTTTTTGCTTTGACTCCCTTTTTGGCCCTTATGATGGTCGCGCTATCGACCTCATCGCCCCTTTCTCCAGATTCACAGACTGGTGCCACGACCCCATCACAATCAGGTCCCGTTGTGCCGGGTTTAAAGAATGCAATTGCGACCCCGGATGGGGCGGTGCCGCTTGATTGGTCTGGGCCTGCAGCGAAACAACCGGGCCCTGACGCCAATGTGGAAGCATTTGATCCGACGGCAAGCTTGTTCGGTCCGTCAAATCTATGCGTGGTTACACCCGGCCAGCCCACCCCGAGTTGCGCGGCAGTACCGGACCAAGATCTGAAGGTCACCTCTGATATTTTCAGCGGGGACGTGAACCCAGACTCGACCTGCCAAACGCAGGAAGATGTGCGCATTGGGGCCGATGGAAAGCCACAACGCGTGTTTGCTACTGTGTGCGGGGATGAAGCGGATTCTTGGACCTATCGGCAACGCGCGACGCCAGCCAGTAGGGCCAATCCCAGCAAGTCCACCAATCGCGTTATCGGGCCAAATGATTTGGTCCCTCAAACGACGCCCTGATTCAAACAAGTTAGTCCTAAAGCCGGGCAGAAGCTTCACCGCATCTGCCCGCTTGCAACCTGCGCTCAGACAGGTTTCAACAGGGCGTGTCTAATCCACTAACCTCCTCTCGTCCTCTGCCATTTGAGCAGGGCCCGCCGCGTTTTGATGTCGGCTTGGCGCCGATTGAGCTGCAAGACTGGCTCATGCCTGATGATCAGGCACTTTGGGTCGGGCCGAAGAATGAGCTGATGGATGCGGAATCTGATGCAGTCTTTGCCAGTATCACCGGCTCTATGCCCGGCCAGATCGAAGCAGCAGAGCTGGTTTCAAGCGCCTGTGGCAACAGCTTTGATCCTGGCGAACCTCCCCTATTTGCTGCCAGTCGTTTGGTTTCAGACGACTTAGTGTTGATGGAAATGCGCGATGGGGCTTGGACAAACACGGCCCTTTGTTTGTGTAGTCCCACCTTTTTCTCGGCCCATGATGCGATTGGTAAAAGCCTGTTTGGCCTGCATCGACCTGTACCGGGCGGCGACCCCGGTCTCGGCGGCCGCATTTCACGCGTGTTCTCCCTGTTGCGCGATGAGCTTGTTCTAGAGCGACACAATTGGACCGTGCAGTGGAGTGACGCGCGTTATACACCCGATGGCACGCCATTACGCCAAGCTGCACGGGTAGCGGGCCTTGTTGAGGCAAAGGATGCACTTCATGTGAGGGTTGAACGTCAGACCATTCGCAGGCTACCTGAAACGGGCGCAGTCCTATTCACCATTCGTATTCGGCTCTATAAATTGGCAGACCTCCTTGCTGAGCAAACCCTTGCCGCTACTTTCCAACAGGCTTGGCAAGAAGCGTCGCCTGATGTGCGGGCCTACAAGAAATGGGAAAGTCTTGAGCGCCATGTTGCGGCCTTACTTGAAGACTATGCAGCAAATCCTTGATCCTTCTGCGTGTTGCGCGTTGCGTCGTAGCTTACGTTCGTTAATATGGTTAATCATTGGAGCTTGGCGCTCTAAATCTAAGTTGGAGCAACAGCTTGTCCGCTTTATCTGTTTCAGATAGAGCGAACCTTGCTCTAGAACCGAGGGTCACTTGAAAGCTTCCAAAACAACCTTCTTCCTGTTTGCCGGTATGGCGGCTTCCTTGGGCAGCCTCGCCTTGGCGCAAACAGCTGGGCAGAAGCAGAGTAAGTCCAAGCGCACCCAGCGTCCCCCTGTTGTTCAGAAGGTAACGCCCCCGAAGCCGGCTGCAGCACCAGTTGAGGAGGTTGCGGCCCCCGTGGTTGAAGTCTTGGCCCCGGCCCCTGTCGCAACACCAGAACCTACCCCGCCCGCGCCCATTACCGATGAAGCGGCGCGCGCTTCTCTCAAGGCGGGGACAGCCGCCAGTGCGACTGGCGATCTACGTCAGGCCGAGCTTGCCTATCGCGCCGCCCTAACACTTGCACCTCCGGGTGAACCTGGCGACGCCGTTGCTTGGGAAGCATCCAAGCGGTTGGGCTTTTTAGCCTTTGAGAAGCGCGACCCGCGCTCGGCTGAGACCTTTTTTGGCGCAGAGGCCGTGCTGGCTCGCCGCCTATATTTCTCGGGCAAAATCTCACCGCGCGCATTTGCCGATTCCGTCCAACGTTTTGCCAGCGCAACAGGCTCTATGGGTCGGTCGGGCGAGAGCGCGGCTTTGTCTTTTTACGCGCAAGAGATCAAATCGCGTGCCCAAGCCGAGGTTTCATCCCAACTTCTCAATCGCGACACGAACGACCCTGCTGACAGCGTCGGCAATGTCCGCGTGGCCGCCAGCGGTCTTTGCGTTGTCGGGCGTGACCCGATCCTGAAAGATCGTGTCTCTTGTGAAGATGAAGAAGGCGCGCGCGGCGAGGCTTTGGCCCTTCAGGCCCGTCAAATCAAAGCCAGCGCACCGCCACCGCCTACCAAGGCAGAGCGAGAAGCCAAGGAAGCTAAAAACAAGGGCAAAGGCGGTTAGGCCTATTTTGGGCGCGGTTTGAGAGGCTGACGCATCGGGTCAAAGGCTAAAGCCTTGATCCAAAACCCTAATGCGCCCGGATAGGTCCAAGCTCTGGCGGGCCCAAGATCGACATGCAGGAAGCTGCGTCCATAGCCTAGGCCCGTAAACCCTGCGTTCACCGCAGCTTGAAGCATGCGCGCACGCGTCTTGCCCGTCACAGCAATGTCGGCGGCAATCGCCTTAGCATGATAAGAATTCGGCACGCCCCCTACGGCAGCATTATGGCCGCGGCAGCGATGTCCAGAGCGGATCTTCAACGGCCCCATTTCCGCCCGCATGGCCTCTAAGGCGTCGAGAAAGCGTGGATCGTGAAAATACTCGCCTTTGCAATGCTTGCGACAGGCGCAGGCGAGTTCAATGGGGGTGAAATGCGGCCAGCGCCAGTTGAGCTGGGCGGCAGAGGGCGGAAAAGTGAAAAGGGCCATAGCGTCAATCCTAAAAACGGACGACACCATGGCCCTTTTGATCGTTCGGTCGGATAGATTGACCGTTTAGACCTGATTTAGCGCAGTGGCGCTGCCATAACGCGCGCTTTTGCCGCTTCATATTCAGCAGCCAATCGGTCGACGAATTCGCCAGCGGTCGCCACCTTTTTGACGGCACCAATGCCTTGGCCGCAGCCCCAAATATCGCGCCAAGCCTTCTTGGATTGATTGCCGCTAGAGCCGAAGTTCATCGCGGATGGGTCACTTTCAGGCAGGTTTGTGGGGTCGAGGCCAGCGTTGACTACGGATGGGGCCAAGTAATTGCCGTGCACGCCAGTAAACAGGTTGGAATAGATAATGTCGTCGGCGTTGCTGTCCACGATCATTTGCTTGTAGGCCTCTTCGGCGTTGGCTTCAGCGGTCGCGATGAAGGCAGAACCAATGTAGCCAAAGTCTGCGCCCATGGCTTGGGCAGCTAGAACAGCACCGCCATTGGCGATAGAGCCAGATACGCACAAGGGTCCATCAAACCATTCGCGGATCTCTTGCACCAAAGCAAAAGGCGACAGAGTACCAGCATGGCCGCCCGCACCTGCGGAAACAGCGATCAAGCCAGTTGCACCCTTTTCAACGGCCTTCTTTGCAAAGCGGTTGTTGATGATGTCGTGCAAAGTGATCCCGCCATAAGACTGGATCGCTTGGTTCACATCTTCGCGGGCACCCAACGAGGTGATGACGACTGGCACCTTAAACTTCACGCAGGCTTCCACGTCATGCATCAGGCGGTCATTGGTCTTGTGCACGATCTGGTTGACCGCAAATGGCGCAGCTGGACGGTCTGGATTCTTGTCAGTCCACTCACCCAATTCCGTGGTGATTTTGTCCAACCATTCTTCAAGCACAGGGGCAGGTCGCGCGTTAAGCGCCGGGAACGAACCCACGACGCCAGCCTTACATTGAGCAATAACCAGATCAGGGTTGGAAATGATGAAAAGCGGTGCCCCGATCACAGGGATGCGAAGGCGAGATAGAACTTCAGGTACCGACATATGAACTCCCAGAGCAGTGTGACAAGTGCCATTATGGCTACGTTTATGGCGCCGTCTTGGCGCGTCCCGCGCCATGATGCAAGTGGATGCGGGCGACTAAACTGGCATTGCCCATTTTAAGCCGCCAGCCTTGCCCTAGGGGTAAAGGCAACCTTTGATCACATTTGCGCACCAATTTGTCTCAGTTCGCCCATTAACCGCTAATTTGAGTGGACTTTGCCTAAAGGCCCCAACAAGATGGGATGACGGCTTGGGGAAGTTGTATGAGCACGGAAAAACCCGGGGAAGATGGTTCTCTTGAACCGACGATTATATCATCATCCGAAGAGGGGGTGGATACTTCCAGTTCCGACTTAAAGATTCGGCCCGATTATGAACCCGCGCAGGAAATGCCAATTGGGTTTGATGATCCACAAGCTGTTGGTATTTCCTGGGCCTTTGATGGAATTGATCGTACTTCCGATGCACACGTGCCGTCATGGCAAACTGATTCCGGCTATGACACCAAGGAAGAAAAAGATCGCCGCACCAAGCGCAAACAGTTTTTGGGTGGCCTGGAGGCTGCGGGCGTCCATGGCGTGATTGTGGACCAATCTGGTCATGTTCATGCAGGCACGTCAGAATGGGCCCGCCGAATTGAAGCATCAAGCACATTGCGTTTGAAGGATGGCAAATTGACCGCCTTGGCGGCCCGCAGTGTCACCGATCTGCAAGCTGGTCTTGGTGTTTTGTATGATGGCTACCAAGGTAAGCACGTGTCTGTCCCCTTGCGGACCTTGGATGGTTGGGTCGTCGATATGGTCCGTCTATTTAAGTGTGAGGCGACCTTGGGCCCCTATGTAGCTGTGCTTCTACCCAAGACGGCGCAAGATGAGATGGCGACTATCACCGGTTTGCAAGTCTTTGCGGGTCTCACCAAGTCTGAAGCCAATATCGCAACGCTTCTCTCGCAGGCCCGCATGGTCGAAGAGATTGCCGCGATCCGTAAGACTTCGGTAGCCACCGTTAAAAGCCAAATCAAAGGCCTGCTCGCTAAATTGGGCTTACGGCGGCAAGCGGATTTGGTTCGACTGGTATCTACCGCTAGGTGAGGTCTTGACGGGGCGGGCTTAGCCCTGCACTTGCCATCTTATGACTCATCCATTCGCATTGGCTTCTGGCTTCGCTGACCCTGAAATTGCGCGCTGGCGGGAGCTGGCGGAGAAAGCACTGAAGGGTGCCCCGTTTGATCGCCTGATTGGGCAGACCTATGACGGCGTGCCCGTCCGGCCGCTCTACACCTCAGCAGACGCGCCAAACCCAGCGGAGCGCACCGGGGTGGCGGGCCAAGCGCCTTTTATTCGGGGCGCAGAAGCGGTGCGCGATGCGTTCCTGCCTTGGGATATCCGTCAAACCATTTTGAACCCCGACCCACAAGCGGCCAATCAAACTGCGCTTTACGAGCTGGAGCGCGGTGTATCATCGCTTGAGCTTGTGATTGATCCGAGCGGCAATTGTGGTGTGGCCGCCTCCCGCGTTGCAGACTTTCAAGTCCTGATCAAAGGCATCTTGCTGGCGCTGGCGACTGTAGCGCTCGATGCGCCTGGCGATCCGTTGGGGGCTGCACGCGCCTTGGCCGATGCCGTTCCACCGAGTGATCGAGCCACGGCGAAGCTTGCCTTTAATCTTGACCCCATGGCTGCAAGGATGAATGGCCAGTCTGGCTGCAGCCTTGAAGCTGCGGCAGGCTTTGCGGCCCGGACCCTGAGCATCTTCCCACACGCAAGCTGCCTGCGCGCTGATGCGCGCCCTGTCCATGAAGGTGGCGGCTCAGACGCGCAAGAACTGGCGGTATTGATTGCCTCGGGGATCGCTCATGTGCGGGCAGGTGAGGCGATGGGCCTGACCGCTGAGGCGGTGAATTCAACTTTGCTCTTCACCCTTGCAACAGGGCCAGATGTGGTGCTGGAAATCGCCAAGCAGCGCGCTGCCCGCAGACTTTGGGCGCGGGTCTTGGACGCCTGTGGTGTTGCGGCCCCCATGCGCCTCCAAGCAGTGACCTCTGGCCGCATGCAGACCAAGCGCGATCCGTGGACCAATATCTTGCGCGCAACGTGTGCCTGTTTTGGTGCCGCAGCTGGCGGTGCCGATGTCATTACTGTCTTGCCTTATTCGAGTGCCCTTGGTCTGGCAGATGAGAATGCCCGCCGGATTGCCCGCAACACCCAATTGATCCTGCAGGAAGAGAGCCATCTTGGACGCGTGACGGACCCTGCGGGCGGAGCGTGGGCGATGGAGGCTTTGGCCGAGGATTTGGCCCAAGCGGCTTGGCCCTTGGTGCAAGAGATTGAGCGGGCAGGTGGCCTGCCGTCTGCTTTGGATCAAGGCTTGGTGCAGGGATGGGTCGCCCAAACGCGCGCTGCCCGCACCCGGGATATCGCCAAGCGCAAGACCCAACTCATCGGCATCAATATCTACGCCAATCTCGATGAAATCGTGCCTGCTACCCCTTCGATATCCGCCACCACCGCGCCTGCGACACCTTTGGCAGGGGCCATTCCGCCCATGCGCTTCGCACAAGATTTTGAAGCCTTGCGGGACCGTGCCGACAGCCTAAGCCCCAAGATTTTTCTCGCAACTTTGGGCAGCCTCGCCAAGTTCAGTGCCCGTGCCGGCTTTGCCCGCAATGCCTTTGAGGCTGGTGGTATTAAAGCTTTGGGGGCTGACATTGCCTACCCAGATCAAGCCGCTTTGATCACAGCCTTTAGGGCCAGCGGCGCACACCTTGTCTGCCTGTGCGGCGATGATGCGACCTATGAGGCCGAGGCCACCGAAGCTGCCACTGCCTTGAAAGCCGGCGGTGCTCAACAGATTTGGTTGGCGGGCAAGTTCCAAGCCGCCACTATTGATCGCAACCTGTTTGCTGGATCGGACATTTTGGCCGAACTCACCCACGCCATCACCCTTCTGGAGGAGCCCGCATGAGCAAGCTACCGGACTTTAGCCAGTTAGAGCTTGGCACGCCGAATGTGACCTCCGCAGCAACAGGGGCGGCGAGCGCTGAGATGTGGCGCACGCCCGAAGATGTTTTGGTAAAGCCGTTCTATGGCCCCGAAGACCTCCAAGGGCTCGACCATTTGGGCGGGCTTCCAGGAATTGCCCCGAATATTCGGGGGCCCTATCCCACGATGTATGTGCAACAGCCTTGGACGATCCGCCAATATGCGGGCTTCTCCACGGCAGAAGATTCCAACGCCTTTTACCGCCGCAATCTGGCTGCTGGCCAAAAGGGCCTGTCGGTCGCCTTCGATCTGGCGACCCACCGCGGCTATGACAGCGACCACCCGCGCGTGCTGGGCGATGTTGGCATGGCGGGTGTGGCCATCGACAGCATTTTAGACATGCGCACCTTGTTTGAGGGCATTCCCCTCGACCAAATGAGCGTGTCCATGACGATGAATGGCGCAGTTCTGCCAATCTTGGCGCTCTATGTCGTGGCAGCAGAAGAACAGGGCGTCAGCCCAGACAAGCTCTCTGGCACCATCCAGAATGACATTCTCAAAGAATTCATGGTCCGCAACACCTATATCTATCCTCCCGGACCCAGCATGCGGATCATTTCGGACATTTTTGCTTTCACCAGCCAAAATATGCCCAAGTTCAATTCGATCTCCATCTCCGGCTATCACATGCAAGAAGCCGGCGCGACGGCGGACTTGGAGCTCGCCTACACCCTCGCCGACGGCCTTGATTATATCCGTGCCGGGCTGGATGTGGGATTGGATATTGATGCATTTGCACCGCGTTTGTCCTTCTTCTGGGCGATTGGCATGAACTTCTTCATGGAGGTCGCCAAGATGCGGGCAGGGCGGGCCTTGTGGGCGCGGCTGGTCAAGCAATTCAATCCCAAGAGCGAGAAATCCCTCGCGCTTCGTACCCATAGCCAAACCTCTGGTTGGAGCTTGACGGCGCAAGACGTGTTCAACAATGCGGTGCGCACCTGTGTTGAGGCGATGGCCGCCACCCATGGCCACACCCAGAGCCTGCATACCAATAGCCTTGACGAAGCTTTGGCTTTGCCGACCGATTTCTCCGCCCGTATTGCGCGCAATACCCAGTTGGTCCTGCAAGAAGAAGCGGGCTTTTCCCGTCCAATCGACCCGTGGGGCGGCAGCTATTATGTCGAAAAGCTGACGGCCGACCTCGCCGAACGGGCTTGGAAGCATATTGAAGAAGTCGAGGCCTTGGGCGGCATGGCGAAAGCCATCGAACAAGGCTTGCCCAAGCTGCGCATCGAAGAAGCCGCCGCGAAAACGCAAGCGCGTATCGATACCGGCATGCAGACCGTCGTGGGCGTCAATAAATTCCCGCTCGATGAAGTCGAAGATGTTCCTGTTCTCAAGGTCGACAATACCGCTGTGCGCATGAAGCAGCTTGAGAAATTGAAGCGCCTCAAGGCCGAACGTAATCAAGCCGATGTGGATGCAGCCTGCGCAGATTTGACGGCTGCGGCCCGCGACGGATCCGGTAACCTCCTCGACCTTGCGATCAAGGCGGCCCGGGCGAAAGCCACCGTGGGCGAAATCTCGTTGGCTTTGGAAGATGTTTATGGCCGTCATAAAGCTGAAATCCGCATTAATTCAGGTGTCTATACCCGCGAAGCAGACCCTTCCAACCCCGTCATCCAACAAGCCCGCGAGGCCATTGCCGCTTTTGCCAAGGCCGATGGCCGCGCGCCCAAAATCCTCGTCGCCAAAATGGGCCAAGACGGCCATGATCGCGGCCAAAAGGTGATCGCAACCGCCTTTAGCGACCTAGGCTTTGACGTCGATATCGGCCCCTTGTTCGCTACCCCTGAAGAGGCGGCCCGCCAAGCGGTGGAGAATAATGTCCATGTCATCGGCTTCTCGTCACTCGCCGCTGGCCATCTGACGCTTCTACCCGCCCTGCGCCAAGCGCTCTCAGGCGAGGGCCGCAGCGACATTATGATCGTTATCGGCGGCGTCATACCGCCAGATGATGTGCCCGTCCTCAAGCAAATGGGCGCAAGTGCGGTTTATCTGCCCGGCACGGTGATTGGCGAAGCGGTCGTGGATTTGATCGGCACGTTGAGTGGGCGCTTGGGGTATTAGGGAAAGCTTCTGAATAATGTCCAGATTTGCGCCTTAGAAGGCAGCCTTTCTTTTGGAACGGTTCAAGGCCGCACTTCGCGCCCCCTGACGCCCCATCTTGCGCGCCCAAACTCGATCACGGCCTTTGCTTAGGCACAGCCTGCGGCAACTGCGTTCTGAGTGGATAGGTCTTCTCCCCTCGCCCCCAATGGGGGAGAGGGGCGGGGGTGAGGGGGTCTTTGCGCATGGACGCCATGGTTCACACAATGGAGGCCTCCCAAAAGCGCTTTACGTTTGGGTGAATGTAAGCCCTCACCCCAACCCCTCTCCCAAAGGTAGTTGGGCTTCCTATTGCCCATGCTCACCACCCCCAACACCCATAGCCCCGCGCTGAAAACCACCGGGGGCGCACCTTAAAGAGGGGCCGGGGCGCGGGGTACGCGCCAGATGAGGTGGGCCAGATTAACGGACTGGCCCGGAATACGACGCAAACCATGCGCCCCGGCTGAAATAAGTACGCGTGCCCAAGGGAGGATCATGAGCCCTCCTCGGTGGTGACATTTCCCCCGCCTAGTACGTAAAGGCTTCTCATAAGCGCGTTTTGATCCAACGGATCAAAGTTGCGCGCCAACAAAAATGTAGCTACCCGCGAGGTTGGACCAAGCCTATTGAAAGACCTGACCTCCGGCTTCACACGGCAGTCGGGCTCGAGCACACCGGGCATAAAGACAGCTAATCCTTATGAAAACACGAGGCAGCCACGTCCACCCCGATTAACCCCGCTTATCCATCCCCAACCGGTGTCGCCGCTGCAGCAACAACGCCCTCTCGTCGGAGATGGGCTTAGGTTAGGGGAGGTTTGGTGGGAGGGGGATAAATTTTTATCTATTCGCACTCCCCTCGCCCCACCGGGGAGAGGGGTCGGGGGTGAGGGGGTCTAGGCGCAGCTGCGCGTTGCGCCGTGCAATGAAGGCCTCCGCAACGCGCACTTAAACAATGCGCGTGTAAGGCCCTCACCCCAACCCCTCTCCCAAAAGGAGAGGGGAGTGCCCCAACCCGTCGACCTATAGGTCAACCCCAGTGGGAGAGGGGCTTTTGCATCCCTAATACCAGCCAATCTCACGCAAGGCTTTGGCATAGGTGCGGCTGACGGGGACTTGGGTATCGTTGGTGAGGGTGAAGACGGCTTTGCCGTCGCCGCGTTCGACGTCTTTCACAGCACCTCGGGCCACCCACCATGAGCGATGGACCTGTGCGCCTTCAATGCCGTCCAATTCACTGATCGCATCGCTTAAACGCATCAAGATTAGGTCTGACCCGCGCGAACTATGGATACGCAAATAATGATCTTCGCTGGAGACCGCATAAATCTCGGCCCCGCGCAGCGAGATTGGCAGGCGCTCCAAGAAGCGAATGGGGGCAGGGGTGTCGCCCGCTTCGCCAAGGGCCGGGGCGGCGTGGGTTTCGCGCGGGGCTTGATTGGTGAAGGTCAAAATGCCCGACATAAAAGCGGAGATGATTGCGACCGGGGCAAAGTAAAAGGGCAGAGCCCGCAGGTTTAGAGTGCCCTGAAAAGCCAAGCCTGTGATGAGCCAGACAATCACCGTCATTGGGAGGGCTACCAGTATGGTCACCACCGCCCAACTCATAAAGGGTGAGCGGGCCCAACGCTCAATCGCCACCAATTTCCAACTGATCAAAGCACCGATCAAAGCACCCGCAAACATAACAGGTAGCCAATAAGCAAAGCGCAGCAAGAGTGGCAGCTCTATGGTCTCAAATGCGCCCGATATAGCCAAGAGGCTACCCAGCGCTTGGCTGATCCCGATCCCGCGCAAAGTTTCTGGGGTTGTAAAATAGTGGATCCAGCTGGTGTTTGGCGCTTCGTGAACCACAGAGCTTGGTGTTTCGCGCATAATGCCAGTTTCTCCACGTAAAGGCGCGTGCAAGCGCTCAGGCCCCTTTCTAACGATGTCCTGCGTCCACCGCAAAGACCTTGTAACAGAATTTGGAGCCAGACCTGATGACCGACATTTCCTCCCCCAAAAACAAAAGCCTTACGAACGCGGCACAAAGCCCACTCGGGAAGTTACGGGTGATCGTTCAGCCCCTGCTGGGCCAAATATTTGCGATTGGTATGGTCGCTCTAGCCTTCTCATCCTTTGGACCTAACGTGTGGGCTTATATCTTGAGCCAAAACTTTGTGCCGCGCGTGCCAGATTGGGGAGTCTTCGCCAAGCTCCCCCTTGTCACGCTCATCCACATTGGTGGTGCAACCAGTTCCTTGGTTCTGGGTGGCATCGTGCTTTTTGGACCGAAGGGAACACCGGGCCATAAAATGATGGGCCGGATCTGGGCCGTGACGATGGTGACGACAGCGTTTTCCAGTTTCTTTATGAAGAGCTTTGCCCCCATGCTGGGCCAATTTGGTCCCATCCACATTCTGTCGGTTTGGACGCTCTACAGCTTGCCTCGCGCCATCTGGTATATCCGTCAAGGCGATGTGGAAGGTCATTTAAAGACGGTGCGCGGCCTCTATTTTGGGCTTTGCTTGGCAGGCCTCATGACCTTCATTCCAGGTCGCACCTTTTATGCCCTGATATTTGGATAAGGGCGTCGATTAAGCCCGATCCCTTTCCCGACCCAGTCCCCAACTTCTCCCCCAACTTCTCCCCCAACTACGCTAAGGAGTCTATTCGATGCGCGATCTGTTCCCCCTTTTCCCTGTTGCCGCGATCACGCTTTTCTTCGCAACGGGTCCGTTTGTGATGGCATCCCCGGCCAGCACTCTGGCCCCTGTCCAATTTGTCTTTACGGGCTTTAAAAAGCAGGCGGGCCAAGTGATGGCGCAACTGACGTGCGCGGAAAAGCCCGGCGATAAGGGCAGGCTCATCCCGGCGCTAGCCGACGTGCGCGGCCCACAAGTTGTGATCCGCTTTCCAGATCAACGCGTGGGGCAAGTTTGCACGATGCGCGCGTTTCGCGACGAGAATGGCAATCAAAAACTGGACATGGGCCCTTTCGGCATTCCGAAAGAACCCTTTGCTTTCTCAAACAATGCTGTGGCCACCTTGGGGCTACCTAAGCCAGAAGCCACACGCTTTGTGGTTCAATCTGGTCAGAACAGCCAAACCATCCTGATCAAGTAGGCTGAAGGGGTAAATGGGCTTGCATCGCTCTAGCGGTCATGACTACGATGACGGTCGAAGCGACGCAAAAGGGGTAGGTGATGGGTAGAGTAAAGGTCTTGGTTCTTGCAGGTCTCGTGGCATGGTTGCCGGGCTTGGTTACCGCACAAACCAAGGTGCCAACCCCGCCTGCCAAGGCCTTGATCGAGGCGGCTCTGAAAGACGACCGCGCCTATGCCATCACCCGTGATCTGAGCACCGATATTGGGCCAAGGTTAGCAGGTACTGAGGCCGAAGCTCGCGCCCGGGATTGGGCGGTTGCACGCCTTACTCAAGAGGGCTTCACCAATGCGCGGGTTGAGACCTTCCCGCTGACCGCTTGGGAGCGGGTTATTGAGACGGCCACGATTGTCGGACCCCATGCCCAACGCATTGAAGTTCACGCTACCGGCGGATCGCCTTCGACCCCGGCTGAGGGCATTGTGGGTGTGGTGGTACGTTTTGCTGATATGGCGGCCTTGCGTGCCTCAGCGCCCGGATCTTTGACCGGCAAAATAGCGTTTGTGGATGACATCATGCCGGTCACCGAAGATGGTGGCGGCTATGGCAAGGCCGTGGTAAAGCGGCGAGAATGTTCTTCTGTCGCGGCGGAGCTGGGAGCTATTGGCTGTCTCATCCGGTCGGCGGGAACGTCTGAACGGGAAGTCCATGTCGGCCAAGGTGCCCGCGGCCAACAAGGCAAACTGCCAGTCCTGATCCTCGCCAATGCAGACGCAAATCAATTGGGGCGCGTCTTGGAAAAGGGGCCGACCCAAGTTCGGATGCAAGTCCAGACAAAGGTCCAGCCCGAAGCCCAGTCTGGCAATGTGATCGCCGAAATGCGTGGGACTGAGCGTCCTGATGACTATGTCGTGCTGGCCTGTCATTTGGATTCCTGGGACCTTGGCACGGGTGCTTTGGATGACGCCGTTGGCTGTGGGATTGTCACGGCGGCTGCGAAGTTGGTGCGTGACATTGCAGGGCCACCTAAACGCTCCATCCGTATGATTTGGTATGGCGCTGAAGAAGTCGGTCTGATTGGGGCGGCTGCTCATGCTCAAGCGATCAAGGGGCAAGCAGGTTCTTATGTGTTTGCAGCCGAGTCTGACTCCGGTGACGGGAAAGTCTATCAGGCTGATTTCGGCTTTGGCGCGGGGACTGGCCCAGTCAAAGAAGCGATTGCAAAGGCCTTGAAGCCATTGGGCGTGGCCCGAGGCACGGATGATGCCCGTGGCCAATCGGATATCTCAACCTTGCGGCCCTTGGGTGTGCCGGTGATGGATTTGCAGCAAGATGCCAGCAAATATTTTGCCATCCACCACACGCCCGATGATATTTTGGAAAACGTAGACTTGGCCAGTGTCCGGCAGAATGTTGCCGTTTATGCCGTGACAGCGTGGTTTGCGGCTTGGACAACGCTTGATTTTCGGGCGGAATAGTCATCACCCGCATGGAAGATGATGAGTTTGCCGATGTCGAAGCTCTAGACGCTCCCGACGTTGCGCCCAGCCTACAAGAAGTTGTCGTGCCGCAAGAGGCGGCAGGAGAGCGGCTGGACAAGTTCTTGTCAGAAGCCTTCCCGGCGCTTTCCCGCTCACGCATCAAGCATTTGATTGAAGCAGCGCGGGTTTACCGCGACGGCGTCAAGGAGATGAATGTCTCCGCCAAAGTGAAGGCGGGCACTCAGTATCGCATTGAAGTGCCGCCGCCAGAACCAGCCGAACCGCAGGCTGAGAACATCCCACTCTCGATCCTGTATGAAGACGCCCATGTGTTGGTGGTGGATAAACCCGCGGGCCTGTCGGTCCATCCAGCACCGGGCAATTGGACGGGGACTTTGGTCAATGCCGTCTTGTGGCACGCAGGCGATAGCCTCAAAGTGGTCGGTGCCACGGGCAGGCCGGGCATTGTGCACCGCTTGGACATGGATACGTCTGGGGTGATGGTGGTGTGTAAGAGTGAATTTGCTTTGGCCTCGCTCGGTCGGCAATTTCAAGACCGTACGATTTCGCGCCGCTATCGTGCGTTTGGCGTCGGTCAACCTAAAGCGCCTTGGGCCAAGACGGGTCGGGTGGATGCACGGCTGGCGCGGGACCCGCGCGATCGTAAGCGCATGGCGGTAGTGGCAGACACGGCCTCTGCTGGCAAAAATGCGGCGACCAATTATGAGATCGTCAAGCGCTTTGGCATCGGCCTGCAAGGCAATCCTGGGGCGGCAGCGACGGAAATGGTGTGCGTGCTCGAGACCGGTCGTACGCATCAAATCCGCGTCCACATGGCCCATGTTGGCATGCCGTTGATCGGCGATCAGGTCTATGGCGACACCAAAGCTGCGCGCGCCTTGAACACGGCCTTGCCTGAAGAAGTCCGCTTGAAGCGCCAAGCCCTCCATGCCGAAACCCTCGCCTTCACCCATCCCGCTACCAGCGAGCGGATGAGCTTTCAAAGCGACTTGCCTGAGGACCTATTGGCCTTGCGCGCTGCACTTTCCGACCTATAGTTTTTGTTACCAAGAAAGGCCCAAACCATGATCTCGCGCCGTACTCTGTTAGCTACTGGAACCGCAACTATGGGCCTTGCGGGCCTTTCTTTGCCTGCTCATGCGCAAGAGGCTTCTGCGCCCTTGAACGCCTTGTTTGAGCGCTATTTCGATCAAACTTTGGTGCGCAACCCAGAGCGCGCGACAGGCCTCGGCGATAAGCGCGGGCAGGACCGCTGGAATGATGATTCTGATGCTTATGCGGCGCAGAACCTCGCCTTTCAGGTCAAAACCAATCAGGAAGTGGCTGCCCTTGCTGCCACCATGAAGCTGAACCAGACCGACGCCTTAAGCGTGCGCTTGTTTGACAAGCTGACCCAGAATGCCAAAGCCAATGCGCCGTATCGTGGCCATGCCTATGTGTTTGATCAGCATAATGGCGCGCAATCCGGCATCCCGACTTTCTTGGCTAACAATCATTCGGTGGCAAATTTAGAGGATGCGCAAGCCTATATTGCGCGCCTTGAAGCCATGCCAGAAAAGGTCGGAGGTCTATTGGCGCGCTCTGCTGACTCCGCAGCAAAGGGCATCACACCGCCGCGGCATCTTTATGACTTTGTGCTCTCAAATTGCCAAAACTTGTTGGCCGGGGCACCCTTTACCGAGACGGGCAAGGATTCTGTTTTCTGGAGCGATATCAAAGGCAAGATCGACAAAACCACGCTCGATACCGCCACCAAGGACCGCTTAAAAGCGCAAGCCCGCGCCGCGCTGATGGATAAGGTCAAGCCCGCCTATGAAGCCATTATCGCGGAAATGACCAAGCAACAGGCCAAGGCGCGCACCACCGATGGCGTGTGGGCTCTGCCCGATGGCGAAGCCTATTATGCAGAGCGCTTGGCGACCCAGACCACGACACGTTTGACGGCAAACGAGATCCACCAATTGGGCTTAGACGCTGTTGCGCGCATCCATGGCGAGATGGAGACCATCATGCGCAAGGTCGGCTTCACCGGCACGCGCGACGCATTCTTCGACTTCATGGAAACTGATCCCCGCTTCTTTGTTGCCGATACGCCAGAGGGCAAGGCGTCCTATGTAGCCAAGGCCACTGCTTTGATCGACACCATGCGGGAGCGTCTGCCGACAGCGTGGTTTAGCGTAATGCCTAAAGCGCCTTTGGAAGTCCGGGCGGTTGAGGCCTTCCGCGAGGCCTCAGCTGGCTTGGCTTTCTACTCACGTCCATCAGCGGACGGTAAGCGCCCGGGCTATTATTATGTGAACACCTTCAATGTGAAGGCCATCCCGACTTATCAGATGGAAGCCTTGGCCTATCATGAAGGCCTGCCGGGCCATCATATGCAGATCGCGATTGCGCAGGAATTGCAGGGCATTCCCCGTTTCCGCAAATTCTCGGGCTTTACCGCCTATTCAGAAGGTTGGGGCCTTTATACCGAGCGTTTGGGCAAGGATATGGGCTTCTACCAAGACCCTTATTCAGACTTTGGCCGCCAAGTGCTGGAGTTGCGCCGCGCCATTCGTTTGGTGGTCGACACAGGCCTTCACGCTAAGCGCTGGCCGAAGGAGCAGGCGATTGCCTATATCCTCGCCAATCAGCCGGGCGATCTTGAAAGCGCAACCCGCGACATCAATCGCTACATCGTTATGCCGGGCCAAGCCACGGCCTATATGATTGGTCAGATGGAAATCTTACGCCTACGCGCCGACGCCCAGCGCCGCCTTGGCAGCCGCTATGACATCAAGAAGTTCCACGACATCGTGCTGAGCAGCGGCTTTGTGCCCTTGGATATCTTGAAGGAATTGGTGGAGGCTTGGGTTTAGGGCAGTCGATTTCGACAGGCCTCACCCCGGCGCGATCATCAATTCAGGTCGCACGATGGCGTCGAAGTCTTCGCCGCTGATGCCCAGCACGATGGCTTCCTCGCGCAAGGTGGTTCCGTTTTTGTGGGCAGTCTTGGCGACTTTGGCGGCCAGATCATAGCCGTATTTTTCCTTCAACGGCGTCACCAGCATCAAGGAATTGGCGAGACCCTGGGCGATATTGTCGAGGCGGGGTTCAATCCCAACAACGCAATTGTCGGTGAAGCTGACGGCGGCATCACCTAAAAGCTGGACGGATTGTAGGAAATTATAGGCCATCATCGGGTTGAACACATTGAGTTCGAAATGGCCTTGGCTACCCGCAAAGGCGATGGCGGCATTATTGCCCAGAATATGAGCGCAAACTTGGGTCAAAGCTTCACATTGGGTCGGGTTGACCTTGCCTGGCATGATGGAGCTGCCGGGCTCATTCTCTGGCAAAGCCAATTCACCTAAGCCCGCACGTGGGCCAGAGCCTAAGAAGCGGATATCATTGGCGATTTTAAAGCAGCTCATCGCTACCGTCGTTATGGCACCATGGGTGAAGACCATGGCGTCATGGGCGGCCAAGGCCTCAAATTTATTGGGGGCGCTGGTAAAGGGCAGGCCGGTTAGGCCCGCAATTTCTGCCGCCACGGCGTCCGCAAAGCCGACGGGCGAGGCAAGGCCCGTACCCACGGCGGTGCCGCCTTGGGCCAGTTCCATCAAGGCAGGCAGTGTTTGGCGAATGCGGGCGATGCCATTCTCAATTTGCTTGGCATAGCCTGAAAATTCTTGGCCCAAGGTGACTGGCGTCGCATCTTGGGTATGGGTGCGGCCAATCTTGATAATGTCGGCCCAAGCCTTGGCTTTGGCGTCCAAGGCCGCATGCAAATGCGTCAAAGCAGGCAGCAAATGTTGGGTAACTTCCACCGCGCAGGCAATATGCATGGCGGTCGGGAAGGTGTCGTTTGAGCTTTGGCTCATGTTGACATGGTCATTAGGATGGACGGGCTTTTTCGAGCCCATCTCGCCGCCCAACATCTCAATCGCGCGATTGGAGATGACTTCATTGGCATTCATGTTGGACTGAGTGCCAGAGCCTGTTTGCCAAACGACCAGCGGGAAGTGGTCGTTCAGCTTACCATCAATGACTTCTTGCGCGGCTTTGATAATGACCTCGCCGAGGTCCTTATCCATCTTGCCAAGCTTCATATTGGCGAGCGCGGCAGCCTGTTTGACGATGCCGAGCGCTTTGACAATCGACAAAGGTTGCTTTTCCCAACCGATCTTGAAATTGCCGAGCGAGCGTTCGGCCTGCGCACCCCAATAGCGGTCAGAAGCGACTTCGATGGGTCCAAATGTATCGGTTTCGGTGCGCGTGCTCATGGGGTGCCTCTCAGGTGATGTTGGTGACGGCTTAGCTGGATCGATCAGCGTTTTGAAGGGGGTGACGTGTCCTCAGCCGCAGCAGCGGCTGCCTCAGGTGCAAGTGGCGTGAGGTGCACCCGTTTCCCGCCCAGTACGAGGTCGCGCAGCTCCGGTTCGGCGGCTTTAACATCGCCACGCTTGAACGCCTCGTGTGAGGATTCGTCATAAAGGCGGACGGACTGGACCAAGCCAACCCAGCCATTGCGCGTCTGTTTGAACACCGAAACACCTTCGTCGCGCGACAGTACCAAAACCTCGTCGCCCTGTTCGCGTTCCACGTTCAAAAGTGCGACGGTGCATCGGTCGATTTCGCGCATTGGCTCATACATGAGGCAGCGCGGAACGACATAGCCCGGCAAAGTGGTGAAGTCTTTGGCTAGGAAACTGGCTGGCAGTTTCGCGCCCTTGGGGCTAACAACTTTCAGGCGCGAAAGATCGGCTGGTTTGGCCTCTTCTGCCTCAAAACCCGGTTCATCGTAATAGCGGCGGCGTTCCAGCTTGCCCTCGCTGGCGCGTTTGGCCCAGCTAGCGATGGATGGATCGGATGAGGCCACAAGCTTATCGAGTGCTGACTTGCCGTAGGTGCCGATATTAGCACTTAGCACAAACCAGTCAAAGCGCTCTGGCTTGATCTTGCCTGAGGTGAGACGCGCCACTTGATTGTCGACGCTCAGTCGCGCAGGCGAGGCGACGGGCGTCAAGATGGCGATGAAGACCACGCACTTAAACACGGCCAATCCAATATTGAGGGGCTTTAGTTTCTCCATCCACGGCCCGCGCCAGAAAATCGCGACGCTATAGCCAATGCCATAAGCCAACGCGATCACCACCACCATGCCCGCCAAGGTGCGATCAATCGTGAGGCCGTATTGGTTGATCCGCAGGCCAAGGCTCCACGCCGCAAGAACGGCAAAAACCAGTAACAGAAACGCTGCCAGCCAGACGCACCATTTCAAGACGACATGAACCTTGCGATCCTGTTCACCTTGCTGAAAGGCCGCATTGATCAACAGCACAAAGCCGATGCACGCACCCAGAAGCGTGGCTGTCGCGGCTTTGGTATCCCACAAGGGTTGCAAACCACTAAAGGCTAAGCTGACCGCAAAAATCGCTCCGATCAGAGTGATAACAGGCAAAAGCCACGCCAGAACCCCTAAAGCGAGGCCTCTTACATTGGCTAGAAGCTTGGGCTGAATATCGCCAAGATGCACCGCACTCGCGAAGGCAAGGCCTGTGATGGGCAGGGCAAAATACTCATTCCGCAATAAGTCGGTGAGCCATTTGAAGCCAATAAAGCCCAATAGGGCCGCCCCCAATTGCAAAATGCCCCAAAACAACAATGTAAAGCCAATGGCGAGGACCAATTGGACCCCACGTTTCCAAGCTTCATCGAAATAGAGTTCGTAGGTTGCAAACGGTTTGCCAGCTTGATCGGCGCTCGACACCAATTCATTGCCGATGAAAGTGAGTGCCAACAGGATAAGAATGTATTGCAATTCACTGGAACTGGCGTCGCCTGAATAAATCCGCACATGCCAAAGGATGAAGCAAAGTACAGCTCCGGCTAATGCCGACCAGATGGCAAGGCTAACTCGTCGCATAACGACTGCCCCTGCCCAGAGGATAAACGCCACCAGTGTTAGGGTCTGCGCCAAGATTTCCCGCCAGTCTTCCGGCAAGATGGATTCCGCAAGTATCTTGTTGTCGTCCCCAATTAGAAACGCGACGATCAATCCGATGACCAGACCGACGCCAAGGCGCAGGAATAATGCCATGCGTTCTGACAGGGGTTGGCTGTTGGCAATCATCACTGTCACTCCATTAGGTGGGCAATGGCCCTGTCTTGCCACGTTTCCAAAACCTACGCATCTCATTAAGGTAGCCGCATGAATGACGAGACACCTCTTTGGCAAAAAATGGCGACAGCCGGTGCCATGATGATTCAAGGCACGCCACAGGCCCGCGCTCTGGGTATGCGCGTTATTTCCATCACCGAAGCCCGCGCTGTGGTCGAAGTGGATTGGCGCGAGGATTTGGTGGGCGATCCTGAAACGGGCGTAATCGCTTCGGGCGTGGTTACGACCCTGTTAGACAACACGTGCGGCGTGGCGGCCTTTGCGGCGCTGAGCGAGCCTATGTCCACAGCCACCCTTGATCTTCGGATCGACTATATGCGCCCGGCCAAGAAACGCGCGACCATTCGTGCGGAGGCCCATTGCTATCGCATGACCAAGACGGTCGCCTTCGTGCGGGCCTTTGCCTTTGATGGCGACGATGAGACCGATCCTGTCGCAGCCGCCCAAGCAGCCTTTATGATGGGTGCCTCTGGCCGCATGGGAAAGAACCGGAGGCCACCGAAATGAGTGGTGCACCCGCGACACCGACGCACGTCGATCTAAACGAACTTAGCGCCATGTTTGAGGCCGTGCCTTATGCAAAGTTCTTAGGTGTACAATTAGAGCTCAAGGGCGATGAGTTGACAGCGATCCTGCCATTCAAGGACAGCTTGATTGGCAATCCAATGCTACCCGCGCTACATGGTGGCGTCGTCGGCGCTTTGATGGAACTCACGGCTGTGGCGCAAATTTTCTTAGCACAAGGTGGCAAGAAAATTCCGAAGGTCATTGATATATCTATTGATTACTTACGTTCAGGCAGGCCAGTGGATACCTATGCCCGCGCTCATGTAACCAAGCTGGGGCGGCGCATTGCCAATGTGCGGGTTGAAGCTTGGCAGTTTGACCGCGCAGACCCTATCGCGGCCCTACACGGTCATTTCTTGCTGAAAAGCGATGAGGCTGAAGCGGAGCCTAAGGGCTAGCCAAACACGCGCGCAAAAATCGTGTCAACTTGTGCGAAGTGGTGGCTGTCGTCAAACAGACTTTGGATATGGTCAACCGACAACAGGCTTGTCACTTGGCTGTCTGCAAGCAGGCGGTCCAACAACGCGGTTGCGGGGCGTGGGCTTGGCATGGACCATACGGCCATCGCATTGGTTTGCACCATCTTATAGGAATCTTCTCGGCTCGCCCCAGCTTGGGTGAGGGCCAAGAGAACGCGTTGGGAGTTATGTAGCCCGCCCAACAGGTCGAGGTTGGCCTTCATCCGCTCTGGATAGATCAACAGCTTTTCCATCACGCCTGCGAGGCGGTGCAGTGCGAAGTCGAGGTGGATGGTGGCGTCTGGGCCAATGCCGCGCTCGACACTGGAATGTGAGATATCGCGCTCATGCCACAGCGCGACATTTTCCAGCGCAGGGACAGCGGCGGAGCGGACGAGGCGGGCAAGGCCGGTCAAATTCTCGGTCAGAACTGGGTTGCGCTTATGCGGCATGGCCGACGAGCCCTTTTGCCCGGGCGAGAAGAACTCTTCAGCCTCCAGCACTTCGGTGCGCTGCATGTGGCGGATTTCGGTGGCGAGGCGCTCAATCGAAGAAGCGACAACTGCGAGCGCGCAGAAGAAGGCGGCGTGGCGGTCGCGCGGTATGACTTGGGTCGAGACGGGCTCAATCGCTAGGTCCATTTTTGCCGCAACATGGGCTTCGACGCGCGGGTCGATCTGGGCAAAGGTACCCACCGCGCCAGAGATGGCACAGGTGGCGATTTCGGCTTTGGCGGCAATCAGGCGGGCCTTGGCGCGCTGAAACTCGGCATGGAAGCCAGCCAAGGTCACGCCGAATGTGGTGGGCTCTGCATGGATGCCGTGGCTGCGGCCGATGCGAACACTGTGCTTATGCTCTTTCGCCCGGGTCTCAATCGCTGTCAGCACCCGGTCGACGCCAGCAATCAACAAGTCACTCGCCCGAGCCAATTGCACGGCTAGGCAGGTGTCGAGCACGTCAGAGCTGGTCATACCTTGGTGGACGAAGCGGGCGTCAGGGCCGACGATCTCAGCCAAATGTGTCAAGAAGGCAATAACGTCATGCTTGGTCTCGGCCTCAATCGCATCAATGCGAGCCACGTCAAACACCGCGTTGCCAGCCTTGTCCCAAATGGTCTTTGCCGCTTCCTTGGGAATGACGCCAAGATCTGCCAGCGCATCGGCGGCATGGGCTTCAATCTCAAACCAGATTTTGAAACGGGTTTGAGCGTCCCAGATGGCGATCATTTCGGGGCGGGCATAGCGGGGGATCATGGTGGCGTTCCGTCATCAAGCAAAGGGCCGCTGGTGAGTCCCACCGGCGGCCCTGTTTTGTAGCTGTTGGCTGTGAGGTCAAGCGCGGAAAGCCGCGCTTGGGCCTATGAAGCGGTTGCGGCTTGATCTTTTGCAGTGGCGTCTGCCGTCGCAAGCAAGTCTTCGCGGATTGTGTTGCGAGCCAGCGCGAAGAACAAGATCACCAAAAGACCGACCGAGCTGGACGATAACAGCGACCAGCGGATCCCTTCAGCTTGTGCCGCGCCACACATGGCATCCCCTGCAGTGGCAGCACCCTTGGCGCAGAAACTGGCAAACTCAGCCCCAGCTGGGCCAATGCTGGCAAAGTGCTGGCTGGCGAACATGTCAGACAGGAAGCCAACCGCAGTAGGACCAGCGCCAAGCCCAATCATATTGACGACGAACAGCATTAAAGCCACCGCGGTCGCCCGGCTTTGCGGACGGACCAAGCTTTGCACCGCTGCATAGACCGGGCCGTACCAGACCGAGTTCATCAAGGTTGGGATCGCCAGTAAGAAGATACAGGCCAGAGTGCCTTCGATGAACATACCTGCCCAGAAGAACGGAATCCCGACGATGAAAGCCAGCATGGGCACCATCATATAGGCTCGTGTATCACTTTTCGCAGCCCGATCGGCGACAAATCCCCCAATCATGGTCCCGGCTACCCCTGCAAAAAAGGTCATGAGAGCCATCGCCGTACCGATATCCCCCAGTGGCATACCGTGCACACGCGCGAAGAAAATTGGCAAAAATGCAGCATGACCGTAGCCAAGGAAGGAGATTGTCGTCGCCGCCCCTACTGCATACCAGTAGGATTTGCGAGCCGTTAATTCACGAGCGGTTTGAGTGAGGCTTGGTGCCGAACCAGCGGCACCGAGTTTCACCAATCCCAATTTACGCGGTTCTTTGAGTGTGAGTAAGGCAATCACACCAATGATGATCCCAGGGATACCCACGGCAAAGAAGGCAACCCGCCAACCATAATGCTGGGCGATCCACGCCCCAACAATATAGCCCATTGCTGTGCCAACTGGGACGCCGAGCGAATAAAAAGCGATGGCAGAAGCGCGCTTTTCCGCAGGCACATAGTCAGAGATCAGCGAGTGGGCAGGGGGCGTACAACCCGCTTCCCCAACACCTACACCAATGCGGGCAAGCAGCAATTGGGTAAAGTTTTGAGCTAAGCCGCACAACGCTGTAAAGCCACTCCACACGATCACCGCTGTGGCGATAATGCCAGGGCGATTTCCACGCTCCGCGTAGCGCGCAATGGGGATGCCCAGAATGGTATAAAAGAAGGCAAAAGCCAAACCGATCAACATGCCCAATTGGCCATCTGAAATGCCAAGATCTTTCTTAATCGGCCCTGCCAAGATCGCCACAATCTGGCGGTCGACGAAGTTGAGCGTATAGATGATCAACAACACCCAAAGAGCATAGCGCACATAGGCCGGGCTAAGGGCTTGAGGCTGTGCTGGTGTTCCAGCGCCGATTATCGTGTCTGACTGTTTGTCCATCCGGTCGTTCCCCTTTTAGGCAGGTCTAAGCCCGCCTTTCTTATCGGCCTACCATCGGGCCGACGTGGAAAAAAGCAATGCCATGGCGCGATTTATTTGCATGGCTAAAGGTTGGGTTTAGTTGGCACTCATCGCTTTGACTTCTGCCATGTCCTGCTTCAGCGTTTGGCGTGCAAGTAAAAAGAACGCGACCACCAAGACGCCGAGCACACTGTGCCAAGCAAGTGATAGGCGTAGACCCTCCGCTTGAGCCACCGTGCAAATCGCTTCGCCAGCGGTGACTGCTTTCTTGGCGCAATAGGAAGCAAACTCCAGCCCTGCAGGCGCGTTAGCAGCAAAGTGCTGATGGGTCAGGATGTCGGACACCAGACCTACCGTGAAGGGGCCAAGACCGAGGCCGACCATGTTCAGCACAAACAGCATCAGCGCCACCGCAGTCGCCCGGCTTTGTGGGCCGACGAGACCTTGAATGGACGCATAAACCGGCCCGTACCAGATCGAGTTCAAGAGGGCGGGAAGCGTCAAGAAGGCGATGGCGAAGTAAGCATTGTCAGCAAACATGCCAAACAAGAAGAAGGGGACTGACAGAATAAAGGCAACCATCGGAATGGTCATGTAAGCACGCACATCCGTCTTGGCTGCCCGATCTGCGATAAAGCCGCCAATCATAGTGCCCAAAACCCCGGCCACGATGCCGCTGAGAGCCAGTAGTGTGCCAATTTCTGTCAGTGACAGGCCGTGGACCCGCGCTAACATGACCGGGATGAAGGCGCTCTTCCCATAGCTGAGGAAGGAGATCATGGTCGCGGCACCGACCACGTACCAATAGGACTTCCGGTTAGTCAGTTCTTTAGCCGTCGCCAAAAGCGTTGGACCAGACCCGGCTTTAGGCTGCGGGACGAGACCAAGTTTGCGTGGCTCCTTTAAGGTAAAATACGCTAAAGCGCCGATTGCTACGCCGGGCAGTCCGACGATTGCGAATGCCCACCGCCAGCCGAAGGCGTCAGCAATCGTTGCCCCGATGATCAATCCTAGCGCGCTGCCGATCGGCACGCCCAAGGAATAAAAGGCAATCGCTGATGCGCGCTTTTCGGCTGGTACGTAGTCAGAGATGAGGGAGTGAGCTGGCGGTGTGCAACCAGCCTCACCTACGCCAACACCGACGCGCGCCAGCAACAAATGCCAATAGTTCTGAGCCGCGCCAGACAAAGCGGTAAAGGCACTCCAGATCACCACCGAGACAGAGATAATTTTGGCGCGGTTGGCGCGTTCGGCAAAGCGGGCGATTGGCAGGCCTAGGATGGTATAAAAAAAGGCAAAGCCAATGCCCATTAAAAGGCCTAGAGCGCTATCGCTGATACCAAGGTCTTTTTTGATCGGGCCGGCAAGAATGTTGATAATACCACGGTCGAGAAAGTTGAGCGTGTAAATGATCAACAACATCCAAAGCGCATAACGCACGTAAGCAGCGCTTAAAGGGGCAGGGGCACCTTCTGTCGTTGGGCGATCGGATTTTGGGGCCCACGCGCCCAAGGTTTCGCGTTGATCTGACATGACATCTCCCCGTTTCATTTTGTTTGTGCTTTTTTGATTCAAGCACTTTGATTTGACCTCCAGCTTAACCAAACTTGCCCACTTGCAAACAACTGAAGTGGGCAAAACACGTTTTTGTGTGAGTTTCTTCTGTGATTAAATTTAAATTCCAATAAACCATCAACACACAGAAAATAATTCTAAGAAATTTCGCTTGACCTCAGCATGGCGCATGTTTATGCCTTTGACATAAGTTTGAGGAAACCCATCATGCGCAACGTCGCACTTGTACTCGTAAGAATGCCGCGGCTTGGTGAGGGATAGTCCTCTCACCAAATCGCGGCGATGTAACACAAGGGGCTCAACTAGCCCCTTTTTTCATGCCCAAAAAACCGCCATAAGCACGCAAAACTTGGAAGCCTACCCCGATGTACGACACAGAGATTGACACCAGCACCATGACGCAAGCCGAACCTATTGAAATGACGGGTGCCGAGATTTTGGTGCGGGCCATGCAAGAGCAAGGCGTGGAGACGATTTTTGGCTATCCCGGTGGGGCCGTCTTGCCAATTTATGACGCGCTCTACCAGCAAGAGCAGATCCACCATGTTCTCGTGCGCCATGAACAAGGGGCAGGTCATGCGGCTGAAGGCTATGCACGCTCAACCGGCAAATGTGGTGTTTTGCTGGTGACTTCAGGACCCGGGGCGACCAATGCCGTGACGGCGCTGGTTGATGCCTTGATGGATTCTATTCCTTTGGTCTGCATAACGGGCCAAGTGCCCTCGCATTTAATCGGGTCAGATGCGTTTCAAGAGTGTGACACCACGGGCATCACGCGTTCTGCCACCAAGCACAATTATCTGGTAAAGGATGTCAATGATCTTGAGCGGATCGTGCACGAGGCGTTTCAAGTGGCCACCACGGGCCGTCCGGGCCCGGTCCTGATCGATATTCCGAAGGACGTTCAGTTCAAGAAGACGATTTATCGCGGCAAGCCCAACGACTTGTCGCCCAATTACCGCCCGCCCACGAACCCAGACCTTGTGGCAATTGAAAAAGCGGTTGAGCTGATGGCGAGCGCCAAAAAGCCAATCTTCTATACAGGTGGTGGTGTGATCAATGCCGGGCCAGAGGCGTCCAAACTGCTGCGCCAATTGGCAGCGGCGACCGGCTTCCCCGTGACTTCAACTCTGATGGGCCTCGGCAGCTTCCCTGCCAGTGACCCGCAATGGCTGGGCATGTTGGGCATGCATGGTGCCTATGAAGCCAACATGGCGATGCATGATTGCGACGTGATGATCTGCTTGGGCGCGCGCTTTGATGACCGCGTCACCGGCCGCTTGGACGCTTTCTCGCCCAACTCCAAAAAGATCCATGTCGATATTGATCCCTCCAGCATCAATAAGAATGTGCGGGTGGATATTGGCATTGTGGCAGATGCCGGCAAAGCGATTGCCGCCCTATTGGCGCAGTGGCAAGCTCGTGTCGGAAAGCGTGCGGACATTGCCGCTTGGAACGCTCAGATTGAGACGTGGCGGGCGCGCAAGGGCTTTGCTTATCGCCAAAGTGGGGAGGTGATTAAGCCCCAATATGCGGTTGAGCGCCTCTATGAACTCACCAAAGACCGCAAGACCTTCATCACCACCGAAGTGGGCCAGCATCAGATGTGGGCGGCGCAATTCTATCGCTTTGAAGAGCCTAACCGCTGGATGACCTCTGGCGGCCTCGGCACTATGGGCTATGGCCTGCCTGCTGCGATTGGGGTGCAAATGGCGCATAAGGACGGCTTGGTGATCGACATCGCCGGCGAAGCCAGCATCCAAATGTGCATCCAGGAAATGAGCTGTGCGGTGCAATATGGCTTGCCCGTCAAAATCTTCATCCTGAATAATGAATGGATGGGCATGGTGCGCCAGTGGCAACAATTGCTACATGGCGAGCGCTATTCCCAAAGCTATTCCCACTCCTTGCCCGACTTTGTGAAACTAGCCGAAGCCTTCGGTGCCAAGGGCATCCGTTGTTCCGATCCGACTTTGTTGGACGCAGCCATCCAAGACATGATCGACTATGATGGCCCCGTGATCTTTGACTGCCGCGTCACCAAGGACGAAAACTGCTTCCCCATGATCCCATCGGGTGCGGCGCATAATGAGATGCTGTTGGGTGACGATGGTCAGGACTTGGGGACCGCGATTGATGAAAAGGGGCGGCAGTTGGTGTAGGGGGGGGCGAGGAGCCTGTTCTACCAGAAAGACCTAGACGCGCTTTGGTGCAGACCCTGCTGCACGCAAAGCGCTGAACAAGTGTGAGTTTGTCTGATCGCATCCTTCAAGGCACACTTCGCTCTCTGGCCTTGACTGCCGCAATCAGACCCAGAACCCCGACGGTATGGCCGCCATTTCAAGCGGGTCAAGGGCAGAGAGCGAAGCGTCCCTTGACGCGGTTGAACAGGTAAAAAATAATCGAAACAAGGTTTTGCGTGACCATAATGGTCACCAAAGCCGGTCCCAAACGAGTCCTCCAAGAAGGCGCGTTACCGCCCCACAATCTCATTCCGCGCCGCCTGCGCCAGAAACGCACTGCGGGTTAGTTTGCGGGCAGAGGCGGCGGTGTCGATGGCGGCGAGGATGCCGGAATCGAGCGAGATGTTGATGCGGGTGGGCGTGTTGCTGGCGGCGATATGGGGCACCAAAATCAGGAGGAAGGCACCATTTGCCAAATCTTCTTTCGCCAAATCGCGGATCGTCTCGATGCTGGATGGCTCGATGACGCGGTCATTTCCTTCGAGATAGAGTGACACGGCGTCAGTGGCTTCGCGCACAACGCTTTCCAGATCATCTGCAGCGGAGAAGCAGCCCTCTAAATCTGGAAAAGAGACGCCAAAGGCGCTATCCGCGTCCTTTTGGACGACGCCGTGATAATAATGCATCGGGACAGAGTAATGAAAGCTCGCAGCTTTGTCGATAAATGCGCAAAAAATGTTTATCTCATGTCATTTCAAAGGGAACCAATCTCCCTTGCATTGGCCCCCCAAAATCCCCCGTGAAACCGCTTAAGCTTTACTTTAGTATTACCTACTCCAACCAAAGGAAGCAGCCAATGAGCGATGGTCTCGTCTCCACCAAGGGCCAAGTGGTGATACCTAAGGCCTTACGGGATGTGTTTGGCATCAAGCCCGGGTCCAAGATTCGGTTTGCCAATGAGAATGGCCAATTGGTGGGCCATGTTGTACCGGAAGAAGTGATTCCGTCGCTGGACGGGTTGATTGCTCACGCGCGAACCCTGTCTGCGCCCAAGATTGCTGACTTGGGAGAGGCGCAGGGGAACGAGGCCGTTGAAGATGGCTGGATTGCGCCAGACAATGTGCTCGACATGGCGGCAGATGACCTGATTTCAGCGTGGAACACCCACGTACAAAGCGCCAAGCATGCTTGATCGCGGCGACATCGTCATGGTCGATCTCAAAGGTAGCCAAGGGCGAGAGCAGGCGGGTTTTCGTCCAGCTTTGGTGCTGACACCTCATGCCTATCACGAGGTCAGTTCAACGGCGATTGTGGTGCCGATCACCTCGAACCCCAGCCCGTGGCCGTTCAAATTGCCTTTGCCGAAAGGTGGACGGATTGAGGGGTATCTATTGGTCGATCAGATCAAATCGCTCGACCAAACCGCACGTGGGTTTCGCGTGCTGGACCGTGTGCCGGCTGCGACTTTGAGGAATGTGGGTATCTTGCTGGACCGTCTGCTAAAAGAGCCGACTTCGCTGTGAACGGCGCGGGCAATTCTTGACGCCATTAACCCCAAGCTCACGGCCACGCTCCACCAGATTGAGCTGGACGCTATCTTCGTCTTACGCTAGTCTTACCTTTCAATGAAGGGACTCCGCGATGGTTGTGACAACATTCTCGACGAAGGGGCAAGTCGTCATTCCAAAGGCCTTGCGTCATGCCAAAGGCTTTGATGTCGGCGTGCAGGTTGAAGTGGTCGACCATCCAGAAGGGGTGTTGTTGAAGGCTTTGCCTGCGCGAAAAAAGCAACCCATAGCGGCACTGATTGGCCTATTACAGCCGCGCTATAGCGGGCCGATGGTTACGGTTGAGGAGATGAACCAAGCTATAGAAGATGCAGCTGCGGATCGATTTTCGCGCGCAAAACCATGATCAGTGTCGACACAAACGTCCTGATCCGCGCGATCGTTCTCGATGACCCTAGCCAAGCGGAACACGCCACACGACTGTTATCAAACAATATCTGCTTTGTAGCGCGCAGCGTGGTGCAAGAAATCGTTTGGGTTCTTGCGAAATCCTATCGCTTTGGCCCCCCCGACATTGGCTTGGCTTTAGAGGCTTTAACCCAGTCGGAGCAGATCGTGCTCGAAGATGAGCCTTTGATCCTGCAGGCCCTTGATTGGTACAAAAAAGGCTTTGATTTTGCGGATGCGATCCATCTTGCGGCAGCGCTTAGCTGTGAACGGCTTGCTACTTTCGATCAAGCCTTTATCAAGGCAGCCCAAGCCCTTCAAACCCCCATTCCGGTATCCCACCCATGACCCAGCCCGGTTCCGCATATTTTATTCCTGAAGGCGAAAGCCCGATCATTCGCACCACTTTGGCCGTGATCGTCACCAATGAACCTGGCGTTCTGGCCCGCGTTGTTGGGCTGTTTTCCGCGCGTGGCTATAACATCGAAAGCTTGACGGTCGCCGAAACCGATCATGAGGCGCATACGTCGCGCATCACCATCGTGACTTCGGGCACGCCCAGCGTCTTGACCCAGATTCGCGCGCAATTGGGCCGTTTGGTGCCAGTTAAGCGTGTCATTGACTTTTATGGTGACAGCGATGCCGTCGCGCGTGAGTTGGCGCTGATCAAAGTGGCGGGCACGGGCGATGTTCGGGTCGAGGCCATGCGTCTGGCCGATGCGTTTAAGTGCCGGATCATGGATGCGGGCTTGGACCATTTCACCTTTGAATTGACTGGGTCTTCCAAAAAGCTTGATGATTTCATTGATTTGATGCGCCCGCTTGGTCTGGTTGAGGTCTCGCGTACTGGGGTGGCCACCATCCGGCGCGGCAAAGACGTGATCTAGACGGTAACGCCGACGGTCAGTTCAGTTCGGCAATCGGCCTTGTTTTGGCCCAAAGTTCAGGTTTGGATAGGTGGATGAAAAGCTCTTTTCGATATTTGATGATGCTCGCCATTGCCGCGGTCTTAGGCTTGACCATCTATTTGGTGGGTAAAGCGGAGCCCGAACAAAAGGCCTTGTTTCTGGGCGTTGATGGCGACCCCCGCATGCGTCTGTGCGACAGCCCTGTGAATGGCGAGTTGGCCGACCCCGCGATCTTGAAGGTCATGGGCATTGATACGCCCTTTGCCAAAGCTGCTGGGGATAAGGCCGCTTACCGCGTATCCGTCTTGCGTCCGGCAAGTCAAGAAAGCATCAGCATCACTTTTTCCACGCCAGAATCCGAGCCCGGGCGTTACGCCATGGTGCGCTGGGATGGCAAAGCCATTAGCCGCGTCAGTGGGAGTTTAGACGTGACCGATGCCGCAACCTTTGTTTATGCCTTTGAAGACGCCAAAATTTGGGGTGAACTCAAGCGCACCATCGAGACCCTTGCCCGCGCCGGCCAAGCTACCGCTGTGATCGAGGTCCGTGCGCCCAATCGGGAGCGCTGCATCTCCACCCGCTATGATGATGAAAGGGTCCGTCCGCTTTTGGCGATATTTGCCAAGAAACTTGGCTTGCAACCAGGTGCCTTGCCGACAGGCGGGCTGGTCTCGCCTGAGGCTAGCTTTGTGCCAGTCGCGCCCAACAAAGCGAATTAGCGGAGGGGGCGTATGAGACGTTTACTGGCTGTCCTGATGGGATCCTTAGTCCTTGCGTATTTCTTGCCATCGGCGAGCGCGATTGCGCAGTCCATTACAGAGCCAACCACCCAGGCTAATGCCCCGGCTCAAGCAAAAAGTCCCGCGAAAGCAGAATGGATCTCCCCGACTGCCCCAGTAGACAAGGCTATAACTGCGCCCGAGACAGATACGTCGACTCAGCCAACGCCACCGTTGGCGCTACCTGCAGCTGAAACGTCTACCCCGGACGGTCTGCGCGCGGCGCAAGCGATCACCAGCGAACCCGCGCCAGCGCCAAATGTATTAGACGAAAGTGAAGAATTGTTGGCCGTTGATCGGGCATTTGCAGAGAGCTTGATCGCCAATGGACCGCTCAAAGCCTATGAGGCGATGATGTCGAGTGAAGGGATTTTGCACGATGCCTCAGGGTCGTCGCCGGCAGGGGCTGCAGGGGCCCAAGCTCGCTTTAGCACCTTCCCAAATGACGTGACCTTGGACCGGAGCCCGGAGAGCGCCATGGCCGCTGGTGGCTCTGGTTCGTCTTGGGGGCGCTATGTGATCCGGCGCGGCGACAATCAGCTCAGCCTTGGGCGCTATATCACGGTGTGGCGGCGCGAAGCCGGTGGCTGGTTGATTGTGACAGAGCTTGCCGCAGGGCGTGCCGGTCCACAGGCTGCCGCCGCCGCTGGGCCATTACCGCGCAGGCCACCCAGTGCCGCACCCCGTCCACCCGCAAGCACCCCCCCGAACTGAGGGCTTTGCTGAGATCGAGCGCCCTCGAGCTGATGGCTTCGATTGACCTGAACGCAAAAAAACGCTCTTAACCCGGGGCAAATTCAACTTAGTCTGCACATTTGTGCCGCTACAATTTCAATCTGGAGAGAAAAAATGCGCGTGTTCTATGACGCTGACTGTGACCTTGGCCTGATCAAGGACAAGATTGTCGCGGTTGTTGGCTATGGCAGCCAAGGCCACGCCCATGCGTTGAACATGAAGGATTCTGGCGTGAAGAACGTCTGGGTCGCTTTGAAGGCAGGCTCGGCTTCGGCAGCCAAGGCAGAAGCTGCAGGCCTGAAAGTCGTTACCGTCGCAGAAGCTGCTCAAAAGGCTGACGCTTTGATGATCGTGACGCCAGATGAAGTCCAGCCAGAGCTTTATGCCGCTGAAATCGCGCCTTACATTAAACCCGGTCAAACCTTGATGTTTGCCCACGGTTTCTCGGTTCACTTCGGATTGATCCAGCCGCCAAAGGGCGTGGACGTGGTGATGGTTGCGCCAAAGGGCCCCGGCCACACGGTGCGCAGCGAATATCAAAAAGGCGGTGGCGTGCCGTGCCTCGTGGCTGTGCAGCACAATGAAAGTGGCAAAGCGCTTGATTTTGCTTTGGCTTATGCTTCCGCAGTCGGCGGTGGCCGCTCGGGCATCATTGAAACCAATTTCCGCGAAGAGTGCGAGACCGATTTGTTCGGCGAACAGGCCGTTCTATGCGGCGGGCTGGTTGAATTGATCCGTGCAGGCTTTGAAACCTTGGTTGAAGCTGGCTATGCGCCTGAGATGGCTTATTTTGAGTGCTTGCACGAAGTAAAGCTGATTGTGGATCTGATCTATGAAGGCGGCATCGCCAACATGAATTACTCGATCTCTAACACCGCCGAATATGGCGAATATGTCACCGGCCCGCGCATCATCACCTCTGAAACCAAGGCAGAAATGAAGCGCGTGCTAGAGCACATCCAAAACGGTGGCTTTGCCCGCGACTGGATGCTGGAAAATAAAGCCGGCGCACCCTTCTTTAAGGCCACCCGTCGCTTGGGCGATGAGCATCAAATCGAAGCCGTGGGCGCACAGCTGCGCGGCATGATGCCCTGGATCGGCAAGAACAAAATGGTCGACAAAGCCCGTAACTAGGGCCTTGGCGATCCAAAATTTTAAAGAACACGCCGGTCGCTGATAGCGACCGGTGGGATCGGAAAAAACAAGATGGTCGACAAAGCCCGTAACTAGGGCGGACAGTCTTTTCCGATGTGCTCCCCTGCTTGCGGGGGAGCTGTCAGCGTAGCTGACTGAGGGGGGATTTGCCCCCTCCACCCTGCTGCGCAGGGTCCCCCTCCCCCGTGAAACGGGGGAGGACAATAATTATCGATATGCTCCCCAGTTTGCAGGGGAAATTAGCTTCCACTTAGAAAATCGAATAGCCGCCGTCGATTACCAGCGTATCACCGGAATGATAGGCCGAGGCTTGGCTGGCGAGATACACGGCAATGCCACCGAAATCATCCGGTGTGCCCCAGCGGCGGGCGGGTACGCGTGGGATCACTTTCTCGGCAAAGGCGGGGGAGTTCTGCGCCATTTCAGTCATATCGGTGGCGATCCAGCCTGGCAGGATGGCATTGGCGCGCACGCCATAGCGCGCATGCTCAACCGCAATCGACTTAATCATAGAGATGACCCCGCCTTTGGTCGCGGCATAGGCCTCGTTACGGGCAGCACCTTCAATGGCAGCCAGCGAAGCAACACCCACCAGAGATCCACCGGGGTCGCCTGCCTTGGCGCGCTCTACCATATGGCGGCAGGCCTCGCGCAGGGTGAAGAAGACGCCGTCGAGATTGACCGCTAAGGTTTTCCGGTAAGTCTCCGTGCTCATGTCGACAAAGCTCGGCGCACCATAGCCAACGCCGGCATTGGCAAAGACAGTGTCGATGCGGCCCATTTGCGTCACCGTATCGGCCATGGCGGCAACGACTTGGTCTTCGTGCGCAACATCGACTTCCCAAGCCTTCGCCTTGACGCCATAGGCCGACAGCTTTGCTACCGCTTCTTGGTTGGCGGCGGCTTTGCGCCCCCAAATGGCGATATCGGCCCCACAGGCGGCAAGGGCTTCCGCCATCCCCAGGCCAATGCCGCGATTGCCACCTGTTACCAAAGCGACATGTCCAGTTAAGTTGAATGGTTGATAGGCCATGGTGTTTCCCCGAGTCTTTTTCAAATTGATGTAGCGAACACACTAGCAAGCGCCCATCAGCGCGCAAGTGTTGAATGGTTTGTGCTTAAAGCGGGGAGTCGCTATGAATCACACCCATGCCCAATTCAGATTCGTCGCCAAATCCTGTTGTTCGTTTGACCCGTGACGGGTCTGCGCGGATCAGCGTTGTTGTTCCTTGCTTTAATGAGGAGGCCGTTATTGGTCTTTCTCATGCGCGACTAAAAACCGTGCTCGACTCTTTGGTTAGCTCAGAACGCTTGGACTATGAGATTATTTATGTTGACGATGGTAGCCGTGATCTGACGGCAACGAAATTGACAGCGCTTGCGGCTAATGACCCGCATGTGCGCATCGTGATGTTATCGCGCAATTTTGGCCATCAGCCTGCGGTAACGGCGGGTCTAGACATTGCCAAAGGCGATTGTGTGGTCATCATTGATGCAGACTTGCAAGACCCGCCAGAATTGATTGCCGACATGGTGAAGCTGTGGCGGGACGGCTATGACGTCGTCTATGGCCAGCGCACGGACCGCGAAGGCGAAAGTGCGTTCAAGCTCGCCACAGCGCGGGTTTTCTATCGTGGCCTGAATTCCCTGTCGGACGTGGATATCCCCCTCGACGTCGGTGACTTCCGGCTGATTGATCGCCAAGTTGTTGATGCCATTGGCTCAATGAAGGAACGTGATCGTTTCCTGCGCGGCATGATCAGTTGGGTAGGCTTTCGCCAAACCGCTTTGCCTTATCGCCGCGCAGCGCGCGCAGCAGGGGAGAGCAAATATCCCCTACGCAAGATGGTATTGTTTGCCCTGGATGGCATGCTGTCATTCTCGCTCGCCCCGTTGCGCTTTGTCATTATGCTCGGCTTGGCCATATTTGTTCTTTCCAATGTCGGCATTGTCTACGCCATTTTGAACCGGTTGCTGACCGACCAATGGGTCAGCGGTTGGACTATGTTGTTCATCGCCGTCATGTTTATGGGTGGGGTTCAATTGATGGTTCTTGGCATGATCGGCGAATATGTTGGCCGCATCTATATGGCCTCCAAAGAACGACCGCTCTATCTGGTCAAACGATTCATTGGTTTCCATGACCGGGGCTGATCTGCGCGCCAAAGCGATTTTGGGGTTGCGCTATGCCTTGGCAGGGGGGCTAACTTCGCTGGTTTATATCATCGTCTATAATTTGATGGTTTATCTGGGACTGGTGCGCTTTTTCTCGTCCAATCTGGCTTATGGCGCAGCCCTTTTGTTCCAATATTCGGCACATGGGAAGTTCACCTTCGGCCATCGAGAGACAAAGCCCGGTACCCTATGGCGCTATTTGATTGCGGTGGGGGTGGGTTTCTTGATCGCTGCCTTCATTAGTCAAGCCAATACCAAGCTCTATGATCTGCCTGATTTAGTGGTGTCGGCTATCGTTATGGTGATCGTTGCCTGTACGAATTTCCTCTTCTTTAATTTCTGGGTCTATGCAGACCAGACCTCCAAGCCCTACCAAGGTGATCATGGCAAAAGTTGAGCGTTTTTCTGCCTTCTATCTTTTCGCTGGGGCAGCGGTTGTTGTGCTGGGCTTCGTTCTGGCACTCGTTATACTGCCGGTGCCGGACATTTTATGGCGTCTTCATATCGCCGATGGTCTGTTGGCTGGCAAACATCTGTATCGCGATTTACTCGAGGTGAATCCACCCCTTTGGTTTTGGGCTGCAATACCTGTAGCTTGGCTGGCTCAGAACTCGCCGATTTTGCCGTACCATGCACTCATTGCGATGAATGTAGCTGGGATTGTCTCAGCGACCTTCATCGTGTTTCATCTCGCCAAAAAGACCTTGGAACCATCTGCGGCAGCATCTGCCGCTTTTGGATTTCTTTTTGCCTTAAGCTTGGTCAGCGTGGGAGACCTTGGCCAGCGCGAGCAGTCCCTGTTGATGGCCTGTGGCATGTGGATCGCCTTGCTATGCGCCCGCTTAAATGGCGCAAAGGTCGCTCTACCGATCGCGATCTTAGTGGGCATAATGAGTGCTTATGGTTTTGCTCTCAAACATTATTTTGTCCTCGTGCCAATAGTCTTGGAAGCTTGGCTGCTGTGGCGTCAAAAGCGGGCTTGGAGGCCATTTAGGCCTGAAAATATGACCTTGGCACTTTGCGCAATTGCCTATGGCCTCGCTGTTTGGAAATTCACGCCGGATTTTCTTACGCGCATGTTGGACTTGGTTCAAACGACTTATTTTGCTTTTGGGCCTTGGAATGGTTTCCCATCACTGGAACGCAAGGTTCACTTGATCACCCAATGCCTGTTTGTCTTCATCCCCATGGCCAGCATGGTTTATATCAAAGAACGCAGGGCATTTTTTGTCGCGATTGCGATTGCAAGCGTCGTGTGTATCGCCATCGTGATGTTTCAGCAAAAGGGCTGGCGCTATCATTTTGTTGCCGCCCATGGCCTGGCTGCCATGCTATCTATCATGATCATCCATCAACTTCTCTTCAACCAAGAAAAGGGGACAAGGGTGGTGCTACCGATAGTGGCAGCGCTGACTTTGATTTGGAACGTTGTCGCCCTGCCGGCCATTGATTCTGTCAGATCGCGAGGTGAGGTGGTTGAACCGCTCTTAAAGTCGATTGTCGCCAAAGAACCCGATGATAGCCGGATATTTATCCTATCGATCGGGCCAGACTATGCCTTTTATCCACTCGCCCAAGCTGGCCGCACTTATTGGTCACGGTATTATGCGATGTGGATGGTTCCAGGACTTTTGACACGGAACCAAAACCCCAAGCTGGAAGCCATCCGCAAGGTCGAAAAGGATCGTGTAAAAGCAGAATTTATTGAAGATGTTCAATGCAGTCGACCAAACCTAATAATTGGAGAGGTCGGTTACGTTAGAACGCCAAATCCAACGCGATTTGACTCGATTGGCTATCTTAGTGAGGATCCAGCCTTCAAGGCTTGGCTGGACACCCACTATCTCGTCAGGCGTGACATAGGGCGTTACCCAATCCGGCGGGTAAATCCCGCAGCACCACCGCCACCCTGTATTCGATCGCCTAAGCGGCCTTAACAATCACGACTAGCGAGACGCCCAAGGGCAGGGGCAGGCGGCCAATCAAATGACGTTCAAACGCAAAAATTGCTTCCAGCACTTTGTTGAGCCAGTTTGAGGGCATGCCCGTATCGACTTCTTTGCTGCCGGTGAGGTTTTTGATCCACCGTACGCCGGCAATCATCGGCAATAACAAAGTGTTGAAATAACTCATCATCTCGACCTTTAGGCCAGCAGATTCAATGGCGGCACGTAGCGTCTGGGCCGTGTAGCGCCGTTTATGATGGTGCTCCTCGTCATGCGGGCTCCACAGGGAGGGCAAGGCTGGAACAGTCAAGAGAAAGCTTGCATCCGCCTTTAGTTTTTTGGCCACAGCCTTAAGGGCCGCCACGTCGTCATCGACATGCTCCAGCACGTCCAACATGACGGCAAGGTCTAAGCTATTTTCCGCCAGCGGCAGGCCATCTGGCAATCGGCCTTCCAGCACCGTCGCGTCCGAACGTGCAGCCGCAAAGACGCGCGCATCGGCATCAGGTTCGACAGCCGTTACCTGGCCAAAGCGCACGAGGACAGGTAGATTAGAGCCGGTTCCGCAGCCAATTTCAGCAATCGCTAGGTTGGGACGCTTGGCAATATGTTGGGTAATCATTTCAGCCACAATGCGCCGACGAGCGCGATACCACCAGTGATTTTCGTCAATGGCTGCCATTTCAGTATAGGCGGAACGTTCCATGCACGCGGGCTCCCTGCCATCGAAATCAAAGATGGACTTAACTTGGCTCCCATAGCAAAGGCTAGGATGACAGTGGATTAACAAGTCAGCATTAGCTGTAATTTTATGCATTAATTTGCGGCAGCAATGCAATTCTGCTTAGAAAATCCGCCAAAAGAGCGAAGTTACGCAGTTTTCGCTGTTCTAGCTTGGCTAAGGACCTGCTACAGCGCGCGCGTCCATCCAACAATCGAACTAAATCAACCCAGTCAGAACTCGGTCGCCCATGACACTTACCACGTCCCTCTTGTCCGGCCCACGGTCGGCCACTTGGTCTCAAACAACCACGACGGCTTTATTCAGTCTGGCTTTGGCCGGGATCCTGATTGCCGGGTTGTGGGCGATGCTGCAGCTGACCCCTACTGGCGATATCGTCTGGCGTTTGTATGTCGCGGAACAAGTCGCGCAGGGCAAAGTCATTTATCAAGATGTGATTGAGACCAATCCACCTTTGTGGTTTTGGGCGGCATTGCCGTGGCATTATTTGAGCCAAATGCTGGGTGTCTCAGCGTACCAAGTCTTGGCAGTCGGCGTCACAGGTTTGGCAATGGCGGCGTTGTGGACGTTCAACAGGCTGACGCGCGACTTGATTTCGCTTGGCCAACGTCAGGTCATTTTGTTGGCGATGGCGGTATCTTATCTGATTTTGCCCTTGGGTGAGACGGGGCAGCGGGAGCATGCGTTCTTTGTCGCTTCCATCCTTTGGACGACGCTGGCGGTTGCCCGAATGGAAGGCAAGCCGATTTCCTCTGCGGCCCTTTTGATTACGCTGGCATTTTCAGCCTATGGCTTTGCACTTAAGCACGTTTTTGTGCTGGTTCCTTTGTTGATTGAAGGGTGCATGATGGCGCGTCTGCGTCGCGCCTATCGGCCAATCCGGTTTGAAACCTTGGGGCTCGGGGCCGCAGCAGTGCTTTACACCGTGGCATTGTTACTATTTGCCCAAGACTTCTTTTCGCGCATCGTGCCGATGGTGATGGTGGCTTATTCTAACTTTGGACCCGTCATGCAGCTTGCGCCAAGCAAGCGCTTGGGCTTCATTTTAGGCACGACTAGCTTTGCCATTGTGCCCTTTGTCATGGCGCTATTGGCTTGGGACAAGCGCTCACTCACGCTTGGGCTTTTGGTTACCCTAACGGCCATGCTGTTGGCAATTTGGTTGCAGATGAAGGGCTGGCGCTATCATATGTTGGCGGCACAAGGCCTATCCCTGATGCTGGTGGTAAGCATTGGCGCAAAAATGGTGGCAGAGCGTCGGTGGGTGGTGGCAGCGCTTGCCGCTATTGGTCTGGCGATCCTGTCCCATCAAGCGATCTATAAGCCTATCGATCGTGTCCTATTGACCAAGGGCCAGCCAGTTTTCCCGACCTTGCGCAAGTTTGTGAAGAATGAGCCTCAAGATAGCCGGATCGCCGTCCTTTCGATTTCGCCCGAGCACGCATTCTATATCGTGCGAATTCTCGAACGGCCCATCATTTCGCGCCATTATGGCATGTGGATGTTGGTCGGTCTGGAGGTCCCCCAAGCCGATCCGAAGAAAGAGTCCTTCCGCAAGATGGAGCTTGATCGGGTAAGGCGGGAATATGTGGCTGACCTAACCTGTCGACCGCCCGATGTCGTGATTGAAGAATATGGCCGCGTCTTTGCCAATCGATTGGTCAGCTTTAATACTTTGACTTATCTGCGCGAAGATCCCGACTTTGACGCTTGGTTTGGTAAGCATTACCGCTTTGACAAGCCTTTGGGCTATCGCCAATTCGCTTGGCGTTTGAAGGGCAAGCGGCCGAACGATCAATTGTGTGAGCGTAACCCTTAACTCTATCTCTGCGCCGCGCGCCAAAGACGATGGCCTGCGTGAATGATGCGGGTGGTTTCTTCCCATAAGCCATGGCTTTTGAGGGTATCAAGTGCCACGAAGCGCGCCTCGCTGGCGTCATCGCCCGCTATGACTGCCCCAGATTGATAGCGGGCGACATAGTCGATCAGCACATAATGACGTGTAACATCGCCCGTGCTGCGGCTGGTGAAGATACCGTCTACCACGTCGATTAGACCAAGTATTTCGGCCATGACGCCAGTTTCTTCCGCCAACTCCCGCAAGGCTGCGTCAACTGCCCTTTCGCCCCATTCCAGTTTGCCACCGGGAATAGACCATTCCCCTTGCCGAGGGGGCGTACCGCGACGGATCAAGAGGACGTGGCCGTCGTCGTTGAAACAGACGATACCAACCGCAGGGACGGGGACAGGTTTGGCTTCCAGGGTCATGGCTTTGTGCTAGCATGGAAGCCATGTGTGGACGATACGCCGTAACATTGCCAGTAGATGCGATGGCGACCCTATTTGGGTCGGCTGACAGGCCAAATCTGGCCCCGCGCTGGAACGTAGCCCCAACCCAGCTTGCCCCGATGGTTGCGATTGGCAAGGCAGGTGATACCCGGATATTACAAGCCCGGTGGGGGCTGCGGCCGGCTTGGATGGCCAAAGACCCACCAACAGGGCCCTTGTTCAATGCCCGTGGCGAGACCGTGGCTGACAAACCAGCGTTCCGCACCGCCTTTGCGCGCAAGCGCTGCTTGATCCCCGCAGATGGCTTTTATGAGTGGAAGCGCGAGGGCAAGATGCGCACGCCTTACTTCATCGCACGGCCAGACGGGCAGCCTGTTGCTTTTGCGGGCCTATGGGAGGCTGCCAAGGACGAGGAGGGTGGACTTCTCTTGTCCATGAGCATTGTCACCACGGCTGCAACAGATGATTTTCGAAATCTGCATGACCGTTTTCCCGTTGTGATCGAGCCGACTAACTGGCCAATTTGGTTGAAAGCCAGCACCCCATCTGACACCCTAAAACAGCTTTTAATTCCGCCACTTGATGGATTTATGGTGCCGAGGCAAGTCAGCGATCGGGTCAATAAGGTCAGTCACGATGACGCAGAGTGTTTTCGGCCTATCGACTAAAACTTTGCAGTCGTCGGACGGTCTGGGCAGGCGACAAGTACCAAAAAACTAAGCTAAGGTTAGCCAAGAAATCTGGCGGCATATAAACGCGCACAGCCCGCCTAATCACGATAAAAGCTGAGGGAATTTCAATGCGTGCCGAGGCACCACCAGGGTCAAGTTCGCCGGGCAACAGCGGTCGTCCGAAGATTGAGAAGGACGTCTGGTTCCTGCTGTTTGTGGTCGGCACCGCCTTTATGGCCAGCCGGTATGATTTCCAACTATCCACCCTTGCCCTCCCACAATTCCAACAGGCATTTGGCTATGATGATCAGGCCTCGGTTTTGATCGGTACGATTGCCAAGATCGGGGCAATTCCTGCCGTAATGTTGACCTTGATGGCTGATAGGATTGGCCGAAAGCCGCTGTTCCTTGCAGCGATTTTGGGGTTCTCAGCATCCGCTTTGCTAACCGCTTTCGCACAAAATGCGGTAATGCTGGCCACCGGCCTCTTTCTCACCCGCTTGTTCACCATGGTCGACGAATTATTGGCCGTGGTGCTATTGGCAGAAGCAGCTCCAGCACGCGCGCGGGCTTGGATGCTGGGGCTGTTGGCGCTGTTAGGGGCCTCTGGCGATGGTGTGGCCTTAGTGGCCTATGGCACCTTTGCCGACCAGCCTGATGCGTGGCGCTGGATGTATGCAGCAGGCGCTGTGCCGGCACTTTTGTCCATCATCTGGCGGTTGGCGCTGCCCGAAAGTGCGGCGTTTGTCGCGGCAAGTCGGGCTAAGCAAGCCGATCCGTTTGCGCTGATCCGCACCCATCGTCGGCCCGTGATCCTGATTGGGATTGCTTATTTCTTGTTCTGGCTACCGATCTCGCCCGCCTTGTCTTACAATTCCCAATATCTGCAGTCGGTTGCAAAGTGGGAGCCAAGCCAAGTAGCGTTGGTTTCATTTGCTGCTGGTCTGATTGGTCTGGCCGGAACCTTCCTCGGTGGGCGATTGGCGGATCGCTTCGGGCGTAAGCCGGTTGCTCTGACTGCCACACTAATCTGTGTCCTTGGGCTTTCAGGCGTCTATGGCAGCAGCCAGTTTGGCCTCGTCGGGGCCTCGCTAAGCCTTGGCTATATGGCCTGGTTTGCGGCATCCGTTGCGCTTCGTGCCACCATGACCGAGCTCATTCCTACTAAAGCGCGCGCCACCGTTGCCGGTACATCTGAAATCGGGGCCAGTGGTGGTGCGATCGTGGGCGGGAGTTTGGTCGCTTTCCTCATCCCAGTCTTAGGAGGGCTAGGCCACGCTCTGATCGCTATTATGCCGTTGGTGGTCTTAGCGCTCATCGCCATCGCTTTCTTACCAGAGACCAAGGGCCGGGTATTGGTGGAAGGCGAAGAAGAAGACGATAGCAAAGCCTAGCGGTCTAGGAAGTCTTTCGCCAAGTCCACTGTGCTGTGGTGCCCGACCGCTGTTCCACATTGGTTGGACCATTCTTTCCACGCTGCCCGGCCATGATCGCGAAGGCCGGTTAGAAAGTCCCAGTCGGTATTGAATTTGCTCGCAGCCCCCAAGCCCTTCAGCGCGTCATCTGCCTTTATTGCGTGGACTTTCACGTCCCGATAGCGGTCCTTCAGTTTATCGCCCATCTCCTCATCCTCGAGAAGGCGCTGGACAAAGGCGATGGCGCGCAATTCTGCGATCAAGCTGGCGTTGAAGGTGATCTCGTTTAAGCGGTCCATGATCGCCGCACTGGTCTTTGGCACGGTGTCGAGCGTCTGTGGGTTCAATGCACATAGCAGCAACTCGTCGGGTAAGCCCGCTTCATAGAAGAGGGGCCAGAGCGCTGGATTGGCCATATAGCCGCCATCCCAATAGGCCTGCCCATCCACTTCCACGGCTTGAAACAAATAGGGCAGGCAGGCCGAAGCCAAGGTCACATCGGCACTGACCTCATGGGTGCGAAACACTTTCGCCCGCCCACTTTTGACATTGGTTGCGGCAATAAAGAGCTTGAATGGTGGATCTTTTGCTAAGCTTTCGAAGTCAACCACCTCCTGAAGAGTGTCTCGCAAGGGATTGAAATTCCAAGGATTAAACTCATAGGGGCTTGCCACGCTTGTCAGTGCATCAAACCATTGAAAGCTTGCCGCCTTGAAGAGGCCGAATGGGTCAAAAGCTTTGCGGATAGCGTTTAGGCTGACCGGACTGAAGGGCCCACGCGTCGTGCTGATCTTCTGCCAAAAGCGCGCCAGCGCCGCGCGCGCACCCGCGTTCCCGCCCGTTCGCAAGCCATGGGCGCAGACAACAGCATTCATCGCCCCGGCGCTGGTTGCGGTGATGGCGGCAATATCAAACCGATCTTCTTCGAGGAGACCATCCAAAATCCCCCAGGCAAACGCCCCGTGAGAGCCACCACCTTGCAGCGCGATGTTGAGGGCAGGCTTGGCCATCGGGTTCAGCCCACCTTGCCCGGTGGTTGAGGGCGCGAGAACACCAACCAATCCGCTTTGGAACTTGCCGCGTCATAGCGATAGCCATCCATGTCAAAAGCTTTGATGGCTTCGGGATCGGTGATGCGATTTTCAATGCAAAAACGCGCCATCGTGCCGCGTGCCCGCTTGGCATAGAAGCTCAACACGCGGGCCTCGCCATCCTTAATCTCTTTGAAGTTCGCTGTAATGACCCGCGCTTGCAACGCTTTCTTGGAAACGGCGCTGAAATATTCGGTGGAGGCAAGGTTAAGCACGATAGGCGCAGCTTGGCCCACTAAGTCGGCATTGATCGCCTTAGAGATGCGGTCGCCCCAAAAGTCATAGAGGCTCTCGCCGCGTCGGGTCTTCAGGCGTGTGCCCATCTCCAAACGATAAGGCGCTATGACGTCGAGCGGGCGTAATAGGCCATACAGGCCCGACAGGATGCGGACATGGTCCTGCGCCCAGTTCAAATCCTCGGCGCTTAAATCGCGCGCCTGTAAGCCTTGATACACATCGCCATTGAACGCCAAAGCGGCTTGCAGCACATCAGGCCCGTCGAGGCCCGGGTCAAACGCTTGAAAGCGCTGGTAGTTTAAATCCGCCAAATTGTCCGACAAATGCATCAGCTTGGCGATGTCGGATCGCTTCAATCTGGCCGTTACTTTGGCGAGCGTTGCAATATCAACTTCCAAGCGTGGCTTGGTTGCAGGCAGGTCTTGAGAAACCGGCTCGTAATTAAGGTTTTTGGCGGGGGAGAGAAGAATCAGCATGGCCCTAAAATAGGGCTGCTTGGGCGAGGGGGCAATGCATGATGATCGCCCCCTGCAAGTTGTTTATCGGCGTAGATGGATGCTTAGAAAGCGCGCTTGCCCATGATGGTCTCACCAAACATCCGGAAGTCGCCCATTAGGCTCCAAGCGGGATAGGTGAAGGTCGCTGGCTTATTCTTCTCGAAGAAATAATGGCCAACCCAAGCAAAGCCATAGCCGACGATTGGGGCGGCGACTAAGTATTGGAAGCCACCCACGACGCCCCAAAGGACGACCATCAGCAAACACAAGCAGACAAGGCTTGTGCCAACAATATGCAGGCGGCGGCTGATCACATTCTGGTGCTCAGAAATATAAAACGGATAAAACTCCTCAAAGCTCGCAAAGCGGGCAGGGGTAGAGCCCATGTTGGAGTCTGGAGCATCGGTCGGGGCGGTGGTTGCGTGTTCTTCGGTCATGCGCTGCATGTGTGGTCGCCCACCCGCAAACGCAAGGGCCAATTCGGGTATTTGGGGAAAAATTTTTGGGGTGGGGCCCTAAACCCGCTGCCGCACCACACGCACAGCGCAGCCTAACGCCGCCTCAACCGGGGCAAGGGATTCGGGGGCGAGGGTTTCGACGCGTGAATTGGTTGCAACCAGCGTAAAGCGAGCAAAGGCCGCAGCTGGCTGATACTTCAGCGCATTAAGCGTGGTTGTCCCGCCACAGCAGGTGGCCACGACGGCCAAGTCCTCAAACTCGGTCTCGGCGGCCTGATCCATCGCGCCTTCCCACCAGGCTTGCGCATCCTTGCCGCAGAGCGGGCAGGTGATGGCTTCAAACGCCTCACCACCATCGATGAAGCGCACATCATCGAACATGTCATAGCTGACTTCGTCGGCACGCGGCAGCAAAGCCTCCAGTGCGTCGGCACCGGCTTCGGCTTGCTCGTCACTCGGAACGTAGGTCGGATCGGTCGGGATCAGGATCAGATAGTCGAGCTGTTTCATCTAGTTGGCCATGGCCGCTTTCACGGCGTCTAGGCCTGCAGAGGCTGCATCCGCTGTCGGCGCACCACCTTGAGCAAAATCGGGCTTACCGCCGCCGCCTTGCCCGCCCATGGCGAGCACAGCGGCTTTGACCAGATCCACCGCGCTGACGCTGGCCACGGTGCTGGCCACCGCAATGGCGGCTTTCCCATCGGCTGCGGCGACATAAGCGACCACACCGCCACCCAGTTTCTGGATTGCTTCATTGACCATGGGGCGCAAGTCCTTAGCCCCAATGCCGTCGAGGATGCGGGCGTCGAGTTTAACGCCGTTGATTTCTTCAATGGCAGCCGCAGCACCGCCGCCGCCGCCGAGAGCGAGCTTTTGCTTGGCGTCGGTCAGTTCTTTTTCGAGCCGCTTACGGTCAGCAATCATCGCCTCAATCCGCGCTGGCAAGTCTGGTAATTGCGCCTTTAAGGGCTCAGCCGCTGCGCGTGCAATCGCGGCTTCGGCCTTGAGGTGATCGAGGGCGGCTTGGCCTGTTGCGGCCTCAATCCGGCGTACGCCAGCGGCAACTGCGCCTTCAGAGACAATCACAAAGCTGCCAATGTCACCGGTACGGCCGACATGGGTGCCGCCGCAGAGTTCGACTGAATAGGACTTCGGCGCGTGATCGAGCTTGCGGCCCATGGCCAGTACGCGCACTTCATCGCCATATTTCTCACCAAACAATGCCATCGCGCCTTCGGCAATGGCTTCATCCGGCGTCATCAAGCGGGTGGAGGCTTCGGTGTTTTGCCGCACCACCGCGTTTACCTCAGCCTCAATGGCATCAATTTCTGCCCGCGACAGGCCTGCACCATGGGCAAAGTCAAAGCGCAAACGATCTGCTTCAACCAGCGAGCCCTTCTGCGTCACATGTGGGCCCAAAACGTTTTGCAGGGCGGCATGCATCAAGTGCGTCGCGCTGTGGTTGGCGCGGATGGCGTTGCGGCGCGGCGCATCAATGGTCAATGAAGCGGCGTCACCGACATTGATCCCGCCTTGCACCAGCTTGCCCTTATGGCCATGGATGGCCCCAGCGCGCTTTAAGGTGTCTTCGACTTCAAAGACGGCACCATTGTCAAAGCGGATCACGCCCTGATCACCGGCTTGGCCGCCACTTTCGGCGTAGAAGGGGGTTTGGTTGAACACCAGTTCGCCGCTCTCGCCTTCAGCGAGGGCGTCGACTTTTGCGCCGCCGACCACAATCGCTGCCAATTGGCCGCTGGCCTCGCTCTGGCTATAGCCAAGGAATTCGCTGCCGCCTTGTTCGTCTTTCAAGGTCAGCCAAATTGCATCCGTTCCAGCTTCGCCGCTGCCCGCCCAAGCGGCGCGTGCTAATGCCTTTTGCTCGTCCATTGCAGCATTAAAGGCCGTCATGTCGACGCCGATACCGCGTGCGCGCAAGACGTCTTGGGTCAGATCCACTGGGAAGCCATAGGTGTCATAAAGCTGGAAGGCAGCTTTGCCCGACAGCTCTTGGCCCTGCTTCAGCCCCGCGCTCTCTTCGTCCAACAAGGACAGGCCTCGGCCCAAGGTTCGGCGGAAGCGAACTTCTTCTTGCTCGAGCGTTGAGGTGATGAAAGCCTCAGCACGGCGCAATTCGGAATAAGCGCCGCCCATTTCTTGCATCAGGACCGGGGCCAAGCGGTGTAACAATGGCTCACTCGCGCCCAGCATATGGGCGTGGCGCATGGCGCGGCGCATGATGCGGCGCAGCACATAACCGCGCCCTTCGTTCGATGGCGTCACCCCATCGGCGATCAAGAAACTGGACGCGCGGATATGGTCGGCAATAACACGGTGGCTTGCGCGCTTGTCGCCTTCAGCCTTGACGCCGGTTAGGTTTTCAGACGCCGCAATCAGGGTCTTGAACAGGTCGATGTCATAATTGTCGTGCACGCCTTGCAGTACGGCCGAGACACGTTCCAGCCCCATGCCGGTATCGATGCTGGGCTTGGGCAGGCTGGTTTGGCTGCCATCAGCGTGGCGTTCAAACTGCATGAAGACGAGGTTCCAGATCTCAATCCAGCGGTCGCCATCTTCTTCCGCACTGCCCGGCACGCCGCCCCAAATATGGTCGCCATGGTCATAAAAGATTTCGCTGCACGGCCCGCACGGGCCCGTATCTCCCATCGACCAGAAATTGTCGCTGGTGGGGATGGAGATGATGCGATCATCGCTGAGGCCCGCAATCTTGCGCCACAGGGCACGGGCTTCGTCATCGGTGTGATAGACGGTGACAATCAGCTTTGACTTATCAATGCCAAAATCCTTGGTCAGCAATTCCCACGCATGGCTGATGGCTTGGTCTTTGAAATAGTCGCCGAACGAGAAGTTCCCCAGCATTTCAAAGAAGGTGTGGTGGCGCGCGGTGTAGCCGACATTGTCGAGGTCATTGTGCTTACCACCTGCACGCACGCACTTTTGGCTGGTCGCAGCACGTGGCGGCTGGGGCGGGGTTTCTGCCCCCGTAAACACGTTCTTGAACTGGACCATGCCCGCATTGGTGAACATCAAAGTCGGGTCATTTTGCGGCACCAGTGGGCTGGACGCCATAATTGTGTGGCCCTTGGATTTGAAAAAGTCCAAAAACGAAGTGCGAATGTCGTTAACGCTAGCCATGAATCCCGTCCAGGCACGAGGTGCCGCTTAAAATAGTGTTGGCAAATCTATAGGCAGCCGTGGCCTGAACGCCAAGTGGCTCGCGGCATGGATTGCAGGGGGCAGTGGTTTAGAAAAGTTCGCTGTGCGAGCCCAGTCGAATGAGGTGAAGTTCGCCCGCATCGGTCTTCTGATAGATCAGCAAAAGGTCTGGCTTAACATGGCACTCGCGGTATCCCTTCCAAGCACCTTGCAGATTATGATCCATGAAGCGGTAGGGAAGTTTTTCATCCTGTGCGAGCCACGTGACCACTTGCGCGAGAAGGGCTGTTACGCCTGCGTCCGTTTTGATTTCCCGCTTAGAGTCTTTCTTGAAGCGGGTTGTCAGGAAGATCACCCGCATATTTAAAAACCTTCCTCAATCGAGCTTCGGCTGCAAACTCGACAAAGGTCTTCAAAATCCAAGTCGAGCAAAAAAGGCGAACAATGAAGTTACTATATGGTAATTCTTAGGATTGCCAAGTTGAAGATACGACCATGCGAGTCTCGAGGTTCTATAGATCAAAAATCAATTTGCTTGCCGAAAAGACTTTGTAGCTATAATGTAGCTACAAAATTAGAGGTGATTGGATGATGCCCATGGCCAGCGATGAAGTGGTTCGCGCGCGCATCAGCGCCGACCTCAAGAAAGAGGCGACGGAAGTTTTAGACAAGATGGGGTTATCGGTGTCGGATGCTATTCGCATGATGCTCGTGCGAGTCGCGGCTGAACGGGCTTTGCCGTTTGACGTCAAAGTACCCAATCAGGTCACGCAAGCGGCCATGGATGAGGCGCGAGCCAGGAAAGGCAAGCGCTTTGAGCGCGTCGACGACTTAATGAATTATCTGAACAACGACGACGACTAACGCTGCCTAACCCTCATACACAATTTTGCCATCCACCATGGTCAGGACCGTCTTGGCGTCGAGGATGTCGGCGGGTTTGACGGTCATGAAGTCGCGGGAGAAGACGCTGATGCTGGCGGCTTGGCCAACAGCTAAGGTGCCACGGCTGCGCTCTGCGCCCACAGCATAAGCGGCAGAGCGCGTGAACATGCCTAGTGCCTGTTGGCGCGACACGCGCTCTTCCAAGCCCCAATCTGGGCCAACAAAGCCATTGAGCGCGTGGCGATAGATGGCCGCATAAAACTCGATGCGCGGATCACCCTGTTCGACAGGTGCGTCTGAGCCGCCGCACACCACGGCACCCGTCTTCAAAAGGCTTGTCCAAGCATAAGCCCCTTTTAGGCGTTCTGGCCCTAAGCGCGCGGGCGCAAAGAACAGATCGCCAATAGCGTGGGAGGGTTGCATCGATGCAATCACCCCAAGTTTCGCAAAGCGCGGCATATCCGGTGGTGAGACCACTTGTGCATGCTCAATCCGCCAACGGCGGTTGGTCTTGGCACGGCCGAGCACGTGTTCAAACCAGTCAAGGCTTTGGCGATTGCCACGGTCACCGATGGCATGCATGGCAACTTGAGAGCCTGACTTCTTGGCCCGTTCCAGCACGGCGAGAACTTGCTCTTCTGGCGTTAGCAGCAGACCTTCGGACTCTGGTGCATCCGCATACGGGGCGAGCAGCGCCGCACCGCGCGAGCCCAAAGCCCCGTCTGAGTAAATCTTTACCCCGCGCGTGCTGATCCTGCCCGTGGCATCGACGCTTGGGCCCCGCCGCAAAACGTCGGTGGCAAACGGGATGTCGAGATAATTATCGACCCGCAACTGGACTTCGCCAGAGAGGGCGAGCGCCTTGAGGGCGATCAAATCCTCCCCCGAAACGCTCATGTTGTGCAGGCCAGTCCACCCGCGCGAGGCGTAGAGGCGGTCGGCTTTGATCAAGGCTTGGCGGATCATGTCCGGTGTTGCTGTTGGCATCCGGCTTTCCACGAGTGCCTGCGCATTATCGATTAGCATGCCCGTCGGCTGACCCGAGGCGTCCTTCAGGATTTGCCCTCCGGGGGGATTGGCTGTGCTCGCGTCAATGCCTGCAAGCTTCAAAAGGGCACTATTTGCCAAGGCGGCATGTCCATCCGAGCGGCCAAGCAGCAAGGGCCGGTCTGGCACAATCGCGTCGACATCCTGCCGGGTTGGGAAACGGCCTTCGGGCCAGTGGGTTTCGATCCAGCCGCGCCCGGCAATCGGTCCAGTCGGGTTTTGCGCGGCCCAAGCCGCAAGTTTGGTCTGAAGCTCTGCTATGGATTTCACGCTATCGAGGTTCAGCGTCATCTCGCGCAGGCCGATGCCCGTCATGTGCGCATGGCCATCGACAAGGCCTGGTAAAGCCGCGCCGCCTGCAAGGTCGATTTCCTTGGCGCGCGGTAAAGCGGCACGCACGGCGCGTAAGCTGCCGACACTGACGATCCGGCCACCTTCAATCGCGATGGCTTCGGCAGGGCCTTGACCCGCCATGCCGGTATGGATCGGCCCACCGGTGAGGATGGTGCGCGCGGAAGAGGTGGAGGCAAGAGCCGGGCCGCCTAAAAAGCTCGCAGAACCAAGTGCCAAAAGATCGCGACGATTCATACCCAGTCTCCCTTTCGTAAGGGTCGAGAGTCAGGCACAGAAGGATGGCTGTCAATTGGCAGTGGGCCTTTGCCCGCAGCCAGCCCCTAAAGCATCAATGATAGCCGCGCACAGGTTTTGGGCTGGCTAAGGCAGGAAGCGGTGCCACAGATATTCCGTCTTCGATCAGTTCTTTGGCTTCTTTGGCAGTGGCTTGGCCATAGACGAGGCGTTCTTCGCTATCGCCCTCATGCATGGCGCGCACTTCCTTGGCAAAAGCGTCGCCAACATAGTCGTAATTCTGCTCAATATGCTCCTTCCAGCCTTGGAAGAAAGCTTTGACGGGCTCTGGCAAGCTCAATGGGTCTGGACCATTGGCGACAGGCACGGGGGCATCGGCAGGGACAGGTGGGGCAGGGCGGCCAGACTTTGAGGATAAGACTGCGGGGGCCATCGGCGCTTTTTCGACCGCCTTAGAGCCACAAAGGGGGCACTCCACCAAGCCACGCCCGATCTGGGTCTCATAACCTGCCATAGAGTCAAACCAAGCTTCCCAGTCATGGGCCTGATCACAGCGAAGCGCATATTTGATCATGGGCTTTGATAGTCACGGTCATGGGTCAAGCAGGGGATTTTGTCACGTGCACTGGTGACGCGCTCTAAATCGAGATCGGCCAACAGCACACCCAGATTGTCGTGGGCGAGTTCACCGATAATGTCGCCCCAAGGCGAGATGATCAGGCTGTGGCCAAAAGTGGCGCGTCCATCTTCATGATTGCCACCTTGGGCAGCAGCCAGAATGTAGGCACCGGTCTCAATCGCCCGGGCGCGCAGTAAAGTATGCCAATGCGCCTTGCCTGTGGGGGCAGTAAAGGCCGCAGGCACAGCAATGATCTGCGCACCGGCCTTGGCCAAGTCGCGATATAAATGGGGGAAGCGCACATCATAGCAGATGGTCAGCCCCAGCGTGCCAAAGTCGGTTTCCACAACAACGGCTTTGCCACCCGGCTCATAGGCGTTGCTCTCGCGGGTTTCTTGGCCTGCGCCCAAATTCACGTCAAACAGATGGATCTTGTCATAAGTGGCCAACAAGCTACCGTCTGGTCCAAAAAAATGGCTCCGGTTTGCTGCTTTCCCGCTGCGTCGTTTCAGTAGGGCAGAGCCGATCAAAAGATGCAGCCCATAGGCTTTGGCTTGCTCGCCATACCAGTCCAGCGCTTCAGCCTCATCCTCAAACAGCGCGGCCTCATCAAACCGGGCGCGGTCGCGCTGTAAGATATTGGTGCCTTCAGGTGTCACGATCAGCTTGGCCCCGGCCTTAGCGGCGCGGGTCAGCAGTGGCTCAAGCTGCGCGCGCGCGGCGTCTAGGCGGGCCGGCGTGCGCAATTGAAGGACAGCAACCTTGACCAAGGCTAAGCTGCCAGCAAGGGATCAAGGCCGCCTTTGGCCTCAAGCGCCATCAAATCATCGCAGCCACCAATATGGGTGCCGCCAATGAAAATCTGCGGGAAGGTATTGCGCCCCGACAGTTCGTTCATCTTAGCCCGCATCTCTTTGTTAGACGAGGCTTCGATATTGGTGATGTCCGCCCCTTTTTTCTCAAGCAGCGCCAAAGCACGCTCACAGAAGGGGCAGTAAAATTTGGTATAGATCGTAACGGCGGCCATCGGTTTCGTCCTAAAAAATTGTCGTTCGTATCTTTGTCATATAGAGATGATTGGCCTGATTTGGAGCCCCCACCATGACCGAAACTTACACTTCAGCGGCAGAAGTCGCTGATCTGCCACCTGAATAAGCACATATGCTCGGTCAAATCCTGTTGGAAGAGGGGGGCTTTGCCCGGCTTTCGGCCAAGGACCAAGCTCTCGTGTGCGCCATTGCGCACCGCGTCCACAATACGCAAGATGCAAACGAAGCGTTCGAGTTGCAAACCACCTTTGGCGAAAGGCTGGCAGATCGGGTTGCAGAGATCGGTGGCTCGTGGGCCTTTGTTTCCAGCTTCGGTGTGTTCTTAGTTTTATGGGCAATTTTGAATCTGGTGATCCTACATGGCCAAGCACGCTTTGACCCCTATCCCTTCATTTTCTTGAACCTCATTTTATCGATGCTGGCAGCGATCCAAGCTCCCATTATTATGATGGCGCAGAACCGCCAAGCCGAAAAAGATCGCCTGACCACGCGGATGGACTATGAAGTCAATGTGAAATCAGAGCATGAGATTGCTTTGCTGCGTCATCATCTGGCGCAATTACATGAAAAGCTCGACCGCCATTTGGCGAAGACGACCTAGAGGCCAAATTAATGCGCATTGTTTCAGGGCGATGGAAAGGAAAGGCGCTGGCAGCCCCTGCGGGGGATTCGACGCGGCCAACATCTGATCGTGCGCGCCAAGCAGTCTTCAATATCCTTGAGCATGCGCCTTGGTCGCCCGGAATAAACGGGGGCAAAGTGCTGGACTTGTTTGCAGGAACCGGCGCGCTGGGGCTAGAGGCCCTATCACGAGGGGCGGCCCATTGTTTGTTTGTCGACACCGATCCTGCGGCGCGGGCGGCTTTGGCAACCAATATCGAAGCTTGTGCTGCGCAAGGCATCAGCCGGGTCTGGAAGCGCGACGCCACCGATTTAGGTGTGATGCCTGCAACCGCTAATGGCCCGTTTGATTTGGTGTTTCTCGATCCGCCCTATGCCAAGGGCTATGATTTGGCAGCACTCAAAGGGCTGGCTCAAGGCTGGTTACATGGCGAGTCGCTGGTGGTGCTGGAGCGCGGCCGCGGTGAACCGCCGCTCGCCCCCACTGGCTATGATGTGTTGGACAGCCGGACCTATGGCGCAGCGGAAGTGATCTTCCTGACCTTGAGCAAGGTTAGCGCTTAAGCGACTTGATCTTGACCGAAAAGGTCGGTGCCAGTGCGCGGGCGGCGGGCTTTAGCTAGGATCTTGTCCAAGGCTGCCACAGCACGGTCCGTCATGGTCTCGATAATCTCAACGTCGAGATAAAGGTCACCCGCCGGGCGGCCATTGGCCGCAGGCAAGCCACGGCCAGCGACCAACAAACGATCGCCATCTTGGCTTTCTTTTGGCACGTTCAGGCGCAAGCGGCCCATCGGTGTTTCGATCTCGACGCCACCACCGGCTTTAGCTTGGGCCGCGGAGAGGGTTAGCGTGGTGACGATGTTTCCGCCGTCAATTTCAAAGCCATCGGTGTCAGCAATTCGGATCACGCAAGCCACATCGGTTTTACCAATGCGGGCGATGATGCGATCGCCAGCGCGGGCACCAGCGGGCACCCGAACACTGGCTTTGCCAAGCGGGCAGGAGCCTTTGACGGAACCGCCACGTGCGGCAATCCAGACAGAAACTTCAAGGTCAATTTCGGTCATGCGACCGGCACGCGGGCTGCCGACACGGCCAATATCGGCTGATGCAGCGCCTAGGGTGATAACGCGGTAGGCTTCACGCGCTTCTTCAAATCGCTGTCGTGCTTGCGGGTCAGAATTGACATCTGGGTGGCAAGATTTGGCGACAGCATGAAACGCGGCCTTGGCGGCACGGGGATCAGCATTGGGCTCGAGCCCGAGGATGGCATAGGGTGAAGACATGGGCCAGACCATCGTCTCGGCACGGTTAACGACGTGTAAATTCAATCGCTAAATTTCATCTTTTGCCCATTGATTTTTGCAGGCACGGCAGCGCGTTTTTTCAAGGCGGTTGCCGAGGTGTTAGACGCAGAACAGCTAAGCCACGAGGCTTCGAGTTGGCGAATGCATGGCGGTGCACTACATTGCTGGCATGACCGCCAACACCCTTATTCCCCCGACACCTTCTGAGGCCGACTACCAAGCTGCGACTGGTGACCACCAATTAGAGTTGGAAGCATCAGCAAGCCCATTTGAACTGTTTGGTACTTGGCTGAAGGAGGCCAAGGAAAAAGAGATCAATGATGCCAATGCGATGGCGCTGGCTACGGCCGATGGCGACGGCCTGCCAGATGTGCGCATGGTGCTTCTCAAGGATTTCGACAGTCAAGGATTTGTTTTTTATACTAATCTAGAAAGTTACAAGGGGCAGCAACTTAGCGACAATCCACAAGCTGCCCTGTGCTTCCACTGGAAAAGCCTGCGACGGCAAGTGCGTGTACGGGGGGCAATTACCTCTGTCAGCCAAGAGGAAGCCGACGCCTATTTTGCCTCGCGTGCCCGGGACAGCCGGATCGGGGCTTGGGCGAGTGCGCAGTCCCGCCCGCTGGAAGACCGCTTTGCACTTGAGAAAAATGTAGCGAGCTATGCTTTGAAATTTGGCATTGGTGAGGTGCCCCGCCCAGACTTTTGGTCTGGCTTTCGTCTGGTGCCAACACGAATTGAATTTTGGCGCGACCGTCCATTTCGCTTGCATGATCGTTTAGAGTTTATGCGGGCTGACACCACAGCCGCTTGGACCACGTCAAAGCTTTATCCTTGAAGCAATCCGCTCAACATTTTAGAAAGTCTCACCCATGCGCGCAGATCAAAAGGCCTTTTTGGTCACGGGGGCTTCAACCGGGATCGGTCGGGCGATTGCTGACCGACTAGTGGCACAAGGCCACTTCGTGTTTGCCTCCGTCCGTAAGCAGGCCGATGCCGATGCTTTGAACGCCGCTTTTGGTGCGAATGGGCAAGCAGTTTTGTTTGATGTCTCGGACTTGCCTGCGATAGACGCAGCGGCCCAAGTCATTGGCGAAGCCTTGCAAGGGCGGACCCTAGCAGGCCTTGTCAATAATGCCGGGATTGCTTTGCCCGGTCCTGCTTTAATCCAGCCATTGAGCGAGATTGAGCAGGTCATGAATATCAACTTCATGGGCGTTGTGCGCTGCTGCCGGGTGTTTGCGGCTTTGTTGGGTGCAGATCCTGCGCGCACTGGCCCTAAAGGCCGCATCCTCAATATCACGTCCGTCTCAGGCAAGTTCGGCTATCCCTTTACCGCAGCCTATGTCGCAGCCAAGCATGCGGTTGAAGGCTTCTCAGACAGCCTTAGGCGAGAGCTTTTGCTGGTCGGTATTGATGTCATTGTTGTCGGTCCAGGTGCAGTTAAAACGCCCATCTGGGAGAAGGGGGCCGCGGCAGGGGGCAGTCGCTATGCCGATACGATTTGGGGCAAGCCTTTAGAGCGGCTCACACAATCCTTAGCAGCCATGGACCAAGAAGGCCTAGAGGTCAGCGTCGTCGCGAATGTGGTCGAAGAAGCTTTGACGACATCCCATCCCAAAACGCGCTATGCACCCGTCCCCAATAAGCTGGTCAATTGGTGGCTGGCCCGTTTTCTGCCGCCACGGATGATTGACCGGGTCGTCGGCAAAAGCCTGTCGCTCCTGCCTTAGTCGACCCTTTTTTTGCCCAATCAACAGCCTTGTGATGCGGCCTCGGCGCGTGCCCAGTTGACGTGCGCGCTTGAGGCCTTAGGAAGGGCCCAAAATCGGCCATTTTACGCAAGTGGCCGGCGCAAATGCCGCAAATTGGCAAGCCAAAAATTTGGGAGATAAACATGCTCGGTTTAATGCAGAATTGGCCACTAACAGTCGATAAGATCATGGATCATGCCGCGATCAATCATGGTCGCCGTGAAATCGTGACCCGCTCCGTTGAAGGGCCAATTGTCCGCACCACCTATAGCGAAATCAATACCCGCGCCAAAAAGGTTTCCAATGCGCTGTTGGCTGAAGGGATCAAGTTGGGCGACCGGGTTGCTACCTTGGCTTGGAACTCTGGCCGCCACATGGAAATCTGGTACGGAGCGATGGGCCTTGGCGTTGTGCTGCATACCTTGAACCCACGTCTGTTCCCTGAGCAATTGGTTTATATCGTCAATCATGCCGAAGATAAGATCATCTTCACTGACTTGACCTTCCTGCCTATTTTGGAAGCCTTGAAAGATAAATTGAGCCCGGTGACCCGCTTTGTTGTGCTGACAGACAAAGACCACATGCCGGCTTGCAGCTTGAAGGGTGCGATCGATTACGAAAGCTGGATCGAGAGCCATAGCGCGGAAGTAAAGTGGGGCGGGTTTGACGAGACCACGGCTGCAGGCCTTTGCTATACCTCTGGCACCACCGGCAATCCTAAAGGCGTGCTCTATTCGCATCGCTCCAACGTATTGCACACGCTGTTGACCATGCAGAAGGACGTCATGGGTCTGGGCGCGCGCGATGTAATCCTGCCAGTCGTGCCGATGTTCCACGCCAATGCGTGGGGCGTCGCGCTGTCGGCACCCGCTGCTGGGGCCAAACTGGTTATGCCGGGTGCGAAGATGGATGGTGCGTCTATCTACGAATTGCTGGAGACTGAAAGCGTTACCTTCTCTGCTGCCGTTCCAACCGTTTGGATGATGCTGTTGCAGCATTTGGAATCGACCAATTCCAAGCTGTCCACCCTGAAGAAAGTCGCCATTGGTGGCTCTGCGGTGCCAGAGCGCATCATGCGGATGTTCGAAGAGAAGTATGGCGTTGAAGTGCTGCATGCTTGGGGCATGACCGAAACCTCGCCACTGGGCACCTTGGGCTCGCTCGGCCCCGATGCCGACACCATGACCCATGATGAGAAGATCAAGACCAAGCTGAAGCAAGGTCGTCCACCATTCGGCGTCGAAATCAAAATTCTGCGCGATGGCGCCGAAGCACCACGTGATGGTGAAACTTTCGGCAATCTCGTGGTGCGCGGCGCTGCAATTGCTGCGGGCTATTTCAAGGGCGAAGGCGGCAACATCCTAGACCAAGACGGCTTCTTTGATACGGGCGACGTCGCCACCATCGACACAGCCGGCTTTATGCAAATCACCGACCGCGCCAAAGACGTGATCAAGTCTGGTGGTGAGTGGATCAGCTCCATCGATGTCGAAAACGTCGCAGTGGGTGCCCCAGGTGTCGCTGTTGCTGCCGTAATTGGCAAATATCATCCCAAGTGGGATGAGCGTCCGCTTCTGATCATCGAATGCGCCAAAGGTGCGACGGCCACGAAAGATGACATCTTGGGCTATCTCGACGGCAAAATTGCCAAGTGGTGGATGCCAGACGACGTCCAATTTGTGGAAGCTATCCCGCTGGGTGCAACTGGCAAGATCAACAAGCTGGCCTTGCGTGAAACCTTCGCCAATTACGATTTGCCAACCGCAAAAGTATCGTAATCACAGTTTGCTGGGCCAGAACCACGCGCGTTCTGGCCCATCGCGTCTTTACCTCGGATCATCGACACTCTAACGTGGATTGAATAGGCCGCCGCCAGCGCGGCCTTTCTGCCTTAAGGAGAATAAGATGGCCGAAACGCAATCCCGTTTTGCAAAAGCCCGCAACATCGTTTTGATGATTGGTGTGGCTTTGGCCATTTTTGTTCCGATCTGGTTTATGGTGGCTGCCATTGGCACCAAGTTTGGCCTGTGGCCTTGGACCATCGGCCTAGTAAAGATGATTGGTGGGATGGGTGTGCCCATGATCGGCATTCTGATCGTCTTGACCTTTATCACCAGCCTCCTTGTCGTCTTCATCAAACCGCGCTCAGGATTTGCGGCGTTGGGCTTTATGTGGGTTGTGGCACTTGGCGCCGCTGGTATGGCCTTTTCGGCGATTTCGGCAGCCCGCGCCGTCCCGCCCATCCACGATATCTCGACCAATCCTGCTAATCCTTTGACCTTTTCGGGCACCGTGATGACAGCGCGTGGGGCTAAGTCCAATCCGATTTTGGCTCCAAAAGACGCGACTGTGCCTTTTAACAAAGAGCGCTTGTCTCCTTGGTCTGGCCGATCATTGGATCAGATTCAGGCCGACGCCTACCCCGAGATCAAGACATTAAAGCTCGCGACCACGTCACCCGCAGATGCTTACAAAAAGGCTGAAGCCGCCATGAAGGCCAAGGGCTGGACCGTCGTCACACAAGATCCAGCTAAGTTGCGCCTAGAGGCCAGTGTCGAGAGCTTTTGGTTTGGCTTTAAGGACGATGTTGTCTTGGTTGTGACAGCCGATGGCGCAGGCGCTCTGATTGATATGCGCTCTGTCAGCCGTGTTGGCGTTTCTGATTTGGGTGCCAATGCAAAGCGCATTGAAGCCCTGCTTACGGCCCTGAAGAGCTAAATTACAGATCGGTAATTGACTCCCAATGTGCTTAGTGGGATCAAATCTCTCATGAAAATGACTTCTGTACTCAGCGCATCTGTGCTTGCGGCTTCAGCGTTTGGCGTCGCGACGATCAGCCATGCAGCGGCGAGCAAGGCCACGAGCACTGCGACAAAAACGGGTGAAGCAGTCGAATCCCCTGCCATGGGCGCTTCTTCAACCGCATCGGCTTCAGACCGCCCTGTTGACGTTGTTGTAGTTTGGGGCTTTCGCGTCCGCGCGAAGATGTTCGATGAACGCCGCCCGCCTCTGGTCGAAGGCTATGGTGAACTCATTAAAAAGGCAGAATGCCAGACCAATGTATGCGGTTATGTGGTTTTCCACGATGGCACAAAATGGCGTTATACCAACATCTTAGCGGGCGATGAAGATAAATTACGCGAACTTCAGGCTAGTTTGGAATATGACCGGCAGACGATCGTCATTGTTCATCCCAATGGCGAAAAGCGCACCGTTCCCAACTTCTGAGCTAAGTCTAAACCCCTCAGACTAACTGAAAGCTTGCGTCCATATTGGGTTCGCCTTCGCATGCCACCCGTCCAATTTTCACCAGACGGCTCATATGTGCCATGACTGAGTGACAGGCTGCTGGCCAGAGTCTTTGATCGACAGCCGCATACATGACGGGCACCATATCTTTCACCTTGGTGTGCCCTGAAGCGAGGCACGCGAGAATTTGGTCTTCCCGATCAAGGCGATGGTCGCGGTAAGCAGCTACAAATGGGGCAGGGTCTGTAATTGGGGGGCCATGGGTTGGCCAAATCGTCGCAAACTCCCGGGCGGCAATTTTTTCGAGGCTTGTTAGATAGGCGTCCATGTCCCCATCAGGCGGACTGATAACTGTCGTCGACCACCCCATGATGTGGTCGCCAGAGAATAGGCTATTTTCTTCCAGTAGGGCATAGCACATGTGCCCAGAAGTATGGCCCGGCGTCGCAATTGCCTCAATGGTCCAGCTGTCGCCTTCGATTAAGGTTCCATCATGCAGCGCGGAATCAGGACGGAAGCGCGTGTCGTCACCTGCCTCTAGGCGCACTTCGGATTGCGTAGGCAGGGTGATTTCGCCGGAAGCTAGAACCGAGCAACCCGCCCAACGCGCCAGTGGGTGGGCCAGCGGGCTGTGATCCATATGGGAGTGGGTGACGAGGACATGGCTGACCGTCTCACCCTCCAACGCTTGTTTGAGAGCCTCGAAATGGTCGGCCAAGTCGGGGCCTGGATCAATGACGCACACATCGCCATGCCCAATGATATAAACGCCTGTGCCCGTGAAGGTGAATGGGCCAGGATTATTGGCAATCACCCGCCGGATCAGCGGGCTAACCTGCTCAACACGTCCATAGTCAAATTTGATGTCGCGGACAAAAGGAATTGCAACAGCCATCATATGCCTCCACCAGCACGCAGCCGGACTTTTTCGCAACTTATTTTCAAGGCAGAGCCCAGAATATAAGTGCTTTTTAGTTTATCTGATAAGGGTAACGCGATTGGCGGGCCCATGTCTGTGCGATTTGCATCTACTATATAGATCAAACCACTGGTCCGGTCGCGTAAGATATCCAGTCCACCCCAATCAAGCTTCAAAATCTGACAAAAGCGCGTGATCGCTGCAGTCTCTTCACTTGAGAATATCTCTTCGGCGCGACGGAGCCAGCATTGGGTGTTGTCATTTGAAAACCGCACTTGTTCGGGCCGTCGCTTGATATAAACCAGAGCCGGTACACCGTCGACCGTTGGGGTCCGCAAATCCTCAATCAAGCCATCCGCGCCGCGATTGTCAATCAGCTTCTGATAGACTTTGCCGGGCTTAACTTCGCAGGGTGTGGTGACAATACGTCCGTCATGAATGCCATTGTCCTCACCTTTTTCAACGGCAAAACCCTCGTGTTGTCGCGGATCAAGCGCCAACCCATAGCCAAAGGCCTCTTCAAAAGCCGCGGCAACGCGGGATTTGCTTAAATCATGGGCATCGAAGTTCCAGCGGGGCACGCCGTCATTCGGCAAGCTTACCGGCTCGCTATGCGTTCTGTCCTCAAAATGCATCCAAAGCTGTGGGGTCTCACCCGCGCGGGCCGATCGACCACCTGCTAAAAACAAGCTGGGCCAAATCAAATACCAAGGTCGGGCCGGGTCTGGGGCAAAGCCAATAACGGGGCCGTCCTTCAAACGCGGGCTCAACACCACGCTTACGAAATACACACACCAATGAAAAATCTCGCTCAAATGAGCGGCGTCAAACGGCACGCGCGCGCCAGTTTTGCGCACGGTGACTCCGGTCCAGCTCCACTCAAAATCGCGGATGAGATTGGTCAAAGCAAACAGGCCTTTGTCAGACAGAGATAATGTTCAGACTGGGTAGACTCCAGCCTTAAGCGATTCGAGTTCATACACGTAACCATCCCTTCAAATTGTGACAGGGTCTTGGCATGAAGATACGATGCTGCAGTGACGCCGGTTACGGGCCGTACTGTAGACTTCGGTCTGTCTTTTGAAGCTAGGTTAACTTGCTTGAGAAAGAGACCGCAAAAGCGGCATAAGGCCCCGTAAATCGTAACCACCGCGCGCGCCGGCTTCGACAAGCTCTTCCGGTTTTCCACCTGCGCTGGCCTCTGCCAAGGCCCATAGATTGGTGGAACGCGTCCCGCTGCGGCAATAGGCAAGGACGGGCCCACTGCTGGCGGCCAGTGCTTCGCGCATTAGCGGCACGGCTTCTTCCGGAATGCCCCCTGAAATAGGGATGTGGGTAAAGCTGAGCCCGTGTTCCGCACAGGCGGCGGCAATGTCTTGCGCGCTGACTTGACCCGTATCCTCATGATCTGGTCGGTTGCAGATCACGGCTGTAAAGCCATCGCGCGCTGCTTGGGCAACGTCTGCCGCGCTGATTTGCGGCGAGGCGGAGAAATTTGGGGTGATCGTGCGGAAGGGGCTCATGATTTTCTCCTGTGACAATGCCATTAGCTGAAGCCCACCCTAGGGTCCAGCCGTGCGTGGCCTCGAAAAAATCACGATGGTAAGCGGGCTTAGTTTCCTTGCCAATCAAGCTCTTGTTAGAATGGATGCTGGCATGATCCGTTGACAATCCAGCAACCATCATCAATTGCTCTCCCGCGGACTAGACGCGACTGCTGGCTAGTTCGCGGAAGCTTCAAAAGGACCAAAGACGCCATGTTAGCCTATACGATGCGACGTCTAATGGTGGCTTTTCCCACCATGCTGGTCATCATTGCCGTGGCTTTCTTCATGATGCGTTTGGCACCGGGTAGCCCGTTTGATACCGAGCGCGCATTGTCGCCTGAAATTCGCGCCCAGCTCATGTCCTTTTACGGCTTTGATAAGCCGCTTTACATCCAGTTTCTGGACTATTTGAAGGGGTTGGCAACCTTCGACTTGGGCCCCTCCTTGATTTACAAGGACCAAACGGTGAGCGAGATCATTGGTTCGGGTTTCCCCGTTTCAATGACAATCGGTTTGGCAGCTCTGCTGTTGGCGACGTGCGTTGGCGTGCCGATGGGCCTGTTTGCTGCTTTAAAGCAGAACAGCTTGCCTGACTATTCCATCATGGCCATCGCGATGGCGGGAATTTGTATTCCCTCATTGGTGACCGGGCCCATCCTGTCCTTGGTATTTGGGGTCTATCTTGGCTGGTTGCCAACCGCAGGCCTTGATTTGGGTAAGATGACGTTTGAGACGTTGCTGCTGCCTGTCGTCACCCTATCCTTAGCCCAGATTGCCATTATTTCGCGTTTGGTGCGCTCGAGCGCCGTGGAAGTCTTGCGGTCCAACTTTGTGCGTACGGCACGCGCTAAGGGGCTTCCCGAACACCAAGTCCTATCCAAACACGCGCTGCGCGCGGCGCTGTTGCCCTTGGTCTCGTATTTGGGCCCCGCCTGCGCTGGCCTGATCACCGGCTCTGTTGTGGTGGAGACCGTGTTCCAATTGCCGGGCATTGGCAAAAACTTTGTTACGAGTGCGTTGCAGCGGGACTACCCCGTCGTGATGGCGGTAGTCGTGCTCTATGCTGGCCTCATCATTCTGCTGAACCTTCTGGCCGATCTTGCGTACGGCCTCTTGGACCCGAAAGTAAAATACGAGTGACCCTTTTGATCACACCCGAAGAAAAGGCAGAGCTTCTCGAAGCCGCCGTCAAAGGACGCTCATTATGGGATGATGCGCAGCGCCGCCTGTTTCGCAATAAGGCCGCCGTGGGCAGCATGGTCGTGCTTGGCACTTTGACTTTCTTGGCGATCTTTGGCCCGTTTTTCTGGCCCCATGATTATGAGACCATCTATAATGACCGCGTGTTGCAGGGGCCTACATGGGAGCATTTGCACATTTTCGGCACTGACCCACAAGGGCGAGATTTGTTTGTGCGTTTGTTGTACGGATTGCGCATGTCTCTGGCTGTAGGCCTTGTCGCAACGGGGGTTTCGCTTCTGATCGGGGTGATTTGGGGCGCGACAGCTGGCTATATTGGTGGCCGGGTCGATCAGATCATGATGCGCATCGTTGATGTGCTTTATGCGCTACCTTTCATTTTCTTTGTGATCATCTTGATGGTGGTTTTTGGCCGTAATCTGATCTTGATCTTCGTGGCGATTGGCGCGGTTGAGTGGCTGACGATGGCGCGGATTGTTCGCGGCCAGACGATCTCTCTGCGCAAGAAGGAATTTGTCGAGGCAGCAGAAGCCGCCGGCGTCACCAGCGCCAGCATCGTGACGCGTCACATTGTTCCCAACGTGCTAGGACCTGTCGTTGTCTATGTAACCTTGACCATTCCTGCTGTAATTTTGACCGAAAGCTTCTTGAGCTTCTTGGGTCTTGGCGTGCAGGAGCCAATGACCAGTTTAGGCAATCTGATCTCGATTGGTGCACGCGAGATGGAGATTGCCCCGTGGCTTTTGATCTTCCCAGCCACCACCATGATGGTCACATTGTTCTGCTTCAACTTTATCGGCGACGGCCTGCGCGACGCGATTGACCCCCGCGACCGCTAGCTTGGCCGCAAGGGGGCACTCAGCCGCTCCAGTTTATTCAACCCGGCGCACGCGATAGCCTTTATTGCGGCCCTCTACCGACAGGATGAAGGAGCCCATCGCAGCCGTGCGAATCTTTACCTTAAAGGGCGGGCGAGAGGGGGCATTGAGTTCACCTGCCTCAGTCAAGCGCCAGACCTGGCCATTCTCAAGTGTGATCACAACCCGCCCAGCCGATTCCCGCGTGCTGACCACGGTGAAGCTTTGCTCCTCAATATCCTCTTCCACCGCCGCCTTCGCCACGCTTTGGTCTTTGCTATCGGCCTTTGGGCCACCACCAAAGGCTGGGAAGCCCAGCTTCGGAAGGGAGGGGAGGGAGAAGCCAAACGCCTCGCGACGTACCTTTTCAACCCGCTGTTTGTCGAAGGTCACAATCTCAGACTTCGCCTCTTTGGCCCGAATGGTCGCGACGGCCGCATCAAAGCAGGCCAAACGCTCGGTTGGATTGGTCTTATCCGCGCAGTCATAAATGGGCTCTAGGGGGGAAACCGCCGCATTTGCTGGACTTTGTCCAGATTGGGCCCACGCAACTGCACCAAATGTGACAAAACTCGCGATAACAAGCGTGGCACTGAATTTGTTCATTTCACGTTACCTTCACAAATCGTAACAAGGTTTTTGACGCAGTGCCTGTCCGCATGGCAAAAGCAGGCTTGTACGCTATAGAGATGACACACTAACCTGATCGGGAGAGACAACGAAATGAAAATCACACGCCGGTCTTTGGCTGCCGCAACTACTGCTTTGGTGTTGAGTTTAGGTTTGGTCTCTTGTGGCGGTGGTAGTGCCGATACCGACAAGGCGCGGACCCTTCAGATCGGGAATGGTGCGGAGCCTCTGTCTCTCGATCCCCATCAAGCTTCTGGTACGTGGGAGAACCGGATTATTGGCGAGATGCTACTGGGGCTAACAACTGAAGATCCGCAGGGTCGTCCGATCCCGGGCATGGCCACGGAATGGTCCACCAGCCCTGACGGCCTTGTATGGACGTTTAAGCTGCGCGACGCGAAATGGTCGGATGGTCAGCCGGTTACGGCCGAGGATTTCGTGTTTGCCTGGCAGCGGATCATGACTACAACCCCGCCTGCCAAATATGCGTCCATCCTCTATGTGATAAAAAATGCCGAAAAAATTTATAATGGTACAATCAAGGACGTGACCCAATTGGGTGTGCGTGCGATCGACGCGAAAACACTGGAAGTCACGCTGGAGCATCCTGCCCCCTATCTGCCCGGTCTTTTGACCCATTACACCTCGTTCCCCATCCCCAAGCATGTGGTGGGAAAAGTTGGCAGCGATTGGATCAAGGCCGAGAATTTTGTCGGCAATGGCCCCTATAAATTGCAACAATGGAAGCCAAACGACTTCGTTCATATCGTGCGCAATGCGAATTTTTACGACAATGCCAATGTCTGTATTGATCAGATCTTCTTCTACCCGACAGCAGACGATAATGCGGCGGAGCGGAAAGTTCGTACTGGCGACTTGGATATCAACACCAACTTCTCGGGCTCGCGCCTTGAGGAGATCAACAAGAATTTGCCGGGCTATGCCCGCATTCACGGCTATACCGGCCTGACCTATTACATTTTCAACCTGCGAAAGGCCCCGTTTAACGACGCACGCGTTCGCGCCGCGATTTCGATGACGGCAGACCGTGAGTTTGTGACCAAACAGATCCTGAAAGCAGGCCAACAGCCAGCCTATAGCCTCGTGCCACCAGGCATTGCCGATTATCAGTCCGGTTCCATGTCAACCGACTTTAAAGGTCAAAGCATGGAAGAGCGCTTGGCCCGCGCTAAAAAGCTGTTGGAAGAGGCAGGCTATGGTCCGAACAAGCCTTTGAAGTTCACCTTCAGCTTCCGCAATTCGGGCGATAACCCGCGCGTGGCACCGGTTGTCCAGCAAAATTGGGCCAAGATCGCGCCTTGGGTCCAAGTCGAGATTTTGGGTGCTGAAACCCAGATCAATTACGAAAAACTGCGTCAAGGCGACTTTGAATTAGGTGATGCGGGTTGGATTTCGGACTTCAATGACGCCAAAAACTTTGTCTATCTGTTCCAGACGAGCACAGATCAGCTGAATTACGGCAAATATAGCAATCCAGAATTCGACAAATTGATGGAAGCTGCTGACGTTGAGAAAGATACGGTTAAGCGCGCTAACCTGATGAAGCAGGCTGAGGCCATTGTGCTGAAGGAAAATGGCTTCATGCCAATGTGGTTCCTCACCAACCGCAATCTGGTTAGCCCGCGTATCACCGGTTGGGTCGATAATGCCGTGGATCTCCACCGCGCCCGGTACCTCTGCACCACGGACGCCCAAAAGGCCGGCGCAGCGCCAAAGTCCTAGATCGTTCGGCTTTTTTCTATGCTCACGATAAAAAAGCCCGGCAGGACGTCCTGCCGGGCTTTAACTTTGGGATCAGACCAATGCTCGGTTATTTTGCGGCGCGCTTGGTCAAAGTGGTTTTAAGACCGGGCTCATCGAATTTGTCCGAGATGTTGCCGCAATTATTGGCGGTCCAATCCAGGATCAGGTTCAAGAACTGGGTCTTATGTTCGGGGTACATCTGGATCAGCTGGTGCGACATGCGGGGAATTTCCACATAGCGGAAGTTCGCATTTGGATTGACTTGACGCATCCGGGCCGCGGCCGTGCGAGAGTGGATGGTATCGGCCTGACGGTCATAATCCCCATGGAAGACCAACCAAGGAATCTTGACTTGATCGAGATTGGCCATCGGGTCCCAGCCACCGACGGTGACGCCTTGGTTCACGCGCTGCAGGCGGCTTTCGCCCCAGTCGGTTGCGATGCGCTGCAGGTCAATCGCTGGCGCGCCCGAAATGGCGCACTGCCAGAGGCCTGCAGACCGATCGCTCGAACGGGCAGCTGCAGCAGCTGCTGCAAAGCCTCCATAGGAATAGCCATACATCATCATGCGGCTGGAATCAGCAATGCCTTGGTCCACCAACCATTTGGCACCATCATCCTTGTCGTCCTGCATGATGGCACCCCATTGCTTGTCGCCCCCTTTCCACAGGGCTTTGCCGAGGCCATCGCTCCCGCGATATTGAGGTTGCAGAACCGCAAAACCTCGGGTTGCGAACATTTGTGGCCAAAAGCTGCGGTCGAAGTCCATATTGTCGCGTGACCACGGGCCACCGTGTGGCATGACAACCAATGGCAAGCGCCCATCACGCTCCTTCTTATAGCCTGGCGGCAGGTAGAGGATGCCAGGAACTTGGAAGCCGTCGCGAGCAGGGTAATAAACCCATTCAGCGGGGCCCAAATTGGTGCGGTCCCATCCTTCCAGAACCGTGCCAATTTTGATCAATTGACGCTCATTCTTCAATAGATAGGTCATCGTTGGAACGTTTGGTGCCGTTGCTGTCACCAACACATTCGCCCCGCCATTGCGTACACCAAAACCAATGTTGGTGCCGGGCAGAGCGCGCTCGAGCAGGTTAAAGATGCGCTTGTCTGTGGGGTCAAAGTAGTTGCATTCCGACGAGGGGCCGGCCCAACAGAAGGTACGCAATGGATCTTGGGTCAAAGCATCTTCGTCGGCTGCTGACCCAAAACTGGCGCTGGAGATATCAAACTCCGTGTTTTGGGCAATCGGGGCCCCGATGGTGTCTGTGGCGACATCATACTTGGCCAATACATTGTAGTTGGTGTCGCGGTTTGTAATTACATAGATGCTTTTATTATCTTTGGAGACATGCACAGGCGCCAGATCGAAGCGATCATTGATGGGACGGCGCAATCCCGACAGCTCTTTCCACTCCGCGTCGTTGTTTTCGCGGAAGTAGACATATTGGGTGTAAATGCCGTTTGCGGCGCGCAGCTGACCTTTCAGCTTGATGTTTCCGTCGCTATCGGCCCAATCGAAACTCTCATTGTCGCCTGTACGGGCGAAGCGGTCTTGGCGACCTGTGTTCACGTTCAGCCGCACGATTTCGGTTCCAGAGAACCGCCGAATGGCCATCAAAACAACGTTTTCTTCCTTTGGAAGTCGGTTGAATAGCGAGAAACCAATGATACGGTCCTCTCCACGGGCGTCGGCGCTGTCATCTTGTGAAATGTCGAGGAAAGACGAGCCGTCCAGATTTGCGATGGCGGCCTTGCTTTGCCAGTTTGAGTTTGCCCCGGCTGCTACGGGCTGGTTTGCAAATACCAACAGCTTCGAATTATTCATGAAGCTGAAGCCCGTAAACCGCATGGACTTGGAACCAAATTGCGTTGGAGTCTTGCTCATATCATCTGTCGACCACACGCGGATCACAGGATTTTGCCCGGGAATGCCTGCCAACGCGGCAATGTGCTTGCCGTCTGGGCTAATCCGGGCACTCCAAACGCCCCAATCGCGGGACATAGCGTCAACGGGCAGAGCTAGGCCGGTTGGCTTGAAGGTTTGCGCTTGCACTGCGCTGGTGGCGGCAGCAGCGACGCAGATCGCAGTTGATATCAATAGAACAAGCCGTTTTGCGAACATTTGTGATAACCTCAAGGAAAGTCGGTCTTTCGAGACATGAATGCGGCAGCAAAATGAGCGCAGCCTTGGATGTTATTTATACGCTCTGTGGTAAAGGGCAACATGGGTAACAGCGAACATCTGCAATGCACAAGAGTGTGGCAAACATGTTACAAAATTTTCACAAGTGACGCATCGGCGCAGTTTGGGCAGGAAGGGTCCTTGCAACCTTGTAATGTTCGCGCTCTACAGCCATCAATGCAAAATCCGTAGATTCAGGCCTTAGGTTACCATAAGGTTTGTTTGCAGGTTTGAGTTACTTAAGGGGGAATACCTTGAAAATATCTGTTCGTGCTTCCTTGATCGGCGCTACCGCGTTGACCGCACTGACCTTCATCCCAGCAGTTGCGAGCGCCCAAACGGCTCCAGCGCCTGCTGCTGCACCTGCAAAGCAAGCAGAAACCATCGTTGTTACCGGGTCACGCATTCGTCGCGACACCTTCAACACAGCTTCGCCATTGACGGTTATCACCAATGACAATGCTGTGCTGTCGGGAAGCATTGATGCGGCTGAAATCCTGCAAGGCTCTACCGCTGCTGCAGGCTCCACCCAGATCAACAACTTCTTCTCCGGCTTCATCGTTGAGGGCGGTCCAGGGATTCAAACCGTTGGCTTGAACAGCTTGGGCGCGCAGCGCACCCTGGTTCTGTTGAACGGTCGCCGTTTGCCACCATCGGGTGTGCGCGGTCAGGTTGGTGCTGTCGATTTGCAGACCATTCCTAACTTGGCAATCAGCCGCTATGAAATCCTGAACGAAGGCGCTTCGCCAATTTACGGTTCGGACGCTGTGGGCGGTGTGGTCAACGCAATTGTTCGTCGCAACGTCAATGGTTTTGAAGCAACCGCTTCGGGCAATATGACCGAAGCTGGCGCTGGTGAGCAATTCACTGTTGGTGCTTTATGGGGCAAGACGGCCGACCGTTGGAATGTCATGGTTAGCGGCAGCTATTTCGAGCAAAAAGCCTTGAAGTATGGCGATCGTGATTATTGCCAACAAGACTATGTATTCGATGCAGCAACTGGCCAACGCGCTGACTTCATCGATCCAAAAACCGGCCAGCCTAAGTGCTTTGGTACCGGCCCATCGTTCAACCGTATCTCGCTTTTGGGCGGAGCTACAACCGGCACCGGTACCTGGATCTCCGACCCAAGCATTACGTCCCGCGTTGTTGGTTTGAACCCGTCGGTTCGTCCAGTTGCCGGCAGCACCACCTTGTGTTTGCTGCCAACTGGGGCGACGACAACTTGCGCTAGCCAACAAGTGCTGTTTAACGTGCCAGGCTATCGTCGTTTGTTCAGCCCGCAATTTGGGGTGCTCGGTGCCCCATTGGCCAACCAAATCGATTATGAGCATCCTCTGGTTGCTAACACCGACATCATCTCGCCATCCAAGCGCACCAATTTCTATGCCACCGCGGCACGGGACTTGGACATTTTGGGCGGCGTAGAAGTCTATGGTGAAGCGCTCTACGCAAAGCGTGAGTCGAGCCAAACACGTGCAGCTCAGCTGTTCTTCGTGGTTCCAGCTACCAACGCCTTCAACCCATTTGGTGTTGCGGCCCAGCCCGTGATCGTGCGTCCTGCCAACAGCGAGCAAACGGTTGAAACCTGGCAGGTTGTCGGCGGCGTCAAAGGTCAAACCGGTAATGGCTTGGCTGGCTTTTTCAAAAATGGTGCTTGGGAAGTCTACGGCCAGACCAGCAGCGGCGAAGGAAATTATACCGGAACGGCGATTCTTGCTGACCGCTTGAGCGCCATGGCGAACGCGACCCGTAACCCAACCACGGGTGTGGTGACTTGCCCGACCCCGACTTTGTCGGGCGGTACCTGCTTGCCAATCAACTTCTTCGACCCACGCGTCCTTCGCGGCGATTTCACGGCTGAAGAGTTCAACTATCTCTTCAACAATGAAAACACCGGCAATACGGTTTATGAGCAAACCGTAGTTGAAGGTAACGTCTCGGGCGATGTGTTCCAGGTCCCAGGGGCGGCGGATGCTGTGAAACTGGTTTTGGGTGCGCAGTATCGCACTTACAGCATCAATGACGTCCCAGGTGCTGAAACCCTGCGCGGCAACGTTGCTTTGACGACGAGTGCAGGCATCACCAAGGGCGAGGACACCGTGAAGGAGTTCTACGGCGAACTTTCTGCGCCCCTGATGTCAAAGAAGCCATTGGTTGAAAACCTCGAAATCAATTTGGCTTACCGCTACACCGACTACGATTCCTACGATTCCAACACGACGTGGAAAGCTACGGCAAACTGGAAGATCACACCGGAATTTGCCCTTGTAGCGATTGCAGGTACCTCGTACCGCGCGCCTGCTCTATTCGAATTGTTCTTGGGTGACCAAACCGGCTTCTTGAGTCAGACTTCAGTTGACCCATGCATCAACCACGACCTGAGCCAAAACCCGATCCTGAAGTCACGCTGCTTAGCCGCTGGCGTCCCCGGCGACTATAACGGTGCAACCAACGGTTCTAGCCAGTCAGCAACGATCTTCACCGGTGGTGGTGCAGGCACATTGAAAGAAGAAGAATCGCGCTCTGATGTTTTCAGTTTCGTCTACACGCCTTCCAAGGTCGACTTGAACCTGCGTGTCGACTACTGGAAAATCTCGGTGACCGATCAGGTTGCTCAGTTCGGTGCTGGTAACATTGTCGGCTCCTGCTATGGGGCTGCCGATCAAGCTCGCGCTGACCAGTTCTGCCGTTTGTTCACCCGTGACACCAACCCGGCGTCGAACCGTTTCCGTCAAATTCTGACGGTTTCGAACGACTATGTGAACGTCAATGTTACCCAAGTTGAAGGTATCGACCTCAAGGCCGTCTACCGCAAAGACTTCGCTTTTGGCGACTTGGTGATCGACACGGCACACCGCTGGACCACGTCCAACCAGACCGGTTTGTTCTCCGCCACTAACTTGACCCAAGTGGCAGGTGACATTGGTGATCCAATCTATGTTGGTCAGGCCCAATTGCGGTTTGAACGCAAGGATTGGACCTATAGCTGGAGCATTGATGCGGTTGGCCAATCCAACGAAACCTTGTTTAACAATGGGAACAACCCAGTTGCTGCGCCACCTGGTTCTTACTATGCCTACAATGGGATCGGTTCGGTTCTATATAAGACCAAGACCGAAACCACCATCACCCATGGTGTCAGCGTCCGCTATCGTTCGGACAACTGGACCGTGGTTGGCGGGATCCGCAACTTGTTCGACGAAGCACCGCCATCGATCTCGACTGCTGTGTTCTTCTCGCGCTTGGGCAACTCGGCTTTGACGTCGCAGTACGACCAGTTCGGTCGCGCGTTCAACGCGACGGTTATCCGCCGCTTCTAGTCGACGGTTTGTGAGTCACAATGAGACAAGGCGGCCTTTCGGGGCCGCCTTTTTTCGTTATTGACCTGACCGTTTCCCGCGGTTTTTTTTGGGGCTTTGGTAGAATCCCAGACAAATTCTTTTCGTCTAGCCTGGGCTCACCACCAATTTGCGCCAGACGGTTCACAGAAGTGAGACACTTTGGCAACAATGTGCGGACGTGGCTTCATTTCCCTGTCATTGAAGCGTTGACGATTTGTAATGTGCTGGTTACTTCTCGTGATATCGCCTGAAAAGCTGAGTCATAAAGCAACCGGGCAGGGGACAAATGGAGGTTCCAGTATGAAAATTTCAATGACCCGTGAGCTCTTGCTCGCGAGCACTATTGTTGCAGGCCTCGGCTTTGCAGCGCCTGCATTCGCCCAGACGGCGGCTGCGACCGAAGAGAAGGCCGCTGAAGTCGTGGTTGTCACGGGGACGCGGATTTCTGCACCTGGCGTACAATCGGCCAGCCCAATCACCTCGATCGGTGGCGCTGAGCTTCAGCTGAACCAAGTTGCGGAAGCTGAAAAACTGCTTCGTGCTTTGCCATCCACGGTCCCTGGCGACGGTGAAAACGTCAACAACGGTACCGCTGGCGTGACCACCGTCAACATGCGCGGTTTGGGTTCTCAACGCAACCTCGTCCTGATGGACGGCAAGCGCATGACGCCATACAACATTGGCGGTGTTGTGGATATTTCGACCGTTCCACAAGCGATGTTGGAGCGCGTTGACATTCTGACCGGTGGTGCATCCACCGTGTATGGTTCTGACGCAATGTCGGGCGTGATCAACTTCGTGTTGAAGAAGGACTTCGAAGGCATTGAAGTCGACGTAAAGCGGTCTATCACTGGCGATAATGACGGCCAAATCGTGACCGCTTCGGTTGCTATGGGTGCAAACTTGGACGATGGCCGCGGTAACGTGGCAATGTCAATGAACTGGACCCAGCGCGACGCGGTGCTGTTGGCTGACCGTCCATTCGGTATCGTTGGCGTTGCTTCGGCAGCAGGCGCAAACGGTGCTGGCCTTGATGGCGTTGCGCCTCCTCCACCCGCTGGCTGCGGTGGGCCGAACGTCGTGGCTGTTGGTGGTTCGACCACCGGTATCCCAACCCGCATGACCTATATGGGCGGTGGCGGCCAGTTCCGCGACGATGGCACTTTGGGCACCAACTGCTCGGTGTTCAACTTCAACCCATATAACTACTACCAAACCCCGCAGGAGCGTTATTCGGCAACCGCCACCGCTCGTTACGACATCAACGATCATGTTGAAGCTTATGGCCGTGCAACTTTTGCTGCGACCAATATTCGCCAGCAGATCGCACCATCGGGCGTGTTCGGTAACCTGTTCATCGTTCCTTTGAGCAACCCGTATCTGTCGGCCCAAGCACGTGCAAAAATCATCGCGGACGCCAACGTATTCCGCGCAGGTGGCGGCAACACGACCGGCCGCTGGATCGACGTGAACGCCAACGGTGTGGTTGACGCAGCCGACAAGCTGCAAATGTCCATCCGTCGTCGTACCGTTGAATTTGGTGAGCGTTCGACCACCTATGACAACAACACCTTCCAAATGGTGTTGGGTCTGAAGGGCGACCTCGGCGAGTTCTTGCCAGACTGGACTTGGGATGCATCGGTTCAAATGGGCCAAGCAGACCGCACCAACGTTTCGGCTGGCTACACCAACGTAGCTAACTTCCAAAACGCTTTGGATGCAACCAGAACGACCGCTTGCGCCAATGGTGATGCAGCTTGCGTACCCATCAACGTCTTCGGTGGTTTCGGCACCATCACCCCAGCCATGGCTGCCTATTCGTCGGCTGTTGCTATTGAACAGCAAAGCTACATCCAAAGCATGGCCGGTGCTTCGGTCGGTGGTCCTTTGTATGGTTTCCAAAGCCCAATGGCTGAGAGCCCAGTTAACGTCGTGTTCGGTTATGAATATCGCCGTGAAGAAGGCTCCACCACACCAGACGAATGCTTGAAGCTGGCTCCAACCAGCTGCTTGGGTGGCGCTGGTGGTAACACCTTGCCAGTCGCTGGTGGCTATTCCGTGAACGAAGTCTACACCGAAATCGGTGTGCCTTTGGTTTCGGGTAAGCCATTGTTTGAATCACTCAGCTTGGAACTCGGCTATCGTTTGGCTGAATACTCGCTGACTGGTCAGAACACGACCTGGAAAGCTGGTATTGATTGGGCACTGACCGATCAATTCCGCTTACGCGCCATGAAGCAAAAGGCAGCTCGTGCACCAAACGTGGGCGAATTGTTCTCGCCATTCACCACGGGCTTGTCGAACTCCGGTTCCGACCCCTGCTCGATCGCCCAGCCTGTCGCACAGCGCACGGCCGCTCTGCGCGCTTTGTGCCAATCAACTGGCCAAGCAGCAGGTGACGTTTGGACTGTTCAAGACATCGTTGCCGGCCAAGTTGGTACCTTCCAAGGCTCAGACCCGACCCGTCCGCCGAAGCCAGAAGAAGGTAATACCCTCACTGCCGGTTTCGTTTGGCGTCCTAACCTTGGTGGCTTCTTGAAGAACACCGCTGTGACGTTTGATTACTACGATATCAAAATCACTGACACGATTGGCCTCGGCCAACCACAAGAAGTGCTCGATGGCTGCTATGTTCAAAGCATTCAGTCTTTCTGTTCGTTGATCGTTCGCATCAACGGAGACATCGCGACCCCAGGTGCCGGTATTAAGCTATTGACGACCAACTTGGATTATCAGCAAGCTGCTGGTTATGAAGTTGGCGTTAACACCGGCTTTGATCTCGAAAGCTTGGGCTTCGACAGCAAGTGGGGTTCGGTCCGCGTTTCGTACAATGCGAACTACTACACCATCAACGAGTCCCGCACGACTGAAGACTCCGACATCATCGACTGCAACGGCCTCTATGGTTCGAGCTGCGATCCAACCCATCAGTTCCGTTCGGTGCAGCGCACCACTTGGTCTGTTGGCGACTTCCAGTTGTCCTACAACTGGCGTCATTTCGCTGCCATCGAATTGGAAGAGACTTTGAAGCCTGGTATCTTTGATGCCTTTGAAAAGATCGAAGCTTATAACTACATCGATCTGTCGGCTTCTTGGGATGTAAACTCGGCTCTGTCAGTGACTGCATCGGTTGCTAACGTGTTCGACGAAGATCCACCAATCATCGGTAACGAAACTGGTACGACTTCGTATAACTCGGGCAACACCTTCCCATCGAACTACGACACCTTGGGCCGCGTCTATGCGCTCGGCATCAACGTGAAGTTCTGATCTGATTTTCAGATTGAAACATGGCGGCGGGTCCTTCGGGACCCGCCGTTTTTGTTTACATGGCGCATGCTTGCGTCCCCCCGATGATGGTTTCATAAAGCGGGGAGGGGAAAACGCATGACAGCACAGATTGATGCTTTGGTAGGTCAAGCCGAGAAGGCCGCTGGCGAAGGCCGATGGGCAGACGCAGAACGGCTGTGGGGTGACGTGGCAAAGGCTGCACCCGATCATGGTTTGGCGCTGCATCGCCTCGGCATTCATGCCTTCCAGCGTGGTGCCTACCTTGAAGCTGAAGCCGCGTTAGCGCGGGCTTGTACGTTGATCCCGCAAGATCCCATGGTTGCCCTGATGCTGGCCAACGCCCGACGTGAGTTGGGTCAAATCGAGGGTGAGTTCGCCGCCCTGCAACTCGCGCTATCGGCAGACGCCTATTTCTACCCCGCGCTTCTGGCCAAAGGTGCCCTCTATGAGCGCCAAGGCCGATTGAAGCTGGCGGCTGTCACTTACCGCAACGTGCTTAAGATTGCGCCACCAGAGGCCCATTGGCCGCCTAGCCTAGCGCCCGGTCTATCCCGAGCAGCAAAGCTCGTTCGCGATTACCAAGAGGCGTTTGCTATTACCCTGTTTGAGGCGGTCGGTGGGGCAGGGGGCCTGTCCGGCCAATGGCAGGAAGCCATCTCGATTATGTCGGGCCAAACTAAGCCCTATCATGCGGATTGTAACCAGCTTCAAGTACCGCGCTTGCCAGCCATTCCATTTTTTGATCCCAAGGACTTTTCCTGGGTGCCCGGCATAGAAGCACAGACCGCCGCGATAACCGAAGAGCTAAAGTCCGCCTTAGAGCGCCAGCAAGATGCCTTCCAGCCTTATATCGCTTACAAACCCGGCGACCCAGTCAACCAATGGGCGGAGCTCAATCACTCACAGCGCTGGAGCAGTCTGTCGCTGTGGCGCGGCGGCGTTCGCGATGAGGCCAATCTGGCAGCCTGTCCGAAAACGGCGGCAGCGCTTGAAGAAGTTGAGATGGCCGAAATTGGTGGGCTATGCCCCAATGCCATGTTCTCAGCTCTAGCACCCCATACCGAAATCCCACCCCATCATGGCGAGACCAATGCGCGCCTCGTGGTGCATTTGCCCTTAGTGGTGCCCAATAACTGCCTCTACCGAGTTGGCTTTGAGCAACGACGTTGGGAAGTTGGCAAAGTCCTGATCTTTGATGACACACTGGAACACATGGCGCGCAACGATAGTGACGAGCTAAGAGTCGTGTTGATCTTTGACGTCTGGAACCCGCTCCTCTCGCGTGAAGAGCGGGCCCTAGTTCAAACGCTTACCCAAACGGCCCGCCAATTCGCGATGGAATAGACGCGGTAGGTATTAGTGCACCCGCATCGGTTCGCTCATCCTAGGCCCTCTCGCTTGGGAGGCTTCGTTTAAGATCTGCGACAGACGCTCATCACCTGCCAAGGCACCAATCACGGTCGCTGCGCGGGCGGTGACCTTGGCGTTTTCAGCACTGGCCCCAAAGGCGCGACTGAGGGCTGTCAGTGGGTCATCAACGCTTGGATAGGTCCGCAAGGTGATACTATCCTTCGCTTCAATCTTGGCCAAAGCTTTGGCCTTCAAGATCGCGGTGCGCAGGCCACCGATTTGATCAACGAGGCCTAGGTCTTTGGCTTCATTGCCTGTCCAAACGCGGCCTTTTGCAATCTCCTGCACGCGGGATAAAGGAAGTTTCCGGCCAGCGGCGACTTTGCCCGTAAAGTCCTCATAAATGCGTGTCACCGCCGCATTCATCGCCGCCTTCTGGCTGTTGGTGTAGGGCGTAGCGGGGGAGTAGGCGCTAACAAAATCACCGCCCGTTTGGATCGAGGCAATATTGGCACCTGTATAGCGGTTGAGCGCGTCGTTGATCACAAACTTGCCATTGAAGACCCCGATGGAGCCAGTAAGGGTCGATGGCATTGACAGGATCGCATCCGCCCCGGCGGAGACATAATAGCCGCCAGAGGCAGCATAAGCACCCATCGAGACGACAACCGGTTTGCCAGCCTTTTTAGCCCGCTCAATCGCGGCCCAAATTTGATCTGATGCGCTAGGAGAGCCGCCGGGCGAGGAAACCCGGAAGACAATCGCCTTGACGGCAACATCATCGGTTGCATCGCGGATGGCTGCCGCAAAATCGTCGCTGGTAATATTGCTTTCTTGGGCGAATGGGTCGCCGCTGCGTTCGCCAGTTACAATGGCCCCTTCACCGCCGACCAAAGCAATCACAGGTCCAGAAGGAAGGGGAAGCTGATAGTTCGCAAGTTCAACGAATTGCGCTTTGTCCTTGCCGCCAGCCCGGGTAAGTGCCGCCTCCTCAGCCTCTTCAGGCTGACCGATTTTGTCGATCAGCTTGGCCTGCAGTGCGGCTTCGGCAGACAAGGGCGCTTGGTCAAGAGCCGCCTTCATCGCTTCGACAGGCATTTTGCGGTCAAAAGCGGTTGAGGCCAAGAAAGCATTGTAAATGCTGCCCAGCATAGCCGTCGTGGCTTCGCGGTGTGGGGCATTATAGGTTTTCTCGGTATAGGTGTTGACCGCGTTCTTATATTCTTTGAATTGTTCGAACTGGGGCAGAATGCCGAACTTCTCCATAAAGCCGCCCAAGAACAAGGTCTCGGCCACGATGCCAGTTGCAGCAAAGTCTGTCGTGCCTTGCATCCACAATTCACTCGCCCCAGACACCGCCACATAGTTGGAGAGCGTTGGATATTCAAAGCCTTGCGCATGCACGATAACGAACTTACCCGTTGCCTTGAAGTCGATCATGGCTTGACGAATTTCTTCTGCATGGGCGGGGGCCATGCCGCCTTCGCTGGCGCGCACGAACAGGCCCTTTACGCTGCCATCGGACTCTGCTGCCTGCAGTTTCCGCACAATGTCGACAACTGAGGTGCCGCCAGCAAAGCCTGCAAACGGTGAGTTGGGTGGTACGTCGGTCACCGGGCCACGCAGATCTAGGCTCAATACCGAGTGTGAGGGGGTGACAGGCGCACTGGAGCCGGCAACCGATGCCACCAAAATGATCGGGATCAGAATAAAGAACAAGACGAGGCCCAAAAAGACGCCTGCGATCGTAATAAAGAACTGCTTCACCCTGACCTCCACGGTGCCCGCGCCATCTGGTACAAAAGATAGGCCGATTAGGCACTCTAATCCAACCAGTGATAGAGGAATTTACACGTTGCGCCTAGCGGCAGATGCAAGAGTTGATTTGTTGTCAAATCGTGCCCCTGCGTCATTCTGTTTAGCATTAACGCGAGCAGCACAGCATGGGAAAGGTCGTTGAAGATTATCCAAATACCAAACCTTTGCTGTCAATCTCGTATGCGAGCGGTGAACGTCAATTGGAAGGCGCGCCATCTTTGTGCAGAAGGTTGCCCAACATGGCAGTGCTTATGTGATCAAAAGTCTTGCACCGCGGTCCAAGCGCGTCTATTTGCCTGCCTCTCTTGGGGTGTCGCCAAGCGGTAAGGCATCGGTTTTTGGTACCGACATTCCTAGGTTCGATCCCTAGCACCCCAGCCACTCTTTCCGCACAACATAAAATCTCGTGTTTTAGGGTTTGACCGGTACGGCCAACGCCAGCCAAACCTCATGACGGCGCAGAAACGGTGCAGTCCAAGGCGGATCATAGGACGCATAAATCGGTGCCCCCATCGGCGTCAGTTTTTTGCCTTGAAGCCAGGTACGCAATTCTTCACTCTTCTCCGCCATCGTGGCTTGGCTGCCAAAACCTGAGAAGGTGATCACGCCATAGCGCTTTGCCGGCTCTTCCAGCAGTCGAACATTTGGGTCGTCAGGCACTGGCATGGTCGCCAGCGTTGAGCCTTCTGGCATAATGAAGCGCACCTTCCACTCTGCCCCCGCATCTTGACGCGTGACTGGGGCGGTCATGGCAATGGATTGGCCTTCTTGCTGCCGGGTGACCGGAGCCGTCATAGCGATGCTGGCGCGCGGTTTATTGCCGCCAAAAATATAGCGGGCTAAGGGTCTAAAGCCCGCGCTGGCAGGGTCACCGCGACCTTCGGGGACGCGAACCTCAGCGACCACTTGGCTATCATAGTCTCGGATCTCAAACGTGCCCTCGCGGAGAACCCGCTTAAACGTCGGCTCGGCTGTGTCAGCCTTAGAAGGGCTTGCGAGCCCATTGGCACTGAGCAGCGGCAGGAAAAGGGCGAGGGTGGGGCGCAGAGGGGATTTGGTCATACTCATATTACGTTCCTAGCCTGCATTTGGTTCAAGCACCGCGATTGGGCCTAGCCTATTTGCGTCCAAACTCAAATTCAAAAGTGTGATTTGCGCCTTTCACAGGGGGCTCATGTCCTTTAAAGCATCGCGCGCGCGCTCCTGAGGCGCATTGTCCGGCTCTGATTGACAGAAGTGACCCAAGAATTGACTGCGACTTTTGACCTTCTATCCGATGACGCCGCATATGATGCGGGCGCTGAAGCGCTTTACGCTTTAGCCTTTGGCCCAGGGCGACACACAAAAGCGGCTGCCCGCCTGCGCGAGGGTAACAGCTGTCGCCGTGACGTTTCTTTCGTGGCGTTATCAGACGCGGACCAACTCGTCGGCGCGTGCCGCCTCTGGCCTCTGGTTACCGATCAGGGCGATAAAGCGTTGTTCTTAGGACCAATTGCGGTTGCGCCGGATCAAAAGGGCCAAGGCTTGGGCGGCAAACTGGTCGAGGCCTGCCTAGCTGCCAGTGATAACCTAACGGGCCTGCCAATCATTTTGGTGGGCGACCTCGCGTTCTTTGAGCCTTATGGCTTTAGGCGGGTGCTGAAGGGGCAAATGATCCTGCCGGGGCCTGCTGACCCAAACCGCCTCCTCTGGCGCCCCAGCCCGCGCTTGGACGTAGCGATCCCAGCAGGCAAACTCTTGATCCAAGCCGCGCTTTAAAGCTTGCGGCGCGAAGGGGTCAACCTACCCTCTCGCCACCAGCCAAACAGGGCCATCCCAACCAATAAGATCGCATAGACCCAAGGCGGCAGGAGCGCGTCTCGGCTCGTTGCTGTCACGCTGGTGGCTCCTGAGCGCCGCAAACCTAGCCCATCGGTTCCGGCTTTCTGGCTTTTGCCTAAGCGCGTGATGTTGGGCAGGGGGCCGGTACCCGCTAACCCGACCCATGTTACACTCCCGCCACCTTGCTCGGCTTGCGGGTCTGCGAGCGCAGTGGGGTCTGCTGTTAACAGTCGCGCTTCGTTGGGATTGCCAATGCCCGCGACGATAAAGGCGCTTTTGTCACCCGATTGCACAAACACCAGTCCAGGCTTAGCCATTTGGCTCTCGCCCCGCCAAACTCCTGGCCCAGCGGCGGAAAGTGCGACAGGGAAGGTTTGGCCCGACAGGGTGACTTGGGCAGGGCCTGGGTCTTCGCCGCTTTGCCGCTCTATCAGAAGACGGCCAAGTTGGCTGCGCAGAATGAGGCGATCTGCCTCAAGGTCGGCTTCCTTCATTAGCCAATGGGCCGTGCGGCGAAAAAGCTCATCAAACGGGCCGCCACCATCATAGCCGCGACGCCACAGCCAAGCCTGATCACTCATCACCGCAGCCACGCGCCCGCGACCAACCTGGCCTAAAACCAGCAAAGGCTCGCCCGCGCCTTCTAACAAGACGTCTCCGGTGGCAGTAGATGGTTGGACGCGTAGCCACTTGCCCCATGTGTCGGATTGCTCAGCCAAGCTGGCAGAAACCGGATGGGTGCGGCCGCGTTCTGTTAAGGTGGGTCGGAAAGCCGTTTCAATCGGCTCACCCCGCGATTGCACGGGCAGAATGCGGCTCAGCGGCGTCGACTGAACCCCTTCGTCAAGTCCTTCCGATGGACCTGCCAGCATCAAAAAGGCTCCACCGCCCTCAACCCATTGCGCGACAGAGTCGAGATAGGCGTCCGGCAAAACCGAAAGCCGCGAGAAGCGGTCAAAAACCACCAAGTCGAAACTATCAATCTTGTCGAGAAATAATTCGCGCGTCGGGAAGGGGATGAGCGATAGTTCTTCTGTTGGGGTAAAGTCCTGCTTTTCGGGCGGTCGGAGGATGGTGAATTGAACCAAATCCACGCTTGGGTCTGACTTCAAGAGATTCCGCCAAGCCCGTGACCCGGCATGGGGCTGGCCTGTCACCAGCATGACCCGTAGACGATCGCGTACACCGGTGATCGAGAGCGCGAGCCCATTATTCGCGGTTGAAACTTCGCCTGCGACCCCCGGCGTTTCAATGGCAATCGGCACAATTCCGCGTTGCGCAATTGGCACTTCAATGACGATATCTTCACCCGTTGGCACGTTTAGCGTCTGTGGCGCGTCCGTGCCGACGCGCACCGTCAGAGGGACGGAGCTATCAGTATCTTCGACCTGGACAATAACCTTGGTGATTTCACCGATCGGCGCTTGTTTGGGTGCTGACCTCAGATCAATTCGTCGGTCGTGCTCTTGCGGGCTTCCAACTAGGACCTGATGTAACGGGAAGGGGCGGGCTGCATCATCCCCGTCAATGAAGCGACCGTCGCTGATGATAATCGCTCCGGCAACCCGGTCTGGAGGGATATCTGCAAAAGCTTGATCAAGGCCCGCGCCAAGGGCCGTGCCAGCGCCGCCGCCATCAAAATAGGTGACGCGGACTTCCAAATTCTCAGCTTGGCTTAAGCGCGCTTTCAGTGCGCTAAGTGCAGCCTCGGCACCTTTTGTGCGATCGGACAAAGCCATGCTTTCAGAACGGTCTATCAAAATGCTGACGATGTCCGTTAGGGCTACACGCTCTTCCTGTATTTGGCTGGGACCCGATAAGCCGACGAGTGCGACGACCAAAAGGCACAGACGCGTAACCGGGGCCTTGCCGCCCAAGCGCGTATAGAGGCCGACCAAGACCAAGCCCACAATCGCGATGCCCAGGAGGACTGCGGGCGGAAGCCAAGGGTCAAAACCCAGTTTGATCAGGTCGATGCCCATTATCGTGGCTGTTCCTGCCTGCGACCCAGTCGCTCCAACAGCGCGGGCGCATGGACTTGATCTGCCTTGTAATTGCCAGTCAGCGCGTAAAGAACGACATTGATGCCGACCCGAAGCGCAACTTCATTGGCGCTCGGTCCTGTTCCGTCGAAACCTTGCGGCAGACCATTGGGGGCTTTGGCCCAAGCGGAAACCCAGTCACCATCGCCGAGAATGAGCGGCGAGACGCCGTCATTGGCACTCGCTGCTGCAGATGCCTCTGTTTCAACCCATAATCTGGCATTTGGATAGCGACCGGGAAAGCGCTGAAGGATGTAAAAGGCCTTGGTCAGAACATGGCTATTAGGCACAGGGGCCAAAGGTGGGGCTTCGATGCCGCGCAATGCCGCACGGGCGATCTGGCGCGCCATGGCTGGCGTGCGGCCTGCACCACGGGAATCGATGAACAAGACGCCGCCATTTTTCATATAGCGGTCTAAGGCACTGGCAACTTCGGGCCGCGTTTCAGTAACATTATCGCCTAAGGTCCAGAATAGGATCGGATAAAGTGCCAAATCGTCTTGCGCCGGGTCTAGGCCAATGACGGCACCCGGCTCAACGGATGTCCGATCACGTAGCGCCCGCGAAAGCCCTTCAAGGCCCCGTTGGGTTTGTGAGTCCTGCGCCCCGTCGCCCGTTTTGATATAGGCAAGGGCGAGATCGCCTTGGCGCTGACCGGCTTTGTGCTTCTGCGCGAAGGCCTCTTGCGCGCCGCCAAACAGCATAAGGCAGGCCAGCATAAGACTGACCAAAGTCGGGCTTGGCTGCCGCTTCTTGCGAGCCCAGCTAAACGCCTTAAGTCCCGCAAATTTTTGTGCAAGGAGGAGGCTGATGAGCATATCTGCCAGCAGCAGGGCCATGCCCAAGCCGAGGAGCGGACCAGATAGCGACTGAGGTTGCTTCTCGGCCTGCGCGACGCGTTCGACCTTTGGCAAATCCGGTAAGGGGTCCAATCGCAAATTGGGGGTGGCCGCTTGCAAGACCCAGCGGACGCCACCGCCTTCATAAATGCCTGGCGGCTGATCTAGGCTAGGCCGCAGCGTTGGAACGTCCTCGGCTCTAATGGGACGAATCTGAGGATCGGGCGCCCGAAATGCGCCAAAGCCGTCGAGCACTAAGACCGGTTTTAGAGGCGCAGTGCCAACCACAAAATTGGCCGGAATGGCGCTCGAGGCTGCTTGGGCCAGCACGCGACGCAACATGGCGACCTGCAGGCCTGAAAAGGCTACATCGCTCCAAGCTGGGCCTGCAGTGGTGTGAAACAAGACGACTTTGCCCTTGCCTAGTCCCCTTGCGGTAACCAGTGGTGTCCCGTCCGAAAGCCTTGCCCAGATTTGTAGCGCTTGGTTTTCGCGGGTCGGCGCAGATGCGGCTTCGCCGGTTTCAGGAGCTAAGACTGCAACTTGGGTAACGTGTGCATCGTCTGGAACGGGTAAGCCAGCAAAAGGGCTGGTTCGATCAAACGCAGCCACTTGGCCAGCATTGTCCCACGTCATGCTGCCGCGCACGGTGCGAGGTCCAGGGCCAAGCGCGGCGGGGATTAACGGGTTTGGACCCGCGGCTAAAATCTTGGGCCCTGCCGTCCTAATCAAAAGCCCCCCGGCGCGAACAAAGCGTTCTAACGCCGCGCTGTCTTGTGGCGCTAACTCGCCTGCATCCGGCAGGATCAACGCGTCCAAACCCGCCTCCGCCAAACGAGACAGATTGGCGCGCGTCAAATCGGTTGAAGGTTTGAGTGCTTCTTCCAAATAGTGGGCGTCAGACAAGAGGGGCTGATCATCTTGGCGTTCAGCAATCAAGCCGGTGCGGACGCGGCGATCAAAGGCGTCCAGCAGATAGACGCCCCCTGCAGACCGGGCGTCAGCGGTACGCAGGGCTGCGACATCGCGCATGATGACAGATTCTAGGGCAAGGCTGACCCCAGTTGGGACCACAGCCTGCGTGGCTTCACGCAACCTCTGCCCGCGACTATTCACCGCCTCTAGCCTTTGCGTCCTGTTGGTCGACGGGGCCGCAACGAGGCCGAGACTATAGCCTTCTGAGGTGGCTGCTGCGCGCGTAATCGCGACCGCGCCTTGCGGTACGCTGCGTAATCGGACAACACCAATCTGCGTCAGCGTGCTAGCAAATTCCTTGCTGCCTGCGTGGTCCACGCCGTCTGAAAACCAGAGAATGCGCTGGCCCTTTGGAAGGCGGGCTAGCGCCTTTGTTGCCCAAGCGGGGTCTGGCAAAACAGGCTTGGGTTGGGCTGCAAGAATGCGCGCTGCGGCTTGGTTCGGGCTTAACACCTCAAGCGGCCCAGATTGGCCGCGCCCACTTGCGGTCAACAAAAGGCGGACAGGACCTGTGGCTGCCCGTGCAGTTTGGGCTGCTTCCTCCGTGACCGCGCGCCACGCCGGGGCCGATGTCCAGCCGTCGTCCAACACGATCAATAAGGGCCGCGCATCTGGTGTCGTAATTGGATTGAGAACCGGACCTGCAAATCCAAGCACCAAAAGGCTAAGGGCAATCACCCGAAACCAAGCGAGCCAAGGTGGGGTCTTTTTCGGGGTTTCTTCGGTGTTTGGTAGTTTGGCTAGGAGAGCCGTAGGTGGAAAAACCTGCTCACGCGGTGCAGGCGGCAAGGCGCGAATAACCAGCCAAATCAGCGGTAAGGCGGCCAACGCTAATAAAGCTAGAGGGGTTGTGATACCCAAAGGGCCAAGCGTAAACATGCTTCAGCCCACCCCGAGGTTGGAGGTGCCGCGTCCGTCCAACAAAGCAGCTGCCTGTAGGGTCACTGGCAAAGCAGGTTGGTCGGTGGCGTGGGTGACCAAATGACCCCGTGCACTGGCAAGGGCAGCCCGGAGTGCTTCGCCATGGAGCCGATAGATGCGCTGATAATCGTCCCGCGCAGCGCCGGCTTGGCCGATGATCACGGGCGTGTTGGTTCCAGGCGCCATAAAGGACACCCGGCCCTCAAATGGGAAGGCTTCCTCATCTGGGTCGCGGATCAGAACAAAGAGGACGGGCAGGGCACCCGATGACAGGCGACGCAAGCGCTCTGCCCAGACCTCAATCGGTTCAAGCCCGTCGCTGACAATGAGGATTTGTAACTGCTTCCGATCATCAATCGGAGCGTGTGAGTCAAAGTGCGCGCCACTGCTAATCAAGGCCTCTAAAAATGCTTCCTCTTGGCCCAGCGCTTGGCCACCCAAGAGCGTGCTCACCCGCTCACCCCCGGCCTTTGCGGCCATAGCCAGTGCTAGGGCAACAACTAGGGCACGTTCAGCCTTGGTGGGGCGACTTGTCTGATTGCGCCACAGCATCGACGGCCTTGTGTCGACCCAGATTTGCAAAGAGGCTGGGCTTTCACGCTCCATCTCGCGGACATAGAGCCGGTCCGAGCGCGCGGACCGTCGCCAGTCGACTTGCCTTAGGTTCTCGCCATCGAGAAGTTCGCGGTGCTGCCAAAAGGCTTCGCCCATGCCTGCCCGACGTCGCCCGTGGGCGCCTAGCATCAAGCTGGCAGCGGTTTTGCGCGCGTCCATCAATAGGGCAGGCAGGCCATTTGCCAAAATCTGGGCATCGCCAGCCAATTTGGCAGGGATAAAAGCCTGTTGGCTCGCCTTCATGCGGGTCGCAGTGCCTCTTGTACCAAGCGCTCAATCAATTTTGCGAGGTCAAGGCCGTCCGCGCGGGCCCGCCAGGTTAGCGCCATTCGGTGGGCGAGGGCCGCGCGCGCAACCGACGTCACGTCATCCAAACTCGGGCTGACCCGGCCCCGAAGGAAGGCGCGCGCTTTCGCGGCTTTGATCAAGGCTTGGCCTGCACGAGGGCCCGGCCCCCACGCGACGAGGTCACGAATCTCAGGATCGGTGGCACTTTCCGGCCGTGCAGAGCGGACGAGGTCGAGAACCGCGTCGAGGATTTTTTCGCCCACAGGCATGGTGCGCACAAAGCTCTGAAGAGTGGCCAACTCACCGGGTTTAAGAGCTTGCTTTGCAACTAAATCGCTATCGCCCGTCGTCGCCAGTAAGACTTGCCGCTCCGTCTCCCGATCCGGGAAGGGCACGTCAATCTGTAACAAGAAGCGGTCTAATTGCGCTTCGGGCAAGGGATAGGTGCCCTCTTGCTCAATTGGGTTTTGCGTCGCCAATACAAAGAAGGGCTCCGGCAGAGTGTAGGTCACGCCTGACACGGTGACTTGGCCTTCTTGCATGGCTTGAAGCAGCGCCGATTGGGTGCGTGGGCTTGCCCGGTTGATTTCGTCTGCCATCAAGAGGCTCGTGAACACGGGGCCGCGCACAAAGCGAAAGTTGCGCTTGCCGGCGCTGTCTTGATCCAAGATCTCAGACCCGATGATATCGGAAGGCATCAAATCTGGCGTGAATTGAACCCGACCCCAATCAAGGCCGGTTGCGATCGCTACGGCCTCTACGAGACGGGTTTTTGCAAGACCGGGCGCGCCAACTAACAAACCATGGCCACCGGCCAAGATCGTGGCAAGTGTTAAATCAATCACCCGCTCTTGGCCAAGGATCGCACCCCCGACACCGGCGCGGACCGCAGCAATGGTTTCAAGGGCGCGATCAATGCGTCCAGTGGTCTCGTCGGAGGGGGTTTTATTGGCCATATTACTCATCGATCTAGCCTAGCCTGACTCAAGGGTCTTGTGCGAGTGTCTTTTCAGAGAGGTTTCTTGTGTCCATCAGTGCGACCTGATCTGGTCATCCCCTTGGAACAAACCTAAGTTGTTTGCATGAGTGATCCACGCCCCCTTGCAGATTTGTTGGCCGAATTGATGCGTTTACAGGGCCAGCATGGGCGCGAACGGGCCTTGCCGCCCGTTGAAAAATGGAATCCGGCCCATTGCGGCGATATCGGCATGGAAATTCGGGCCGATGGCTCGTGGTGGCATGAGAAAGTGCGCATCACCCGCCAGCCCATGATCGACCTCTTCTCTACCATCCTGCGTAAGGATGAAGATGGCCAGACCTATTTGGTTACGCCGGGCGAAAAAGTCATCGTTCATGTTGCGGACGCGCATTTTCTAGGCACACGGGTAGATCAACTCGACACCAGCCTTGGCCCCAGCATTGTCGTCACGACCAATGTCGGCGATCAAGTTGTGGTCGGCCCCAGCAATCCTTTGTGGGTGGAGCATGATCCTAAAACCGGTGAACCGCGACCCTATGTACGAGTGCGGGGGCGATTGAATGCCCGCATCTTGCGCGCGCCGTTTTATGAACTCGTCGAATGGGCCCATTTAGAGGGCGAGCGTTTGTCGCTAACCAGCCAAGGCGCGCCGTTCGATCTGGGGCTGGTTGAGGGCATAGAAGGATGAGCGAAGCGGATTTGATTGCTTTGCTTGAGCGGCGCCTAGCCCCACTGGATGATCTGGTCGGACCGCCACCTTTTTCCGATTTTGACCTGTCTGGAGAACGACCCGCTCAACCAAGCTTGCGAGATGCCTCCGTCCTCGTGCCGCTCATCACGCGTGACACAGGGCTGTCGGTTCTGTTGACCCGCCGCTCGGCCGATATGCCAACCCATTCAGGCCAAATCGCTTTTCCAGGTGGGCGTCGTCAGGATGAAGATGCTGACGCGATAGCAACTGCGCTGCGTGAAGCCCGCGAAGAAGTGGGGCTTGATCCCACCCATGTCCGCGTCTTAGGCGCGTCTGACCCCTATGAGACCGTCACCCAATTCCGAGTGACGCCGATTGTGGGCCTCGTTTCCCATCAAGCAGACTTTGTTGCAGACCCACGCGAGGTCGATGCAATTTTCGAAGTGCCGTTTGCTTTCTTCATGGACCCCGCCAATCACCAGCGCCATTCGCGCGACTATAACGGCCAGACCCGCTATTATTACGCCATGCCCTATGGCGACCATTATGTCTGGGGCGCGACCGCTGGCATGTTGCGCGCACTTTATTTGCGGGTGTTTGGGTAGGGGTGAAGCGTTGATCTGCTCACCCGATCAAGCCTGCTGAAATTTCAGTGAAAAACCCGAATCATTTCTGCACCAAAGTGTTGGGACTTTAACGGTCGATTCACCTCAATCCTTCATGTCTCATCAATTATTGCGATGGGTGCCGATGCGTGCCCCAAGTTTAAAGGGATTGGCGCAGCATGAAGGGCGTGCGGGTAGGGGTGTTAATGGGTGGCTGGTCAGCCGAGCGACCTGTGTCGCTTGTCTCCGGCAAGGCCTGTGCCGATTCCGTGCGCGCGCTGGGTGCCGATGTCGTTGAAATTGACGTTGACCGCGACATTGCTGCTGTCCTGAAAACTGTTTCCCCCGATATTGCACTCAATGCGCTGCATGGGCCATGGGGCGAAGATGGGCGTATCCAGTCTGTGCTGGAAATCGCCAATATTCCCTACACCCATTCTGGCGTGCTGGCCTCAGCCCTCGCGATGGATAAGGAAAAGGCCAAGGCTGTGTTTGCCAGTGCAGGCCTTGATGTGCCCGCGGGCAAATTGATGTCGCGCCACGACGCCGCTCGCGAACATCCACTTGAGCCGCCTTATGTGGTGAAGCCCAATGCGGACGGGTCGTCCTTTGGTGTCTTCATCGTGCGCAAGGGGGAAAATCGGCCTCCCGAAAAGTTGCTCGACCCCGATTGGCGGTCGGGCGATGAGGTGCTGGTAGAAGAATTTATCGCAGGTCGCGAGCTTACTGTCGCCGTCATGGGCGACCGCGCTTTGGCGGTAACGGAAATCCGCACTGGCCATGAGTTTTACGATTATGACGCCAAATATGCGGCTGGCGGCTCTGTCCATCATGTGAACCCAAGCGATTTGCCTGCCCTAGTGCATGAGAAGGCGATGCGCGATGCCGTGCGCGCCCATCAACTGCTAGGCTGTCGCGGCGTGACTCGGACGGACTTCCGGTATGACCCCGCCACCAACCGTTTGGTGGTGTTGGAAATTAATACCCAGCCCGGAATGACGCCAACCTCTTTGGCACCCGAGCAGGCAGCCCATATCGGCCTGTCATTTAATGACCTCGTGAAATGGATGTTGGAGGACGCGTCATGCCCGCGATGAGACAAACGCGCCGTGCGCCGATGAAGCGCGCCCCAATTCCTCGCGGGCGGCCTCGCTCCCCCCGTCGTACCGATAGCCATGCTTGGACGATGAAGCTTGGCGCCTGGGCTCACGCCCGTATGCGCGCTGCCCAATATGACGGCCCAACGCGCCGTATTCTGGTCAGTTTTACCTTCGGATCAGTCTTGGCAATCTTCGTCCTTTTGGCGGCTGGCCTTGGCATTTTGGATGACTTGGGTCGCGGGATCCAAACCAGTGCTGGCAATACTGCCCGAAGCGCAGGGCTTGCGGTCCGCGTTATCAATGTTCAGGCACCCAACGGCACGCACTTGAGCGAGTATCAACGTGCAGAGGCGGAAGTGAAATCCGGCGTGATGGCTGACGATGTCATGTTTGGCATTGATCCATCAGACGTCCGTGCACGCGTCGCAGAATTGCCATGGGTCGAGCAAGTTGTTGTTCGCCGCCTCTGGCCAGACCAAATCCAAATTCTCATCACGCCGCGCGCTGCCACTGCCTTGTGGCAAGACCAAGGGCATTTGTCCTTTATGGATGGCACAGGTCGCAAGCTGGGCGAGGCAAAAAATACAAAGTCTGCCAAGGGTTATGCTTTGGTTGTCGGGTCCAATGCCGGCCCGCAGGCTCCAGCGCTGTTTGAGGCTTTGCGCGCGTCACCAGATGTAGCCAGCCGCACGTCAGCGGCTATGTGGGTTGGCGATCGTCGGTGGACTCTTCGTTTAAAGTCGGGTGGCGATATCCTGCTTCCCGAAACCGGCATGGCAGTCGCATTGGCACATGTGCAGGCGCTACAAGCTAGCCATCAAATTCTAGACCGCGAATTCGCCCGCCTTGATCTAAGAAAATCAGGCACCCTCATTCTCCGCCCGACTCCAGAACGTTTGTCGGTGACGAAGGCTCAAGAAGCGGCGAAGTCCGCTCAGAAAGCTTGATACACACCGAAATGAGACAAACATGTCCTCTTTAACCAAACGCGCCGCTGTCGAGAGTCGAACGCCCGCACCTCGCGCTGCTATGTTGGCCGCACTCGATATTGGCGCGTCCAAAATCACCTGTTTCATTGGCAGTACCGGACAAGGCACTGGCCCCTTGCGGGTGGCAGGGGTTGGTACCCAGCCTGCGCGTGGTGTGCGTAATGGCGCGATTGTCGATCTGGATGCCGCGACAAAGGCCGTGCGGGCAGCAATTGCGCAAGCTGAGCGCATGTCCGGCGTGACGGTCAGTGAAGTGGTTGTCTCGGTCTCAGGCTTTGGCGTCCGAGCTGAGCAAGCGCATGGTGAGATTACTTTTGCCAATGCCGAAATTGGTCCGAAAGAGCGCCGCCGTGTTGTCGGTTCAGCGCTTGCGCAGGTGCGTTTGGATGGCCGTTCGATCCTGCATGCAACGCCAAGTTTCTTTGTTGTCGATGGACAGAAAGTGCGCGATCCTCGCGGCATGCTGGGGCGTCGTTTAGGCGTTGCTGTTACGGTGGTGACGGCCCCAACGCCACAATGGCGCAACATCGTGCTCTGTGTAGAGCGGGCGACCTATACGATCGCAGGCTCTGTCGCTGCGCCCTATGCTGCGGCCTTGGGGGCGCTGGCAGAAGATGATTTGGAACTAGGGGCATTGGTCGTGGACATGGGCGCGCGCTCAACCACCGCAGCACTGTTCCACGCTGGCGCTTTAATCCATGTCGATGCCGTACCCATCGGGTCCGACCACGTCACCCATGACATTGCCCATTGCCTTGGCACAACGGCTGCGGCGGCTGAACGCCTGAAAATCGTTCATGGCAGCGCGATTGCTAGCCTGAATGAAGATAATCTGATGATTGATGCGCCGCGCATGGGCGAAGATGGTCAACTCATCTCAGATCAAGCCCCGCGCTCCATTCTGACAGGCGTGGTTCGGCCTCGCGTGGAAGAGACGCTGGAGCTTTTGCGCGATCGTTTGCGCGCAGGTGGACTTGATAAGCTCAATGCTGGTCGCCGGATTGTTTTGACCGGGGGTGGTAGCCAGTTAAACGGCGTGCGCGAGCTTGCGGCCCGCGTGTTTGAAGGCCATGTCCGCATTGGACGACCACAGCGATTTACCGGTCTTGGCGATGCTGTTGCAGGCCCTGGCTATTCAGTTGCGGCAGGCCTGTTGCGTTGGGGCGTTGAGCGGCCAACTGATATGGCTAGCAGTGCATCGCAAATGGTGGAACCATCCAGCCACCCGGTCGCCCGTGCCGTGCAATGGCTGAAAGACAATTTTTAAACTGCTTTAGCTTTCAATCCCGATCCGCTTGATTTCCCAATTCAGGTCAACGCCTTGCGTTGTTTTGACCTGCTTTATGACGTGTTCACCCAAGGCCTCTAGGTCTTTTGCCGTGGCAGTCCCGGTGTTGATCATGAAGTTGCAATGCTTCTCGCTCATTTGTGCGCCGCCGATCTGGTAGCCGCGTAAGCCTGCTGCATCGATCACTTGCCACGATTTGCGACCACCAGACTGCACGGGGTCCGGATTTTTGAAGGTGCTGCCGCCAGTTTTGTCCCGAATGGGCTGACTTTGTTCGCGCTTTTGGGTGATGGCGTCCATGCGGGCAAGGATTTCTGCCGGATCATCCGCCGTGCCTTGGAATGTCGCAGACACAAAGATCAGGTCTGCTGGTGCCGTTGTGTGCCGATACGTGAAACCCATGTCGGCACAACTGAATTCATGGCGCTGGCCGGCACGGTCGTAAGCGACGCAGGAAACCAAAACGTCCTTCGTCTCGCTTTCGTAGCAGCCCGCATTCATGCGCAGGGCTCCACCGATTGTGCCGGGCACACCACGATAAAACTCTAGGCCTGCAATACCAGCTTCGGCAGCTTTCTTGGCGACGCTGGCGTCAAGGCAGGCCGCCCCGGCCGTGATCTGCAGACCATCAGTAGAGATCTGACCAAAGCCACGCGGCGACAAGCGGATGACTACGCCGGGCACCCCGCCATCGCGCACGATCAGATTTGAGCCGACGCCAACAGCCAGAATGGGGATATCGGCAGGGCAGAGGCGCAGGAAGTCCGCTAGATCGGCTTCATCGGCGGGTTGAAACAGGACTTCGGCCGGCCCACCGACCCGAAACCACGTAAAAGGGGCCAAGGTGACACTGGCTTCGAGTTTGCCCCGTACAGGGGGGAGGCGGTCCATCAGATTCATGCCCTAGGCTTAACGCCAGCGATCGCACTCGAAAAGGGGCTAAAGCTGAAACTCAACATTCAAGGCTTGGGTTGTTTGAAACCCAAAGCCCACAAGAACGCGACGAGTCGCCTCATCCGCTCCGCCCGTTGTTAGGCCCGAGCGCAAGGCAGTAGCCCCTTGATCCATCTGATCTTGCAATAGATGCGCGGTTCGCCGTGCGATAGCTGCACCTGAATCAACCCAAGTCAGAGGGTGGGGTGCTAGGGCCTCAAGCTCTGCCTGAACCAAGGGATAATGGGTGCAAGCCAGCACGATGACATCAATTGCCTCACCACCTTTTTGGTCAAAAAGCCCTGACATAGCGGCTTGGAAGATCTCAGGATCTGGCGTCTCACCCGCAAGCTTGGCTTCCGCAGCCCCAGCGAGACCAACCGCGCCATGGCGCAACACGGTTTTGCCATCGCTAAAAGCTGCGATCAATTGGTCGGTATAGGAACGCGTTACGGTTTTGGGCGTCGCCAAAAGTCCTATGGTTCCTGTCCGGGTGAGGGCGGCGGCAGGCTTAATCGCGGGGACAACGCCAACCACCGGAATGTCCACTTGTGCTCGGACGCCATCCAACGCCAGCGTGCTCGCCGTGTTACAAGCCACGATGACTAAATCAGCAGAGGTAGCCTCAATTCCGGCCCGAATCACGGTGGGTACACGGAGGATCAAGGTCTCATCAGCCTTCTCGCCATAGGGGAAGAAGGCTGTGTCTGCCAGATGGAAAACGTCTACCCCAAGCTTCTGCTCTATTAACGCATTAACGATTGACAAGCCGCCTAGACCAGAATCGAAAACCAGCACATGAGGTCTATTTTTCGGGGGTTTCATCCGCACCGGGTGCCTTTCAGAGACGCATGAATCATGCTGAATTTTTTCTTAAGACTCATGATTTGCATGAATCAAATTAACTCCTGCTTAAACATGTCGGGGGCATCTTCAGCCATCGATTCTTTCATCCATCCCGCACGAAGCCTTCGAGGAGCCTAGAATGGCTATCCGCCTTAACGTCCCCACCCAAACAGAACTCAGCCCACGGATTGTCGTATTCGGCGTCGGTGGTGCGGGCGGCAATGCCGTCAACAACATGATTGATGCAGACTTGCAGGGTGTGGAGTTTGTGGTTGCAAACACCGATGCGCAGGCTTTGGCCCGCTCTAAGGCAGAGCGTCGCATTCAAATCGGTTTGAATACGACCCAAGGCTTGGGTGCAGGGGCAACGCCACAAGTTGGTATGGCTGCTGCTGAAGAGAGCCAGAGCGAGATTCTCGATCATTTGGCTGATGCCAATATGGTCTTCATTACGGCCGGTATGGGCGGTGGTACGGGGACGGGGGCGGCCCCAGTGATTGCGCGTACGGCGAAAGAGCAAGGCATTTTGACGGTCGCGGTGGTGACCCGTCCCTTCCAGTTTGAAGGACCCCGCCGTATGCGCATGGCGGATGCTGGCATTGCTGAGCTTCAAAAATATGTCGACACGCTTATCATCATTCCGAACCAGAATTTGTTCCGCGTCGCCAATGATAAGACGACTTTCCACCAAGCTTTCCAATTGGCTGACCAAGTGCTGCATTCTGGCGTGCGCGGGATCACCGATTTGATGGTTATGCCGGGCCTCATCAATCTCGACTTTGCCGACGTACGCTCGGTCATGGGCGAAATGGGCAAGGCGATGATGGGAACGGGCGAAGCTTCAGGCGAACGCCGTGCATTGGAGGCCGCAACCAAGGCCATCAACAATCCTTTGTTGGAAGATATGTCGCTGAAGGGCGCACGTGGGGTGTTGATCAACATCACGGGCGGCTATGACATGACCTTGTTTGAGCTGGACGAAGCCGCCAACCATATCCGCCAAGAAGTTGATCCAGACGCCAATATCATCGTCGGCTCGACCTTCGATGAGACCTTGGAAGGCGTTATGCGCGTGTCTGTCGTGGCGACTGGCATTGAAGCCGCTGCGATGACCGAAACCCGTCCACAAGCGACAGGCTATTTCAACACCACGCCAGCGCAACAGCCAGCAGCTGCGGCACCTAGCCCTACCGTCGTGCGGGTCAATAATGGCCGTGAGCCGATGGTGCACCAGCCCATGGTTCAGCGTCTGCCAGAGCAACAGCCCGCGCCAATTGCTCAGGAGCCCAGCTATCAGCAAACTCCACAGCCAATGATGCAGCAACCGGCACCACAGCCTGTCCAACAGCCCCTGTTCCAGCAGCCACAATCGGCACCTGAACCAGTCGCTGCGCGTCAGGACTATCAGCAGCCTGCACCACAAGCTCAACCAAATTATGCTGCTGCTGCCTCGCAGGCTCGCCCCGTTTATCAAACGGCACAGCCACGCCCACCCGTCCATGGGGCGACAGCTCCGCAGCCTAGCTATCAAGCTCGGGCTGCAGCGCCGCAATATCAAGAAGAGCCGCGCCAACAACGCAGCTCAGGCTTCAACGGCTTCAACATTTTTGGTCGCCCAAAGCCCGCTGCACGTGAAGAGCAATGGGATGAGCGGGCGGAGCCAAGCGCAAAATCAATCACGCAAACCCAGCCACTGTTTGGCGATGAGTTTGATGATGAGATCGAGATCCCAACCTTCCTGCGGAAGCAAGCTAACTAACACGCTGCTTTTCCAATAATTTACCAAGAAAAGCGCCGTCGTACAGAAATGTGCGACGGCGTTCACGTTCCATTGTCACATATCGAAATATTGTTTGGTTTGTCAGGTGACATCGACTGCGCCAAAGAGGACGCTCAGACGTGTATCCACTGGCGTGGACTGTCAAAGTTGAAATGAAGGTCAAGTAAGCGTGCAATACCAAACGGTGACAGCTCTCCAACATACACTCGCAGGCCATGCGTCTTGCGTCGGCGTTGGCTTGCATACGGGAAAGCCTGTCCGGGTAACTTTAAAGCCTGCTGGCGTGGACCATGGGATTGTGTTCGTGCGCCTAGATGCACCTGAATTTGGCCGTCGCATTGCTGCTTTGGTCGACAAGGTCACAACAACTGAGTTGGGAACCACTTTGGCCAATTCGGCTGGTGTGTCCGTTGCCACCGTTGAGCATTTGATGGCCGCTTTGTTTGGCATGGGCATTGATAATGCGATTGTCGAAATTGATGGCCCAGAAGTCCCCATTCTGGATGGCTCGTCAGAGCCTTTCATCGAGATGATTGAGATGACCGGCACGCGTGCTTTGGGTGCGCCCCGCCGCATGTTGGAAATTCTAAAGCCTGTTGAAGTGCGCGTCGGAAACAAGCTTGCCCGGCTTGAGCCTTTTGACGGGTTTGAGTTGGACGTGACGGTTGAATTCTCCACCCGCGCCATTGGTCGCCAACGGGTTGTGTTCGATTGTACCCCGCAAAGCTTTGCCAATGACCTTGGTGCCGCCCGCACTTTTGGCTTCTTGCACCAAGTTGAAGCGATGCAGGCCAAGGGCTTGGCCCTAGGTGGCTCGTTGGAGAATGCGGTGGTGATTGATGGCGATGCGATCGTCAATCAAGAAGGCCTGCGCTTTGCTGATGAGTTTGTGCGCCATAAGGCACTCGATGCTGTCGGTGATTTGGCTTTGGCTGGTGCGCCGATCAAGGGCCGCTATGTGGCAGAGCGGGCAGGGCATGAGATGAATGTCGCTCTCGTGCGTGCCCTTTTGGCGGATGCATCTGCTTGGCGCTGGAACTTCGCGCCCTTGGCGGCAGAGCTTTTGCCGGCAGCTGGGGCCTGACACAGGTCAATTGCAAAGCTATGGCATGGGTTTTGCGGACGATCACTTAGCTGATACTCGCATAGGCTTGCTTAACCTAATCTTCTTAATCTCCATTTCGCTTAACAAGGAAGAAACCCATGGGTCGTCGCTATTTTGGAACCGATGGAATCCGCGGTGAAACCAACAAATGGCCCATGACTGCCGAAGTCGCCATGACCTTGGGGATGGCTGCTGGCACGGTGTTCAAAAAGGGTGAGCATCGCCATAATGTTATCATTGGCAAGGATACGCGTCGGTCTGGCTATCTGGTGGAGTTCGCACTTGTGGCGGGCTTTGCCGCCGTTGGTATGGACGTCAAAATCCTCGGGCCAATTCCGACCCCCGCGATTGGCCTTTTGACCCGCTCTTTGCGGGCTGACCTTGGCGTGATGATTTCAGCGTCCCATAATGGCTTTGCCGATAATGGCATTAAGCTGTTTGGCGCAGACGGCTTTAAGTTGAGCGATGCGCAAGAGCAAGAAATCGAGAAGCTGTTGGACGAGCCTGACCGCATCGTCCGCGCGGCACCCCATGAAATCGGCCTCGTCAAAAGCTTTGAGGACAGCCGTGGTCGCTATGTTGAGTTTGCCAAGGGCGCTTTCCCGCGTGGCATGAGCCTTGAGGGCCTGCGCGTTGTCGTCGATTGTGCCAATGGGGCCGCCTACAAGACAGCGCCGTGGGCGCTTTATGAACTGGGCGCAGAAGTCGTCGAAATTGGGGTCAATCCCAACGGCAGCAACATTAATGCAGGCTGTGGCTCCACCGATACGCGCCTCTTGAAGCAAACTGTGTTGGAACGTCGCGCCGATATCGGCATTGCTTTGGATGGCGATGCGGACCGGATCATCATCATCGACGAAAAGGGCCGTGAGATTGATGGCGATCAGATTATTGGGGCCATCGCGCGCGACATGATTGCCGATAAGTCCCTTCGTGGCTCTGGTGTTGTCACGACCGTCATGTCCAATTTGGGCCTAGAACGCTATATTGCAGACCAAGGCTCGCAGCTTATTCGTACCGGTGTCGGCGATCGTCATGTGGTTGCGCGCATGCGGGCAGACGATTGTAACTTGGGTGGCGAACAGTCTGGCCATATCGTATTGCTCGACTATGCCACAACCGGCGACGGTCTTGTTTCTGCCCTGCGTGTGTTGTCATCCATGATCACCCACAACCGCACGGCCAGTGAGACTTTGGCTGTTTTCACGCCTTCCCCTCAAGTCTTGAAGAACATCCGTTACAGCGGCTCTTCACCCTTGGCAGACCCTGACATGCAGGCCCATGTTAAGAAGGCTGAAGACGCTTTGACAGCTTCTGGTGGCCGCTTGGTTGTGCGGACTTCGGGGACAGAGCCTTTGGTGCGCTTGATGGCTGAAGGTGATGATCAAAAGAAGATCACCCAATTGGTCGATGAATTAGCGGCGACCCTTCAGAGCCGCCGCTTAGCTGGGTAAAGGTTTAGGCAGGCTGATTTCTCAGCCCGCCAACTTCACCATCACATGCCGCTTCTTACCAAGTGAGAGCTTGACCTCTTGCCCGTCAGACAGGGCAGGTGGGATAGCTCCTGCCACGTCTTGAACCACCGCATCATTGACCCGCAGGCCGCCACCCTTAGCTTGACGCTTGGCCTCGCCATTGGAATCGACAAGGCCTGCGGCCACAAACAACGCTGCGAGCGAGGTGGGGGCTTCTGACAAGTCGATGGTGGGCAGACCTTCATCAGCACCACCACCTCCAAATTGCGCAGCAGCCGTCGATTGAGCTGCTTCAGCTGCCTCCAGGCCATGCAAGAGGGCCGTCGTTTCGGTCGCCAGTATAATCTTAGCCAGATTGATTTCCGCCCCGCCTAAAGCTGCCAAGCGGGCAACCTCATCCAAGGGCATATCGGTCATGCGCTTTAACAGAGGTTCCACATCTGCATCATCGACATTGCGCCAATATTGCCAATAGTCGAAGGGCGACAGCATATCGGCATTGAGCCAGACGGCACCATTGGCCGTCTTGCCCATTTTTTGCCCGGCCGCATTCATCAACAAAGGCTGCGTGACGCCCAGCACATGGCGTTCATCCACGCGGCGGCACAACTCTACCCCTTGGACAATATTGCCCCATTGGTCCGAGCCGCCCATTTGCAGATTGCACTCGTAACGCCGCGACAGCTCTAAGAAGTCATAGGCCTGTAGCAGCATGTAGTTGAACTCAAGGAAGGTGATCGGCACTTCTTGGTCGAGCCGGCGCTTAACAATATCGAGCGAGATCATCTTGTTGATGGTGAAATGCTTGCCAATCTCACGCAGCATATCCAGCCATTTGACCTCATCCAGCCATTGGGCATTGTCCACCATAATGGCGTCGCGTGGGCCGTCGCCAAAGGTCAAAAACTTTGAAAACACCGTCTGGATTGAGGCTTTATTGGCGTCAATCACCTCTTGGGTCAGAACGGGGCGGGCCTCATTCTTGTCTGAAGGATCGCCCACTTTCGTGGTGCCGCCACCCATCAAGGTGATGGGCTTGCCACCACATTGTTGCAAGCGGCGCATCAACATAATCTGCGTCAGACTACCAACATGCAGGCTGGGCGCGGTGCAATCATAGCCAATATAGCCCGTCAACGCCCGACCACCGCGCTCACTCTCCAGCGCCGCTGCATCCAAAGCTTCCAGATCGGTTGCCTGATAATAATGCCCACGCTCCAGAAGCGTTTGAACGAATGCGGATTTATGCGTCATGGCCGGTCTCCTCTGGATTGGGGGTTGCATCGAATAGAAAACCGCGTTTAGCACGGTCTGACCCAAAAGTTCAAAGGCTGGAACCCATTAAGATGCAGAGTGCTCCCCATTCAGGTTCCGACCAAGCCGTCTGGGCCATTGGTCTGATGACGGGCACGGCGCTTGATGGCTTTGTCGATACGGCGCTGATCCGTACCGATGGTGTCAGCGTGGCAGAGTTTGGGCCGTTTGAATTGTTTCCCTATTCCGACGACGACCGCGCGCTTTTGGCCGAAGCTATCACCCAAGCTCGGGCTTGGGACTTTCAAGGACCAGAGCCTGCGATCTTTGCGCAAGCCGAAGGCCTGATCACCCGCATTTATGCCGGGGCGGTCCTGAAGCTTGTCGAGAAAGCGGATATGCGTCCGGAAGACATCGCCTTTGTTGGTGGGCATGGGCTGACGGTGCTGCATCGTCCGCAGATTGGTGGTGGCGGGCGGACGCGGCAATTGCTGGATGGGGCAAAGCTGGCACAGTTGACGGGCATCGACACGGTTTGGGACTTTCGCAGTCATGATGTGGCTATGGGCGGGCAGGGGGCACCTCTGGCACCGATTTATCATACGGCCATTCTACGCCATGCTGGCCTAGACGGGGATACATCCATTCTCAATCTGGGCGGGGTGGCCAATATCACCTGGTGGGACGGGGCAGAGGGGCTGGCCGCCTTTGACACCGGCCCCGCCAACGGCCCCTTAAACGAATGGGTCGAGGCCCATGGCAAGGGTGTCTATGACAAGGATGGGCGCTTGGCCGCTGCTGGACGCGTGCATGAAGGCCGCTTGCTGGAGATTTTGGACAACCCTTGGTTTGACGCGCCATACCCCAAATCGCTCGACCGCTATGATTTTGATGCAGGCCTTGTTCGAGGATTGTCGCTGGAAGATGGTGCCGCAACATTGACGGCGCTGGTCGCCGCTAGCTTGGACCTAGCCCTCCGGCTCTTGCCAACCCGGCCCAAGCGACTGGTGGTGGCAGGCGGTGGACGCAAGAACCCTGTGCTGATGACCGAAATTGCCGCGCGCTGTGGTGTCACCGTCGTGGATGCCGATACGATTGGCCTGCGCGGCGATGCAATTGAGGCAGAATGTTTTGCACTGCTCGCCGTGCGCTCTGCCCGTGGCCTGCCATTGAGTTTTCCGGGGACGACTGGGGTCGAGAGGCCGACGACGGGTGGGGTGATTTCGCGGGTGGGGTGAAAGGAGCGCGGACCACTAGGTCCGCTCTCTGTGTAATTGAATGCGCAGCTAGTGCTGCGCGCTCCTTCTCGCACCCTCACCCCAACCCGTCGACCAATTGGTCGACCCCAAAGGGAGAGGGGCTTTCCGACCGCGCTGCCCCCTATCCAATTGCACCCAGATGGGGTAAAGCCCCCCAACATTTGCTGCTTAACATCGTGAAGAGAGCCCCCTATGAGCGTAGTCAGTCCGCTTCTGACCGTAATGATTGCCGCCGCCCGCAAAGCTGGCAAAGCCATCAGCCGAGATTTCGGTGAAGTTGAGAACCTGCAATTGGCAAAAAAGGGCCCTTCCGATTTTGTAACCGCTGCTGATCTCAAGACCGAAAAAATCCTGTTTGAAGAGCTGATCAAGGCGCGCCCTGGCTATGGCTTCTTAGGTGAAGAGCGCGGCATGGTCGAAGGCACAGACAAGACCAATCGCTGGATTGTCGATCCCATCGATGGCACGACCAATTTCGTCCACGCCATTCCTCATTTGGCAATCTCCATCGCGCTGGAACGTGAAGGCCGTTTGGTCGCTGGCGTTGTCTATAACCCCATCACCGATGACCTTTATTGGGCTGAGACCGGCCGTGGGGCCTTCCATAATGACAAGCGTTTGCGAGTCGCCGCTCGCAAGACCTTGGGTGATTGCGTTCTGGCCACTGGTATTCCATTCCAAGGCAAGCCCGGCCATTCCCAAATGTTCAAGGAATTGCACCAATTCACCCAACGGGTTGCTGGCATTCGTCGCTTTGGTGCCGCTTCGCTCGATCTGGCTTGGGTCGCCGCTGGCCGTTTCGACGGCTTCTGGGAGCATGATTTGCAGCTGTGGGACATCGCAGCCGGTGTCGTGCTGGTGCGCGAAGCGGGTGGCGTTTGTGCTGAAATTTATGGCGGGGACTTTATGGAAACCGGCTCTATCGTTGCAGCGAACGAGAAGATTATGGTCTTGATGAATGAGCGCCTGTTGGCGGCGAAGAGTTAGGGCCTTGCAAGCTAGTCCCATCAGGCATACCTAAGCATCTGGTGGTTCTGTGGTTCGCGTGGGAAGTCTACGTCCCGCCGACCTAACTCACTCGTCGGGAGCTGGCGCTGGTTGGAACCGTGGTTCCTGTCATCTGGCACCCACCTGGTTATCCAGGTCGCACGGGGACGAGTTACCTTCCCACGGTCCTTGCGGATCCACCAACCTTTCCTCTTTCATCAGCCTTTTTATGGGTTTGGCGGCCATGATTGAAGTCAAATCTGAACTTCGATCCGCTTTGATCGCGGCCAGGGCGAAGGCCTTTAACGAAGAGCCCGACGCAGGCGGCGCACTTGTCCAGTCTGCTGCCCAAATTCTTTCGGGTACAAAGACCCCCATTGTCGCAGGCTATATCCCGTTCAGGACTGAAATCGATCCGCGCCCCTTGATGCGGGCCTTGGCAGCCCAAGGCGCGCGCCTCTGCTTGCCGCGCACACCGCCTAAAGGGGCAGGCGGTAACGCTTTGACGTTTCACCTGTGCGACCCAGATGATCCAGACCACCTCGAAAAAAGCACGTGGGGCGTGATGGAGCCCGAGGGCCATCTCCAACAAACCCGCCCAGATGTGGTTCTGGTGCCCTTGTTGGGCTTCGACCACGCCGGCAACCGTTTGGGCCAAGGTCAAGGCCATTATGACCGCACCTTAGAGGCCTTGCGCGCCACGGGCCCCGTGCTCGCGGTGGGTGTGGCCTTTGCCGCCCAAGAAGTAGCCTCCATTCCAGTTGAACCTCATGATCAGCGCTTGGATTGGATTATCACGCCGACTAAGGCATACCCCATCCCAACATTGGGTGGGATAGAATGAGACTTGCTTTTTTTGGTGATGTGGTGGGGCGAGCGGGCAGAGTGGCCTTGTGCGAGCGACTGCCTGAACTCAAGCGAGGATTGCGCCTCGATTTTATTGGCGTGAATGCGGAAAATGCCGCTGGTGGCTTTGGCCTCACCGAGTCGATCGCCAATGAGATGTTTGAAGCTGGCGCAGATTGCCTGACGCTTGGTAATCATGCGTGGGATCAGCGCGAAGCCATCGCTTATATTGAACGCGAGCCACGTTTGTTGCGCGCCGCGAATTATCCACCTTTGACCATGGCCCCGGGCAGGGGCGCCAATCTGTTTCAGATGGGTGACCGCAATGTCTTGGTCGTCACCGTCATGGGGCGGGTCTTTATGGATGCCCTCGACTGCCCGTTTAGTGCAGTGGAGCGTGAAGTGAGTGCATGCCCCTTAGGTCTTGTTGCCGATGCTGTAATCGTGGAAGTGCATGGCGAGGCCACCAGCGAGAAGCAGGGTATGGGTCATTTCCTCGATGGGCGCGCTAGCCTTGTGTTTGGTACCCACACCCATGTGCCAAGCGCCGATACGCGGATCTTGCCCGGTGGCACGGCGTTTCAGACCGAACTTGGCATGTGCGGCGATTATGATAGCGTCATCGGCATGAATAAGAATATCGCTGTGCGCAAACTCTCGTCCCGCATGCCGTATCAACGCCACGAACCTGCAGAGGGCCAAGGCCTCGCTTCAGGGATTTTTGTGGAGACCGACGATAAGACCGGCCTTGCTGTTCGGGCAGAGCCGATCCGCGTAGGCGTTGGCCTTAAGCAAGCCGTGCCGCTGGTGGATGGCTAGCAACGCCGGCTAACAGCACCGCCCTGTGGCACTTTGAGCCGCACCCTGCTACATCGCAGCCCGCAATTCACCTTCCAAGACCCAAGAGATAGATCCGACCATGGCCGGCCATTCGAAATTCAAAAACACCATGCACCGCAAAGGCCGCCAAGACGCTGTCCGCGCTAAGGCCTTCACAAAGATTGCCCGTGAAATCACCACAGCGGCGAAGTCTGGCATGCCCGACCCCGCCATGAACCCGCGCCTGCGTCTGGCTGTTACCAATGCGCGCGCCGTCTCCATGCCCAAGGACCGGATTGAGCGTGCGATCAGCCAAGCCTCCGCCGCAGGCGGTGAAGACTATAAGATGGTGCGCTATGAGGGCTATGCCCCCGGCGGTATCGGCCTGATCATTGAGACCCTGACCGACAATCTCAACCGCACCGGTGGCAATGTTCGCAGCTATCTCAGCAAAGCTGGCGGTAATCTCGGCACCACTAATTCGGTCATCTCTGGCTTTGATCGCGTGGGTGAAATCTTTTACCCAGCCGCTGCGGCCAGCGAAGACGCTATGATGGAAGCCGCCCTTGAGGCTGGTGCAGATGACGTCGAGAGCGATACCGATGGCCATTCCATCACCTGTACCTTTGAGAGCTTGAGCGAAGTCTCCACCGCTTTGGCTGAGCGCTTTGGCGATGCGGAAGCCGCCAATGTCGTCTGGCGGCCCCATGCCCGCATCGAAGTGACTGGCGACGCCGCCGCCAGCCTACGCAAACTCATCGACATCTTGGAAGATGATGACGACGTGCAAAGCGTATTTGGCAATTATGACATGGAAGAGGATGAGGGGGAGTAGTTTTTCTTCTCTCCAAAGCTCCTTGTCGGTGCGGGCGGAATGGGTCAATGTAGGCCCATGACCGACCTTCTAGCCCAAGCCCACGCCCTCAAAGCCCAAGTCGCGGCACGCGCCGATGAGATTGATGCCGCGCGACGTTTACCCGCAGACCTTGCCAGAACGCTTGCCGACGTTGGCTTCTTCCGCATGGCCTTGCCGACTGAGTATGGCGGGCTGGAGCTGGCCCCCGCGCGCATGATTGAAGTCATCGAAGTCATGGGCAATGCCCATGGGTCGGTCGGTTGGTGCATCATGATCGGCGCGACCACGGCGATCAATGCAGCCTATTTGCCAGACCATCACGCCCGCACCATTTGGGCCGATCCCACAATCATCACAGGCGGCGTCTTTGCGCCCAAGGGCAAGGCGGTGCGCGAGGGCGATCAGTATCGGGTCAGCGGGCGATGGAATTGGGGCTCTGGCAGTGCCAATTGCGCGTGGCTAGTCGGTGGTGCTTTGACTTTGGGCGACGGGGCACCCCAAGCGCGCATGATGTGGTTTGAGCGCGACCAAGTCGAACTCGTAGATACCTGGCATGCCATGGGCATGAAGGGCACGGGCAGTGGCGATCTCGCCGTAACCGATGTCTTGATCCCGGCTGATCGTTCCGTCTCGCTAACCGATGATAAGGCCCGGATAGAACGGCCGCTCTATGCCTTTCCGGCTTTTGGTCTTCTCGCCATGTCGATCGCTGCGGTCGCACTGGGCAATGCCCGCGGCGCGATTGACGATCTCGTTGGCTTAGCTGGCGGCAAAGTGCCAACCGGGGCACGTAGACCCTTGGCAGAGCGGGCTTCAACCCAAGTCGACGTGGCTAAAGCCGAAGGCATGCTGCGCGCGGCCCGCACCTATTTGCTCGATAGCGCAGAGTTGGCGTACGAAGGGGCCAGCCGCACCGGGGCTTTGACCTTGGAAGATCGCGCCAATTTGCGCATTGCCGCCACCCATGCCGTCCGCACTTGCGCTGAAATCACCCGCATGATGCACGATCTGGGCGGGGGAACCTCGGTCTATGAGACCTGCCCCTTACAGCGCCGCTTCCGCGACGCCCATGTCGCCACCCAACATATCATGGTCGCCCCAGGGTCACTTGAACTCGCAGGCCGCGCCCTATTGGGCATTGAAGGCGATTACGGGCAGCTTTAGTTCGCCGCCTGTGCACGCCCCATGGGTCCAACAAGGCTCGGAGCATGCAATTGTTCGTTGAGCTGTTCGGTCAGAAGCGCGAGGCGATTTTGCCACTGGGCATTAAAATCCATCACCGTCATGCTGACCAAACGGCCATCGGCGATCTGATGGCTCCATACAATGCCGTTTTCGCCTTCAGAAATATAACTAGGCCCTGTCAACTTCGTGGAAATGTACAAAACATCCGCGTTTTTATCGTAGGCGACATCAAAATCTGACATTTTGTTTCCGGCCCTGCAGGATTGCTCACCTCCATTCAAGCAGAATTTGAGACATATTCCCAGCAAATTTGACTGTTTTTGCTAGGAAGCCCGTTACTTTACCACGATTGCGCCATGGTCTGAGACATTTAGATGCGCAGTTGAACACATGGCAAACACCTCCTCCTGCACCCCTTGGTTGACCCGGGCGCCAGCTTGGCCCAAAAGCCGCAACGGAACGCGGTCGTGGCGGAACTGGCAGACGCACTGGATTTAGGTTCCAGCGCCGCAAGGCGTGGGGGTTCGACTCCCCCCGACCGCACCACACTGGAACCTGTTTCCGTTCTAGTTATCCCTTCGGATATTAGAACTTGCCTTAAAGCGGTTTGTAGAAAATCGCGACGAGCCGCCAAACGACCGTTGAGCCGTCTTCCAAAACATAGCCCATTTTTGCTGGGTCCTTCTCGGCGAACGAGACGATACGCCTTGAAGCACCGTCCTTTCGGGCATGTTCGACGCCATTTTTATCATAGACGTAATACTGCCAAGCCAACACATAGTTTTTGGTTGGGTCTGTGCCAACTAACAGGCCATTCTTAAAGTCAACGGCGTCATCATCATAGCGGTAGATGCCATCTGGATAGACCCGAGCTACAGGCTGGTCAGAAAGGGTTTGTCGAGATTTGGCCGATCCGTTCTCGTGGTCAATTCGAATTCCATTGATCGAAAGAAATGTTCCAATGGTTTCGGTGGAATATCGAAAGCGCGGCCCTTCGTAGCCCGGCGCGCGCGTTTTGACAGCGACATCATCCATAACATCCACTACGCAAGCGCCGGCGGCAACGCTCGCTTCAAAGGAAAAATACATTCCAGCAATATCAAGTTTTACTTTTGGCATTTTGCTCTCCTATCTACATCGAAGCCTCTGGTAAGGGCGTCGATAATTCAACTTTAAGATACTTTAAAATGAAATGATACTTAAAATATTTTCTCTATGTGAATATCCTTTGGGTATCCTCCTTGTGGACAGGCCTCAGAGCCTCGCGCGCAAAATCTGAAACAGATTTCCGCGGCACGTAAGCTCAAAATTATAAAGCTAGATCGACCTGATGAGCGTCAGATCTAACGCACGGCGATCTAGAGGCTTGGTGATTGGGGGCGACTTACCGTTGCCGGCATAGACATCGCCGCCACATCGTGGCATAGCCGCGCACCTTTCGGGCTTAGGCCCCAGCGCTATCCCATCAACCCGCGTAATCCGCTTCCTTTTTTGGACATCATCATGCAAATCGTCGAAAAATCTGCTGAAGGCCTTAGCCGCGTCTATGGCGTCACCATTGCCGCCACCCTGATTGCCACGCGCACCGAAGCCAAGATCGCAGAATTGGCCCCTCAATTGAACATCAAGGGCTTCCGCAAAGGCAAAGTGCCCGTCGTTCATGTGAAGCGCATGTATGGTAAGTCCATTATGGGCGATTTGTTGAACGAGCTGGTGCAAGAAGGCATTGAAGGCACCGTGTCGAACAACGGCATCCGCGCTGCCAGTCAGCCAGACGTGACCAATTTGGGCAATCTCGGCGATGTGATGGACGGCAAGGCCGACCTGACCTTTGATGTTGAACTCGACATCATGCCAGACTTCACCCCTGCGGATATCCAGACCCTGTCGGTGACCCGCCCTGTGGCTGAAGCAACCGAAGCAGAAATCGACGAAGCTTTGGCCGAGATCGCCAAGCAGTCTCAGTCCTTTGAAGTGAAGAAGGGCAAAGCGGCCGATGGCGACGCTGTTGTCTGTAACTTCGTGGGCAAATTGAACGGCGTTGAGTTTGACGGCGGCAAGGCCGATGGCTCCACCGTGGTTCTGGGCTCCAACACCTATATCCCAGGCTTTGAAGAGCAATTGGTCGGCGTGAAAGCTGGCGACGAAAAAGTCCTGAACGTGACTTTCCCCGCCGAATATGGCGTGGCGACTTTGGCCGGTCAGGCTGCGACCTTTGACGTCACCGTGGTTGAAGTCAAAAAGGCCGTTGAAACCAAGATTGATGACGAGTTGGCCAAGAATATCGGCCTGTCTGACCTCGCAACCCTGAAGGACGCGATCAAGAAGAATATCGAAGATCAGTTGGCACAATTGTCGCGTCAAAAAGCCAAGCGCTCGTTGCTGGACGCTTTGGACGCCACCCACAGCTTTGAGTTGCCACCCAAAATGTTGGCAGCCGAGTTTGAAGCCATCTGGGCGCAAGTGACTCAAGACAAGGCCGCAGGCAATGAAGATCCAGAAGACGCCGGCAAGTCGGAAGACGAGCTGAAGGCTGAATATACCAAGATTGCAGAGCGTCGCGTGCGCTTGGGCCTCGTCTTGGCAGAGCTTGGCCGCGTCAATGGCGTCGAAGTGAAAGACGAAGAAGTCGGGCGTGCCATTCAAGCCGAAGCCTCGCGCTATCCCGGTCAAGAGCGCCAAGTCTATGAATTCTTCCAAAAGAACCCCAATGCTGTGGCCAGTCTGCGCGCCCCTTTGTATGAAGAAAAGGTCGTCGACTTCGTTCTGCAATTGGCCAAGGTTACCGACGTGACGGTGACCCGCGCTGAGCTGGAGAGCGAAGATGAAGTCGCCCCTGCTGCGGAAGCTAAGCCTGCCAAAAAGGCCCCAGCCAAGGCGAAGGCCACGAGGGAAGACGCGCCTGCTGAAGACGCGCCTGCTAAGGCTGAAGCTGCGGCAGAAGAAAAGCCAGCGCCAAAGAAGAAAGCTCCTGCTAAGAAAAAGGCTGACTAAGCCTTTCTTCGGTGGTTTGAAATCAAGGCCCCGGTCATCCGATCGGGGCCTTTTTTGTTTGGGCGCGACTTCTTTGCCTGCCATCCCTGTCGCGCCGAAAGGCGGAGAGGGGAGAAGCACCCCCCAACACCCATAGCCCCGCCAAGAAAAACCCGGCGGGGGTGACCAGATAGAGGGGCCGGGGCGCATGGGTTGCGCCAAAAAGGGTGGGCCAGATTAACGGACTGGCCCGGATTACGACGCAAACCGTGCGCCCCGGCTGAATAAGTCTGTGTGCCAAGGGAAGATCATGAGCCCTCCTCTGTGGTGACATTTCCCCCGCCTGTACATAAAGGCCCATTTTAAGCGCGTTTTGATCCAAAGGATCAAAGTTGCGCGTCAATAAAAATGGAGCGATCCCGTGAGTTTTGTTTCAAGCCTATTGAAAGACTTGACCTACGGCTTCACACGGCAGTCGGTCTTGAGCACACCGGGCATAGGGCGAGTTTTTCCCTATGAAACTATTAGACAGCCACGTCTGCCTTACTTACCCCCGCTTACCAATCCCCAACAGTCGGCTTAACTCTGACCGAAGCTCCTCAGTGTTGTGGACGGGATCTACTTTACTATGCCGCTGCCACGTGGGGATATCTCGTGGTTTATCCCGCTGAAATGGCGCTTCCACGGCTTGTTTAATCAGGGCTTTTGTTTCCTTTGGCGACAGGTTTTGTGCTTTCGCCTGCGCCATGGCACGGGCCTTGGCTTCTCGCAGATCAATTTTGTCGAGAATGCCCTCAAGATGCTCAATCAAAGCGGCTTCTTCCTGTTTCCGCTCTTGGATAACCTTTTGCTGTTCCTCCTTCGTGCGGAAAAAGGATTTTGACGGGGCAGGCGGGGCGGGTTTTTTAGGTTTTTTGTTCATGGCCTAAGCGTACGGGTGCACGCGTTCGGTCGGATGGATTGGCGCTTTCTCCCCTCGCCCCTTTGGGGTCGACCATTTGGTCGACGGGCGGGTGTGCCGACGTAAAGGCGCGCGGCTCCCTGCGGTGACCGGCACCGCGACCTGCCCGAAAACAATGCGCCTGTAAGCCCTCACCCCTGACCCGTCGACCTGTAGGAGAGGGGAGTCACGGCACCCATCAGAGCCACCCGACAGGCCTTTTTGCGCATGTAACGAATGCAAGCACCTTGTATATCGGCGGACCAGCCAAGCCGTGCACTAAAATACAACCTTGCGCGCAAGGTTGTCCGCAATCGCAAGCTTGGAACAAAAATAGAATCACTTTAGGTTGTCGGGTTGCAGGGATCACTACTCCCTGCAACCCAGTAACCAGCCGAATAGGGGCCGATCACTTGATACGTTCAAGCTCTCATGAGTCTGACAATTTAGGCAACCTATTTCCGGCATCATATAAGGAAAACCTTAAATGGCCTACTTTGTTGTGACCTATGACCTGATCCAGCAAAAAGACTACGAGACTCTTACAGATGAGCTGACGCGAATTGGAGGCGAGAAAGCTGCCCTTTCCGTTTGGCTGGTCGAGCAAAATCTTTCTGCATTGGAAATGCGCAAACACCTCCAAGGTTTTGTTGATGATGACGACAAACTCATTGTCGTTGAATTTTCAAAAAAGCCATCATGGACTAAAGCCTTCACAAAAGGCGTTGACTGGATAAATGCTCGCTTCAGCTAGCTTGGCCCATCCACTTTGTTGGGGTCGGTTTTCGGATCGACCCCGCTCTTTTAAGGGATTGGCTCATGTGCTTAATGAGGCTTGTGAGGCATTGCCACCTGCTCGCAAACAAAGCGAACGTAAGCCCTCACCCCCGACCCCACTCCCAGTGGGAGAGGGGAGTGCCAAGAGCCACCCGACAAGTCTTCCTGCCCAATCTAGGGCCTCAAGAGGCGCGCTTCGTGCTCCGGCATGCGAGCGCTCTCCATTTTGCGGGCACGCGCGTTCGAGTGGGGATGTGTTTTGTGGAAGGAGGGAGCGAAGGGGAGGCTTTCCTTGAAAGGGTGCAGTCCCTCTCGATTGCATTTAATGCCCTTAGGACATTGGTTGAGACTGCACTGAGCTCAAAGCGCTTGGCTTGAGAAATTGTTTGAGATGATGTAGTATGCCACAAATTAAACATTTTAAGTGGTGAAATTTTGGAATTTATTGAAAAGCTTCTGGACTTGCCCTGAAGAAGTGGAGAGCGATCTCGGGTTTATGTGACGGGTTCGGGAGTTGTGTTCTCGAACTCGATTGGGTTTTTTTAGCCTAGGGCTGAGTGCCTGCGGCGGGGGTTGTAGAAGGCGTCGATATAGGCTCCGATATC
>CAMDDL010000001.1 GCA_945891505.1 Maricaulis salignorans | reverse complement strand
CTGTGCAAGGCTTGGCGGTTGGAACTGCTACTACAAACCACCAGGCCCCAAAACCATGCGCACCGGCTGGTCCGTCCTAACACAAACCCTCACCGGCTATACTCTCGCCCTCAACTCCACAACAAACCAAATTCCGTGAATCCCGTAGCCCAGAGGGAGAGGGGTGGGGGTGAGGGCTTCCACTCACCCAATTTGATTGCCTGTCGCGGAGCTTTTAATCCCGTGCGAACCATCGCGTCCATGCGCAAAGACCCCCTCACCCCCGCCCCCCTTGGGGGCGAGGGGGGAGCGCATGATCAATCGAGGTCCCCGCTCGCAGCTCACGCTTCGGCGGAGCTGACAATGAATAGGAAAGTCCTAGCTATTGGCCTTCTTATCGTCGGCCACAACCCGCAAACCCAAATCACGCAATTGCTGCGGGGTCGGTAGGGTTGGGGCACCCATCATCAAGTCTTGGGCGTTTTGGTTCATGGGGAACATGATAACATCGCGAATGTTGGCGGTGCCAGCTAGCAGCATCACCATCCGCTCAATCCCGGCCGCACAGCCACCGTGTGGGGGCGCGCCATAGCGGAAGGCATTCACCATGCCGCCAAAGCGGGCTTCTACCTCTGACGCTGGATAGCCTGCCAACTCAAAGGCCTTGAACATAATCTCGGGCTTGTGGTTACGAATACCACCCGAGACCAATTCATAGCCATTGCAGGCCAAATCATATTGATAGGCATAGACGCTCAACGGATCGCCCTGCAGGGCCTCCAAGCCACCTTGCGGCATGGAGAACGGATTGTGCGAGAAGTCGATCTTGCCGGTGACTTCGTCGGCTTCATACATTGGGAAGTCGACGATCCACGCAAAGGCAAACCGGTCTGTCTCGGTCAGGCCGAGCTCATCGCCAATCACCATGCGGGCTTTGCCAGCTATGCGCTCAAACGCCTGTGGCTTACCACCCAAGAAGAAAGCTGCATCGCCAGAATCGAGACCCAATTGGTGGCGAATGGCTTCGGTGCGTTCGGGTCCAATATTCTTCGCCAAGGGGCCTGCGGCCTCAAGACCAGAGCCGTCTTCGGCCTGACGCCAGAAAATATAGCCCATGCCAGGCAGGCCTTCTTTCTGTGCAAAGGCATTCATGCGGTCACAGAATTTGCGGCTGCCGCCACCCGGAGCTGGGATGGCGCGGATTTGCGTGCCGGCTTGTTCCAAGAGATTAGCAAAAATGGCAAAGCCCGAGCCTTTGAAATGCTCGCTCACCACTTGCATTTTGATCGGGTTACGCAAGTCGGGCTTGTCGGTGCCATACCACAGAGCGGAATCCTTGTAGGAAATCTGCACCCAATCACGGTCGACCTTCTTGCCCTGACCAAACTCTTCAAACACGCCCGCGATCACGGGCTCCATCGTCGCAAACACATCATCTTGCGTCACAAAGCTCATTTCCACGTCGAGCTGATAGAAGTCCGTGGGCGAACGGTCAGCGCGTGGGTCTTCATCGCGGAAACACGGAGCGATCTGGAAATATTTGTCAAAGCCCGCAACCATGATCAGCTGTTTGAACTGCTGGGGTGCTTGCGGCAGCGCATAGAATTTGCCGGGGTTCAGACGGCTTGGCACCAAGAAGTCGCGCGCGCCCTCAGGGCTGGATGCCGTCAGAATGGGCGTGGTAAACTCCGTAAAGCCTTGGTCCATCATGCGCTTACGGAAGCTATTGACCATTTTCGAGCGCAACATGATCGTGTTGTGCAGGGTCTCGCGCCGCAAGTCGATGAAACGATAGCGCATGCGGATGTCTTCAGGATAATCAGGCTCACCAAAGACAGGCACCGGCAATTCGTTGGTGACTTCAGAATGCACTTCGACGCTGATAACGCGCAATTCTATCCCACCCGTCGCAAGATCGGGGTTAATGGTAGCAGGGTCGCGCGCAATCACCTCGCCTTCCACGCCGATAACGCTTTCAGCCCGCAAGCGGGTTAGCTTGTCAAAGCTTGGATTGGTTGGCCCGCACACAATCTGGGTGATGCCATAATGGTCGCGCAGATCGATGAAGGCCACGCCCCCATGGTCGCGGCGGCGATGAATCCAGCCGGCGATCTTGACGGTTTGGCCAACATGTTCGGCGCGAAGGGCGCCGCAAGTGTGTGTACGAAAGGCTGACATGGGTGAGTGCCGATTCAATGAGTTTGTTTGAGTGCGCGATAGACCGCGTGACGACCAAAAGGTCAAGAAAGGAGGGCATATAGCGCGGCTTTCGACCGCTCTACAAAGGCTTTAGCTGGAAAGCTCCCGCCTTTTGGCACAGGACGTGTTGCAACAAAGTGCCAATCTGGCCTGTTCTGCATTATTTTAACCGCGAGACCGGCTCTGGCTCTCGCACTTTATCTCAATCCACTCCATACGAGGTCGCATGAGAGTGATCCAAACGACCCAAGAGCTGGCTGAAGCCTGCGCCGCCATTGCCCAACATGAGTTTGTCGCGGTCGATACGGAGTTTCTGCGCGAAACCACCTACTGGCCGATGCTATGCTTGATTCAAGCAGCAGCGGGCGAAGTTGAGATCTTGATCGACCCTATGATCGAAGGGCTTTCGCTTGATCCGTTCTTGGAACTTATGGCCAATGAGAAGGTGTTGAAAGTCTTCCATGCGCCGCGTCAGGACTTGGAAATCTTCTATCGCTTGATGGCTGGCAAACTGCCCTCACCCGTATTTGACACCCAGACCGCCGCCATGGCTTTGGGCTTGGGCGAACAGATCGCTTATGATGGCTTGGTGATGGCACTTTTAAAGCGGCCAGTTGATAAGTCGCATCGCTTTACCGATTGGAGCCGTAGGCCCTTGTCGGAAAACCAATTAGCTTACGCTTTGGCCGACGTTACCCATTTGCGCGACCTCTATCCAAAGATGGCCGCACAACTGGAGCGTAAAGGTCGGGCTGATTGGGTTAGCGAAGAGATGAAGGCCTTTGTCGACCCTGCCGCCTATGACACCACGCCAGCTAATGCGTGGAAGCGCCTTAAGCCCAAGCGTTTTGCGCAAGATTATCTGGCCGCCTTTTTTACGGCCGCGACCTGGCGCGAATGGTTTGCGCAAGAACGCGACGTGCCACGTGGCCGTATCTTGAAGGACGATGCCATCTTTGAAATCGCCGAACAGCGCCCACGCGATGCTGATGCTATGGACCGTATGCGCGCTTTGCCGAAAGGCTTTGGTCGGTCAAAAGGGGGCGTACAATTGCTGGAAGCTTTGAACGAGGCCTTGGAAAATCCCGCCGAATTTGCGCCCAAGACCGAACGCCCGCCATCTTCTCCCCCTGGCCTTGGCCCTGTGGTAGAATTGCTGAAAGTGCTTTTGCGCTGTGAGGCGGAGCGTTTGGGGGTAGCGTCAAAACTTCTCGCAACCGTCTCAGACCTTGAAGAGATCGCGGCGAGCGACACTGCAGATGTGGCTGCCATGAAGGGTTGGCGACGCGAAGCTTTTGGCGAAAAGGCCCTGCGTCTCAAGCGCGGGGAAATTGGCCTTATTATGAAGGGCAAACGCGTGCGTGTTTTCGACGTTGCTGCGGATACGATTGTCGAAGATGAGCCCGAAATAGACGGCGACGAAGAAGTTTAAACCGGGTTCGCGCTATTCGACCAACGTTGCCACAGGGGTTTTGAGAGCTTGCCCGAGTTGATCAAGCCGCTTAAGCGCCTGTTCGGCTAACAAGCCTTTGAACTCAGGGGTTGTCGACAAGGTCAGTTTCCCATCGCGATGGCTCAATTTGGTTTGGGTTAGAAGCTGTGCTGACCTTCCAGACAATTCCGCGCCTAAGCGGATGGCAGCACCTAATGCGTCTGCACGCACCAGACGTTCTTCATCCAACAAGCGCTTGACCAGATTGGGCTCAATCTCATCGAGCTTGGCACCATAACGGCGGGCGGAGACGCGAGCGAGGAAGACACGCTCAATATGGGAGGCAGCAGGATAAGGCGCACGCAGGACGATTTCAAACGCAATCCGCGCGCGGTCATCGGGGTGAAGCGTTGCCCCAACATCAGCCAACATGCAGGCGGCAGCCCTCAAAATTTCGCCTCGGCGATCCGGGAAGAGCCGCGGCAAATCCTCGAACACGGGCATAACCCACCAGAACAAGGCTTCGCCAAATTCGCGCATGCGCGGGTCTGAGCCCACCATGGCAATCGCACCAGCAACCAATGGATCTTGCGCGCGCTCTTGCGGGCTCAATTCTTCCATCAAAATGCCTTCACGAAGTCCGTGGGACGAGATGATGACACTGTCAAACGCACCAAAGTCTAGTAAAGCCCGCAGCAAAGTGGCAGCATAGGGCAAGGTCTCAGCCCGCTTACCGGTTGAGCCATCAATGCGTTCGAGAGAGCGCTTGCTTTGACCGGAGACGAAGTCGCAGATGGTGATCGCTTCGGCCCGCGTCATGGCATAATTGTGCAGAACCTGCAGAGGATAATTGCGGGTGATCATGTCGATCTTGGCAATCGCACGCCACGCGCCACCAACCGCGTGCAATTCGGTTCCGCGCCCGAGTGGCAAGACATCGGACTTAGTCAGCACGTTGTCGATGCGTTGTCGCATGTCCGCAACGTCGAAATTGTCCGTAACGCCCATGGCTAGAGGGCCCAAAGGCCAGCTCTCTGCTTTACCAGGTCCTTCAGGACTCAAGGCAACCAACTCAAGGCTAGAGCCTCCCAAGTCGCCAGCAATGCCCCCTGCCCCGGGTGCCCCGGCCAAAACGCCCAAGGCAGACAGACGCCCTTCTTCAGGTCCTGAAATAACGCGAACATCAAAGCCTGTTTCGATACGGATTTGGTTCACGAAATCCGCACCATCAACAGCATCGCGCACGGCAGCAGTTGCAACCGCGTGGATGGTTGTAATCCCGATCGCGTCAATCAACAGCCGGAAACGCCGCAACGCTTCTAGCGCCCTGCGCACACCGGTGGGGTTCAGCATACCCGTTTCAGGCACACCCCGGCCAAGACCCGCTAGCACTTTCTCGTTCAAAATAGGCGCATTGGCGCGGCCTTCCACCCGGTAGATCACCAGACGGACAGAGTTTGAGCCAATATCAATTACCGCTTGATCGCGCAGCGGGTTCAAAACAAAACGATTGGGCATATCAGGCCTTGGTGCTGCTGCGCGAGGACTTCCGGCGGACTTTGGCGCGCGGTGCATTTGGACGGGTCAAACTGGCGGCACGGCCACGCCCTGATAGGCTTGGGTTCTCCATAAACCACGTATGCACATTGAAAGGCTCTGCCTCATTGACCGGTACGACCCGCAGATAGGTGCCATCTGGCTGCATCGACCAGCTTTGCGCCTCATCCGCCAAATTCGCGACCATGATCTGATCTAGAACTTGCTGGTGCACCGTTGGGTTCTCAATCGGTACCAATGTCTCCACGCGACGATCCAGATTGCGCGGCATCCAGTCAGCGGACGAGAAATAGACCCGCGCCGATGGGCTGGGCAGCGTCGCGCCATTAGCAAAACAGACGATGCGGGAGTGCTCTAGGAAACGGCCGACAATCGACTTCACCCTAATGTTCTCAGACAAGCCGGGGAAGCCTGGTCGTAAGCAACAGATGCCACGGATGATGAGGTCGATTGGCACACCAGCTTGGCTGGCTTCATACAGCTTTTCGATCACAACCGGATCGACGAGCGAATTCATTTTGGCCCAAACGCCGCACGGCTTGCCCGCTTTGGCCGCTGCAATCTCTTTATCTATCAGACCCAAGAGAACAGTCTTCATATTGACGGGCGAAACCGACAACTTTTCCATCTGGGCAGGGGTCGCATAGCCGGTGACGAAATTGAACAAGCGCCCCGCGTCGCGGCCAAAGGCGGGGTCTGCGGTAAAGAGAGAAAGGTCGGTATAAACACGCGCGGTAACAGGATGATAATTACCAGTACCAAAGTGCGCATAGGTGCGCAGCGCCGTTCCCTCACGGCGCACAACGAGACTGACTTTGGCGTGGGTCTTTAAATGCACAAAGCCATAAACGACGTGGACGCCCGCACGTTCCAAGTCGCGTGCCCATTTCAAATTGGCCTCTTCATCGAAGCGGGCCTTGATCTCAACCAATGCCGTCACGGACTTGCCTTGTTCAGCTGCGGCAATCAGGGCTGCGACGATAGGGGAGTCGGTGGAGGTGCGATACAAAGTCTGTTTGATCGCCAGAACATTGGGGTCGCTCGCTGCCTGCCGCAAGAACTGAACGACAACGTCAAAGCTCTCAAACGGATGGTGGACAAGAATATCTTTGGCTCGAATAGCGGCAAAACAATCGCCACCAAAGTCTCGGATCCGTTCGGGGAAACGCGCAACATAGGGTTTGAACTTCAGCTCTGCTCGGTCATCTGGAATGATCTGGCTGAGCTGCGCGATACCCAAAATGCCGTTGACGCGCACTACTTCATTCGGTGCGGCGCGCAATTGCTCGATAATGAAAGCTTGCAGGTCCATCGGCATGCCAGCTTCGATTTTCAGTCGAACCACATCGCCTTTGCGCCGTTCGCGCAGGGCTGCCTCTGCTTGGCGGACAAGGTCTTCGGCTTCTTCTTGAAGTTCAACGTCGCTGTCGCGGATGACCCGAAACGCACCCGAACCAATGACTTCGTAACCCGGAAACAACGTGTCTGCGAACAGACGGATGGCGGTTTCCACCGCCACAAACCGGCGCACACCGTCCAAAATAGGCAGCGGCATAAAGCGGGCTGCTTGCATAGGAACTGGCACCAGCGCCGTCATCAGTCGGCCATCATGCTCACGCCGCAAGCGGAATGCGACGGTAAAGCCAAGATTGGGGATAAAGGGAAATGGGTGGGCTGGATCAATCGCCAACGGCGTCAAGACCGGAAATAACTGGGTTAGGAAGTCGTCCCGCAGTGTCTCACGGTCAATTTCGCCGGCTTCTTCAACCGAGACGACGGCAAAGCCAACTTCACGCAATTCGGCGTGAATTGCGCTCCAGCAGGTCTGCTGACGGTCCATCAAGGCGCTGGCAACTTTATCAATGCGTGCCAATTGCTGGATCGGGGTCAGGCCATCTTGGCTGGGAGTCTTGATGCCATCGCGCACCTGCTCTCGCAAACCCGACACGCGAACCATGTAAAATTCATCGAGGTTACTGCCGCAAATCGACAAAAACCGCAGGCGCTCCATGATAGGATGGGCATGATTTTCAGATTCATCCAGCACGCGCGCATTAAACGCCAGCCACGACAATTCGCGGTTGAGGTATCGTTGCGGATCGGGGCCGCGTACGATTGGGGCTTTTGGCTTGGTCTGACGGACCGGCGCTTTGCGGGTCACCAATTGATCTGGCGTTATGGCCAAACCTTGAACCGAGGGTTCAACACCCAGTGCCGGATCGGGTTCTGTGGGTTGGGTCATAGAAGTCCTCAGCTAAGCCTCAAATAAATCACTGCTTTGCGCGTGCTCATCGGTCCAATCGTTAGGATAGAGCGCGCGCAGCGCACGTTGTGCTAATGCCATAGGCGTTTTTAGTGAAGAAGTCGCGACTGTTTCGAGACAGGCACTCACAGCTTTTGCAGCTTCAAAGGTCCGTGGAATCCGGGCTGCGAGATAGGTGGCAGAAGGCTCATCCAGTTTAAAGCCTTTTGCTGCGGCATAGCGAACAATGAGTTGCGCTAATAATTTCTGCTCGGGTGCCTTCAAAGATTCCGTAGCTATGGCTTTTAAACGGGATTGTAGGTCAGGCAATCCAAAGGGCCATTGCGATGGCGGGTGTCGGGATAACACTAAAACTGCCCCACCTTCCCGTTCAAGGCGCGATAATAGCGCAAACAAAGCAGTATCGTCGGCTTGATCGGCCTCGTCGATTAGGGCAACCAACTTTCCTGATACGGCGGGTGCTTCGGCAAATTGGAGGGTAAGATCAGCACCCTTGAGCACATGAGCGGAGGCCTTTTTAGACCAGATAGCACCCAAATGGGATTTACCCGATCCTGCCTCACCAAAGAGACAAAATACGCCACCGGGCCACGTGCGCCACTGGTCTAAAGCCGCCCGCGCAGAGGCGGTTTCGTCCGAAACGACAAAGGCTTCAGCAGCATAGTTTGGTGTTCCAAAATCCAGATGCGCTTGGCTCATGGTGTTGGGTATCTTTCCAGCAGCAGATCGCATTGCCTAAACTTAAGAAGCCGCGACTTTCACCACTATACCGGCACCATCGAGTTTCAACTCTAAGCCCGCACGCGCCAAAATAGCCTGCAAATCAGCTGGGGTGCCGTCATAGCGAAACAGGATCAGGGCACCATCAATGGAGATTGCGCTGATCGAAACTGAAACACCCTGCAGTCGGCTCAAGGCGCTGCGCAATTTGCCCCATTCATCTATATCTGAATAGATGGCAGAGGCGCTTAGGCTGGATTGGGCTGCTTGCATCACCGGCGCGGCAGGGCTGGCCGCCGATTGGGCAAATGCGGCAGGGGTGGAGAGGATTAGGCCCAGTCCAAGACAGGGACCAATCCATCGGGGCATAAAGCCAATAAAACGTGTTTGGGTCATAAGCTCTCTATAGCGCGAATGCAGGCCAACGTGAAACACACTCTTGCGGTCTGAGCTGTTGCCGATCATAGGGCTTGCATGACTTCTGACTCACCCACGCCGCCCCGTTCTGATGCCGCTCCCGGCACGCTGCCAGCCAATGGCCTGACCTATAAGGATGCAGGCGTTGATATTGATGCGGGCGATGCTTTGGTGAAGCGCATTGCGCCTCTGGCAAAAGCGACTGCGCGTCGCGGTGCTGATGCAGCACTTGGCGGCTTTGGCGGCTTGTTCGACCTAAAAGCGCTTGGGATGACGGACCCCATTTTGGTCTCAGGTACCGATGGCGTCGGGACCAAGCTTGAAATCGCTTTGGCCGCTGGCATTCATGATGGCATTGGCCAAGACCTGGTGGCCATGTGCGTGAATGACGTTTTGGCTCAAGGCGCAGAACCACTCTTCTTCCTTGATTATTTTGCATGCGGGAAGCTAGATCTTGACGTCGCAACTGCCGTCATCAGCGGCATTGCGCGGGCTTGTAAAGAAGCGGGCTGTGCGCTGATTGGCGGAGAGACCGCCGAAATGCCTGGCATGTATAGCGAAGGCAAATACGATCTTGCCGGCTTTACCGTGGGCGCTGTGGAGCGTGACAAAGTCTTGCCAAAACTCGACAGCATGCGTCCGGGCGATGTGCTGGTGGCTTTAACCTCTTCTGGACCTCATTCGAACGGCTATTCTTTGATCCGAAAAGTTGTTGCGGTCAGTGGCCTCTCTTGGGAAGCCGCTAGCCCATTTAGCGACGGGCAAACTTTGGGTCAGGCGCTGTTGACCCCGACAACCCTCTATCCAGCTGCGGCATTGCCTGCGATCCGGGCCGATCTGGTCAAAGGCTTGGCCCACATTACTGGCGGCGGCTTGACCGACAATATTCCCCGTATGTTGCCCAAGCATCTGGTCCCCGCCTTGGATGAACAAGCTTGGACTTTGCCGCCGGTCTTCCAATGGCTGCAGGAAACAGGTGGTATTGCAGCCAGTGAAATGGCGCGCACCTTCAATTGCGGCATTGGTTTGGTTGCGAGCGTTGCGCCTGAAAACGTGCCCGCCTTACTCGACCTTTGGCTAGAGCACGGCCAAGACCCCATCGTGCTAGGTGAAGTTCGCGCCGCATGACCAAAGCGCGTGTCTTGGTGTTGATTTCGGGCGGGGGCAGCAATCTGCAGACCCTGATCGATGCCAGCCGTGCGGCAGACTGTGCTTATAAAATTGTCCACGTGATTTCGAATCGCCCCGAGGCTTTCGGCCTCACCCGCGCGGAACAAGCAGGCATCCCTGCCCGCTGCCTTGACCATAAGGCCTTTAAAGAGCGGGGCCTATTTGATGCCGCTTTGGCTCAGATGATTGATGAAGTCAGCCCGGACTTGATCGTCTACGCAGGCTTTATGCGCATCATGGGTGCTGACTTTGTGTCGCGCTATGAAGGGCGGATGATCAATATTCATCCCTCACTTCTGCCGAACTTTCCGGGACTTCATACCCATGCCCGGGCCCTAGAAGCCGGTGTGACCATCCATGGCTGTACCGTCCATTGGGTGACAGCAGGCGTCGATGAAGGGGCAATCATTGGCCAAGCAGGCGTGCCGATAAACCCCGGTGACACACCCGATGACTTGGCAGCACGCGTTCTGGTGCAAGAACACCGCCTCTATTCCGTCTGCGTGCAGGCAGTCGCGTCAGGCAAAGCGAAACTTGTCGACGGGCGTACGATGGTCGATGGCAAGCCGGGTGGATATGCGTTGTTAGGCTAGACCCTAAAAACAAAAATGGCGGCCACTTATGCGACCGCCACTTTCCTGCATCATTATCGCTTAAACCGAAGGCTTAGCCGACGATTTCGTTGCCTGCGAAGAATTGTGCAATTTCTTGCGCAGCTGTTTCGGCAGCGTCCGAACCATGGACCGTGTTTTCACCAACCGAAACCGCGTGTGCTTTGCGGATGGTGCCTTCAGCGGCGTTGGCTGGGTTGGTTGCACCCATCACATCGCGGTAAGCGGCAATGGCATTTTCGCCTTCAAGAACTTGTACGACAACTGGAGCAGAAGTCATGAAGTCAACCAATTCGCCGAAGAACGGACGTTCGCTATGGACGGCGTAGAAGGTTTCAGCTTGGGCGCGGGTCATGTGGATGCGCTTTTGTGCGATGATGCGCAGGCCAACAGCCTCAATCATCGCATTGACGGCACCGGTCAGGTTCCGGCTGGTCGCATCTGGTTTCAAAATCGAGAAGGTACGTTCGAGTGCCACAGTGGCCTCCTTAAGAAGTTAGCAAGCGCGCCCTCGGTTGAGCGCGCAATCTTGGATTTGGATGGCGCGCCTCTAGCAGTCCCGGCGGCGAGTTGAAAGCCTTATGAGCAATATATCCTGCCAACTCTTGTTCCTCGGTTGATTTCGATATTCAACCGACCCGGCGCTACCGGTTGGGTAATCGGGTCACCCAAACGGTAAATTCGGGTGCCCGGGGGCAGTTTCAGCGTCAACACGTCACTGATGGTACGGCCGACTAGCGACTTATAGGGGCCAACGTCGCACTTGGGCTGAACTTGGGGAGAAGATTTTTGAACGGCAGAAGTCGCTACAATAGGAGTTTTTGCTGCAACCGAAGCCGCAGGTGTGGTCGGTGGTGTGGTCGGGGGTGCATCAGTTTTCGCAATTGGCTCGCTGGCACTAGCCAACAAGAAGATCATTAGCCATTCTTTGCCCATCGTCCATCCTCTCCTTGGCGCCAATAGGTCGGCAAGAGGCCGGCCTCTTTGGCCACACGCCATTGCTGGCGCGCATGGGTAACATTGTCGGGGTCACGGCCATCAAACAATACGAATATCCGGGCAACACCGTCTGTCGCGGTCCAACTGGCTCCATCAAGCAGAAACACAGCCTCGGCTGCTAGGACAGATTTGGCTTCGTTTTTTGGACCTAGACTAAGCTTAATCGGCGATTGGTGACTGTCTTCCGCCCCCGGGGGTTGATGAGGCAGCCAAGAGTTAGGCTTCCAAGTCCATAAGTGGCTATCGAGCGCTTCTAGACGTTCAGACGAGGGTGACAGCACCTGCGCGCGCCACCCTCGATCTAGGCATTTCTCAATCAGCGGCGGCAAAGTCTCTTCGACGCTGGCCGATTCCAGATGGTAGAACCAGATTTCGGCCGCCGCTTCGGTCATGAACTTTAGCCTTCAAAGGAGTCCGCAACCAAGCGATTCAAGAGACGTACGCCATAACCCGTACCCCAAGAAGGTTCACGCGGATCATCATTGCCTGGCTTCCAAGCGGTGCCCGCGATATCGATATGGGCCCAGTCCACGCCTTCTTTCACAAAGCGCTGCAGGAATTGCGCCGCGGTGATTGAGCCCGCACCTGCCCCGCCGCCAGAACGCTGCACGTTCTTCATATCGGCAATTGGGCTGTCCATCAGCTTGTTATAGGCAGGGGTCAGCGGGAAGCGCCAAACCGGCTCTTCGGCCACGGTCCCGGCCTTGGTGATCTTTGCTGACAAATCGTCAGAGTTTGAGAACAGACCAGCAAACTCATGGCCAAGCGAGATGATGATCGCCCCGGTGAGGGTCGCGAGGTCGATCATGGCCTTTGGGGCGTGCTTTTCTTGTGCATAAGTCATGACGTCACACAGAACCAAGCGGCCTTCCGCGTCGGTGTTTAGAACCTCAATCGTTTGACCGCTCATGGACGTGACAATATCGCCTGGGCGCTGGGCAAGGCCGTCAGGCATGTTTTCAACAAGGCCAACGAGGCCGACGACATTGGTCTTGGCTTTACGACCCGCAAGGGCGCGCATGGCCCCAGCGACCGCAGCAGCGCCACCCATGTCGCCTTTCATATCCTCCATACCGCCCGAAGGCTTTATCGAGATGCCGCCTGTATCAAAGCACACACCCTTACCAACCAAAGCCAGTGGGGCTTCATCGCCGCCCCCTTGCCACTTCATCACAACCAACTGGCTTTCGCGTGCTGAGCCCAGACCGACGCCCAGCAGCGAATGCATGCCCAAAGCGGCCATTTGCGCTTCACCTAGGACTTCGACTTCAACGCCAAGCGACTTCAGCTCTTTCAAGCGCTTTGCGAATTCTTCAGGGTGGAGCACATTGGCAGGCTCATTAACGAGGTCACGGGCGAAGCTGACGCCATCGACAACGGCTTGGTGGGCTGCCCAAACGTCGCCGCCTTCGGGCACATCAATTTCGAGTGTCTTCAAGCTGGGCTTCTGTTCTGCCTTCAGCTGAGTGCGGTAGGTGTCGAACCGATAGGCGGCCAAAGCAGCCCCAAAGCCGATTCGCGCTGCATGGGCACCATTGGCAATTTTTTTCCAGCCCGCCAGAGCTACGCTGGCGACTTCAATGCCAGAGGTCAAAAGCGCCTTTGCACCAGAGGCAGCCGCACGTTCCAGCACCGCACCATCAACTTTTGCAAGGTCACCAATGCCAACCAACACCACCACATCGAGCGTGTCGCTCGGGGCGTGAACCGTCAAAATTTTACCAGCGGCACCATTGAACGTAGCGGCGGCAACCGCCTTAGAAAGCCTAGATTTGCACGCGCGATCAAGCTTTTGCGCTGGAGGCGACATCGCCGCCTGACCGTCGGTTTGCCCCACAAACGCAATGACTGCCTTCGCCTCTGTCCCGGAAGTAAATTCGATTTTCATAGCTTTGATGCTCCCAAATCCTGCAACGGCCTGCCCTAGCAAGCGGTCAACAAACAGACCCAGCTAAGCTGGATGTAAAGATGATGGCTTCTAAATTGCGCGGCACGGTGTTAGGTGCAACTGGCAAGCTGTCAATCGTTGCCTCCCCAGCACAGCTAACGGAACCATGAACAAACTCCAACGCTATTATTTTGGCCAATTGGTCCCAGTGTTTCTCCTGATTATGGTCGGGTTGACGCTGATTGCTTTATTGACCCAGAGTCTCTCGCAGCTTGATTTGCTCTTTGAGCGTGGCCAAAGTGCGGCAACCTTCTTGGGCATCTCTTTGCTAGCGACACCTCAAATCATGGCGATTGTAATGCCGGTCGGCCTATTCGCGGCAGTGAGCTGGACATATAGTCGGCTGCACCAAGACAATGAGATCATTGTTGCTTATGGCGCTGGGTGGACTTTATGGCGGGTGGCCGAGCCTGCCTTCAGATTAGCCGCAGTTGGCGCGGTTGCGGCGCTCGCCGTCAATTTGTTTGTCCAGCCTCTGGCACTGCGAGAAATGCGCGAGCGTTTGTTTGAGATACGCGCAGATTTTGCGAGTTCAATGGTTCGCGAGGGAGAGTTTCGTTCGACCGTCGATGGCCTGATGGTTTTTGCGCGGCGGATCGACCGCGACGGAACGTTGAATGGCCTTATTATTTCTGACACCAAGTCTACTTCAAGCCCGGTGATTTACGCGGCGCAACGCGGCACAATTGCTAAGCTTGAAACTGGGCCCGTGATCGTGCTGCAAGACGGATCAGTCCAGCGCAAATTGGAAAACGGTCAGATCGATCTGATTGGCTTTTCTAATTATGTCGTTGAACTACGCGGCTTTGCCGACAAGAATTTGGAGCTATTCTATAAGCCTTCTGATCGTTTCTTGCCGCAATTGCTAAAGCCCGACCTCACTGATTATTGGGACCGCGATCATGTGGGAGATTTATTGGCCGAAGCCCATCGACGGTTGGCTGCCCCAATCATTTGTCTGTCTTCGGTCGCTTTAGCTCTGCTGGCGGTTCTGGGAGGCTCCTTCTCGCGTCAAGGCTATGCCGCCCGGATTGGGTGGGCCTTTGGTGGACTAATCTTCATGCTCCTGAGCTTTACAGGCTTAATTCCGACGGTTGCTGACAATCCGGGCCTCGGCCTCGTTCTATATCTAATCCCCCTGGCTGTGCTTTTCTTTGCAACCCGTTCAATGCGGACGCGCTTAACCAGTTTTGTAAGTTTGTCAGAGAGTTTTGAGCCCGTTATAAAGCCCAAAGTGCGGGGCGATTATGCACATTAGTCGGCTGGATATCTATATCTTCAAACTCACGCTCTCAGGTGTTTTGGTAGCGGCAGGCGGGGTGTGCCTCTCGATCATTTTGGTCGATATCGTTGAACAATTGCGCAACGTCTCTGGGGTGGCGAATGCCAACACGTTCACCGCTTTGCGCTTTACGCTGTTGCGCACACCTGGAATTCTGGAGCTGGCCTTGCCGTTTGCCGTTCTTGTGGGCTCGATCGTCACCTTCATGCGGTTGGCGCGCAGCTCTGAGATTGTTGCGATGCGGGCCTCTGGGGTGTCGACTTGGCGGTTCTTAAGTCCAGTTGCCGTGTTGGCTGCTTTGGTCGGACTGTTTGCAATCTTCATCTTAGGCCCGTCTGCGGCCCGCCTTAACCTCGCCTATGAAACCCAATTACAGGCGCTTAGTGCGGTAGCTACGACCAAAACTGGCGAAGGTGGCCGCACGATGATGTGGATCAAGGATCGCGGGCCAGACCTCCAGCTAACGATATCAGCTGAGGCAGGATCGGCAGGGCAATATAGCAACGTGACCCTTCTGACGTTCAGCAAGACGGAGTCCCGTTTCATTGCCCGTTATGATGCAAAGACCGCGACACGGTCTGAACAGTCGTGGACGCTATTCAATGGCACCAAATCGTCAGTTGGTGCCGAAGCAACGCCTTTTGCGACCCTTACATTTCCCATTCTCAAAGATCGTTTAGACGATAGCCAGAAGAATAAAGATGCAACGGCCCGGGCGATGTCGATTTGGGACCTCCCACGCGCTGCACGCGATGCCGAAGCTGCTGGTGGCTCTCCCCAGCGTTATTGGTTGCAATTCCATCGGAAATTGGCACTCCCAATTGCGCTGTTGTCGATGGCCATGATCGCAGCTGTTTTGTCACTAAGCAGCGATCGGTTCGGGCATAGGGCTATTATGGCAGCTGCAGCAATTGCAGCCGGGCTCCTCGTCTATTTCGTAAATGACATATCTGGAGCTTTGGCCACTGCGGGTTATGCGCCGAGCTGGATTGCAGCTTGGTGTCCGCCACTTGCAGCTTTATTTATTGCACTTGCAACAGTGTCCTATCGCGAAGATGGGTGAGCTTAGCCGCTAGACGCGGCGTGAGTCGCTCTTTACACCCAAACAATCTATTCCGCTGAGGCGTCTCATCGAGGATCGCTTATGTCCCGCGCACTGCAATGTCAGTTACTGGCCGTTTCGCTTGGAACCCTGTTGGTTCCAGCGCTTGCGCTTGCCCGCGAAAAACCAGACTGGAATCTTCAAGAGGCACCAGCGGCGAAGGTCGTCAACAAAACAACATCTGCGACCAAATCATCAACTCCAGCAAAGTCAGAAGACCCCGTATTATTGGAAGCCGACGCAATCGAGCAGGGGGAAGAAGCCGGGGTCCTCATTGCCAAAGGTAATGTGACGGCGCGCAACAATGGACGCACGGTTCGTGCAGACCAAATCAACTACAATCAGAATACTGGAATCGTAAAAGCCTTTGGCCATGTGACGGTGGTAAATGCTGATGGTTCAACCACATTTGCTGACGAACTGACCTTGGACGATGAGTTATCAAGCGGCGTCGCTGGCAATTTTGCCTCTAAGTTTGCTGACGGCTCGACTTTGGCAGCCAATGCAGTCGTGACGCGCGAGGGCGATCGGAAGCTCATGTCGCAAGCGGTGTTTACCGCCTGCCCTATCTGTAAAGATGGCAAGACCAAACCTTCTTGGATCATCCGCGCCCGTCGAGCAATGCAAAATGAGCGCGAAGAGTCGATTGTTTATAATGACGTCGTCTTTGAGGTTAAGGGCGTTCCGGTTCTTTACATCCCTTATTTTGCCCATGGCGATCCATCTGCGGGGCGACGTTCAGGTTTATTGCAACCCAAACCCGGCGAATCGTCGCGTAACGGTTACTTTATCGAGCAGCCCTACCTTCAGGTCATTGACGCATCGTCAGACATCACCATTACGCCACTCATCAGCCAATATATCAATCCGGTTCTGCAACTGGATTACCGCCGGAAGTTCTATTCCGGTGGCCTCTTTCTCAATGGCTCTGTCACTAAGGAGAAATTCTTTGGCAAGCGCGGCGAGAAGTTTGGAGAATCTGACTGGCGCGGCCATATTTTTGGCAATGGCGAATTTAAAATCAATGACACGTGGAACTGGGGTTTCACGGCCGAAAGCGCCAGTGATGACCTCTACCTTTTTCGCTATCGCATCGGGCAGGAAAACCTGCAGGCAGGCTTAGTCCGCCCCCAGACCTCGCGGCTTATGTCCCAACTCTACGTGCAAGGCCAATCAGACAGATTTTATGTGCGGTCTTTAGGTGCTGTGTTTCAAGACCTAGTGCCAGGAGAACGGCGGAAAAACCTCCCGCGTGTCGCACCACTCGTGGACGGCACGTATCGCTGGCTGATTGGTCCGATGAATGGTCGGCTTGATGTGTCAGGATCAGCCGTATCGCTGATGCGTACCGAGGGACGCTTGGACTCCATTCGCGGAAATATTGGCGCAACTTGGCGTGGCGCACAAATTCTTCCCGGCGGTTTAGTCCTTGAGCCCATGGCCATGGTTCGTGGCGACTATTTCGACTATAGTGAGGGTTCCAACACCGGTGCGGTATCGACAACGCCTCTAAAAGCGGACTCGTTTGGTCGGGGTTTAGGATTGGCTTCTGTTGATTTACGTTGGCCCCTTGTTCGTCCGGGCAACCGTTTCAACTTGACCTTAGAGCCGCGGATGTCGCTGAGCGTTGCCAGCGAAGATGATCAGCAGAGCCGCGTTCGCGTGGAAGATGCTTTAGGCTTCGAAATGGATGCAACCAGCTTGTTCCGCCCGGCTGGGGCCGCAGGCATGGATTTGTGGGAGCCGGGCAGCCGCGTCAGTCTTGGCGTGCGGGCTGGGATCGACGTTCTGCCGACTTCTGCCGCTAATCCACTGCCACTGCGCGCAAATGCGTTTCTGGGACGCCGTATCCGGACCGATGATGCGAGCGCCTTTAGCCGCGCCTCTAATCTGGACAGAAAAGAATCGGATTGGGTAGGCGATTTTGAACTCCGCCACGGCGATTATGGGAGTTTGAATGGTCGTCTGCGCATCGATGCTGAAACCGGCAAACTGGTCCATACCGAAGCCCTTGCGCGTCTCAAGCTTTGGCGCACCGAGACGAGCCTTCGTTATCATGAATTCGATTCCAGTACGGCCGGCCCAAGCAGGGCCAATAAGGAAATACAGGGCTCAGTTATCCTGACGCTGAATAAAAACTTCAAACTGTTTGGTTCGCTTTATCGCGACTTCAATTCTGACACCAATCTACGCTCTGCTTATGGCTTGATTTATGGCGATGAATGCACTGATCTACGCATTTTCTATGAGGAACTTGGGACACGAAACCGCTTTATTGAGCCCTCGCAATCGATCCGCTTCCAAATCGCATTCCGCACTTTGGGCGAACTATCCGACGCCCCATTCGACTGAGGTATATCTGCCTAAAGATCGACAAAATTACTGTGCATTGACTTGCACCTGATGAGTCCGTTGGTCATGAACGGATTTTCGGCTAGAAGACTATGATAAAACGTCAACAATCGCGCACAGGCGCACGGAGTGGATGGATGAGCAAGGGGACAATCAGCGGATGTGCAGGCCGCGTCGCACTCGGTGCGGTGCTGGCGCTCTCTTGCGCAGTCTGGCTAAAGCCTCAAGCAAGTCTGGCTCAAGGGCGACCATTGAGTGAAGGCGTTGCCGCCATTGTGAACGATCAGCCAATCAGTCGGCTTGACGTGCGTCAACGGGTCCAATTTCTGATCGCGACATCTGGTGCGCAGCAAATCACACCAGAGCTCGTTCAACGAGCTACCTCGGCAGCATTAAATGGCCTAATTGATGAGCGTCTTCAATTGCAAGAGGCCTCCAAGTTTAAAGTAGATGCATCAGACCGCGAAGTTGACCGCATCTTGACCAACCAAGCCCGTCAAAACGGGGCAACGCTAGAAACCTTCTTCCGCGATCTTGCAGAAATTGGCGTCTCTGCTCAAAGCTATCGTGACAAGACGCGCGCTGAAGTCGTGTGGCAACGCATCGTCAGTGGTCGCTTTGGCTCGCGCGTTCGGGTTAATCGCGATCAAGTCAAATCTGCTCTTGATCGTATTTTGGCCAATACAAACAAGCCACAATTTTTGATTTCTGAGATTTTTCTGGAAGACGAGAATGCTCAAAGTGCGCCCCAAACGCTCGAAGGTGCCAAGACCTTGGTGCAACAATTAAGGGGCGGCACGCCGTTCCAATTGGTCGCACAGCAATTCTCTTTTGCTCCATCGGCCTCCACCGGCGGCGATATGGGCTGGATTACCTTGGGCGAGTTGAAGTCAGAAGTGGCTGCCGCTGTTGAGCAAATGGGGCCCGGAACCGTCAGTGACCCGATTGTTATTCCCGGCGGCATCATGATCGTCTCTGTCCGTGAAAAGCGTGAGCCAAGCCCTCCAAAAGCTACGCTCAAGCTGAAAGAAATGACCCGCAAAGTAGTGGCAGGCGCAGACGAAGCCACTTGGAAGCGCGCTGAACAGGCAGCCCGCCTAAGCCGCGACGCATTGCGCAACGGCTGTGATGGCGTGACACGTGCAGCGCAACGTAGTTCGCTGGAAGTCATTGATTATGGCGAAATCCAAGACGAAGATTTGGGCGAGCCTTTCCGCACCCAAGCACTCGGTCTTTCCAACGGGCAAGCGAGCGCGGTGTTCCGTTCCGATGCCGGTGTCCATGTCATGGTGTTGTGTGACCGTGAAAATACGGGCTCTGACATCCCGACTCTCGAGCAATTAGAAGACCGCCTGTATGATCAGGAGTTAGCCCTGATCGCCCGCCGCTATCTGCGGGACATCCGCCGTGAAGCGGCGATTATCCAGCCTTGATCGCGTGACGCTAGACCTAACAGCCCCGAAGCGGCCGCTGGTCATCTCGATGGGCGATCCAGCCGGTATCGGTCCAGAAGTCACGGCAAAAGCTTGGCAAGCCTTACGCCAAGGCCCTACGCCCTTTTGCGTCTTGGGTGACCCTGCCCTTTATGGCTCGGTCCAAACTCAGGTCATTAAAGAGGTGTCTGAAGCAGTCGAGATTTTCAGTGATGCCTTGCCTGTGCTGCAAGGCTTTGAGGCGCATGGCGTTGTCTTGGGGCAGCCAAATCCTGCCCATGCTGGCGTCATCTTGGGCGCGATTGAGAGCGGCGTCGACCTGGTTCTTTCTGGCCAAGCTCTGGCCCTTGTCACCGCCCCGATTGCAAAGTCCGTTGTGATGGCTGCAGGCTTTAGTCATCCGGGCCATACCGAATTTTTAGGGGCCCTGTTGTCGACCGCCCCCTTTGACCAAACCCGCGGGCCTGTGATGATGTTGGCAGTCGATGGGTTGCGCGTCATTCCCGTCACCATTCACTGCGCGCTCTCTGAAGTCCCCAACCGATTGACGCAAGAAGCTATCATCCACGCGGGTCTGGTGACCGCTGAGGCGCTACAGCGCGATTTAGGACTAACCGCACCCCGCTTAGTCGTTGCAGCTCTAAACCCGCACGCGGGTGAAGACGGGGCTTTTGGCGATGAAGAAGGCCGGATCATTGCGCCCGCAGTTGCCGCCCTTAAAGCCAAAGGTCTGAATGTGCGAGGACCCCTGCCAGCCGATAGCCTCTTCCATACTGAAGCGCGCGCGACCTTTGATGCTGCCATCTGCATGTATCATGATCAGGCCCTGATCCCCCTAAAAGCACTCGACTTTTGGGGCGGCGTCAATGCCACTTTGGGTCTGCCCATCATTCGGACCAGCCCCGACCATGGGACGGGGTTTGACATTGCCGGACGAGGTATTGCCCGTCCAGAATCCATGATTGCGGCCATTCAGATGGCGGCGGCTATGGCGCATGGGCGCATGAACCAATGAGCGGCGATCTGCGACAAGCACTAGAAGAATCCGATTTGTTCGCGCGTAAAAGCTTGGGCCAACACTTTCTCTTGGACTTAAATCTAACTGGAAAGATTGCGCGCTTAGCCGGGATCCAAGCAGGCGAAACGGTGCTGGAGATTGGGCCAGGCCCGGGCGGCTTGACCCATGCGCTTTTGGCCAGCCCAGCTGCGAAAGTGATTGTGGTGGAGAAAGACCCCCGCTTTGTGGCGCACTTGACCAGCTTCTTTGCTGACCAGCTTGATCGCTTGGTGGTGATTGAGGCCGATGCGCTGGCGATCGATGAGGAAGCCCTACTCGCCAACCACGGGGCGACGAGCCCGGCCCGCATCATTTCGAACCTGCCCTATAATGTCGGAACGCCCTTATTGGTGAAGTGGCTCAAGGCCGGGCCTTGGCGTGGGCCGATGTGCTTGATGTTTCAAACCGAAGTGGCCGAACGCATCTGTGCCCGCCCAGGCAGCCCGCATTATGGCCGTCTTGCCGTGTTGGCGGCTGCCCGTTGCGATGCCCGTCTGGCGCTGCACGTGCCGCGCCTAGCCTTTGTGCCGCCGCCCAAAGTCGAAAGTGCTATCGTGATCTTAGAAGACCATGGCAAGCCATTTGCCGACTTAGCAGGCCTGGAACACGTCACAGCCCACGCCTTCGGCCAACGCCGCAAAATGTTGCGCGCCAGCCTCAAAGGACTTGGCAATTGCGAGGCCATCTTAGACGCAGCTGACATTGATCCAACCGCCCGGCCCGAGACGATAGAGCCGGAGGGCTTCTTTGCCTTAGCCAAGGCTTGGCGGGCAAGCGCTTAGCGCCCTAAGCCTCTTGGACAACCTTCGCAGGCTGGGTTGGATCATAGGCCAAAATTGGGGCTAACCAACGCTCGGCTTCGCGCATCTCCATGCCTTTACGGATCGCATACTCGCTCACCTGATCCCGATCGATCCGGCCGACGCCAAAGTATTCAGCCTGTGGATGGCTGAAGTAGAGGCCTGAAACAGACGACCCTGGCAACATGGCGAGGCTCTCCGTAAGTTTCATTCCAACCTTAGCTTTGGCATCTAAAATTTTGAATAATTGTTCTTTTTCCGTGTGGTCAGGCTGCGCGGGATAACCGGGTGCCGGGCGGATGCCGCGGTATTTTTCACCGATCAGATCATCCACCGGCAATTGCTCATTAGGCGCATAGCCCCAATGGTTCTTGCGCACCAATTCATGCATCCGCTCAGCAAAGGCTTCGGCCAAACGGTCACATAAAGCTTGGAACAAAATGGCGGAATAGTCATCATTGGCGTCTTTGAAGGCTTGCGTGCGTTCGCGTTCACCATGACCTGCCGTAACCGCAAAACCACCAATCCAATCGTCCACGCCCTCAGGGGCGACAAAGTCAGACAAGGCTAGATTGGCGCTGCCCGCACTCTTGATCATTTGCTGGCGCAACGTGTGGAAGGTGGTCTCACGCCTTGTCCGGCCTTCATCTTGCCAAACTGCAATATCGTCTCCAACCCGGTTAGCAGGCCAGAAACCAATCACGCCTTTTGCCGTGACCCATTTTTCCGCGACCATCTTATCCAGCATGGCGCGCGCATCGGCGTAAAGCGGCTTGGCTGCCTCCCCCACAATCTCATCGTCCAAGATCGCGGGGAACTTGCCGTGCAATTCCCAGGTGGCAAAGAAAGGCGTCCAGTCGATGACAGGCACCAAGTCCGCCAACGGATAATCGTCAAACACCTGTGTGCCGATAAAACCGGGCTTAGGTGGCGCATAGTCGGTAAAGTCGAGCTTGGCTGCATTGGCACGTGCCGCAGCCAAAGTCGCGCGCGGGCGCTTATCTTGACCGGCAAAATGGGCAAGGCGTGCACGTTCTTGATCGTCAAGTGTCTCTTGGATCAGATCTTGGCGATCGTCGCCCAATAGCTTTTGCACAACAGGCACCGCGCGGCTTGCATCGGTCACATAAAGCACCGGCCCCTTGTAGTTTGGTGCGATCTTAACCGCGGTGTGGGTGCGCGAAGTGGTAGCGCCACCAATGAGCAAAGGCATGTCACCAAAGCCTTGCCGCTGCATCTCGCTGGCAACCCAGCTCATTTCATCGAGTGACGGCGTTATCAGGCCGGACAGGCCGATAATATCCACCTTATGCTCGCGGGCCGCTTCAAGGATTTTCTCGCAACTGACCATGACGCCCAAATCGACCACGTCAAAGCCATTACATTGCAAAACGACACCGACGATATTCTTACCAATATCGTGCACATCGCCCTTTACCGTCGCCATCAGGACTTTGCCTGCTGCCTGATACTGCGTCCCGAGGCGCAGTTTTTCCTCTTCCATGTAAGGCAGAAGGTGGGCAACGGCTTGCTTCATCACGCGGGCGGATTTCACCACTTGGGGCAAGAACATTTTGCCAGAGCCAAACAGGTCGCCAACCACGTTCATCCCGTCCATCAACGGGCCTTCAATCACGTGCAGCGGCCGGTCAGCTTCGAGGCGGGCGGCTTCTGTATCTTCCACGATGAATTCGGTGATGCCATGCACCAGCGAATGGGCCAAACGCTCTCGCACCGGGGCTTCGCGCCACGATAGATCCTTGACCGCTGCCTTTTGCCCTTCTTTGCCGCGATAGTTTTCGGCCGTTTCCAACAAGCGCTCAGTAGAATCGGCGCGACGGTTCAAGATCACATCTTCGCAGCGCTCGCGAAGCTCCAGATCAATGGAATCATAGACGGCTAACTGGCCGGCATTCACGATCCCCATGTCCATGCCCGCTTTGATCGCGTGATAGAGGAAGACCGCATGCATGGCCTCGCGAACGGGCTCATTACCCCGGAACGAGAAGGAGACGTTAGAAACCCCGCCCGACACATGGGCGTGGGGCAAGGTTTCGCGAATGATGCGCGTCGCTTCAATAAAGGCGACGCCATAATCATTATGCTCTTCAATGCCGGTCGCGACCGCAAAAATATTGGGGTCGAAGATGATATCTTCCGGCGGGAAGTCGAGTTTATCGCGCAAGAGATTATAGGCGCGGGTACAAATCTCCACTTTGCGGTGCACGGTATCGGCTTGGCCCAGTTCGTCGAATGCCATGACGACAGCCGCCGCCCCATAGCGCCGTACCTTCTTGGCCTGTGCCAAAAATTGGGCTTCGCCCTCCTTCATCGAGATGGAGTTCACGATGGGCTTGCCTTGCGTGCATTTCAGGCCTGCTTCAATGATCTCCCACTTGGAGCTATCGATCATCAAAGGCACTTTAGCGATATCAGGCTCGACAGAAATCAAGTTCAAGAAGGTGGTCATCGCCTTCACGCCATCAATCAGCGCCGCATCCATATTGATATCGAGCACATTGGCACCGCTCTCAACTTGCTGCAGCGCGACAGCCAAAGCAGCCGTGTAATCGTCATTCTCGATAAGTTTACGGAACTTGGCAGAGCCAGTCACATTGGTCCGCTCGCCAACGATCACAAAATTAGAAAAAGGATTGGTCAAAGTAATCTCGATCACGCTGCTGCGGTAAAGGGTTCAAGGCCAGAAAGCCTCAAGGCGGTTTGGATTACGGGGGCCACACGCGGCTTACCATGACTGGCAGCATGGGCGATGTGGTGGATATGGTCTGGTGTCGTGCCACAGCACCCGCCCATGACATTGACCAAGCCCTCTTGCGCCCAAGGCGTCATGGTGTGGCACATGTCATCGGGCGTTTCGTCATAGCCGCCAAAGGCATTGGGCAAACCAGCGTTGGGATAGACCGATACTTTGCAAGTCGCCACGCGCGACAATTCTGCCAAGAATGGGCGCATTTCATTCGGTCCCAAGGCGCAGTTGAGGCCAATTGACCAAGGGTTCACATGGCGCACCGCGTTCCAGAAGGCTTCCACGGTTTGGCCAGACAAGGTGCGGCCCGAACGGTCGGTGATTGTGCCCGAAATCATGATTGGCACGGCTTCGCCACGCTCTTCCAACACTTCTGCGATGGCATAAAGTGCAGCTTTGGCCACCAAAGTATCGAAGATGGTTTCAACCATCAGGAAGTCGACCCCGCCATCGAGTAGGCCCAAGGTTTGCTCGCGATATGCGACTACCATTTCATCAAAAGAAGCAGCACGATAGCTTGGATCATTCACATCGGGTGACAACGACAAAGTCTTGTTTGTTGGTCCAATGGACCCTACAACAGCCTTTGGCGCATCGGCGGTTTCAAACGCCAAGCAGGCCTGACGCGCCAGCTTAGCAGCCTCCAAATTAAGCTCGTAGGCTAATGGCTCAAGCGCATAATCGGCTTGGCTAATGGTGGTCGCATTGAAGCTATTGGTAGAGATGAGGTCGGCACCAGCCTTCAAGAATGCCTCATGAATACCCAAGATGATGGCTGGCTTCGTGATGACCAAAAGATCATTATTGCCCTTCAAAGGGTGGTCGTGATCGGCAAAGCGGGCACCACGATAATCGTCTTCTTCCAGCTTAAACGTCTGGATCATCGTGCCCATCGCCCCATCCAAAATCAGGATGCGGTCAAGGCCAAGGGCTTCTAATTTGGCTAAACGGTCTTGGCGGCTGGTAAAATGGGTCATGCCGCATCCTTCTGGGTGGCAGGGGTTTTGAGGCCCAACCGGCGGCAAGTGGCAAGAGCCAGCTCTGCGCGGTTGAGGGTGTAGAAATGGAACCGGTCCACCCCTTCTGCTTGCAACTTCAAGCAAAGGTCGGCGGCAACAGAAGCTGCCACCATATCGCGGACTTCTGGGCTTTGATCCAAGCCATCGAAAGCTTCTGCGAACCAAGCAGGAATACTGGTGCCTGTCGACGTGGCCATGCGCGTGTAGCCGGCGACATTGCCGACGGGCATGATGCCCGGCAGCAAAGGAATAGTAATGCCCGCTTTGGCGGCCGCATCGCGAAAACGCAAATAGACATCAGCATCACAAAAGAATTGGCTGATCGCTCGGGTTGCACCAACATCAATCTTAGCCTTCAGCACATCGATGTCATGCTGCAAGCTAGGGCTTTCAGGATGCTTCTCCGGGTAAAAGCTGACTGAGACGTCAAAGTCTGCAATGCGGCGGGCCGCTGCGGTAACTTCTGTAGCATTCACATAGCCATCGGGATGGGGCTCAAACGTCGTGCCGACGCCCGTTGGTGGATCACCACGCAGCGCCACAATGTGGCGCACGCCCGCTGCCCAATATTCCCGCAATACCTCATCGACTTCCGCTTTCGACGCAGCCACGCAGGTGAGATGTGCTGCCGGCTGCAAGCTTGTCTCCTCTAAGATGCGCTTAACGGTCCGGTGGGTGCGTTCCCGGGTTGAGCCCCCGGCACCATAGGTCACGGACACAAAATCTGGTGCAAGGGGCGCTAAGCGTGAGACTGCATCCCACAATTTCGCTTCCATCGCCTCAGACTTGGGCGGGAAAAACTCAAAAGAAATCGTGGGCTGGATCATGATGTTATCCTAGATTCTAAACGTTCTTTTTTCGCGGAAGCTGGCAATGAAAGCGGGAGTTCGGCCTTCCACAACGTGACTGCTAAGCCTGATTGACCCGCGTCGGGGGCAATATGCTCGACAGCTTCTACCACTAAGCCAAATTGCTCACACCAATGTGTGACTTCTTGATCCGCGAAACCAAGGCGGCGATGGGCGTGGGCTAGTCGAAGCTCTTCAAAGGCGTGGGGCGCGAAGTCTGCGATCAGAAGGGTGCCCCCTGGCTTGAGGATGCGAGCTGCTTCTTTGATCGCGGCTTGGGGCTCTGGCAAATAGTGCAGAACTTGATGGATGGTCACCAAGTCCGCGCAATCATCATCATAGGGCAGGCCCAAGATATCGGCCTGCCGGACAGAAGCTTGACCGCTGCCCGTATCATCCAAACGTGCCCGGGCAAGTGCCAGCATCTTGCGACTGGAATCCACGCCTTCCGCGCGGCGCGCTTGCGGAGCGAACAATTCAATCATTCGCCCTGTCCCAGACCCTAAATCAATATGGAGGCCAAAGTGTTGGCCCGTGACGGCTTCAATCAATCGAGCCTCAACCAGCGCTTCTGGCTGATGCAAGCGGCGCAAGGCATGCCACTCGTCCGCAGCCGTTTCAAAATAAGCGCGCGCGACTTCTTCCCGCTGCGCTTGAACTTGTGCCAGACGCTCTAGATCCCGCATCAGCACCAAGTCATCTTGGGGGACTTCATCCAAGATGGTGCGAATGATGCGCCCTTCGGGACCATCGGTCTTCAAGCGAAAGAATACCCAAGCACCTTCAGGACGACGCTCTAGAAGACCAGCTTCCGCCAAGAGCTTCAAATGGCGAGATACCCGCGGCTGACTTTGGTTGAGCACTGTGGACATTTCACCAGCCGCCAATTCGCCACGTGCCAGCAGAACCAGAATCCGCAAACGCGTCGGTTCTCCAATAGCCCTCACAATGTCGACGATCTTGTCCATACCCAATCCTAACATGAAGATATAAACATATCTTTATATGAATTGGCAAGGACTTTATGCGACGCCACAGTCAAAGGGGTTTGAAGTCGCAGAAAACCTCCATACAGAGTTCTAATGACAGATGCTACGCCCTCACCCGTAACGATTCATACTGATGGTGCTTGTTCAGGAAATCCCGGCCCGGGTGGCTGGGGGGCTATTTTGCAGTTCAACGGCATCGAAAAAGAGATTTTTGGTGGCGAAGCTTTGACCACCAATAATCGTATGGAGCTTATGGCGGCTATTATGGCGCTGGAGAGCCTCAAGCGCCCCTGCCCTGTAATTCTTTACACCGATAGCCAATATGTTCGCCAAGGCATCACAGAGTGGATCCATGGCTGGAAGAAACGGCAATGGCGGAAAGCCGATGGCAAGCCTGTGATCAATGCGGATCTATGGCAGCGCTTAGAAACCGCCAACAAAGCCCATAAGGTCGACTGGCGCTGGGTTAGGGGCCACGCAGGTGACCCAATGAATGAGCGGGCAGATGCACTGGCCCGTCAAGGCACAGAGCTTGCCCGCTCACTGAAGGCTTAGATATCGGCGTAAATGTGGGTTTCGGCCGCGGCCCCTTCATGGGTAACAGCCCCCAGATAAGCGGGCCCAACCAGTTTCGCAAATTTGGCAATGGCCCCAGAATTATAGTTGGTCTTGCGGGGGTTCCAAGCTGCACGGCGAGCGGCCAAGACCTCTTCAGAAACCTCAAGATTAATGGTGCCAGCTTGGGCGTCGATGGCGATGATGTCGCCATTTTCAACCAAAGCAATCGGTCCGCCAACAGCTGCTTCGGGACCGACATGGCCAATGCACATGCCGCGTGTTGCCCCTGAGAAACGTCCATCGGTGATCAGTGCGACATCGCCGCCCCGACCGAGACCATAGAGCGCAGCGGTGGTCGACAGCATCTCCCGCATCCCTGGGCCACCACGAGGGCCTTCATAGCGAATCACTAAAACTTCACCGGCCTCAAAAGCTTCGTTTGAGACCGCTTCGAAGCACGCTTCCTCGCCATCAAAGACCCGGGCAGGACCACGGAAGGTCAAATTGGCAAGACCTGCGATTTTTAGCATAGCCCCTTCTGGAGCCATGGAGCCCCACAAGCCCACGACGCCGCCATTTTCCGTCAAAGGCGCTTTGGCGGAGTGAATGACCTTTTGATCAGGGTTCCAAGTTACCTCTTCGATATTCTCCCCCAAGGTCTTACCGGTCACCGTGATGCAATTGCCGTCGATCAAATTTTCATCCAGCAGCGCGCGCAACAACATCGGCATGCCGCCCGCTTCACCCATGTCCTTAGCCACATATTGGCCGCCGGGCTTTAAGTCTGCGATCCAGGGCGTTAGCATGAAGGCGTCGGCGACATCCTTCATAGTAAACTCAATACCGGCCTCATGCGCCATTGCTGGCAAATGCAGCGCTGCATTGGTCGAACCACCGGTGGCGGCCACCACGATTGCCGCATTCACAAACGCTGCGCGGGTACAGATGTCGCGGGGGCGCAGATTGCGAACAATTAGGTCTACAACCGCGTGACCTGAGGCAACGCCATAAGCGTCGCGGTCGAGATAGGGTGCAGGCATGGAAGACGACAAAGGCAAGCTTAGGCCAATGGCTTCGGCCACACAGGCCATCGTGTTGGCGGTAAACTGACCACCGCAGGCTCCATCACTGGGGCAAGCGTGGCGCTCAATCTCACATAACTCTTCAAAATCCATCCGGCCCGCAGCATGGGCACCAACGGCTTCAAACACTTCTTGTACCGTGATGTCTTTGCCCTTGTGTCTACCCGGCAAGATCGAGCCGCCATAAAGGAACACGCTCGGCACATTGAGGCGCAGCATCGCCATCATCATGCCGGGCAAACTCTTGTCACAGCCTGCAACCCCAACCAAAGCATCGTACGAATGGCCCCGGATCGAGAGTTCAACCGAATCGGCAATCACTTCACGCGATACCAATGACGAGCGCATCCCTTCATGGCCCATCGCGATCCCATCCGTGACCGTGATGGTGCAGAATTCCCGCGGGGTTGCGCCTGCCTCTTTCACACCCGCGGCAACAGCATGACCTTGACGCATCAAAGCCGTGTTACAAGGTGCGCTCTCGTTCCAGCACGTGGCAACGCCGACAAACGGGGCCTCAATCTCGCGCGTACCAAGCCCCATCGCATAATAATAAGAGCGATGTGGGGCCCGGGCGGCACCCAGAGTAACGTGGCGACTTGGCAGTCTTGATTTATCCCAGATGCGAGTGGTCATGGCTATTCCTCATAAGTCCACAGCCTTATGGCGCGGGAATTGTTCTTTTAAAAGCATCCGAACGACTTTGTGACCATTTGTTGCAGGGTCGTTCACGCTGCGAAGCAAGTAGACTGGCTTCAGTTACCCTTAAACCCAGTAGCTACCATGAACAGCTCTACACTTTCCGCGCGGCTTGATGGTGGCTTAGCATGGCGAACATCTTTGAAAGACTGCTTCAGGAGTGTGAGGATTTCGGTCTCAGTACCGCCTTGGAACATCTTGGTCACAAACGCGCCACCTGGGGCCAAGACCCGCATTGCAAAGTGCGCTGCGGCTTCCGACAGAGCTGCAGTGCGCAAATGGTCTGTCTGCTTATGGCCGACTGTATTGGCGGCCATATCGCTCATCACCAAATTGGGTGCGCCGCCTAGCAGAGCCACGAGTTGATCTTCCATCCCCTCGGCCAAGAAGTCGCCTTGAATGATCGTCGCGCCTTCGATCGGATCCATGGGCAAAAGATCGATCCCGACCAAGGCGGATGCACCGCGCCGCGCGACAACTTGCGTCCAGCCACCTGGCGCTGCTCCAAGATCAACAACCCGGCCATGATTTGGGATGAGGTTAAATTTCTCATCCAATTCAATCAATTTGTAAGCTGACCGGGCGCGCCACCCATCTGCGCGAGCCTTGTGGACATAAGGGTCATTCAATTGCCGTTCGAGCCAGCGGGCGGACTGAGCCGTACGATTTTTGCCGGTTTTGACCCGGGTTGGGGTGGCGCGTGTATCGGTTTCGCCAACATCAAACACTACCCTGCGCCTGCGTTCAGGCAATGTTGGCGGAGGACCTTTTTTGGCCCATTTTCCTTTGTCTTTTTCGTCGCTCATGATTTGGCCCGCCTGCGCCTGCGCCGTCGGCGCGGTGGTTCTAACATGGTAAGAATTAGCCCTTCGCGCAAACCGCGGTCTGCAACGCGAAGGCGTAGACTGGGCCATCGGTCCAAAATGGCCTCTAAAATGGCAGCACCTGCCAGCACCAAATCAGCGCGGTCCGGTCCGATGCAAGGTTCGGCTGCTCGCCCGGCTTTGTCGCACGCCAATAGGTTCGAGATTGCGGCCCGGGTATCGTCTTCAGATATCCACAAGCCGTCGACGAGACGTCGGGAATAGCGGGCCAAACCCAAGTGAACCCCGGCTAAGCTCGTCACCGCGCCAGATGTGCCGACAATATGGGCCTTTCCGGTTATCAAATGGTCGCGCACCACATCGGGCGCTTCAAACCCAGCCACATGATCTGCCGCGCATTGTTTCATAGCAGCATACCAGCTGCGCGTGTCGCTGTGCTCTGGAAACTGATCAGCTAAGGTCACCACGCCAATTGGCGCTGAAAACCAGTGCTCTAACTTAGGTCGGCGGTCTGCCCCACGGTTTACAGCCCAGGAAAGCTCTGTTGAGCCACCACCTATGTCGACAACGAGGGCGCCAACGCCTGCAGGATCAAACAAGTCGGCGCATCCAATGACGGCTAAGCGGGCCTCCTCATTCGGGCTGATGACTTCAAACCGAATGCCAGTCTTACGTGTGATCTCTTTTAAGAATGAGGTCCCATTGCGGGCAGCACGGCAGGCCTGGGTGGCAACGCAGCGCAATCGTGCGGGCTTGTAGCGCGCGATCTTTTCGGAGCAGGCCTGAATGGCAGCATAGGTGCGCTGCATAGCCCGTTCAGACAATAGGCCCGTCGCTGACAGTCCTTCACCCAAACGAACGATCCGGGAAAAGGAATCAACCACGCGAAAGCCGCCCGGGGCACGCTGCGCCACGAGCAGACGACAATTATTGGTCCCAAGATCCAATGCAGCGAAACACTGTGCAGGATCGTGCGACGCGTGGACGCTCTGTAGCGGGCTAGAAACCAGACCCGTCGCAGGCGTTGAAAGGCCGCCGGCCATGTCAAACCTCTGTATGCGCCGATACTCAGCGCTATGTTGTTTCTATCGTAACATCCTATTGGCGAAGGGCAATCTCTGTGCATGTTTCACAAGAGGTGCTTGCACGACGAAACAATCGTGCATAACTCTGCAACTAAGGAAAGGAGCGCCCTCTCATGTTAAATCAAATAGCGAAGTTTCGAATCGGAGAGATCGTGCGCCACCGGCTCTTTCCATTTCGGGGCGTCATTTATGACGTTGATCCCGAATTCGCCAATACTGAAGAATGGTGGGAGGCGATCCCGGAGAATCTGCGTCCACGCAAGGATCAGCCCTTTTATCATCTTCTGGCTGAGAATGATGAAACCCACTATATTGCTTATGTGTCAGAGCAAAACCTACTACGAGACACGTCTGGCGAGCCTGTCGAGCACCCCACAGTCTCAGAGCTATTCGCGGACTTTGACGGTGAGTCCTATGTGCGGAAGCATGATATGAAGCTCAACTAGAACCTGAGCGATTTAGGTACAGGGGTTGTGTGATGAATACCAAAGAGATGGACAGCACACCCCCTCCCCACGCCGCCGCCGACTGGACGATTGATCAAAACTGGTCTGCCTATACATCGCAAGAGCATCAGCGGTGGACCCGCCTACACGAACGGCAGATGCAGGTTCTGCCGGGCCGCGCCTGCGATGCCTTTATGGATGGACTGTCAGTCTTGGATCTTCATGGAGACGGAATTCCAGAGTTTAGAGCGCTGAACGAGCAACTTCATGCGATTTCTGGCTGGACCATTGTCGCGGTACCCGGCCTCATCCCTGATAGCGTTTTCTTTGATCACTTAGCCAATCGACGTTTTCCCGCTGGCAATTTCATACGCTCAGAGGCTGAGTTTGATTACATCGAAGCACCAGATGTGTTTCATGATATTTTCGGCCATGTACCGATGCTGACCAATCAAGTCTTTGCTGATTATATGCAAGCTTATGGACAAGGCGGCCTGCGCGCCATGAGCCTCAATAACCTCGACGCCTTAGCCCGGCTTTATTGGTATACGGTTGAATTTGGCCTGATTGCCTCGCCAAAAGGGCCACGCATCTATGGTGCGGGCATAGTCTCATCACCTGCTGAAAGCTGCTTCAGTCTCGAATCATCCTCTCCCAACCGGCTTGGTTTTGATCTGCTTCGCGTAATGCAAACGCGCTATCGCATTGATGATTTTCAAGAAACCTATTTCGAAATCAGCGACTTTAATGATTTGTTCCGAGCAACCTCGCAGGATTTCGCACCGCTTTACAAGCAACTGGCAGCTGCCCCAAGTTACGCACCTGGCGAGACCCTTTTGAGCGACACTCTAATTCAGATGGGTGATCGAACCTACATCCGACCTGAACATTAACAGGCAATTCTTTCGCGCCAATCGTCTCTGTCGGGACCCTCGCGCAATTCTAGTGGTCGCCGGCTACCTGTCGCTACATTCCTATCGTCCTTGCACAAACAAAAAGGCCCAGCGTAACCGCCGGGCCTTCTGTTTAGATTGTGACTAAAATCACTGGAAAGTGAAGGTCACTTCTGTGCGGCGGTTCAAGGGCTCCTTGACGCCATCAGCAGTTGGCTTGGCTGGCTTGGATTCACCAAAGGCTTCGCCAGTCATCAGATCACCTGGGACGCCGCGAGCGACCAAAGCTTCACGAACAGCAACAACGCGCTTCTGAGAAAGCTCAATGTTGTATTGTGGCTTACCGGACAAGTCAGCGTGGCCTTGGATCAAGGCAGTCTGATAGTTGCAGGTCTGCGCCGACAACTCTTGCACCGCGTTATCCAGCACGCTGGTCGCTTCCGCAGTCAGGAAGGACTTGTTGTGCTCGAAGTACACCACGAGCGAACGACCGTCACACACTGGCGGTGGTGGTGGTGGAGCTGCGAAGGAATAACGCAGACCCAAACCGATGCCGCCAATGCCTGGCAGACCACTTGTACCCGAACCAGCGCCCAAAGTCTGAGGAGCTGTGGTCGAGCCACCGATCCCATTCGAACGAATACGGCCAGTACCTGCAAACGACAAATCAGCAACGTTGACATAGGTGTAGGTGAGGTCAGCGCTCAAACGCTCCGACAACTTCAGCCCCAAGCCGGCAACCAACTGCCAAGCAAAGCCCGTGTCGCTGTCGTTGATCGAAACTGCCGAAGCACGGCTCAAAGCCAACAATGGGTTAGAAGCGTTTGCTCTGTCAAACGAACCAGCCAGAAGATCAACGCGTGCCAAACCGACGCCAGCGCCGATGAATGGGTTGATGCTGCCATCGCGGTTGAAGTCATAGAGGCCATTGACCATAGCAGTCCACACGCCGATGTTACCGACAGTTGAGGACACGCCGCTATCTTTGAAACCAGCGTTGCCTTTAGCCAATTGTGCTTCAATACGGAAGCCGTTTTCGAAACCGTAGCCTAATGCAAGGTTTCCGCCCCAGCCGCCATCACCCTTGGCACCCTTGCCAATCATATAAGGCGACTGACCGACGCCCGATGGGTTCACAGGAGCATCAATATCAACGCTGCCACCGATGCTGTAGCCAGTGCCTGCGCTACCATACCAACCATCAGCGGATACGATGCCTGGCGCGGCTGCCAATGCGATAACCGCAGAGGCGCAAAGCCAAATTCTCTTCATGGGTCTATTTCCCTCATAAATCGATAACGCCCGGTTGAGCGCTCCCTGACCGTAATAAACGATGAAATTGAGAGGTCAACCACTTGCTTAAAAGTTAGTCATGTTCGAAACGGCAAATTTGCGTGTTAACTGTAACAGTGTTGCAATAGAGCCTCACGCGCTCATGCAGCCTTTTGGTTCCACAACAATATCACCAAAACTAGACATAAAACTTGTTAGAACAAAAATGGTGAGCCCGCCGGGGTTCGAACCCGGGACCTACTGATTAAAAGTCAGTTGCTCTACCGGCTGAGCTACAGGCTCCCAAAAATTGGGCATCGCGATTCCGCGGTCCGGGTGTGAGCGGCGCTGATAAGCACAGGCCTGTCTCCAGTCAATGCCTAGAGGTGAAGTTCATAGGCAAATGAGCACGCTAGCCTTACTGTTTATCGAATCGAGAATTGACCAAGATCAAGGCGACACCCGTGCAAGTTGGGCTTGACCAACCTAGGTACCGCAAGGCAAATCAGTTTGGGGACAATTTGGCACACGCTGCTCGAAAGTGGAAGTAACACCATGTTCAACTGTCACCTCTATGATCTCGAACGCGCAAAGCAGCTTCGGGTTCGTTTCTTGGCTCTCGCGTTGGCAGCAATCAGCGCAACGGCATTGACAAGTTGTGCCAGCACAGGCGGACCGAAGCCATCGGCATCTACAACCACAGCCACCAGTGGAGATGGCGATGATGGCGAGGCTATTCGCGCGGCAGCTTCAGATGCCGCGGTACAGCCATTTCGCGATTTCGGCATAGTACGCCGAAAAATCCCAGCAGCCTTGGCCCGTATCGGGGATCCATACGCGCCGCCAACCGGTCAGACTTGTGAATGGATTCAATACGAAATCCACCAACTCGACGCCGCGCTTCAAGGAGACGTGGAGGCGACCGCGGGCCACGATGATAGCTCCATGGCGTCAAAGAGTGGCACTATGGCCAGAGAAGGGGCGACAGAGGCCGTGCGCGGTGTTGGGTCCATGCTGGTGCCCCAGCGTAGCCTGGTGCGCATGTTGACCGGTGCTTCAAAAGCCGACCGTTTATACGCGGAAGCCGAACAGCGTGGCATGGTACGGCGTGGCTATCTGCGCGGACTGGCCGATTCGAAAAAATGTTGAACTTGACCAGCGAGCAATTCCTGCTTGCCGAGGCTAATTAAGCTGGATCAAATCCCCATCGTACCCGCAATGCTTGGCGGGCTTCGCTAAACTTGCCTGCAGCAATTGCTGTCCGCAAATGTGCCATCAAATCCTGATAAAAGCCCAAATTGTGCCAGGACAATAAGGTTTGGCCCAAAATCTCCTCAGCTTTGAACAAATGATGCAAATAGGCCTTGGACCACCTGTTGCTGGCAGGGCACGTGCTTTCTGGATCGATCGGGTCAGCATCCTCGGCGAATCGGGCATTCTTGATATTGATCGGCCCATCCCAAGTCCAAGCTTGGCCGTGTCGCCCAGCCCGGGTCGGTAGAACGCAATCGAACATATCAACGCCGCGAGCGACGGCTTCGAGAAGATCAATGGGCTTACCGACGCCCATAAGATAACGCGGCTTGTCTTGCGGCAATTCTGGGACGGTCACATCTAATGTCCGACACATCAGCTCATGCCCCTCACCGACGGCCAACCCGCCAATAGCATAGCCATCAAAGCCAATTGATTTCAGGGCTTCCGCTGACCGCGCGCGTAAATCTGGAAAGATGGAGCCTTGGACAATACCGAACAAGGCTTGGGTCGCACGGGTGCCGCCAAACGCTTCCTTGGACCTTGCTCCCCAGCGGGCCGATAATTCTAGCGAAACCAACGCTTCTTCATGGGACGAGCCAAACGTTGTGCACTCATCCAATTGCATAATAATATCTGAGCCAATCAGGTCAGCCTGCAATTCTATCGAACGCTCTGGCGTCAGCATATGTTTTGAGCCGTCGATATGGCTGCGAAACTCAACGCCTGCTTCGCTCATTTTGCGTAAGGCAGCCAAGGACCAAACTTGGAACCCGCCCGAATCAGTCAAGATCGGCTTATCCCACCCCATAAAATAATGCAGCCCGCCCAACCGCTTCAAACGCTCGCCGCCCGGGCGCAACATCAAATGATAGGTATTGCCCAATAGGATGTCCGCACCTGTGGACTTCACTTGATCCACACTCATGGCTTTGACTGTGGCTGCGGTGCCAACGGGCATAAAGGCCGGGGTCCGGATTTGGCCACGCGGCGTGTCCAATACGCCTGTGCGCGCCAGTCCATCGGTTGCATGCCGGGTGAAGGTAAAGCTCATGAAGTTGGTGCTTTCCAAAGCAAGCTGGCGTCGCCGTAGGAATAAAAGCGATAGTGCGTGTCAATGGCATGGCGATAGACTTCGCGCAAAGCTTCCATCCCAATCAAAGCCCCAACCAGCATCAAAAGCGTCGACTTGGACAAATGAAAATTGGTGATCAGGCCATCCACCACTTTGAATTGATACCCTGGCGTGATGAAGATGGCGGTGTCCCCGCTGCCATAGGTGATCTGGCCATCTTGATCGACAATAGATTCAAGCGTCCGCAAGCTCGTGGTACCAACGGCAATCACGCGCCGACCTTCGGCTTTGGCGCGTGCTACTGCCGCCGCCGTCTGCGCGCTAACTTCGTAGGTCTCTGCATGCATCACATGATCTTGGATAGTGTCGACCTTGACCGGCAAGAAAGTTCCCGCCCCGACATGCAAGGTCACCCAATGACGCTCAATCCCAGCTTCATCTAAGGCTTTCAGAAGGTCGGGGGTAAAATGTAGCCCAGCAGTTGGTGTTGCCACGGAGCCCTCAGCGCGGGCATAGACTGTCTGATAATCCTGCGCGTCTTGGGCATCGGCGGCACGCTTGCGCGCAATGTACGGCGGCAAAGGCATGGAACCAAACTGTGCAATCGCTTGGTCCAGTTCCGCACCTGCCTTTGAAAAAGCCAAAGTAACTTCGCCAGCTTCGCCAAGCCCTGACACTTCGGCTTGAAAATCGTCATGGAAGGTCAAAACATCGCCGAGCGCGACGCGCTTAGCCGGGCGCACAAAAGCTTTCCAGTGTGCGCCATCGACACGCTGATGCAGATTGATATCAACCGAAACCGGCCCACCAACTGGTCCACGTTGAGCCCGGGTAGCCCTTAAGGAGGCCGCCAACGTGCGCGTATCGTTGAAAATCAATACGTCTCCAGAACGCAAATAGGTGGGCAAAGCCGAGACGATCGCATCCTCAATGCCATGGTTTGGCTTAGACACCAAAAGGCGCGCCGTATCGCGCGGAACGGCCGGCCGCAAAGCAATCAAGTCTTCAGGAAGGTCAAAATCAAACTCAGACAGATGCATGATAGTCCTTAACCGCCTGCCCGAAGAGGCAGACGTCTCATTCGACCACTTCGGCTGTCGGCAATGGACCAAACAGGTCCAGCAAAGTCAAATTTAGTTGACTGATGGAAAGTACGTAACCATCGCCTGCACCAGCCTGTTTAGTGAGAAGCTGGCCAGCCCCGCATCACATGCGTACCGAACTGGGGTAAGCGCAAAGACTGTGCTGAGGGCTACAGGTTTAGAAGCTTTGGGTCGCGGTGAGCAGGCGATGTCTAGCAGTCCAGCAGACGCTGGACCGCTAGGCCAATCGTGGGGTCGCTCATGCGACGTCTGCTGCGACTTTCATCGAGACGATCTTACCGGGCGCGCGTGGTGGCTCACCTTTTGGGAGAGCGTGAACGGCTTCCATACCCGAAGCAACCTTCCCCCAAACCGTGTATTGGCGGTCAAGGAAGGTGGCGTCATCCAAGCAGATGAAAAACTGGCTATTGGCTGAATTTGGCGCATTGGTGCGCGCCATTGAGCATACGCCTTCAACATGTGGTTCAGCATTAAATTCAGCTTTGAGGTCAGGCTTTTTTGAGCCACCCATGCCGCTGCCATTAGGGCAACCGCCTTGGGCCATAAAGCCGTCGATGACACGATGGAAAACGATCCCATCATAAAAGCCTTCACGTGCCAATTCCTTGATGCGCGCTACATGGCCGGGGGCCAAGTCAGGACGCAGGTCAATCGTGACTGTGCCGGTGCTAAGTTCTACAATTAGTGTGTTTTCGAGGTCTTGGCTCATAATCATCTCCATGTCGCAAGGCGTCCTAAACGCAGATGCACGCGCGGCAAAGCCCTAGCCGCCAATCGATGTCAGCAATCGCCTTCTGATTTAACGGATAATCCGGCCTTCTGGAGCAAGATCACAATTGGAAAAGGCTGCGCCGCGTTGCTCTAATGTCGCTTTCAGCTTGGTTTGGAAGCTGGGCCCATCGGTGCGCTGAACCATGACTGCCGGACGATCAGCCTCTGGAACATCTGCCAGAACCCGTACGGAAATCATTTTGTCTGGATCGACGACAGGCTCACCTACCTTGAAGGCTCGAATAACATCCGTCCCCACAACAGCGCGACCCCAAATCGTATAGCGACGATCCAAGGTCGGATAAGCAGCCCGCATCAAAAAGAATTGGCTATTGGCTGAATTCTCGTCACTGCCACGCGCCATGCTGGCCACGCCCAAGCAATGATTACCCCACGCAGCAACCTTTTTGTCGGAGGTCCGCTCCATCAAAAGATCTGTTTGAGACGTGACAGGAATCGTACCCATCCACCCGATCGTAGCACCGCCACGATCTACCGCTCGAACAAAGTTAGACTCAGCACCGCGACGGAAGTTAAACTCTCCCCGCAAATCAGGTTGGTCAGAGCCACCCGTCCCATCGCCCTTTGGATCGCCACCTTGGGCCATAAAGTCGCTGACCACACGGTGGAAAGAGAGCCCGTTATAGAAACCTTCGCGCGCCAACATTTTGACACGGGTAACATGGCCAGGTGCCATTTCCGGGGCCAACTCCACAATGATACGCCCTTTTGACGTCTCATAAATTAGCGCGTTCTCAGGATTCAGCACACGCCAATCTTCTGCCGGGAAGGCCACTTTGTTGGTAGTTGCAGGGGGTGGAGCAGCAGCGGTTGGTGCAGAGGGTTTAACAGCCGTAGCGGCTGGTGGCGGCGTCCATTGTGCACCCGCGGCATTGGGCTTGGCGGCTGGCTTCACAGCCCCGGCTACAGCAGGTTTCGACGCTGCACGCGCCGCAGTTGGAGTTGGTACAGCGGCAGTTGTGGGCTTAGCCGCAGGTGGTTTGGTGGTATTCGCTTTAACTGCGGGGGGTGGTGCCTTCTTAGCAGGGGCTTTCTTCGGAGGCGGCGTTTCACCCATAGGTACAACCCGCAATGCAGGCCCGCTCGACTGGGCAAAGGCAGTAGGGCCACCAAGGAGGGCAAGTCCACAGCAACCCAAAGCAAGAATTTGCTGTCTCACTTGAATCTCTCCTTCAGCGCACGAACGACATTCTGGCTCACAAACGGCGTAACATCGCCGCCTAAGCGCGCGATTTCTTTGACAAGCCGCGAGGCAATCGCCTGATGTTGAACATCAGCCATGTAAAATACCGTTTCTATTTGTGGATTGAGTTTTTGGTTCATACCGACCATCTGAAACTCATATTCAAAGTCCGACACGGCGCGCAAGCCGCGTACAATGCAGGTGGCACCTACCTGTTCAGCAAAACTGATCAGCAGTCCTTCCATGGGACGCACTTCAATCTCGCCATATTGCAAGAATTGCTCTGTGTCCTTGACCACCATCGCCACACGCTCTTCCAGCGAGAACGTGGGTCCTTTGTCGCGATTGATGGCAACACCAATCACCAATTTGTCGAACAATTTGATCGCCCGACCGACCACATCTAAGTGACCTAAGGTGATGGGGTCAAAAGTTCCTGGATAAAGACCTACACGCATCAACGTCTCCTCCACATAGCGTGTGGTGAACCCTTTAGCTGCCTGGTGCAACTGGTAAAGAGTCCGTACCCTCTGCGGGACCTTCGGCATCATCCGAGCCCATATCGGCCAGACGCTCTACCGAGACCACACGCTCGCCTTCTGAAACACGGATGATCATCACACCTTGGGTGGAACGACCGGCCCGCCGGATCTGATCTACACGGGTCCGAATTAATTGACCACCGTCGGTGACCATCATGACTTCATCGCTTTCCTCAACCGGGAAAGCCGCAACCAATTGGCCGCCGCGGCGCGACAAATCATGGGCTACGATGCCCTTCCCGCCCCGATTGGTGACACGATACTCATAAGACGAAGCCCGCTTGCCGAGACCTTCTTCGGCCACGGCCAGCACATATTGTTCGCGCGCAGAGAGTTCAGCATAGCGTTCGGGTGACAATTGGGCTGGCCCGATATCGGCCTCAGCCCCATCTTCAGCCACGTCAACGGCCGCAGTAGGATCGACCTCTTCGCCCTGAACGGACCGGCTCTGTTTGATATAGGTCGCCCGCTCTTCAGCAGTTACATCGACATGCCGCAGGATGGACATGGCAATCACTTCATCGCCTTCAGCCAAGGTAATGCCACGCACACCGGTTGAATCGCGGCCTTTAAAAACGCGAACGTCTGTGGCTTGGAAGCGAATGCATTGACCCAGTCGGGTGGTCAAAAGCACGTCATCCTGATCGGAACAAATAGCCACATCGACGATTTGATCGTCTTCATCGTCAAACTTCATGGCAATCTTACCACCGCGGGCCACGCGCTGGAAATCAGACAAGGAATTGCGTCGGACATTACCTTTGCGGGTGGCAAACATCAGTTCCAAAGCGCCCCAGCTGTCCTCATCCTCGGGCAGCGGCATCACAGTGGTGATTTTTTCGTCTTTCTCGATTGGCAGAATATTGGCAATCGAGCGGCCCTTGGTGCGTGGATCGCCCTGCGGCAAACGCCAGACCTTTTCGCGATAGACAATGCCTTTCGACGAGAAGAACAGGATCGGCGCATGGGTGGAAGCCGCAAACAGGCGGACCACGAAATCCTCGTCCTTGGTTTCCATACCCGAGCGCCCACGTCCACCGCGGTTCTGGGTCCGATAGGTCGAAAGAAGCGTCCGTTTCACATAGCCAGCGTGCGAAACAGTTACCACCATGTCTTCGCGCTCGATGAAGTCTTCATCTTCTAGGTCAAGATCAGCTTCGATAAAGACGGTCCGGCGGGGCACTGCATAGGTGTCACGCACATGGGTCAACTCACTGCGAATGATTTCAATCACGCGCGATCGTGACCGCAAAATGTCCAACAAATCGGCGATCTTAGCGGCCAAGGAACGGACTTCATTCGACAATTCATCGCGGCCCAAGCCGGTCAAGCGTTGCAAACGCAGGTCTAAAATAGCCCGGGCTTGGTCTTCACTCATCCGGATCGTGCCAGCATCTGTCAGGACAGAGCGGGGGTCAGCGATCAATTGAATGATGGGTGCCAAATCATGGGCAGGCCAATCACGGCTGGTCAAAGCCAGACGAGCAGAGGCTGGATCGGGCGATTCCCGGATCAAGCGCACGACTTCGTCGATGTTGGCAACCGCAATCGCCAAACCAACCAAATCATGACCGCGTTCACGGGCCTTGTTCAGGCGATGCCGGGTGCGACGGGCAATCACTTCTTCCCGGAAGGTCAAGAAGGTCTCAATCAGGCCCCGCATCGACAATTGGATTGGGCGGCCACCAACCAGCGCCAACATATTGACGCCAAACGAGGTTTGCAGCTGAGAATAGCGGTAGAGTTGGTTTAGAACGACTTCCGCTGATGCGTCACGCTTGAGCTCTATCACGACCCGCATACCGCGACGGTCGCTTTCGTCGCGCAGGCCTGAAATGCCTTCGACCCGCTTTTCACGAACCAGCTCAGCAATCCGCTCAATCATCGAGGACTTGTTCACCTGATAGGGAATTTCCGAGATGATGATGGCTTCGCGTTCGCCGCGCAGGGTTTCAACGGACGTCTTGCCACGCATGATGACGGAGCCGCGTCCCGTCAACAGGCCGTTGCGTGCACCCGTGCGGCCAACAATCTCTCCACCGGTTGGAAAGTCAGGGCCGGGTACGATGTCGAGTAAATCTTGATCCGACAATGTGGGATCATCCAAGATCGCCAAAGTCGCATTACAAATCTCGCCCAAATTATGGGGCGGAATATTGGTCGCCATGCCGACCGCAATACCGCCCGCGCCGTTGACCAGCAGGTTTGGATATTTAGCCGGCAGGACAACCGGTTCGCTCTCAGAGCCATCGTAATTATCTTGAAAATTGACTGTGGACTCATCAATATCGTCCAACAAAGCCATGGCGACCTTGGCCAACTTGCTTTCCGTGTATCGCATCGCAGCAGGTGGGTCGCCGTCAACTGAGCCGAAGTTCCCCTGCCCGTCGATCAACGGCAAGCTCATGGAGAAGTCCTGCGCCATGCGAACCATCGCGTCATAAATCGCACTATCGCCATGGGGGTGATACTTACCCATGACGTCACCGACGATGCGCGAAGACTTCACGTGCTTCTTGTCCGGCGTATAACCACCTTCACCCATGGCATAGAGAATCCGGCGATGCACAGGCTTCAAACCATCGCGCGCATCCGGCAAAGCCCGCGCCACGATCACGCTCATCGCATAGTCCAGATAGGAGGACTTGAGCTCGTTCTCGATCGAGATTGGCGTGATGCCCTTTACGTCGACAATCACCGTCTCTTGGATTGTCTCTGGGCCGTTGGGTTCAATCGGATCTGCGCCGTCTGTATCTGGGGTATCGGTCAAAGGGTAAGCCGTCTGTTGCTGATCAGGATGGTTGCGATTCGGGCGCAACCTTGCGCCTTCACCCTAGCATTCGCCTGCGCGCAGGTCCAAACTTCGTGCATGCATTTGCCGCCTTTTGGTGATAGAAGATGTGGGCAATGACCGGAACGGATGATCCTCCCCCTATCAACCAGCAACAAGGGCAAGTCAGCCCGCACCAATCAACCATTCTCTCTCCGACCTTGATGAAATTAGCCGTAATCGGCGTGATTTTGGGATGTGCAGGGGTGGTTGTAGCCCTCCTGATGCCTAAGCCCAATTATGAAGGCCGATTGGTTGGACAGATCGGTGATGTTCATATCTACGCGGTACCGCTGACCAGCAATGAAGAAAGTCTCGTTATCTGGCGCGGCGGACGCAAACTGGATGCTCTTCCCGCCGATCCAGACAACCCAATCCAGCAATTTGACCTCTCGTCGTCCGATCGTCAGGCTGCAGGGACACGCCATCCAGACCTTGTCGTGGATGGCTGGTCTGGCGGCATGCATTGTTGTCTCACCCGATTTGTTTTTGATGGACCAACTGGCGCGCTCATCGGCAAGCTGTCGTTGGGGGGAAGTGCCGCGTCGCGTTTTGTACCTTTAAAGCGCACAGACCCGTATCCCGCAGCATTCTTGGCTTATGATGATGTTACGCTTGATGGCCAAAGTGAGATATCAGGTGCCCCATTGGCCCCGATCTTGGTGGTCTGGCGTGGGAAGAACTTTGGGCTTTATCTGGAGGCGATGAAGGCCACAACGCCAGACAGTCCGCCGCCTTATCTTCTAGCGATTGAGTTCGAAGAAGCGCAGTTAGAGCTTACCACCACTGTTAGCGCAGAGCCTGCAGGGACACGAGGCGATATTGCGAAAGCGCTTAATCAAGCGGCCCAAGACCGCCTTACTCAGATGCAATCTGCCACCCTAAATCCAGAAGATGCCAAAAGCTTTGCACCGCTCACCGGTTTCCTCAATGACTATGTTTATAAAGGTCAAGCCGAAGCGGGGTTTGCCTTGGTCAAGAAAGCTCATGCGACTTCACCTGAAGCCCTTAGCGTCGCATTGCGAACCTATGCTGAGCAAATGCGACAGTCGCAATGGCTTGCGGACTTAAACGGCCTTAACGACGGCAAGCTCATAGGCCTGATAGACCAGAACGACCGCCCCACGGAAGAAACGCCATAAGCGCACCTATGCTTCCAACCTTCATCCTTTTGACGGAATTACCAAAGAGTAATGTTTCAAAAATGGAGATCAGCCGCTGCATCCAAAATCGCCTCGCAATCGAGGCGATAGGTCCGGTAAAGGTCCGGCAAATCACCCGTCTGGCCAAACTGCTCTACGCCTAGCGCACGAACCCGATGCCCAAGAACCGAGCCAACCCACGATAGGGCCGAGGGCGATCCATCCAACAAGGTGATTAGCCCTGCCCGCGCATGTAGCGGGCTCAAAAGCTGTTCAATATGACTGGCAAGGCGTGGTCCACCTGTCCAGCGCGCGCGCCCTGCTGCCGTCCAGCCACGATGCAAAAGGTCTGGTGAGGTTACCGCAAGTACGCCCATGCCCGGATAGTCTTCCTTTAGCGCTTTAAATCCGGCCACCGCCTCGGGTGCCAAGGCCCCGCAATAGACCAACGCCAACTCTGCCCCGGGGCTGGGCGGAATCAACCAATACGCACCTTGTAAAGCCCCCGTTTGCCAGCTGTTGTCGGGGCGAGCCGGCTGGGTAAGTAGACGTGTCGAGAGCCGGAAATAATGACACCCGCCTGCCTCTTCTTGCAGGTCAACAAAACTGTGGCGCATCAAAAGGGCCAATTCGTCAGCAAAGGCTGGCTCCCAATGGGTCAGGCCGGGCTGGCCCATTCCGATCAAGGGCGTGTTGATGGATTGATGCGCGCCCCCTTCAGGCCCCAGTGTCAAACCCGAAGGGGTTGAGACGACGAGGAAACGCGCATTTTGGTAGATCGCATAATTGAGCGCATCAAGGCCACGGGCGATGAACGGGTCATAAAGGGTGCCGATGGGAAACAGGCGCTCGCCAAAATGCTCCCCCGCCAGACCAAAAGCCGCCAGATTCAGGAAGAGATTATTCTCGGCAATACCCAATTCGATATGCTGTCCTGCGCCCGACCCAGTCCAGATTTGCGGGCTGGCGATCTTCCGGTCCTTAAACACGTCCTTGGTGGCCGTGCGCGAGAACAAGCCCCGTCGATTCACAAAGCCCCCAAGATTGGTGGAGACGGTCACATCGGGCGATGTCGTGACAATGCGGGCAGCAAAATCGCTTTCGGATTTGGCGATTTCGGCTAGGATTTTGCCAAAGGCCGCCTGAGTAGCTTGCTGCTCACCGCTTGGTACTTCAAATGCGTCTGGGATGGCTACGGGTGCTGGATTAAAGCGACGTTTCGCCTCGGCTTGAAACGGCGCTTGTGCGATCAAGGCCTGCACTTCTGCTTCATGGGTAGGACTTAACCCTGCAAGGGCCTCCCATTCTTGCCCCTCTGGCACGCCAATGGATTGTCGAAGTGCATCGATTTGATTTGGAGTCATCAAGCCGGAATGGTTGTCCTTATGACCTTGAAACGGCAAACGCCAACCTTTGACCGTATAGGCGATGAACAATTTCGGTCGATCATCCAGAGCCGCTTGCTCAAACGCCTCCACCAAGGTTTCAAGGCAGTGGCCACCCAATTGCGTCATCAAATTCGAGAGCGCTGCATCGTCATAGGTGCCGACCAAGGTCTGGCCTTCAGGCGGCAAATCTTGCAGCAAACGCTCCCGCCAAGCAGAACCACCTTGATAGCTCAGCGCCGCATAAAGGTCGTTTGGGCAGGTTTCGATCCAAGCCTGAAGAGATTGACCGCCTGGCTTGGCGAATGCTTCCAGCTGTCGTTTGCCATATTTGAGTGTTAGAACATCCCAGCCAACAGTCTCAAAAATATCGTCAAACCGGTCCCACATCCGCTCGGAGGTCGTGGCGTCCAAGCTTTGGCGATTATAGTCAACGATCCACCAGATATTGCGCAGATCGTGTTTGTAGGCCTCAATCAAAGCCTCATAAATATTGCCCTCATCCAGCTCTGCATCACCCAAAAGCGCGATCATCCGGCCCATGGATTCAGCGGGGACACGGCCACGGGCGGCGAGATAATCCTGCACCAAGGCGGCAAAGGCGGTTACAGCAACCCCCAGACCCACCGAGCCGGTGGAGAAATCGACGTCGTCTTTGTCCTTTGTCCGGCTTGGGTAGGATTGCGCGCCGCCCAGCCCCCGAAAACGCTCCAATTGATCGCGGGTTTGGCGGCCAAACAAATATTGAGCGCCATGGAAGACGGGGCTGGCGTGGGGCTTAACCGCAACCCGATCTTGTGGACGCAAGGCTTTGAAATAGAGCGCCGTCATTAGACTGGTCATAGAGGCGCACGATGCCTGATGCCCGCCCACCTTCAGTCCATCGCGATTCGGGCGCAGATGATTGGCGTTATGAATGGTCCAAGAAGCCAACCAAAGAAGGCGTTCTTCTACGGTGGCGAGGGCTGAAAGCTCGCTTGGCGACAGTGAAGGCTTGGGTACAGGAGCAATGGCGTTCATGCGCGCACTTTAGCGTCACCTGCCAAATCCCGCCAGTGCTGGTTTTTGGCAGGCTATTCGGCAGCGGCGGCTTGCGCCTGAGTCTCGCTACGCTCAAAGTCCTCAATCGCCTTGGCACGTGCTTCAGGACTACCCGTAAAGCGGGCGAGCATCATGTAAACGACGGGCACAACATAAAGCGTCAAAGCCGTCGCACACAGCACACCGAACACCACCACAACACCGATATTGGCGCGCGCTTCACTACCAGCCCCAGTCGACAAAGCCAAAGGCAAGGCCCCAGCGACAGTCGCAACAGAGGTCATCAGAATCGGGCGCAGTCGCAAGTCAGCAGCTTCGGCAATCGCGTCACGAACTGAACGACCTTCATCGCGCAATTGATTGGCGAATTCAACGATCAAGATACCGTTCTTTGCCGCCAAAGCGACCAGAATAATCAAACCAATCTGGGAATAGATGTTGAGCGTAAAGCCCGCGGCATAGAGCCCGAACAATCCCCCGGCGATTGCCAGCGGCACAGTGATCATAATGGTTATGGGATGGACGAAGCTTTCAAACTGCGCAGCCAAGGTCAGAAACACGATCAAAATAGCCAAAGCAAACGCAAAGCCGATGGCGGAACCGGCTTCTTTGAATTGTTGCGATTGGCCGGTGTAATCGATTTTCATATCCGGCTTCATATCCGCCGCAGCGGCTTCTTCTAGCCATTTGATGGCTTCCCCAATGGAGTAGCCTTTGTTGAGGTTGGCGATGATCGTGACAGCGCGCAATTTGTTGACGCGGGGCAAATCGTCTGTGCCGCCTAAATTCTTCGTGGTTACAAGGTTGGAGAGAGGGACAAGCTCCCCGGTGCGATCAGACCGCACATAAATTCGTCCAAGTGCTTCAACACTTTGACGCTCGCGCCGATCAACCTGCAGAATGACATCATATTCTTCGCCATCGGCAGGATAAGTCCCAACACGACGTAAGCCTGTGGTGGCTTCCAACGTGCGGCCTATCGACTGAACTGAAACGCCGAGCGCGGCTGCCCGCTCGCGATTAATGGCAATCTCAATCTTGGGCGAGATTGGCTCATAATTCATCCGAATGCGCGCAAAACCCTCATTGGCCCGGCCTTTCGCGACGATTTTTTCTGCAACGGCTGCAAGTTCCAGATAGTCGCTGCCGCCCAAAACAATGGCTACGCCTTCATTTCCGCCGCCGCGACCGCTCGAAAAAGCATTCTGCATGGACGCGCGGAATTGTGCGCCAGGGATGCCCGCTAGCTTGCGATTAAGCTCATCGACAATCTCATTGCCATCGCGACGCGTGCCCCATTCGGCTAGGAAAACGCGGCTGAGGCCGCGATTCATGCGGTTGGTGCCTTGGTCCTGAAAGTTGGGCGCAATGACGAGGGTCCGAGAAGCCTCACCGCTTTTGACATATTCGGCAAGGACCGGTTCGATTTTGGCGACAATCTGGCGGGTGTACGCGAAGCCCGCACCCTCAGGCCCGCTGAATTGCACGGTGATATTGCCGCGGTCTTCAAGGGGGATAAGTTCATTGGGTAGCTTAGTTGCAAAAAAACCTGCTGCTAGAATGGCGACGCCCATGACCGCAAAGGCTGTTTTCGGGGCTTTCAAGCTGGCTTTGACGGAGGTGGCATAGGACCCACGTACCGCATCAAACGACTTGTCGATGAAGGCCGAAAGCTTGTTGGACTTGTCTGCGGGTCGCAACAACAGCGAACCCATCATGGGCGTCAATGTCAGCGCCACAAAGGCAGAAATCGTCACAGCGGAGGCAATTGTCACGGCCAGCTCAACAAACAAGCGACCGACGAAACCACCCGTAAATAGAAGCGGCGTGAAAACGGACACCAAAACCGCGGTTGTTGCGATGACGGCAAAGGCAACTTGGTTGGTACCACGCTGCGCAGCAATTAAAGCAGGCTCTCCCTGATCAATCCGGCGCTGGATGTTTTCCAAAACCACAATAGAATCATCGACAACCAAGCCAATGGCCAGAACCAGTGCCAAGAGGGTGATCAGATTGATTGAGAACCCAAAGACGCCCAAAATCCCAAACGTCGCGATCAGGCAAACAGGAATGGTTGCGGCCGGCAATAGAGCGGCGCGGAACGAGCCCAAGAATAAAAAGATCACGAGGATCACCAAAACAACCGCTTCGGCCATCGTGGTCCAAACGCCCGAGATCGCGCGCTCGATAAAGACTGTCGAGTCGAATGCGACAACGATTGTTGTGCCCTTCGGCAGGGTTTTAGCAATCAAATCATTTTGCGCCCGTATGGCCCTCGCGACCTCAAGCGCATTGGCATTGGATTGACGGACAATGCCAAGCCCGACCTGATTAACGCCATTGCCCCGGAAAATCCGACGGTCATCTTCAGGTTCGATGGCAACACGCGCGACATCTTCCAAGCGGGTAACCCGCCCATCTCCACTGCGCCCAATCGGCATACGACGGAACTCTTCAGCGGTACGATACCCCCGCGCAATCCGCATCGTATAGTCGCGCTCTTGGCCTTCAATTGTCCCCGCCGGCAATTCGACGTTTTGAACGCGCAAGGCGGCGTCAACATCATCAGGCGTTAGACCCCTTGCAGCAAGCGCTTCGGTATCAAGCCAAACCCGCATGGATTGGCGCAAACCTCCCAACACACGCACTGTGGCCACGCCATCAATCGCGCTTAAGCGATCAACCAATGTCCGCTCAGCAAAACTCGTCAATTGCCCTGTCGTCAAATTGCTCGACGCCAAATTGAGGAACATGATTGGCTCTGAGTCAGCGTCAGATTTTTCCACCTGTGGCGGATCTACGCCCTGCGGCAGGCGGTTTTGAATCCGGCTGACAGCAGCCCGTACGTCATTGGCCGCTTCGTCCAAATTCCGCGATAGCTTAAACTCAACCCGAATGGACGAACGGCCATCGCGGCTCGAGGCTTGGATCGAAGCGAGACCCTCAATGCCAGTCAATTGGTCTTCGATAATCTGCGTGATCCGGCTCTCGACAATATCCGAGGATGCGCCGCGATACTGGGTGGTTATCGATACAATTGGGGGATCAACCGCAGGCAGCTCACGCAAGGGCAAAGTTCGAAAGGCAATCAAGCCAAACGCGATTAACAGTAGGCTGGCCACTGTGGCCAGGACTGGGCGCTTGACTGAGACGTCAGCAAGGAACATCAGCCGCCACGCCCATCTGACTTAGCGGTGGCGGGGGCTGCTTTGGTATCAGCGGACTTCGCACCCGTCGCCCCGCCACCAACCGGCTTAATGGCTTGGCCATCTCGCAAGCCAACCAAGCCTTCTGTAATCACCAGCGCATCGGCTGGTATGCCGCTGATGATTTCGGCAAAGCCATCACGGCGCATCCCGATACTGACAGGAATGCGTTTTGCCTTCTGCCCATCCTTCCCATCGCTTTGAGCGATGAAAACAAAGCTCGCATTGCCTTCTTCTAAGAGCGCAACCTCGGGCACGGCTGGCATGCGCCGGTCTGGTGTCATCAAGTCAACACTCATCAACATGCCCGGTCGCAACCGACCGTCATTATTGGGAATGTAAGCGCGTGCCCGAATAGAGCGCGACCTTGGATCGATCCGCGTGTCAATAAAGCGCACCGTGGCCTTATAAAGCTGGTCAGGTATTGCTGTTGATCGGATCGCGACTTCTGTGCCCACTTGCAGCGAGTTGATCCGAGTTTCAGGAACGTCAAAGTCAACTTTAATCTGCGAGATATCGTCTAGGGTTGCCAATACATCGCCGGGGCGGGCCAATTGGCCGGGGCTAACGTTACGCAGTCCGATCCGGCCAGCGAATGGCGCGCGTATAATCCGGTCAGCCAAACGCGACTGCACGGAATTGGACCGGCTCGCGACACTTTGAGCGCGTGCGCGTGAGGATTGGGCGCGCTGGTCGACACTTTGAGCACGGCTGGTAAGCGCATTTGCCCGCGCTTTTTGCGTTTCGATCCGTTGCGAGGCACCTTCGGCACGCTCTTTAGCCACTTGAAAACGCGACTCGGCTGACTGCATTTGCGCACGGGCTGAGTCCAGCCGGGCCTTTGATGCAAAGCCTCGATCGGCCAAAGTGGTCACGCGGTCAAAGTTCAACTTGGCTTCGCTTCGAACGGCTTCGGCTTCTGCAATGCCCGCGCGCGCTGCTTCAAGGTCACGGCTGACAGCGTTGATTTCATTATAGGCTGCATCTGCTTCAGCTCGCGCGGCCGCCGCTTCTTGATAGACGCCGTCCGCGTCATCAAAGGCCGCGGCAACATCATTGCGAGCGCCGCCTAGGTCGGCTGACTGCTCGGTCCGCGCCAAAACGATCAAAATAGCGCCACGCGCCACATTTTGACCGCTCTCAAATCGAACTTCGTCGACAACATCTTGGACCTTGGGCGTTACGGTGATGGACTCATTGGCTAAAGCAGTTCCTGGAATCTCAACACGATCTGAAAACGTGCGCACTTCGGCCTTGGCCAAAGTGACATTAGCAGGGCGCGCGCCGCCTTTACCGGCTCCGCCTTTGCCTTGGCTTGCAGAGGCACCAGACGCGCCACCTATGTTTGATTTACCGAACAGGCCGACTTCTTTGAGCAGGACGAACGCAAACATGGCGACAAAAGCCGCCCCCGCCAACGCAAAGAAAAAATGTCGTCTTAGAAATTCAGGCAAAACGAGTGTCTCCGAGACAGGCTTTTCTTGGAATTTATAGCTTGAGCGTCAGAACCTTAGTGTGACGGTAAGTGCCTTGTCATTATGGTCACCTGCACTTTTATCGCATCTGGCGCAACATGAACGCTTCGGCATCAGATTATGCTCTACCACAGTTCTTTTATTAGAGGCTTACAACAATGGGATTCTCTTTCCAGTTAAAACTTCTGCCAGAGGCCGACCACCAAGCCGCGGTCTGCCGAAACCGCGCTTTGATCCAAAGACTGTCGCCAGCCGAACTCCAAGGCTAGTGTGTCAGAAATGGGTCGAACATAACTGAGCTGTGCTCGGACAATCGCCTTCGTACAACCATTTCCGTCCCCAAAAGCCTTAACGATAATTCGTTGGTTCTTTGACATGTTCAAGCCGAGAGTGGCATCAAATCGGCTGCCGATGCCACTCTCGCCGCAGGTTCGAGAGGCCGCTTCAATGTTAACCCAGCCTTTCTCGCCAAAGCTTTTGCCAGCAGCAACTCGGGTTTCGATTCCATAGGCCCGTTCACTTTGATTTTGTGTTTTTGGAATAGAAAATCCGCTGACTTGTGTGGAGATTGCAATGGTTTTCCCAACATAGACTTTGCGTCGTGCCCCCACCTGCACTTCATCCAACACCCATGCTTCATTTGGCGATTGAACGCTTGAGCTGAGTGACGGAGCGACAACAATGGCCCAACCTCGCTTCAGCCCATACTCACCATAAAACTCAATTGAAGCTCCAGACACCGCTTGGTCGGTTTTGACTTCAACTAAGTTGGCAATCAGCACGCCATGATGCGGGGCCGGCAGCCACGCGCCAGCCCAAGCGGCCGACGGTACTGCGCCGACCCACCCAAAATTCAGCCAAAGTAAAAGGCGAAATCGATCTAAGTGTTGAACCCGGGAGATTGGCGTGCCACCTTACGTAACAGGCCCGGCCACGCCAACATTCCGCCAAGTGCCTGAGTAAATGCAGGTTTGACTTGCTGGCCCACCCGCTCTTCCATCGCCTCATCGCAGGTCAAAAGCTCGCCCCCAGATTGGGCGAGGACCTGCATCTTGCAAGCGCGTTCTAAGTAAAACATCCGCATGAAGGCTGAAGCCGCAGATTCGCCGACCGTCAACGTGCCGTGATTGCGCAACATCATGAAATTCTTGGAGCCAATGTCATGTACCAAGCGCTCCCGCTCATCTAGGTCGAGGGCAACGCCTTCATAGTCATGATAGGCAAGATCAGCGGTACAGGCCATGGCTGTCTGTGAAATTGGCAACAGACCACCTTTCTGCGCGCTGACCGCCACACCGGCATCGCTATGGCAATGGATGACGCAAACCGCGTCCTCGCGCGCGGCATGGATGGCCGAATGAATGGTAAAGCCTGCTGGATTGATGAAATAGGGCGTCGGCTCAATGACATTCCCATTCAAATCGACCTTCACCAAGGAAGATGCGGTGATCTCATCAAACATAAAGCCGTAAGGATTGATCAGAAAGTGATGATCTGGCCCCGGCAGACGCAGCGAGATGTGGGTGAAAATCATGTCATCCCAGCCGTAAAGCGCGATCAGACGATAAAGAGCGGCACAATCTACGCGCGCGCGCCACTCAGCATCATCCACTCTTTCGCCGTAGATCGGGGCAGCGCTGGCCATCATACCCGTTAGAGCAGGAGCTGCACCTGCTGGCAAAGCGGAACCACCTTGCGCGCTTGTATTCTGGCTATGTGCGTTCATCAGACGTTACCTCCATTGCTTGGGCGGCACCTTTGCCCCACTTTGATTTTCGGTCAAGTTACCTGCAGAAACTTTACAGTTCTCCAAATCTCATTTACGTTCTGGTAACCACAGCAACCATACCCATCAGACCGTAATGGGAAACAATAGCACCAACCATCCCCTCATTTCTCTCGCAGAAAACAGTTCGCGCGAAGGACGCGAGGCGTTGGTTGCGGCGACGGCTGCACAATTCCTCGATACAGGCGATGAAGCCAGCTTAATGGAGCGGATTTTATTTTCCGATATCCTCGTCAAACTTTATAATTTTGCGAGACAAGAGGTGCGCCTCAAGCTTTCGGCAACTTTGGCAATGGCCGATTGGGCCCCAATTGAGTTGGTCCGAGAACTGGCCATGGATTCCTTTGAAATCGCACAGCCGATTTTGGCTTTTTGCCCGATCTTAAATGACGATATCTTGGTTGAGGTCGTTAAATCATGCGGATTTCAGCATCGCATGACGATTGCGGAGCGGTCTTGCATTGGCGAATTGGTTTCTCAAAGCCTCATTGAAACCGAAGACAAGAATATCCTCAGCAGCTTGGCCGCAAATTTAACGGCTCGGATCCCCGCCAATGCTTTCGAGCACGCAATGAATGTGCTTTCAGAAACACCAGACACACTCAACGCCCTCATCACCCGCCATGACTTGCCGCCAAGCTTGGTTGCTGCGGCCTTTGCCATAGCCGGCGCGGAGGCCCGCGACGCCATTACCGCCCGTGTATCCCCGCGTATTGCCAGCCGTTTGATTAATGTGGTGGGCGATTCTACGGCGGTAGCCGTTTCGAAAGCGACGAAAAGCGCTTTCCATCATCCGATGCCCGAGCATGTGGTTGAGATCGTACGCAAAACCGCGCGCAATCTTGATTTAAAGCCAACCCCTGGTTTCTTGGTTGCAGCCTTGATGCGCGGAGAGCGCGAACATTTTGTGCGCGGCATCGCCCGTATCTTGGAGTTGCCGGTTGCAGGTGTAAGCCGGAAGCTGGCGAGTGCTGAGACGGAAAGTATCGCGCTGGCTGCGCGCGCTGCTAACTTTGATTCCTCGATCGTACGAACCATTTACGAGACCTTGGAAATCCGTTCGATTCCTTGGACCATCGGTGACGATCGCACGGTTGCCCTCGTCTGGATGCGCTGTTCCCCTGGCGCAGCGCGCACTGCCTTTGCAAAAGGCATGACCAACTAATAGAGAGTAGAACTAGGCTTCTTCTCATTCTGGAGGAGCGGTTAGACTTTGGTTGAGTAGAGTCCATGACGCCATCACGTAGACGCCTTGAACGTATTGCTTTTGTCGCCAGCGCTCGACCCGAAGCACGCAAAGCCATGATGCGCATGCGTCATTTATATGGCTCGGTCAAAGAAAGCGACGCCGATGTCATTGTGGCGCTAGGCGGCGATGGCTTAATGCTGGAAACCCTCAGACGTCATATGGATGACGGGATCCCCGTGTTTGGTTTAAACCAAGGCACGATCGGTTTTTTGATGAATGATTATCGCGAAGGCGACCTACCCGATCGGATCGCAGCGGCCAAAGCCTCGGTCATCCACCCATTGCGAATGTCCACGGTGCAAGTCGATGGCCAAGTACATGACCATGTTGCAATCAATGAAGTGTCGTTGTTACGTCAAACACATCAGACCGCACGGCTGCGGATCGTGGTTGATGAAGCAGAGCGCCTAAATGAGATCATTTGTGACGGGGTCTTGGTGGCAACACCAGCCGGCAGTACCGCCTATAATCTCTCCGCTCATGGCCCCATCTTACCTTTGGGATGTGGCTTGTTGGCACTCACACCCATTAGCGTATTTCGTCCACGCCGGTGGCGCGGTGCATTGCTGCGGCGAGAATCGCACGTGCGATTTGAAGTTCTCGACGCTGATTTACGTCCAGTTGCGGCATCTGCCGACAGTCAAGAAGTCCGCAATGTCGCCAGTGTGAGTATCCGTGAAGATCGCTCTCGTAGCATGGTGATGTTGTTTGACCCGGATCGCTCCCTTGATGAACGCATGCTAGCCGAACAATTTGCGCAGTGATTCAAGCTGTTTGTTCAATCAACGTCAACTACCCAATGGTACTACCTTTAATTCAACAGCCCAAACCTTGGCCTTTCATAATCTATTAAATGCAATTTGATAGCTATTGTGAGATAGTGGAGTTTAAGATGGCAAGCCAAGACGACCAAGTTGAATTTATCTCGCCGCCTAATCGCTTGAAAGCGAAATTGGGTAATCGTCTTGGCGGATTTGACGCCGCAGCGATTGCGCGGGCCGAAGCCGCACTTGCATCCATGTCCGACCAATTCGGCGGCTGGCTCAATGATGAGCTTGTAAAGCTTGAAGCAGCCTATGCTATCGTCAACAAGCCGGGTTCTGGCGAACATGAGCTCGAAGAATTCTATCGCCGCGCCCATGACCTTAAGGGCTTGGGTGTCACATACGGCTTCCCTATTGTTTCGCAATTTGCAGCCTCTTTGTGCAAGCTGATCGATAGTCCAGAAGGTCGCGCCCAAGCCCCTCGCCAAATTCTGGATGCCCACGTGGGTGCAATCATTGCTGCGGTTAAGCAAAACATCAAAGATAGCGACCATCCAATCGGTAAAGCCCTGTTGATCGAGTTGCAGACACAAGTGAATCGCTACGCCGCCAGCCAATAGTCGGCCGTAACTTTTTCAACGCATTTAAACCCGGCCCTATGGCCGGGTTTTTTGTTGGGAATACGATTAAAATTGTCCAGAGTGACCTGACCGCCGCTTAAGCCCTCCATGCTAACAGACCCTAGTTCGATATGCGGGCATGGAAGTCGAGATAGAGCCGATGGTAACGCAGGTGGTTTCCTTAGCGCGCGTTGAATTGCTCCAAAGCCTTGCTGCTGGCGAAATCCAATTGGCTTTTCAGCCACAAGTCGAGTTGTCCTCCAAGAAAATTGTCGCGTTTGAAGGTGTGGCCCGTTGGCACCATCCAAAGCTTGGCATTTTGTCCCCGGGCCTGTTCTTTAGCCTTGCTGCAAAAGAAGGCCTGATTGGCGTCATGAGCCGCACATTAGCCGCCCAAGCTGCTCGCGCGATCTACACGTGGCGCAACCATGGTTATGGTATTGATGTTGCTATCAATATCTCCATGAAGGACGTTATGGACCCAGGCTTTGCGCGCGACTTGGCCGATTGTGTGGCGAATGAAGGTGCCAAGGCGGAGTGGATTGTCCTTGAAATTGACGAAGAGGAATTGACCTGCACCGGCAATCAAGGCCTTGCCTGCTTGGAGATACTGGCAGGCTTCGGGTTTAAGATCGCCCTTGATGCTAAAGGGCCACCAAGCCTGGCCCTCGATAAACGGGCGCGTGACCTGTTCTGCCAGCTTAAATGTGGTGGCTCCACGATGCTAACAGTGGCAAGCCGACTTCACTCGGTCGGAGCCAGTGCTTTCATGCGCCGAATTCAAGCCGCCCAAGGTGCTGGCATGCCTGTCGTTGCGGTTGGGGCAGAGTCTTCCAAGGCCATTCGCCAATGTTATCAAATTGGTTTCACACGCCTTCAAGGTCACTTTATCTCTCTGCCCCTGAGCTTTCAGTCAGCCTCGCAAATGCTGCTCGAGCAACCGTCTGGTCCGGAAGTCGATGACGAATTGATGCCGCAGTCTGAAGTGGAGGGTACAACTTTAGAAGCAGCTTTGGAGCCTGCTCAAAAACCAGAGCTAGTGGAACATTCGCCGCAACCGCCTCATAAGCCGCTCCAGCTTTTCAGCTTCGAGGAACTGACGGAAACAGATCAAGCAGGCTCGGAAGCCGCTTGAAGGTCTAGCCTGCGGCAAGGCGCTTTTCTTCTGCCTCTTCGCGAACATAGTCGAGTTTTTCGAGGAGGTAATTCAAATCCTCGTCTGGAATCGACTGGAAGCGCGTGAGCACACGCTCAATCATGCGCTTGCGGAAGCGGGTGCGGTCATCAGCCGTGCCGTCAAACTCCGTCTCATGCAGGACCTCGATGGCAGCCCGGAAAGCAGGATAGAGGCTTGGCGGCATATTAGACCGTTCAAAAATGGTGCGCAGCCCCATCGTGCCGCCGTCATGAACCAATAGCCAAGCTTTGTTGTGGGGAATCCCTGCCAGTTCAGCAAAGGCATATTCGACTAAGCGCACCTCGCCTTGGCATAGCGCACGCAACACAAAGCTGGGCGTCAAACGGCCATTGAGATGCAATTGTTGGATGTAACGCTTCATGTCCGCTTGCAGGCCAGCCTGCGCGATCAAATCAATCCCGGCGCGCTCACGTGTGTTCGTAGCCAGATCAATTGCCATCTGCGGCGGCATGGCATGTTTTTCGACCAAGCGATCAAACAACTCACCAGTCAGACGCGCCGCCAATTTTTCAGAAACCAACACAGGGAGAATTGGCCGCTCAATCATCGCTACTTTTAAGGCGTGCACAGTCGGGAACCGATCCAAGGCGCGGGTCATGCCCACATCATTGAACTCAGCCCCATCATTATGGAGCGCTTCAATAATGGCCCCATCAACGCCATAGGTGCACAGAGCGGTCGTCACGCTTTCCGACAAGCTCTCTCGACGGGCAATGGCATATTGGCGGGCGGGCTCGGCAGATTCGAGGATCTCGACCAAATCCTCATCACTGAGTACCGGTGAACTTTCCAAGAGGGGCAAGGCAATCGATTCAATATCGCGCGCTAACTTTGATGCAATTTCAGGAGGTAAATTGGGTGACGCCTTCAAGGTCACAGCCAATGCCCGGCGCACACGCTCTGCAGCACCACTGACGACGATCTGCAGAATTTGCTCTGCATAAGCGCGTTCTTCATCCGTCAGCGTCACCGTATCAATGCGTCGACACAGCCGATAACACGCCAAAGCGCGATCTTCATCGGTATCGCCTTTGATTAAAGCGCGAATGTCTGCTTCACTCAGATTTACGCGTAGCGTTGAAACGCCCATGACACATTGCTCCCAGAACCACATTTGCAGTGATTCGCAACACAGCTAAGGTGCTCTGTTAGGGTTAATGGCGTCTTTACACAGGTAAACACTTCGGCTGTTGTGATGCACGTCGCGTATAAAAATCAAAATCTTCGGGGGAACACATTATGCTGCTCAAGGGTCTTAAGGTTATCGAATATGCTACCTACATCGCAGCACCGGGTGCAGGTGGCTTGATGTCCGATTGGGGGGCAGACGTCATCAAGATTGAGCCGCCCGGTGGTGACCCGATCCGCCGCTTCTTCGATACGATTGGCTCGGACATTGCCGAGAACCCTGTTTTTGACCTCGATAATCGCGGCAAACGTTCAATCATCATTGATACCGCGCAGGACGCTGGCCGTGAGTTGGTTCGCAAATTAGTCCAAGAGGCCGATGTCTTTATCACCAATGTACGCCCGGGCGGTCTTACCCGCGCTGGCCTAGATTATGCCGCGCTGTCTGCCGTGAACCCCCGCCTAATCTATGCCAATGTTACCGGTTATGGCCTTGAAGGCCCAGATGTGGACCGCGCTGGCTTTGATGTCGCTGCCTTCTGGTCGCGCTCTGGATGGGCCCGCTTGACGGCCCCAAAGGGGGTGGAGCCCTTTCCAATTCGCACCGGCGTCGGAGATCATATCTGCTCGCTTTCAACGGTTGCGGGCATCTTGGCAGCGGTGCATGGCCGCCATAGCACGGGCAAAGGACAGCATGTCGATGCTTCACTGCTGCGCGCGGGCACCTATACATTGGGGTCGGACATGTCGATCCAGATGCGCTTTGGCAGGTTGGCCTCAACACGGCCGCGGTTTGAGGCGGTCAATCCGTTGGCCAACTTCTTTCAGTGCCGCGATGGTCGCTGGCTGACCCTCCTGCCCCGGCAAGGAACCGCCGATTGGCCGGGCTTCTGCCAAGCCTTGAGCCTTGAAGCCCTGCAGCATGATCCCCGCTTTGCGACTTCGAAAGCACGGCGGGAAAATGGACCAACGCTGGTAGCCTTAATGGATGAAGTCTTTGCAGCCCGCGACTTTGCCGATATTGCTAGCCGCTTGGACGCCCATGATCTCGTTTGGGCGCCGGTACAAAGCCCCGCAGAAACCGTTGCCGACCCACAGTTTTTGGCCGCAGGCGGCATGACCCAGATTGACGATGGGCAAGGCGGGTCGAAAGCCTCGCCCTCTGGCCCTATTCGTTTCCCTGGTATTCCTGAGGCAACCAAACGGTCGGTGCCCACACCCGGCAAGGATGCGCGCGCGGTTCTGGCCGAAGCGGGCTTTAGTGCTGAGGAAATCGAAGGCCTTTTGGCGAACGCAACGGTCTCCGAGAAGCTCTAATCTCCGTCGGTGGCCTGTTCGCGGACAGGCCACCATAAGGGGCCCACGTCTCCTTACCCGGTCGGCCATTGTGCAAGAATTGTCGCGGCGTCGAAATAGTCCCGCCAATAGGTAATGAGGCCATCTTTGACCTCAAATACGCCGGTTACGGGCAATTCGACCCATTTGTCTTTCAGGCGATGTCGATCAAGCCGCTCTAAGAACACGGTCCCACCACTGGCAGACTCTCGCAGGATTTTGAACTCATTCTCAAGAGTAGGCGAGAAGAAAGGCTCCAGCACCGCCCGAATTCCTCCTGGACCATTCACCTCGCCGATTGGCGGGGGATTGATGTAGACGCAGGTTGGAGAGACAAGTGTCAAGGCGGTGTCATAATCCAAGGGCTCCATCGCCTTCAAAAAGCGGCGGACAATTTCAATCGCTTGGATGCTCGTGTCGGTCATATTCTACTCCATTTCGGTGCAAACCGCAGCTTCATCGTCATTGGCGCTGGGCGCAATTACGTCGCGGGTTATTGGGTTCGGGCTTGCGCAGCGGCGCGGAACATAGCCTCGGTCTCAGGGTCGGCCGGGAACAGCGTTTCTAAGCGCAATTCATCAGCCGTTATGTCTTGTGCGGTGCCAAACGTCGCCACAACCGCAAACATGGAGATTCTGAGGCCTTGTATGTCCATATTGAAGGGGATCACTGGCACGAGTGAGGCTTCAGCAGCCGACCACAGAATATGGGGGTCTTGATGCGGGGCAAGTTCTTCCAGAACACTTTTCATATCGGCCCCAGCCAGAGCCTCAGCTTCGCGTTGGGCGCGCTGCCACATCAATGGGCCGACAGCTGCCCAATTGGTAACATAGGGGCGAATGCCGTCTGGATGAAAGAACAAACGCAACAGATTGCGCCCTTCCCCGCCGACCCGTGCCCAAATGTCGTCACCCAACATGGCATTTAACTGATCGAACGATTGATTGGATAATCGGACATTCCAAGCCCTATCTAACGCAATTGCAGGAAAGGGCTCATGTGCGGCCAGCATCATTCGAATGGCGGCCATGACTTGCCCCATTTGGGGATCATCCAGTTCTCGGGTTTTAAAGATGGGTGCAAAGCCTGCCGCGGTCAGCCAAGCATTGCGATCACGCAGGGGTACTTCCAAAGTCTCGCTTAATTGCAGGATCATGTTGCGACTGGGATTAGCGCGCCGCGATTCTAAAAAGCTTACATGGCGTTGGGACACACCAGACATAAGTGCCAAATCTAATTGCGATAAACGGCGCTTTTGTCGCCAGTCCCGCAGGAGTTTGGCGAAGTTGCCATCGGCTTCTGCCTGCCGGGTTTGAACCGTGATTGTCATGGAGTATCTCCCGCCTACCGGTCAAACCTGACACGGTGGTGCAGTCAGTTCAATGACGTGAGAGGTAATTGTCCGCCAACAAAAACCAGAGCAACTTATCTTCCATCTGGTTAGGAAGGTTTCTCATGACCGCAGGTTTGATGTGCTGGTGTGTTATTGACGGCCTCTACTCAATTGCTACTGGCTTTGCTGTGAGTGTCATCCCCAAGACCATTTTGACTACCATGTATACGATTGGTCTTTTTCAAAGCGGTGCCCTAAAACGCTAGCCAACCTTTCGGGCTTAAACACAAGACAGGACAATCAATGGACGCGCTCAGAACACCAGAAGACCGCTTTGAGAACTTGGCCGACTTTCCCTTTAAGCCGCGCTACGTCAGTGACCTTGCAGGCTATGAAGGCTTACGCGCCGCTTATGTGGACGAGGGTGCGGCAGACGCGGAGAGCGTCTTCTTATGTCTACATGGCCAGCCGACATGGAGCTATCTCTACCGCAAAATGATCCCCGTATTTTTGGCATCCGGCGGCCGTGTTGTTGCGCCGGACCTCTTGGGCTTTGGACGATCGGATAAGCCGGAAGACGAAGAAATTTATGGCTTTGACTTTCATCGGGACTTTCTAATTGCGCTTATCGAGCGACTTGATCTGCGCAATATCACTTTGGTGGTGCAAGACTGGGGCGGGCTGCTTGGCTTGACCCTGCCTGTAGCCCCGGGCGTGGGAGAGCGGATCACCCGCCTCATCATCATGAACACGACATTGGCAACAGGGCACCCGCCCAGCGATGGATTTATGGCTTGGCGCGCCTATTCGGCTTCCCGTCCTGATATGCCCGTGGGTGCCTTAATGCAGCGTTCGACCCCGCATTTGAGTGCTGATGAAGCAGCAGCTTATGACGTGCCTTTCCCCGATGCGCGCTATAAGGCTGGCGTGCGCGCTTTTCCCAAGCGCGTCATGACTGACCCAGACATGGCTGGTGTTGACGTGTCTTTAGCCGCACGGACGTTTTGGGCCGAACATTGGCAAGGTCAAAGCTTTATGGCTTGGGGCGCGGCTGACCCCGTCTTCGGGCTCGACATTATGAATGACATGCAGCAATTGATTAAAGGCTGCCCTGCCCCACTCATCATTCCAGATGGCGGTCATTTCCTTCAGGAATGGGGCACAGAGATTGCCGAAGCGGCCCTTAGGTCATTTGAAGCCCCAGCCTAACAATGCCACCAAACTGAAAAGACCGGCCACGCGCTGTGGCCGGTCTTCTCTGTCAGAAGAGGTATGGATTTCTACTCGTCCAAGCGCCGCTTGAATGTCTCTGGCAGGAAGAACAAGCCAACGACAGCCGACAGACCTGCGATTAAGGCAGGGTACCAGAGGCCGTAATAAATGTCCCCCGTCGCAGCGACCATGGCAAACGCCGTGGTAGGCAAAAAGCCGCCAAACCAGCCATTGCCGATATGATAGGGCAAGGACATCGAGGTATAGCGAATTCGGCTCGGGAAAATCTCAACCAACAAGGCGGCGATTGGTCCGTAAACAGCGGTGACTAAGAGCACCAGATAAACCAAAATGGCGATTACCATTGGCTTATTCATTGTGGCCGGATCGGCTTTGGAGGGATAGCCAGCCTTGGCCAAAGCGGCTTTCACGCTGTCTTGATAGGTTGTAATAGCTGCCTTCTTGTCTGCCCCTGTTATGAGGTTCGGATCAGGTGCGACCAAGGTTTCAGTGCCAATTTTGATCGAAGCCACGGTGCCCGCAGGTGCGTCGACTTTGGAATAGCTAACCCCACTTTTTGCTAAAAAGGATTTGGCAATATCGCAGCTCTTGGCGTCGAACTTATTCCTTCCGACAGGGTCAAACTGAACCGAACAATCGGCGTCATTGACGACTACCGATATCGGCGCACTGACTTGTGCTTGGGCCAAAGCTGGGTTGGCGGCTTTGGTCAAGGCGTGGAACGTTGGGAAGTAGGTCAGGGCTGCCAAGGCACAACCAACCAAGATGATGGGCTTGCGGCCAATCTTGTCTGACAACCAGCCGAAAAAGACAAAGCCTGGGGTCCCAATAATCAAGGCAATGGCGATCAGGATGTTCGTACTTGCCCCATCCACTTTCAACATCTTCTCCAAGAAGAATAAGGCATAGAATTGGCCCGTGTACCAAACGACAGCTTGCCCTGCGACGGCCCCGAACAGAACGATAATGACCCACTTCAAATTGCCCCATTTCGCAAAAGCTTCGGTCAAGGGGGCCTTTGACGTTGTTCCTTCGTCCTTCATTTTTTGATAGACGGGGCTCTCGTTGAGCTGCATGCGTATCCACAGAGAAACTGCCAGCAAGATAATCGACACAAGGAAGGGCACCCGCCATCCCCACGCCTTGAACACCTCTTCGCCGAGAAGCGTGCGGGTACCAATCACGATCAAGAGGGCAGCAAACAGGCCCAATGTCGCGGTGGTCTGAATCCAGCTAGTATAGAGGCCGCGCTTGCCCTCTGGTGCATGTTCCGCGACATAGGTGGCAGCACCACCATATTCCCCGCCCATGGCCAGACCTTGCAACAGTCTTAGGCCAATCAAGATAATTGGTGCCGCGACGCCAATGGTGGCGTAAGAAGGCAACAGCCCCACACCAAACGTGGCTAGCCCCATTAGGCCCATTGTCACCAAAAACGTGTTCTTTCGACCAACCATGTCGCCGATACGACCAAATACCAACGCGCCGAACGGACGAACAGCAAAGCCTGCTGCAAAAGCCCCAAGCGCGAAGATAAAGCCTGTGGTTTCATTCACGCCTGAGAAAAACTGCGCGGAAATATAGGTGGCGAGAAGCCCGTATAGGAAAAAGTCATACCACTCGAAGACTGTGCCGAGCGAGGATGCCGCAATGACTAGCTTTTCATTCTGCCCCTTGGCCGGAGTGCCCGCCTCGCCCTCGGCGGAATTTGGTATTGGCTTTATGTCCGCCATGTCCCTGTCGCTCCCCTTATTCTTTGGTTAGAAGCTATACTTCGCTAAGAACTCGAGCCTGTCGAGTGTGTCGGCGGTATAGACTGTCCACATAACGCCAAATAGGCACTCGGGCGCGGTGGTTCGGGCATCTAGCCCTTGTTCCTTGGTGGCGGCAGCGTGAGCAGCAATGGCTGACAGAAACGATGCTGATCAGTAAGAATTGCGGGTCACTCATTCGTTGTTTTGTTAGGCCACAACTTTTATAACGCGGGCCGTTCGGCCTAAGCTCTCAGGTCGATGCTGGATGTGATCGTAAGTAGACATTGCTCAAGGCTGCGGCGTACGTCAAAAGAGTTTCAAAAAGACCGAAACAGCGCCCAGTAGCTTGGGCGAATGAGGGAGACGACCATGGTAGCTCTTTATCCAGTTCCAGCGGAGTGGGCCAAAAAAGCACGCATAACTGAACAAGGCTATCGCGAGGCCTATGCTGCCTCGATCAATGATCCCGATGAATTCTGGGCGAGAGAAGCGCAGCGGCTGACTTGGATGAAGCCCTTCACCAAGGTGAAAAATACAAGCTTTCATGAAGCCGACTTTGGCATCAAATGGTTTGAGGATGGCGTCCTCAATGTCTCCGAAAACTGCTTGGATCGCCATCTAAAGGACCGGGCCGACCAGGTCGCCATTATTTGGGAGGGCGATGAGCCCACTCAATCGCGCAAGATCACCTATCGCGAATTGCACCGCCATGTCTGCCGTTTTGCCAATGTGTTGAAGGATTTGGGTGTCAAAAAAGGCGACCGGATTACCCTTTATCTGCCCATGATTCCAGAAGCCGCGATGGCTATGCTGGCGTGTACCCGGCTCGGGGCTATACACACCATCGTCTTTGGTGGTTTCTCACCTGAGGCGCTGGCAGGTCGGATTCAAGATTGCGATTCCAGCATTGTGATCACGGCAGACGCGGGCATGCGCGGTGGAAAGACAGTGCCGCTCAAAGCCAATGTGGACGCCGCGGTTGCGAATTGCACCTCGGTTAAACATGTTCTGGTGATCCGCCATGTCGCCAATGAAATCACCATGCAGGGCGGACGAGATCGTTGGTATCATGAGGCGATTGCCGGGGTTTCTGATGACTGTGTGCCAGAGCCCATGAGTGCGGAGGACCCACTTTTCATCCTCTATACCTCTGGCAGTACAGGCAAGCCAAAGGGCGTTTTACATACGACTGGTGGCTATCTGGTTTGGGTCGCCATGACCTTTTCCTATGTCTTCAACTATCAAGATGGTGAAGTGTTTTGGTGCGCTGCCGATATTGGCTGGGTCACGGGACATTCTTATGTGGTCTATGGGCCGCTGGCCAATGGCGCGACGACTTTGATGTTTGAGGGCGTGCCCAATTACCCAGACTTCAGCCGCTTCTGGAATATTGTCGACAAATATGAGGTCAATATTTTCTATGGCGCCCCAACGGCGTTGCGCTCACTCATGCGCGAGGGCAATAGCTATGTGACTGCAACGTCTCGTAAATCCCTGCGTCTGTTGGGAAGTGTGGGTGAGCCGATCAATCCAGAAGCTTGGGAATGGTATTATCACGTGGTGGGCGAAGGCCGTTGCCCAATCGTGGATACATGGTGGCAAACAGAAACCGGCGGCGCGATGATTACACCGCTCCCGGGCGCGATTGCCTTAAAGCCAGGCTCTGCGACTTTGCCGATGTTTGGGGTGAAGACAGTCCTCCTCGACAGCGAGGGCAAAATCCTCGAAGGGGCGACGGACGGCAATCTCTGCATCACCGACAGTTGGCCGGGACAAATGCGGACCGTGTGGGGTGACCATGAACGCTTCTTCCAGACCTATTTTTCAGCCTATCCCGGCTACTATTTCACCGGTGACGGCTGTCGCCGCGATGAAGATGGCTACCACTGGATCACGGGTCGTGTGGATGACGTAATCAATGTCTCTGGGCACCGGATGGGCACGGCTGAAGTGGAAAGCGCCCTTGTCGCCCACCCAAATGTCGCAGAAGCTGCCGTCGTCGGCTTCCCACATGACATCAAGGGCCAAGGCATTTACGCCTATGTGACCTTAAACTCCGACGCGACTGAGAGCGACGAGGTTCGCAAAGCCTTGATCCAATGGGTGCGCAAAGAGATTGGTCCCATCGCAACACCCGATGTGATCCATTTTGCGCCCGGCCTGCCCAAGACACGTAGCGGAAAAATCATGCGTCGGATCCTTCGCAAGATTGCAGAAGGCGACGTGTCCAGCTTGGGCGATACGTCAACTCTGGCCGACCCTTCCGTCGTTGATGCGCTCATTGCCTCGCGATAGAAACATCCCAGATCAACCTGTGGACGGCCGAGTGACAGTCTCTCCGGTTAGCGTTTCATAGCAATGATAAGTTGCATGTCCGAGCCAAGGAAACACAATGATCAACCCGACAAAGCCTGTGGCTAGCGACAAGCCTACCAACATGGCGATGTTGAAGGCAAAAGAGGCCATTGCGCCTTTGTTACGGGAAACCGCGATGACAGAAACCAGCATGGCGGTCATGGCGTCTGCGGAGCGAGTTGCTGCGAGCGGAATGGAGACGACCGAGACCACATAGCCAATCGTGGCAAGAACTGCCCCTACAAGCGTACCAATTGTCACCATGATCAGGCCTTCGGGCGTCTGCAAAGCGAAATTAATCAAGTCCACTTGCATAGCCGGGGGTCGGGCGCTGGAAGCGAAGGCATAGAGGAAGCTTGCGAGGCGGGCCCAGACCATCAAAATCAGCATCAAGACGAAGGCGATGATCGCGACTTGGCCGGGCGAGACAATGCGCGGCTTTAAAACGGCCCGAAGTTTTATGGGCTCGCCCAGCGCCCGTAGTCTGGAAATCTCATAACAGCTAATGGCTAGAATCGGGCCTACCAAAGCAAAACCGCCACAAACAGCGGGCAAAAAACCCAGCATATCAGCTTGCCACAGTACCAGCACCATGACCCAAGCTACCACGACGGGGACAAGCCCAATCAACATGCTGTAGCGCCAAGTCGCTTTGAAATCGACCCAACCATTAGCAAGCCAAAGCCAATGCGCATCGGGCATGACACGGACCACCTGAACCCGCTCATTTCCCCCTAATGTGATCTCAAACGGGCTCATATTTGCCTCCGATGCTGGGTTCTAAGGTAAGGGAAAATCATCATCATTGAGGATGCGCATCGCTGCACCCTTTGGGTCGTCATATTGTCGGTTATTGAGGTTCCATAAAAACGCGAGAAGGCCAATAAAGCCCATGAATAACGCGATTGGGATCAAAAACATCATACCATCCATTGCGTTAGCCCCCGTTGTTGCGAACTGATGCGAGGCGAAGCGCATTCAAGGTCACGATGATTGATGAGGAGGACATCGCAATGGCGGCGATAAATGGGGTAACAAGGCCCAGCATGGCGATGGGTGCAGCAATGAAGTTGTAAAGAGCTGCGAACCAAAAATTCTCCATGACGCGCTTCTTCGCGGTGCGGGCAACGTCAATCGCCTCTAAGACCGACCCCAGTTGATCGCCTTGAAACACAAGATCTGCGGCGGACTGACTTGCATCGGCTGCCGTTCCTGGCGCGATCGAGACAAAGGCCTTAGCCAAGGCGGGCGCATCATTTAGTCCGTCGCCAACCATCAATACGCGGTGCCCTTGTGCTTTCAGACCATCTAGATGGGCGGCTTTCTCAAACGGCGTCAGCTCACCCAGATAGGTTTCAATCCCAGCGGCTTGCGCCGCACGGGCAACAGCTCCCTTTCGATCTCCTGATAAAATGATTGGCTGAAACCCACGTGCTTTTAAGGCTTGAATGGTTTGCACGGTGTCGGGCCGCAAGGTGTCCTCAAAGCAGAAGCGTACGGGAGCTTGGCCTTGAATGGCGAAATAAAGTTCCGTCTCCTCAGACTGGGCCTCCTCGACCCCAACCCAAGATGCACGGCCCAAACGGGCCCGCAAGCCGTCGATCTGAGCCTCAACGCCACAACCTGGTACCTCGTGAGCGTTTTCGATGGCGGGCCCAGGTCCTGCAGCCCGGGCAATCGCGCGAGCTAAAGGGTGACGGGACGCTCGTGCCAAAAGTGCGGCTTGAGCTAATGCGGCTTCTGTAACCAACGCCGTGCTTAGCAATTTCGGCTGGCCGAGCGTAAGAACACCTGTCTTATCAAACGCGATAAAGTCGATCTCAGCCAAGCGTTCTAGCGCATCGCCAGACTTCAGCAAAATCCCGCGCTTAAACAATCGGCCAGATGCAACCACTTGCACCGCGGGGACAGCGAGGCCAAGCGCACAGGGACAAGTGATGATCAAAACGGCGCAGGCATTAAGAATGGCCACCCGCGGTTCCGCCCCTAGAAGCAACCACACCACAGCCGTCAAGAAGGCCGCGGCGTGTACGACGGGCACATAGAGTTTTGCTGCCTTATCAGCCCAGCGAACATAAATGCTTTTGCTTTGCTCCCCCATTTCAACGAGGCGGGCGATCTCAGCCAGAAAGCTGTCCTCGCTACGGGCGCTGGCTTTTAAAACCAGACGGCCAGACAAATTCAAAGCCCCCGCCCGCACTGCTTGGCCTTGCGCCAATGCCACTGGGGCTGTTTCGCCCGTCAACAACGAGAAGTCGGCTTCAGAGATGCCTTCAAGGATGGTACCGTCAACTGGAATGCGGTCACCCGGCAGAATAATCACCCGGTCCCCGGGACGTATCTCGCCCACGGCGACACTGATCGAGCTACCGTCGGGCCCAAGTCGGCTGGCGGTAACGGCCTGCAACGCGAGAAGATCACGCGCGGCTTGCCGGGCCTTTTGTCGAAGCGCGTGATCAAGATAGCGACCAATCAACAAGAAGAACAGCAACATAGCAACGGCATCAAAATAGGCATGCTCGCCGCCGCGTATAGTCTCAACCACTGACAGGCCAGAGGCCAGTAAAATGCCGAGCGAAATGGGCACGTCCATATTCGCCCGCCCCTTTTTCAAGGCGTTCCACGCACTTTTAAAGAAGGGCATACCGGCATAGGCGGCCGTAGGCAGAGCAATACAGGCCGAAATCCAATGGAACATGGTCCGTGTCCCCTCTTCCATCTCGCCATTGAAGTGGGCGGACCAGATGGGGACAGAGAACATCATGATGTTCATGGCGGCAAAGGCTGCAACCGCCATGCAAATGAGAAGGTGACGGCCTTCCTGATCGATTATGGCTTGGACTTTACTTGGATCAAAAGGCTGGGCCTGATAGCCTAAATCAATCACGCGCTGAACAATGGTGCGCGGGTCAATCCGACCGTCCTGCCATGTGACGCTTAAGCGCCCTGTGGTCAGGTTGAGGCGCGCATCAGATACGCCGGGCAGGCCCGCCACACCCGTTTCAATCTTGCGCAAACAGCCGGCACATCGCGCGCCACGAACCAACAGCTCAAGCGACAAGCCACTGGTGCGGTTCAGTTGGACAAATGCACGAGGGTCTGCCGCTGCAGCCGCTACCACAGGTGGCTCCAGACCCGAAGGGCAGCCCAAAGCAGGCTCTGTCGTGGGATTTAGCGTAGTGATAGCGTTGTCTCCGTCGAAAATTGTGGTGCACCTTCAAGCTTGGCTGAAGCACTAAACTTCCAGCGACCCGGCCGAACTTGATCGATCACAGCGCGGTAAACGCCCGGTGCCGTCTCTGAGAAGGTGAGCTTCTGATCTTCTTTCGCGCCTGTGGTGCGTCCAATCGTGCCTTGCAAGAGAGCACCCCGCAAAGGCTGATTGTTGCGATCCGTTAGGCGTGCTTCAAGGACCGCTCCACCGCCCGTTGGCCGCTCTAGCCCCAACGACATGGTCCAGCCTAGCTCTGTTTGGCGGGCATTGGCGGCCAAAGTCTCGTTGAACTTAAGACCGTTGATATAGGCATGGTCCGTTTCACCGGAAAACGTCTTTAATGCTAGAAAGACGAATAGGATATTGACCGCCAGCATCACGCCGAACAAGGCACCGAACATGGCCAAAACATGCCATCCCGTCAGGCGAAACGGCTTCGAAGGAACGATTGCATCAGTCATCGTCGTCTCTCTCTTCTAAATGTTCTCCACGAATGAAGACCGATTTTGATTTAGCGATCTCGCTATCTTTGGCCGATTGCACTTCGATCATTACAGGCGTGGAACGATGCTTCAGCCGTTCAGGATCGGCCACCACAAACAAACGGACTTCGACGACACGGTCTGGCCCAGCCGTCAGGACGACACTATTGTCCACAACCGGCAGTTCATTAGCCTGTAATTGACCGTCCTTAACGCCGTTAATCCGTATACGCACATCACGGGTCTGGTTGGCCTTGTTCAGGACCTTAACCGTGTAGGCATTGCGCACTTGGCCAGTGGACAGCGGCACAAATAAGGGAGCGCGGTCGCGCTGAACATTAACGTCCAAGGTTGAGCGCATCAACAGGCTGGCCAGCATCAGACCACCGATGCCGACAAACAAAACCGCATAAAACAACGTTCGCCCACGAATGAAGCGATAGCCGGACTTTTCGCCAGCTTGCCGACGCTCAATGTTCTGGATCGTGTCATAGGCAATTAGGCCCTTGGGACGATCAACCTTCACCATAATCTCGTCGCAGGCATCGATGCACAGCGCACAATTGATGCACTCAATCTGCAGACCGTCGCGAATATCAATTCCGGCCGGACAAACGGCAACGCATTGGCGGCAATCGATACAATCGCCGCGCCCCTCCCAACTATCGTTCTTTTTGTGGGCTCCGCGTGGATCACCCCGGTCATAGCGATACGTTACCGAGAGCGCCTCTTGATCCAGCATAGCCGCCTGAATACGCGGCCAAGGGCACATATAGGTGCAAACTTGTTCGCGCAGCGTGCCGGCGAACATATAGGTCGTTGCCGTCAAAAGGCCCGCGAACACATAGGCAGACATCGGTGCCTGTAAAGTGAAGAAGCTAACAAATAAGCTGGGCGCATCATGGAAATAGGCAACGAACCAGCCCCCTGTAGCCAGCGAAATCATCAGCCAAACAATATGCTTACCAATCTTTCGCCAAGCTTTATTGAAATCCCAAGGCTGTTTATCGAGGCGAATGCGCTGATTACGGTCGCCTTCAAACCAGTGTTCAACCGCGATGAAGAGATCGGTCCAAACCGTCTGCGGGCAGGCATAGCCACACCAGACCCGGCCAAAAAGGGCTGAGGCCAAGAAAAGGCCAATAGCGGCCAAAATCAGAAGACCGGTAACGTAGTAAAGCTCTTGCGGCCAAATCTCGATGGGGCCGAAATAAAAGCGCCTGCCCGTAAAATCAGCAAGGAGAAACTGATCTGGTGCAGCCCCCGGGCGATCCCAACGCAAGAAGGGAACCACATAATAAATGCCCAACAAAAGGCCGACGATGAGCCATTTAATGCGCCGCCAAAACCCGTGTACGGCCTTAGGATAAATCTGTTGGCGCTTCTCATAGAGCTCTCGTTGCATAGCGGAATTCACCGCCACCGCATCAGAGCGCGCCACACCATGCGCGGCCTCGCCGCTCGCAAGAGCGTTGGGGCCGCCACGGTCTAGAATATCAATGACTTTCATTGGACCTCAGGGGTCGATGGCACGATTAGGTGCCACCGCCGAGTGAATGGACATAGACAGCCAAAGCATCCAAAGTCGCTGGATCAAGGCGTTGCGACATCGTGGGCATGACCCCGCCACGACCCAGATTAAGCTGGGTGGTGATTTCTTGCGCGGTACCGCCATAAAGCCATTCTTGGTCTGTTAGGTTAGGAGCACCTTGGGTTTGGTCCCCTTTGCCTTCCGCGCCATGGCAAGCCACGCAATTGGTCGCAAATACTTGTGCACCGCGGGCGGCGGCTTTGGCATCTGCTGGCTGGCGCGACAAGGTCAACACATATTGGGTAACATCAGCGATCTGTTGGGGTTCCAACAATTTATCGCGGCCATAGGAGGGCATCTGGCTATAGCGGGCTTCTGGATGCTCGCTGCGTATGCCCGTCTGCAAGGTAGAACGAATGCCTTGGATGGAGCCATCCCACAGCCAAACATCGTCGACCAAACTTGGGTAACCCTTCGCGCCTTGGCCACCAGCACCGTGGCAAGTCGAGCAGTTTTGAGCAAACGCGACGCGACCAGATTCTTGGGCAAACTGGAACAATTCCTTGTTCTTGCTTACCATTTCAATCGGTGTTGCGTGGAGTTGCGCGAACTGGGGCGCTCGCGAGCTCACCAGTTTTGCTACTTCTTCGTCTACTTGTTTGCGGTCTGACATCGCCAAGACGCCTTTTGTGTGGCCCGAGAGGGTCGGCCAAGCTGGCATAGCGATCCAATAGACAACGGCCCAAGCGATACAGGCGTAGAAGGTCAGAACCCACCATCTTGGAAGGGGGTTGTTCAACTCGGTGATACCATCCCAAGAATGGCCCGTTGTCTCCACACCAGTGATGTCGTCCTTTGGTTTTTTATCGGACATGGTCAATATCCTCATTCTCAAGTGGTATGCGGGCAGCCTTGTCGAACTTGGCGCGATTACTGGGCCAAAAGACATAAAGGCAAACGGCAGCGAAGATGGCCATGAAGTAGATCATGCCCGAGGTTTGCGCGAAGGCAGACAATTGTTCGTACGACATAGACGCCTCCTCAGCGCAGGTTTTCAGCCTTCGTGGGCTCATAGGTTTTGAAATCCACCATCGTGCCCAACACTTGGAGATAAGCCACCAAGGCATCCATTTCGGTCACTTTGGATGGATCACCATCGAAGTCGCGGACGTTGACCTTGCCGCCATAGCGGGCTTGCAAGCCTTCGCTATCGGCATTGGGGTCAGCTTGAGCCAACAAGTCGGTCTTAGCATTATCGATATCGGCTTGGGTATAGGGCACACCGACCCGGACTTGAGCGACGATATGCTTGTCGACCACGTCCTTGATGCCGATTTCGCGACCTTCCAAGAAGGCATATGGCGGCATGATGGATTCAGGCACGACAGATCGGGGATTGATCAAATGCTGGACATGCCAAGCATCGGAGTATTTGGCGCCGACCCGGGCGAGGTCTGGCCCCGTCCGCTTAGACCCCCATTGAAAGGGATGGTCATACATGCTTTCAGCCGCGAGACTATAATGACCATAGCGCTCAATCTCATCGCGCAAAGGCCGGATCATTTGGCTGTGGCACGAGTAACAGCCCTCCCGGACATAGATGCCGCGTCCGGCGAGTTCCAGTGGCGTATAGGGGCGAACCCCATCTACTTTCTCAATGGTTTGTTCGATCCGGAACAAAGGCGCGATCTGGACAATACCGCCAATCGAGACAACCAGCAAAATCCCGACCAGAAGGATCATAGAGTTGCGTTCGATGATGCCGTGATTTTTGAAAAGCATGATCGTTGCTCCTACTCAGCGGGGACAAGGTTGGGGTTAGTGATGGAGAGCGGCTCTTTTTTGGCCACAGCACCCTGGATGGTCCGCCACAAATTATAGGCCATGATGCAGGTGCCAATGAGATAGAGGAGGCCACCGATTGCTCGGACGATATAGGGCAAGTGCATAGCTTTGACGGTTTCCACGAAGGAATAGGTCAGGAAGCCAAACTCATTGTAGGAGCGCCACATGAGGCCCTGTTGAATGCCCGACACCCACATGGAGGAGATGTAGAACAAGATCCCAATGGTAGAGAGCCAGAAGTGCATCTCAACAAGCTTCAACGAATAGAGCCGCTCGCGCTTCCACAACCAAGGCGTCAGGGCATAAAGTGCACCAAACGACACCAAGCCGACCCAGCCGAGTGCACCAGAATGCACATGGCCGATGGTCCAATCGGTGTAGTGAGACAGCGAATTCACTGCCCGCACCGACATCACGGGGCCTTCAAATGTGCTCATGCCGTAGAAAGCCAGCGACGCCACAAACATCCGAAGCACAGGGTCTGTCCGCAACTTATCCCAGGCGCCAGACAAGGTCATCAGGCCGTTGATCATCCCACCCCAGCTGGGCATCCATAAGATAATGGAGAAAGTCATCCCCAAAGTCTGCGCCCATTGAGGAAGAGCGGTGTAGTGCAGATGGTGGGGACCGGCCCAAATGTAGATGAAGATCAGAGCCCAGAAGTGCACAATCGACAATTGATAAGAGTAAACTGGCCGATTTACTTGCTTCGGAATGAAATAATACATGATGGCCAAGAAGCCTGCCGTCAGAAAGAAGCCCACGGCATTATGTCCATACCACCACTGGGTCAGGGCGTTCTGGACGCCGCCGAACAAGGGATAGGAGGAGGTAGCAAAGGGAGAGGTTGGCACAGCCAAATTGTTCACCAAGTGCAACATGGCAATCGTGACGATAAAGGCCAAGTAGAACCAATTGGCTACATAAATGTGGGGCTCTTTACGCTTCCAAAGCGTGCCAAGAAATACGAGGAGATAGGCCACCCAAACGACTGTTAGCCACAAATCTACATGCCAAGTAGGTTCGGCATATTCTTGGCCAGACGTAACCCCCATCAAATAGCCAGTTGCGGCCAAGACGATGAAGAGCTGATACCCCCAGAACACAAACCACGGCAGCATGCCGCCAAACAATCTGGCCCTGCAGGTGCGCTGGACAACATAGAAGCTGGTGGCGATCAAAACATTGCCGCCGAAGGCAAAGATAACGGCAGACGTATGCAAAGGCCGGAGACGCCCAAAGTTCAAGAAGCCATAGTCCTTGAACGACAAAAGGTCTGGGAAGGCGAGCTGGGAGGCAATCACCACCCCAACCAACATGCCGACGATCCCCCAAAAGGTTGAGGCAATCACGCCAAACCGGATAACGCCATCGCTATAGCTGGACTGATCGCTCTGAAGTGCAGTGCCATGTGCGTTAAAGACAAAGCCAAGCGCGGCCAAAATAGCCGCCGCCAAAAATATCCAGCCATGGACGGTCATGCCGAAATCTTCAGCGCGCGAGACCGCAAAAACGGCCCAAAGCGCCACTAAAAATGCGAGGCCACACGTAAAAAAAATGTCGAAGCGAGGCAGCGCCTTCGATTTGAGTAGGTTTGGTTCCATCGTTAGACAGGCCCCCCAGAAGCCGGCACGGATGATCCGTGCCTCAGTCACAGGTTCGTGATACGCCCTATTTCCACAAAAATAAAAGGGTTATTTTGTCGCAGGGTCGGCGTCCCGTTTTTGCTGGATGACGCTAGGGCTTTCAGGTAGGGTGACATCTTCTCAAACCCATGAAGGGGCTTTTGGTTCCATGCCTATAATTCAAGCGACAACCGATCAAGCCGCTGAAAAATCAACTATTTTAAACGAAACACGCTTTATCGCCTTGGCGCTTATAAGCGTCGGCGCTTTGTTGATCACAATTGGACCCTGGCTTTCGGGTTCAACCCAATCGCTGGGTGCATGGTGTCAACATGCGACAAGCTTCAGCGCACGTGGCCTACTGCAAGAGCTTAGCTGGATCGCCAGTCAGCATTGTGGCTATTGCTATCTTGGCGCGGCGATGATCGGAATTGGGATCGCCACGGGGCTGCGACGCGGCAGCTAATGCCCACCAATATCCTTAAACTAGATCGGAGCCTTCAGGTCAAAGCCGAGAGACGAGTCGTCACCAGAGCGCTTATCTGGCCCATCCGGCGATAGAATTTGAGCGATAGATTTCATCCCCATAAGCGACTGGATAACGCCTAAGCCCGCCTCTTCCTGCTTCCGATCCCCTGCCCCATAAAGTTGGGCGAGCATGGTCGGATTCAAGCTAGCCAAGGACTTGTCATCGCCGTCTGCGACTTGGCCCAGCATGCGCATGAAATCATTGGGCTGACCGTTGAAATAATCATTCTCTAACAGGTTCGCCATCAAACGACTGGCCAAGGCGCGATCAATCGTACCCGCAGCATAGGTTTTTGGACCGAACAGATGTGCGGGCTCATCCCCCAATTCATGCTGGCTGACAGCAGGGGCTTGCCGGTTGGCGGTCGCGCGCAGATTGTCTAGGACTTCCGCTACCGTGCGCTCGGCCCCGCCATTTTTATAAAAGATCGGGCGGTTAGCCGCCGCCGCACTTGGAAACAAATCCGCAGCGCTGGCCCAAGGCCGATCCCGCACGGCATTGACCAATTGAGCCGCCCCGCCTGCCCCTAAAAAATGGGCGGCATACAGATCCCCCGCCTCTGGCTCTTGGCCCGTGCGGCCGCGCAAGTAGTCGGCGTTATCACCGGCAAACTCAGCTGCCATAAGCGATGAGATCTTAGGATCATAGCGCAAATCTAAGATCGCGCGACGAAGCCCGGGGTCTGACACATTGGGACGGCCATTGGCACCCATCTCAATCATAGAGGCTTCAGCGCCCAAGCCATGCTTGGCCCCATGCCGCTTGACCGTTGTTAGCCATGTCGCATCGAGGAATTGAAACAAGCCCGTCGCACTCGACGTTTTAGCTTCAGCTTTAGGGTTGAGCGAGCTTTCGCGGACAGCCGTCGACAACAGAAACTGAAAACTCATGCCCGTTGTGCGCGAGGCTTGGGCAATGGCTTGGCGTACCGGTGAGCCGCCAATGGCTTCGGGTGTCACTTGCTTGTCTCCTACAGCGCTTCAGTCGCACTTCGGGCGACCGGTTCCACGGACGCAGGATCAACCAAACATGGTTAAGACTCTGTTAGCGCAGTTCTAAAACACAGAAATCAATAAGATTTTGGAAGCCCCAAGACCTTCTCAGCCACGAAGTTTAGAATCATTTCGCGCGAAACCGGTGCGATGCGCGCAATCATTGATTCGCGGAACATGCGCTCGACCTGGTATTCCTTAGCATAGCCCATGCCACCATGAGCCAAGACTGCCGCCTCACAAGCATGATAACCAGCCTCAGCACCCAGATATTTGGCGGCATTGGCTTCTGCACCACAATCAAGGCCGGCATCAAACAGTGCGGCGGCCTTCATGGCTAAAAGCTCTGCGGCTTCCAATTCACACCAAGACTTGGCAAGCGGATGGGCCACGCCTTGGTTCATACCGATGGGGCGGCCAAACACAACGCGTTCCTTGGCATATTGGGCTGCACGGGAAAGAGCTGCACGGCCGAGACCAACGGCTTCGACGGCAAACAACACGCGTTCTGGGTTTAGGCCCGAGAGAATATATTTGAAGCCCTTGCCTTCTTCGCCAATCAGGGCGTCATGGGGGACTTTCAAATCCTCGATAAACAGCATGTTACATTCAACCGCTTTGCGGCCCATTTTCGGGATGGGCTTCGCGTCAATGGCCGTGCGGTCAAAATCGCAATAAAACAGACTGAGGCCATCGGTCGGACGGGCGGCTTCCTCGCGGGGCGTGGTGCGCGCCAAGATCAGGATCTTGTCAGCGCGCTGGGCACTGGTGGTCCAAATCTTCCGGCCCGTAATCGTGTAGCCTTCATTGGTGCGGACCGCGCGCGTGGTAATCGCCGCTGTTTCAAGACCAGCATTGGGCTCGGTCACGGCAAAGCACATCTTATGCTCACCAGTGATGAGCTTGGGCAAAAAGGCGTGTTTTTGTTCCTCGGTCCCGAACTTTTCGATCGGCTTTGGGCCGAAAATATTCAGATGGATCGCCGAAGCGCCAGAAAAGCCTGCGCCAGACTGGGCGACTGTCTTCATCACAAGGGCGGCTTCAACTAGGCCAAGCCCCGCCCCGCCATAAGCTTCTGGAAAGGCGCAGCCCAGCCAACCACCATCGGCCATATCGGCGACGAAAGGCTCAGGGAAACGACCGGTCTCATCGGTCTCAGACCAGAAAGCATCGTCGTATTTGGCGCAGATGCGGCCGACAGCTTCTTCAATAGCACGGTGCTCTTCACTCATTTCAAAGCCGCTCATTCTACGCATCTCCCGTGCATTTGTCCGGACATTTACGACCCGCCTTCTAGCTGGAAAAGCGTTCGGGTGCAAAGAGGTTCATCAAATCCTGATCCAGTGTTTTGCCAGATATAAGCTCGGTTAAATAGGCGCCAATAGCGGGTGCCAGCAGCCAGCCATTCCGATAGGTCCCCGTCGCGAGATAAATGCCATCCATACCACTCGCGCCCACCATCGGCAGATGATCTGGCGTGTCCGGGCGCAGCCCAGCCCAAGCTTCAACCACAGCCGCCGTCGCCAATGACGGAAGAAGCTCCTTTGCTTCGGACAACAACGTCAAAACTGGATCGACATCGACGCTTGGTGCCGGAGGCGCCAACGGATCCGACGTGGCTCCGATCACGAGGCCACCGCTGCGGGACAACACATAGATCCGACCGGCGCGCACAATCGGGCTTGCCAATTCTGGATGTGCCACACGCGCCATCTGCCCTTTGACCGGCCTTAAAGCCTTCAACGTCGGAACTGACTGGCGAAAGCTTGTCGCATTAAAGCCATGGGCCAAGACAATCGTTTCAGCTTCAAGGGTCCGACCATCTAACAGACCGAGCCGATGCGGGCTGATGGCATTAGCTTGGCCGACTAGAAGGTCACCACCAAGCGACTGAAACTGGTTCATCAAGCTCTTGAGAGCCGCGCGAGGGTCGAGCGAGCGCTCACTTGGCGCTTGAAAGGCTGCCTGCGCCCTTAGCCCCGCAGGAACAGGAACAGTTGCAACCTCCAAGCCTAGCCTATTGGCGCGCTGCTGGAGACCCAACAGGACTTCTACCTCCTCTTGGGTGCGCGCTAAGAATAAGCTGGGTGATTGTAGGTCGACGGCGCAGGTCTGCGCCAACACTTGCCAAAGTTCCGCGCTTTTCAGGGCGAACTGGACATAGGGGTCAGGGCAAGTTGGGTCTGCGGCCATTTCATAAAGTGGAGCCAGCATGCCGCCAGAAGCCCAACCCGCGCCATGTGCACCAGAATCAACAAGTGCAACCCGATGGCCGTCCTTGAGTAGCGCGATACCCGTGCATAGACCGACTGGTCCTGCACCCACGATCATAATGGAAGGATGGCGCGGCAAGGTCATTGGATCGGCTGCGTCATGGGGAAGGCTCAACCCTCAGCCAAAGAATGAAATATCGAAAGGGCCATCTGGGGCCTCGAAAGGCCGAAAGGCAAAACTCGCATGGTACCGTGAAGTGGAATTGAACCGCTGACCTCCAGAGCCACAATCTGGCGCTCTAACCAACTGAGCTACCACGGCACACATGCGAGGGGGCGGGAGATATACTGTCCGCCCTTTTTCTTCAAGTCCCCTAGTGTTCAAATCCATGTTTTGCTTCAGCTTGCGCTAGATCAGATAGCCCAATTTTTTGATCTGTACTCGGAGGATTTCCAGACGATGAGGCGTGATAGGCAGGTCTTTAAAGCGGCTGGAATTTCGCAACTTTTGGGAATTTGTCCAGCGAGTCCAAAGGATCAACGCCTGCCGCGGGTCATATCCTGCGGCAAGCACGGTCGCCAATGCCGCGCGGTCCAGCGCTACGCCTTCGGTTTTGGTCCTCAAAGCAACAAGGCGCTGGCAGAACCAAGCCGCAACTTGCGCGTCAGTCTCACACGTGGCGACAAAGCTGGTGGTCATCCTAACCCTGCCAGTTAAGGACACGTCGGCACGCAAGGCTTCAGTATCGATCAACTCCAGCTTTAGTTCGTGCAGCGGCAAGCCTTGCACGCGCCAGATGCGGTCGAATACCGATTTCAGTCGGGCGTTATCTGGTCCAGCTTGACGAGAATTGGGGCGGGCCTGAGCTTTGCCCGTGAGGCTGGCGAGGGCAAAGGCTGCGCCACTCAGCAAGGTTCGTCGGCTCAGAACGCCCCCCTCACCTAGCCCTGCAAGTCCAATCACCCTCTCAGCCCCACCCACGCCGCTTCGCCCTCGTTTCTGCCTTAGCTAGGCCGCTACGCCTGCCAGATCAGCAAATCAAGCCTATCTGTCGCCTCAAGGTTTGGTCGGCGCGACCTTCGTGTCAGGCTTCGCTGGCATTTCCGGCAAGACTTGAATGCGGATTGTGTTTTGCGGCAACAGATAACGCTTGGCGATCTCGTGCAATTGCGCGGGTGTTATGGCCTGAAGGCGGGCTTCAGTTTGCGCTTCGCGATCTAAGGCAAAGCCGCTTTGTGAACCGGGCAACTTGGGGACATCAAGTTCAAACAAAATGAAAGACCAGAAGCTGTTGCTCTGGCGTGTGCGGGCTCGACCCTTGACGGCCGGTTCGATCACCCGAGTAAGCTCATCTTGGGTGACTCCATTTTTCACTAAATCAGCGGCGATTCCGTCAATTATGACCTCTACCGGCTTGACCTGAGCAGGGGTGACAGACGCGTGTGCGTAAAAACGGCCAAGATCGGCGAAGTTTGAAAATGTCCAGCCTCCATCAGGTGAATAGGATTGGCCAGCAGCCTCGCGTACTTTTTCGGTCAAACGTAATTGGAGAATACTGGCCAGAACATAAAATCGTTCCGCTTCGATTGGATCAATGCCGCCTTTGGTTCGCCAAGATACATGAACGATGGCTTGTTCAACTGGCCCCTTATGCGTCAGGACTCGAGCAGGCTGGCCTGTTGGCATTGATCGGATCGTTGCTAATTGGGCGGTATTCAGAGGCAATCCGGCCCGCTTTGGCAAGGTTCCAAAAGTTTTCGCCACCGAAGCAACGACTGAATCAAACTCAGCATCGCCGACGACGACAACATGGATGGTGCCTTCTTCCCGTAAGCGCTTAAGATACGCCTTGCCCTTTTCATCATCGCTCGAAAGATAGCGCTGCAAACTTGGTTCATCATAAGCGGGATTACCGGTCTCGAAATAGGTTGCCCCGAAGAACCCGAATACGCCCGATGCAGTCTGATTGTAAGAGTCCCAACTTGTTTTCAGAGCGTCTCGCGCCAAACGCGCCGGCCGAGGGCCCATACGCGGCTCGACAACTTGGCTCAACATAACCTGAAATTGCTCAGGCAAATCTGCAATCGCAGGGCTTGCGTACATTTCTAGCGTGTCAGGATCGACCCGAACCGACGCCAGTGTCGTCGACCGGCCAGCAAAAACGCTGATGGATTGATCCAGCGTCAAATCGCCAACACCATCGCCGCCCCACGCCGCATCAGCAAATCCGGACCAATGAGGATCGTCCTGCGGGAAAGCTAAATACCCCGAGTTAATGCCAACGCGGATGTTGGCACGGTCTTTGGTGTAATCGGTATGCATGAAAGATAGGCGCACGCCGTTCTCAAAAGTCACCACTTTGGCTTTGGGATAAGTAAGCTCTTCGACTTTCTTGACCTTTCCCGAAGGCCCAAGATTGAGCGGCTTGAATTCGGCTTTCTTGACAACTTCGCGTGTTGGCAATGGTGCGGCCATGGCGGCTTTCCACGCATCAACTACCGCTGCCTCGCCACCTTCCACTGGCTTCTTACTCAACATAACCAACGATGGCTCAGTTCCCTGCCACCAAGTTGCAAAAGAACGATTTACTGCTTCTGGCGTAATTTCCGCGATCCATCGATCAAAGTTGGCTAAATTGTCCTGCGGACTAACTGTTACGGCATCTGAGGCAAGTGCACCGATCAACGAGCCAGATATCCCCGTCGTCCTGCGCGTAGGTTCTTCTTTTATAGCGCGCTCAAGACGCAACCGGCCTTCCTTGAGTTCTTCTTCAAGTTCTGATGGGGTAAAGCCCGTTGTCACAGCTTGCCGCATTTCAATAACAACTGTTTTCAATGCTTCTTGCCAGGCATCTTCGCGCGGCATGACGGTGAGTGAGGCAGTTAGGCCGTTTTCAGCAACGGAGTTTTGATAAAATACGCCAAGAGTCGGCGGGTTATCGACGAGCTGTAGGCGCGCAAGCCGCCGTTGGAAAACACCCTCAGCGATGGACTGCAAGAATGACCATTTGCGTTTTTCGCTTGTGTCCAGATCACCATAGTCAGTCTCATCGGGACGGGTAAGCGTTGCCATGACAACGATGGGTTGCTCTGGTTCAACGATAATCTTTGCCCGAATAGGCTCTTTAGTCCAATATCCGTTGTCTGGGTCAGATGGTGCCTTTGCCGTCTTCGGCTTCCAATCCGAAAACTTTGCGGCAATGAGGGCCTTGGTGGCTTCTACATCCACATCACCCGTGATGACCAAAATCGTGCGCTCTGGGCGATACCAGGTTTCATAGAATTCGCGCACTTTGGCGGCTGTTGCTGACTCTACAATTTCCTTTTTGCCAATCGGTTCGCGGAGCGTGGAGATATCATTCGGACGCAAAAATTGCCCAACCTGACGCCCAATCCGCCGCCCCGGCCCATCGCCGTCATTCATCTCTGAGATGACCACACCGATTTCCCGCTTGATTGCATCGTCTTTCAACAACAGGCGGTCGGCCGTCTCGCGGAAGATCGATAGAGCGGTATCCAAGCGGCCGCCGTCAGCACTGGGGATATCCAGCTTGTACATCGTCTCTTCAAGGTTCACATGCGCATTAACGTGGCTGCCAAAGCTTGCACCCAAGCGCTCCATCGTTTTGGTTAGTTCGCCTTCAGGAATATTGGTGGAGCCGTTAAAGGCCATGTGCTCAATGAAATGGGCAAAGCCACGTTGATCATCGCGCTCGTACTTTGAGCCCGCTTCAATGCGAAAGCGCAGAGAGACCTGTTTTTCCGGCAATTTGTTGGGCCGGATTGCGTAGCGCATCCCATTGGGCAACACGCCATAGATCACATCCTTACTGGGCTTAAGGTCAGAGCCTTCCCAAGGCCAAACCGCTCCGGGTGGCGTGACCGCAATCGGGCGGGTCTGGCTGATGGCTTGCGCTTCTACCTGTTGAGGTAAAGCGGGCAAAGCGATCAAAAATGAAAGACAAAAAAGCGAAGCGGTGCGAACAATGAAATGTTTAATCATGGGTCGATCCAACCACAGGTTAAGCCCTTTGCCAAGGTGGGAGACGCGCTAGATGACGACGATCACAATCTTGTTTACAGTGCGTTCAACAACGACTTAGGGGGTCTAGGCGCATGCGCATTTTAACTCATTTCTGGCAGAAAATTAGCTCTTGCGCTTTGGCTGGCAGCCTTGCACTCGCGCCCCTTCAAACTGCCCAAGCCCAAACTACTCAGAGCGCGGGTATTGTCCGTCCAGGCGACCGCATTGCAGGGCCAGCCTTTGCCACCCGAAGCCCAGCCTATGGGATGAATGGTGCGGCGGCCACTGCCCACCCGATTGCAACCCAAATCGCTATCGACACACTCAAGCAAGGCGGGACGGCGGTAGACGCAGCGATTGCCGCCAACGCAGCCTTGGGTCTGTTGGAGCCAACTGGCAACGGCATTGGCGGCGACCTCTTCGCGCTGATCTGGGACCCCAAGACGCAAAAGCTCTCTGGCATCAATGGTTCAGGCCGCGCGCCCTTGGGTATGAGCCTTGCTGATCGTGCCGCGCGCGAAGCCAAGATCAAAACCAGAGTTCCCGGCAGCAGACCGTCATTTGGTAGCGTGACCGTTACCGTTCCGGGTACCGTCGATGCTTGGTTTTCAATGCACAGCCGGTTTGGTAAACTGCCGATGGCCAAGGTCTTGGCCCCAACCATTGCCTATGCAGAAGCTGGCACCCCCGTCCCGCCCGTAATTGCCTACTATATGGCAAACAATCTCAAGCGCCTCGATGAGCGCGCCAAGGCGGGTGAAGTTGAAGAGTTTGAGAACGCCCGCAAAACCTACTTCGCCAATGGCAGCGTCAAAGCTGGCGAAGTGTTTAAAAATCCAGACCTAGCAAAAACCCTCAACCTCATTGCGCGGGGTGGACGAGACGCGTTTTATAAAGGTCCAATCGCCCAAACAATGGAATCCTATATGCGCCGCATTGGCGGCCCCCTGCGGGCGAGCGATCTGGCGGCGCACAAAAGTGAATGGGTGGAGCCGATCTCGGTCAACTACCGTGGCTATGACGTGTGGCAATTACCGCCCAACAGCCAAGGTGTTACGACCTTGCAAATGCTGGGCATCCTCAATCAGTTTGATTTGGCAGGGGCTGGATTTGGTACCGCTGAAAGCCTTCATTTGCAGATTGAGGCCAAGCGGCTTGCGTTTGAAGATCGCGCGAAGTTTTTAGCCGACCCGGCATTTGCTAATGTGCCGACCAAAGGCCTGATCGCGGCAGCCTATCTAAAAGGCCGCGCAGCCCTAATTGACCCCAGCAAAGCCAAGGTCGAGGTAGCCGCAGGTGATCCGAGCCAGTTTGAAAAAGGCGACACAACATTCCTTGTTACCTCTGATTCCAGCGGCATGATGGTCGCGCTGATACAATCCAACTACCGGGGCATGGGCTCTGGCCTTGTCGCCGATGGCTTGGGCTTTATGTTTCAGAACCGGGGTGAAGCCTTTGCGCTCGATCCAGCCCTGCCCAACGTCTATGCCCCCGGCAAACGACCCTTCCACACGATTATTCCGGGGTTTGTCACCAAGGATAATCAAGCTTTTATGGCCTTTGGCGTAATGGGTGGGGCCATGCAGCCGCAAGGCCAATCGCAAATCGTGATCAATATGATTGACTATGGCTTGGACGCCCAATTGGCAGGTGACGCGCCTCGCTGGCGGCATGAGGGTGGCTGTGAGCCTGAAGGTGGTTGCAAGCCCGGGCTTGGCCGGGTCGCCCTAGAATCTGGTCATACAGAAACAGCCCGCGCGGGCCTTGCCCAAAAAGGCTGGACGTTGATCGGGGCCGATGGCGATTTTGGTGGTTATCAAGCGATCAAACGCGACCCGAAAACAGGGGCTTATGAAGCAGCCACTGAAAGCCGCAAGGATGGTGTGGCCTTGGCTTATTAGGTCAGAATAAGAGGGGTAGCCAGCGCCAAACCTCAAGGATTCGATTGCCGCTAACGGTATTGAAACTTCAGGAAAGTGACAACCCGATTGTAAGGGTCTTTAAAGGCGCTTCTGACTTACATAGTATCATCACGTTTTTGGTTCAGGCTACTTCGTCAAGGAACCAACTATAGGAGTGTTTCCATGAGAAGAATGTTTGCTAGCACCCGCGCAACTAAAGCGGCCATGGCCACACTAGCGGCCGTAACCGTTCTAGCTGCCGTCCAACCAGCAAATGGGCAAGGCTATAATCAAGGGTACCCGTCCATTACCTTGTTTGCTGGCTTGGACTACAAAGGTCAGTCCGTAACCATTACATCCGACACCCCAAATCTGCGCGATCTGAATTTCAACGAAGTCAGCAATAGCCTCGTCGCGCGCGGGGAGTGGGAGGTTTGTCTTGATCCCAACTATAGTTCGCGATGCCGGACCTATAATAGCGCGATCACCGATCTGCGGTCATTTCGCGGACGCATTTCCTCAATCCGTTACGTTGGACGCGATGGCCAAGCCAACTCTAGACCAGACTACAACGGCGGCTATGGCAATCCGCCCCGATACTCAGGACAGTCCACACCTGGCCGCGCGACAGTTTTCTTTCCGGGCTCGATCAATTTGGGGGGTGCGTTAACGCGGATGGATGGCAACCAGTTTTGCCGATCACAAGGCTTGAACGGGGCGGTCCATGCGGGGCAGGACCGGAACGGTTATCTCGAAGACGTCTTGTGCCGTCGCTAAATCAAATTTTACCAGACAATCAGCAAGGTCGCGGTGTTTACAGCGCGGCCTTTTTTGTTTCCTTTTCGTCATTCTATCCAAGAGTTCCTTTGAAGGGATAGACCACAGACGTTCTCGGCACTTGGATTTTGAAACATAACGCTAGATGCTTCTAGGTCTGCAAAGGCAACCAAGTACTGCCTCTTTTCACGTCTCGTATGTTTTGCCAAACATGAACGGAAGTGAAATGACCGCCTCACAGGTCGTTCAGATCGCCCCCGTTAAAAAGGTGACATCGCCCCAAGCGCTTGGCCTTGGTGCCTTTGATTGGAGACTGAACATGAAAAGAGCTCTGCTACTTGCCTTAACTGGTCTTGCCACTCTGGCCAACGCCCCTGCCGCTGAAGCTCAGCGCTTTGACCGCGGTCGCCCTTCCATCACCTTATACACCGGGACCGACTTCCGTGGACAAGCCGTAACCATTACCAGCGACGTGCCAGACCTGCGCCAGCTCAATTTCGACGAAGCCGCTGGCAGTCTGGTGGCACGCGGGGATTGGCAGGTCTGTCTGGATCACAATTATGGCAGTCGCTGCCGGACCTATAGTGACTCCATACCCAATTTGGAATCATTTATGGGCCGGATCTCCTCCATTCGTTATGTTGGTCGTGGGAGCTCCATTGATCCCCGCCCAGGTGGTGGCTTTGGTCCCCCAGGTGGCGGCTATGGCAACGGCACTCCTCCGCGCTACAACGGTCAGACAACTGCGGGGCGCGCCACAGTGTTCTTCCCCGGTGCCATCGCACAAGGTCAATTTGGCGGTCGCAATGACGCCAACCAGTTCTGCCGTAACCAAGGTCTGCGGGAGGCGGTCTACTCAGGCCAAGATCGCAATGGCAATCTGGAAGACGTTCTTTGCCGTCGCTAACGGCACGCCACGAACGGAAAAGGCCGCGGTGTTGCCACCGCGGCCCTTCTTTTTGATCAGTCTGATCGACGATTAGAAGTCGAGCGAAACGCGACCATACACATAGCGGCCGGAGAAGCCGAATGGCGAGTAACGCGAGAACGCCGATGCGCCCGAGTTATTCAAAGTGGTAAAGGTCGAAGGTGTCAACACCGTAGTGCCCGGTGTCATACGTGGGTAGACGTCAGTTACGTTTTCAACGCCCAAGGTCAGGCTGACCTTGTCGGTCAGCTTGTAACGGCCTTCGATATCGAACAGGACCTCTGGGATCAGCAAGATATCGCGCGCGGCGTCGGTGCCGGGCTCAGTCACTTCACCATAATAGGTGGCCTTGAAAGTCGTGCCAAACTTGCCAAGCGTCCAATTGGTGTTGAACGAAGCTTTTTCCTTTGGCTGGCCTTCGGTCAGCGTCAAGGTGTTGACGCGGTTAAACAATTGGGTCGGGGTCAAGCCAATTGCGGTCAAGGCTGGGATGACAGGGGTCCTATCCAACTTGGTTTCGTTGACGCTCAAGCTACCGGTGAAGTCAAAACGACCAAAGTCGGTGCGCAAGCGATAGCTAGCAACCAGATCCGCGCCCTTGGTGGTGCTGTCCACACCGTTCAAGAAGAAGCGAACGGCATTGATGCCGACGATGCCATTGGCAGCAAGCAAGGCCGCCACAGCTGGCTGGTTCAAGTTTTCCGACAATACGATGCGGTCGGTCAACTCGATCTGATAGGCGTCCAAGGTGACGTTGAAATCACCAAAGCGCAGCACGCCGCCGAACGAATAGTTCACCGATTCTTCTGGCTTCAAGGCTGTACCGCCCAAAGCGAGACCAATCCGGTCGGTCGAAGGCACAGTCAAGATTTCCAGAGGCACACCGGCAACCACGTTGGTGGACGAGGCAGTGAAGAATTGCTGTTGTAGGCTAGGTGCACGGAAGCCGTTAGAGACCGAACCGCGCAGGGCAAAAGATTCGGTAAAGTCATAACGACCTGAGATCTTGCCGCTGACATTGTTGCCAAAGTCGGTGTAATCTTCGACGCGAACCGCGCCCGAGACCAACAAGGCATCGGTTACATTGACTTCAAGGTCGATATAGCCACCGATTGCATCGCGCGAACGACCAACTTCGTTAGATGGCTTAAAGCCACCAAAGCCTTGTGAACCAGCCACAAAAGCGCCCTGTTGGAAGTATGAACCAGCCTCACCCGCGAAAATCTCATAATGATCACGACGGGCTTCAAGGCCGACTGCAACGTTCAAGTCAGATGCCAAGCCAACATTATAGCCCTTAACGGCCGACAAATTGACGACGGTTTGGGTATTGTTAAAGCCACCGGCGTTGAACGAGGTTGGGCTTGCGACGCCCAAGGACCGGTTCAGCGTATTGCGGATTACAAATTCCATCTCGTTGAAGCCGCGGTTCAAGCTCAGATCAACGTCCCAGCCATTCCATTTGGTTTCCATGCCCAGAGCAAACGAGCTATCGGTGATGAGCGAGTTGATCTTTGGCAAGAAGCCGTTTGGATAGATTTCGACAACGTTGCGGCTGTCAGCTGGCCAACGGAAGAAGGCGGCTGAGGTGGAATCTCGGCCTTGGACGCTTGCCCAACCATAGAGACGGGTGGTGTCGCTCAGCTCGATATTGGCGTTTGCAAACAGGGTGCCTTGGATCAGTTCACCGTCACCATATTGTTGGTTCCAGCGGTTGATGGTGGCTTCACGTGGGTCGAGCGCGCCACCTGGCAACAAGTTATAGAGACGGCGGGTGTCATAACCTTGGCGGTTGATCGACTCGCGGTTTTGAATTTCTGCTGCAATGGTCAAAGAACCATTGTCGAACAAGGGCAAACCGACCCAAGCGTTAACAGTCGTGGTGGCACCGTCGTTCGCGTCCCGCGACTTGATTGTTTGCCAGCTTGGGTTGGCAACAATGTTAGCTCCAGTGAAGTTAGTGGTGCCGTTTGGCAAAGCTGGTGCCGGATCGGTGGTCACTGTGGTTTGGCGTTGGCCATAAGAGACGGTGACATTGCCGCCTTCGCGGCGCTGCTTGAGGCGCAAATTGATCACGCCGGCGATGGCATCAGAACCATATTGAGCCGACGCGCCATCGCGCAGCACTTCAACCGTTTCCAGAATGCCTGTTGGAATGGTGTTCATATCAACTGCAGAAGAACCACGACCGATCGAACCGTTGATGTTGACGAGCGAAGCTGTGTGACGGCGCTTGCCATTGACCAAAACCAAGGTTTGGTCAGGAGCCAAGCCGCGCAAGGTTGCTGGACGAACCGAGTCTGTGCCGTCCACAATGGCTGGGCGCGGGAAGTTGAAGCTTGGGAGCGCGGTTGCCAATTGCTGGTTCAATTCTGGCGAACCTTGCTGAGACAATTGTGCAGCGGATACCACGTCAACAGGTGCAGCAGTGCTAAGTGCGGAGCGCGCGGCTACACGGGTGCCGGTCACAACAACGACTTCGGCTTCCTTGGTGTCTGGCGCTACTTGCGCAAACGCAGGCGCAGCCAAAGCGGCAGCGCCCATCGCGATGATCATCGCGCGAATAGAAATGTCCATGATTTTTCGTTTAGAGCGGGTACTAACCTCGGGGCGCATGTGACCTCCGAACCCCGAGGTTTCAATTAAGCCTCTGTCACAATCTTGACATCGAAGGGGTAATTCGCCGTCTTACTAGTCTCGCTGTTGCACAATGGCTACAATTTCAGGTTCACGCGGAACTGACTTGCATCATTTGGCTTGGGGTGCCACGACTAAGCCAGCGCCGAGATCACGAAGAATCTCGCACTTTGGGAGACGTCCATGCATCCAGTTCATCATGCGGCACAAACACCGGACAAGCCCGCCGTCATCATGGCAGGCTCTGGCCAGAGCTTAAGTTATACCACGCTCAATTCTCGCTCAAACCAAGTCGCGCACTTATTACGCAGCCATGAGCTTAATGCCGGAGATGCGATTGCAGTCCTGCTCGACAATTGTCCAGACTATTTTGAGATCGCGTGGGGTGCCCAGCGTGCGGGCCTTTATTTCACTTGTCTGTCGACAAAACTGCAGGTCGATGAAATCGCTTATATCCTGACAGATTCTCACGCCAAGGTCCTGTTTGTTGGAGCTAATCTGTTGGCTTTGGCAGAAGAGGCGCTGGCCCACGCCGATGTAAAAATACCGGTTCTTGTGATTGGTGGGGAACCCCAAGGCCATACTGTTTTTTCGGAAGCGCGCGATACTCAGCCAGTGACTCCAATTGCCGATGAAAGTGCCGGTGCCGACATGCTCTATTCGTCTGGCACCACGGGTCGACCAAAGGGCATCAAGATCCCGCTGACCGGCGCACCGATCGACACAGCCAATGCGCTGCAAATGATGGCGCAAGCGATTTATGGGATTTCGGCCGATAGCCAGTATTTGTCTCCCGCGCCGCTCTATCACGCAGCCCCGCTACGCTGGTGTATGTCCGTTCATAAAATTGGCGGCACGGTTGTGGTGATGGAAAAGTTTGAGCCCGAGACCTATTTGGCCACGGTTGAACGCTACCGCATCACAGACAGCCAATTGGTGCCGACTATGTTTGTGCGGATGCTGAAGCTCGATGAAGGCATCCGCAAAGCCTATGATCTTTCTTCGCTTAAGATGGCCGTACACGCCGCAGCCCCCTGCCCGGTTGCCATCAAAGAACAGATGATGAGTTGGTGGGGGCCTATCATCCATGAATATTATGCGGGCACAGAGGGTAATGGCTTCTGCACCATCGGCCCGCAGGATTGGCTGCGCAAAAAAGGCAGTGTGGGGAAAGCCCTGTTGGGCGAGCTCCGAATTGTTGGTGAAGGTGGCGAGGTTGTGGCGGCCGGCGAGTCTGGCACGGTTTACTTCGCAAATGGGCCGCAATTTGAATATCACAACAGCCCCGAAAAAACCGCCGATAGTCGCAATGCCTTGGGCTGGTCGACTTTAGGTGATGTTGGCTATGTCGATGAAGAAGGCTTCTTATTCCTAACAGACCGCAAGGCCTTCATGATCATTTCAGGCGGGGTGAATATCTATCCTCAAGAAAGCGAAAATGTGCTGGTGACCCATCCAAAAGTGGCTGATGTAGCTGTCTTTGGTGTGCCAAATGAAGAGTTTGGCGAAGAAGTGAAAGCCGTTGTTCAGCCGATGAATATGGCCGATGCTGGTCCTGAATTAGAGGCCGAACTCCTCGCATTCTGCCGTGCCAGCATCAGCCATGTGAAAGCACCCCGTTCGATTGACTTTATGGCAGAACTGCCGCGATATCCCACCGGTAAACTCTATAAGCGGCTGCTACGCGACCGCTATTGGGCCGGTCGGGAGAGCAAACTTGTCTGAAGTTAAAAACCAAGCACAAAGAGAACTCTGGAACACATTCGCGGGGGAGCGTTGGACGAGGCGGCAAGTAGATATTGACGCTATGCTATTGCCTTTCACTCAGGCCCTGATGGAAGCATCAGGGCTAATGGATAGCGCGCCGCAAGTTGTTTTGGATGTGGGCTGCGGCTCTGGCGAAACCTCCCTTCTGATGGCGGACCTTGGTCACACGGTGACAGGCGTAGATATCTCATCCTCTTTGCTGGCCCTGGCCAGCAAGCGCGCGGGCGATCGTACCAACGTATCTTTCTTGGAAGCTGATGCTTCAGACGCGACCTTTAATGGTCAGTTTGACCTATTGATCTCACGCTTTGGGGTGATGTTCTTTGACAACCCACAAGCAGCCTTCAACCATATGGTGCAACAGATAAAGCCCGGCGGGCGGGTCGTGTTTGTCTGTTGGCGCCCACCCGGCGAGAATGAATGGGTGACCATGCCTATGGGGGTTTTGGTCAGTGTAACCGAACCTCCAGCCCCGCCGCCACCCGATGCGCCCAGCCCATTTGCGTTTGCCAATCCAGATCGGGTCACCGCTATTTTGGAAGGGGCAGGCTTAAAGGATGTCATATTTACTCCGGTTGATGCGGCCATGCCGATGGGTTCCGATAAGGGTGCCGTACATGCCGCTGACTTTATCATGGAAGTTGGCCCTGCCGCACTGCCCATCGCGCAATTGTCGCCCGAAGGTATCGCGATGGTCCGAGAGAAAATTGAACTTGAAATCCAACCGCGTCTTGACGATGGCCTCTTGACCCTAGGTGGCGCGATTTGGGTGGTAGAAGCGCGCAAGCCTTAAGGGATCGCGATTTAAGGCTTATCCCGATACTTATTGGTGATGGGATAGCGTCGGTCCCGTCCGAAGTTGCGTGTGCCTATCTTGACGCCTGGAGGCGCTTGGCGGCGCTTATACTCGGCAACATAGAGCAGGTTCTGGATCCGGTGCACGACTGCCGGATCATGACCGCGCGCGATCACATCCTCAATCTCAGCCTCTTCCTCAACAAAGCCATGCAGCATGTCGTCAAGCGCTGGATAGGGCGGCAGACTATCCTGATCGGTTTGATTTTCTCGCAACTCTGCCGAGGGTGCCTTGTCGATGATACGTTGGGGAATAACTTCGCCGGCAGCGCCAAGGCCAATGTGGCAAACATGGGCGTTACGCCAGCGTGACAGGCCATAAACCTCCATTTTATAGAGGTCTTTCAAGGCATTATAGCCGCCACACATGTCGCCATAGAGCGTGGCATAGCCGACTGCCATCTCGCTTTTATTCCCGGTCGTCAAAACCATGTGGCCAAACTTGTTGGATAGCGCCATTAGCAAAACAGCCCGGCTACGGCTTTGAATGTTCTCCTCCGCGATCCCAGCTTGCGTGCCCTCAAACTGTCCACTCAGCATGTGCGCGAAAGCGTCCACCGCTGGCTCAATTGAGATAACGTCATAGGGAATGGCCAAGCGGCGCGCATTATCGGCGGCATCTTCCAAGCTTTCTTGGCTGGTAAAGCGCGAGGGCATCATCACACAACGCACACGGTCAGGCCCCAAAGCGTCCGCTGCTACCGCCGCACTCAGCCCAGAATCGATCCCACCTGAAAGCCCCAACAGCACACCGGGGAACCCGTTCTTATTGACGTAATCCCGCAAGGACAGGACCATGGCGGCATAATCGGCCGCCTCGCCTTCAACCTGATCTAGTTGCTCCGCAGCAGCGCAAACCCAAGCATCACCTTGCTTTTCCCAATGCGCGCTCGACAGGCATTCCTTAAAATTGGGGAGAGATTGGACACACTCTCCGTTCGCATCCAGCGCAAAGCTGCCGCCATCAAAGCAGAGCTCATCCTGACCACCGATTTGATTGACATAGAGAAGCGGAAGCCCAGTTTCTGAAACCCGCGCCCGCGCGCTGGCTAAACGCTCTTGCTTGACGGGACGACGATAGGGCGAACCATTGGGCACGATTAGAAGCTCGGCATCTTGTTGCTTTAAGCTCTGCGTCACGCGGTCGAACCAGATGTCCTCGCAAATGGGGATTCCGACTTTTATGCCCGCAATAGTCACCGGCGCGGGCAAAGGCCCTGAGTTAAACACCCGCTTCTCGTCAAACACGGCATAATTGGGCAATTCGTGCTTAAACCGCAGCTCCGCGACACGCCCCTCTGACAGGATCGCCACCGCATTATAAAGACCAGTCGCATCCCGCCAGGGCGTGCCGATGATAACAGATAGGCGCGTCCCAGCGGTTTCGACCGCTAATTCCGCAAAAGCCGTCTGACAGTCCTTCACGGCTGCGGGCTTCAGCACCAAGTCCTCTGGGGGATAGCCAATCAAGAACAGCTCAGGGAAAACAAGGATATCAGCACCAAGGCTCAAAGCCTCATGCAGGCTTGCCTTAGCTTTGGCGAGATTGCCCGAGATATCCCCGACAATGGGGTTTAATTGGGCAGAGACGATGTGCAGCTTCTGTTGGGTCTGGCTCATAGGCCTAAACTAACCCGTTACGCGGCTCGGTTCAAAGGTTTGCGCTGAGAATGGTTTCAATCTGCAGAGCTAGGTCCATTGCAGACAGCGCATCTTGATTGGAGACCTCAACATAGGGGGCGGCGCAGGCCGCCACAAACTGAGCCAACATTTGGGCGACTGGGTCTGAATCTTGGGCAACAAAGGGCTTTGGGTTTGGCCAATTGACCCCGTGAGAAACAACGCCGCGCACAAAGTCGACGCTCATGTACGATTGCCCTTGGCCCGTATCCATAATCCATTGCGTGGTCCGAACACTGGCGGTACGTGTCGCCCGCAAGCGGGCCTCGCAACCACCTTTGAAGCGGATACGCGCTTCAGCAGAATCAATCGCAGCACCCCGTCCACCCAGTTTCGTTGCCCGAACTGAAACCGCGCGCGCGCCAAACAAAACGGCCGCGACATAAATGTCCTGAATCATCAGGTCCAGAATAACAGACACATCGCTGACATGCTCACGCGGTGGGGCTTCGCGAACGGCTTCAAAACTTCGCAATCCGGCCATCCCAGGTGCGAGGCCGAGAGCGTCGAGCATCGGGCCTTCTCGGTGCCCGACTTGTAAGATTAATTGCCTGGCGCGCGCCTCTGCCACCATTTTTTGTGCTTCAGCGCGGGAGGTCGCAATCGGGCGCTCAACAAGGACATGACAGTCATGCGCCAGAGCGTGCAGACTTAAGCGCCCATGCGTGCCCGCTGGCGCGGCGATGATCACTGCATCAGCCTGCTCTAGCAACATGTCAAGCGGCATTGGCTCAATCCCAAATCGCGCGCACAAGCCCTCAGAGCGCCGCGGATCTGGTTCATAGAGACCGATCAAGTCTGCACCCGGCGTCACGCGTAGCGCGGCAGCATGGCGCTCGCCTGCAACACCGGCACCAATGAGTCCCACTTTCATCAAGCTCTTACCGGCCTCTTTACCCATCGTTTGGCAACCATTATTGGGCACCTATTATCGGGCCTGTCGTCCCGGCTCGTCACATAGATTTCACGTTTCTGTCACAAGCGAGAGGTGCTCAAGCATAAAACGCGGGCGTCCATCAATCGTGCGCCCCAAAAAACTTCAGTAAACCAGCGATTTCCCTCAATCATTTGCAGCAAGCCTCAAAAGCCTTCGTCAAGATGACTTGACCCGCCTCTAAAAAGGCCGTCATTCCCACCCTCATAAGCGCACATGAGTGCCAATAACTTACAGGGAGAAGCAAATGCCAGCAGTCACATCAAAAGAAGTACGCTTGAAGTCGCGGCCAGAAGGTTCGCCGCTCGCGGAAAACTTCGAGATCGCCAGCGTCGAAATCGCGAGTCCAGCTTCTGGCTTCGTCCAAGTGAAGAACCATTGGATGAGCGTGGACCCCTATATGCGCGGGCGGATGTATGACCGCCCTAGTTATGTGCCACCTTTCCAATTGGGCGAAGCGCTGCAAGGCCACGCCATTGGCGAAGTAATTGAGAGTGGCGATCCTGACTTCCAAGTGGGCGATATCGTTACCCACATGCTGGGCTGGCGGGAATATGTAACCGGGCCCAAAGTTTTGTTCACCAAAATCGACACCCACGGCATCCCATTGCAAGCCTTTTTGGGCGTGATGGGCATGCCCGGCATGACCGCCTATTGTGGTTTCCTCGAAATTGGCGCGCCAAAGCCCGGCGACACCGTGTTTGTGTCCGGCGCTGCAGGCGCTGTAGGCTCGCTCGTCTGCCAGATCGCTAAGATCAAGGGCTGTAAAGTCGTGGCTTCATGCGGCTCTGACGAAAAAGGTGCTTGGCTGAAGTCCGTCGGCGTGGATGAAGTCGTCAATTACAAGACTGTGCCAAACTTGTTGGACGCTGTTCGTGCAGCTGCGCCACAAGGCATTGATATCTATTTCGACAATGTTGGCGGCGAACACCTCGAAGTCGCCCTCGAAGTGGCCCGCCCCGGTGCGCGCTTTGCCGAATGCGGCATGATCAGCCAGTATAATGCTACAGAGCCTACCCCCGGCCCAAGCAATTTGGTTTATATTGTGGGCAAAAGCTTGAAAATCCAAGGTTTCATCGTCTCCAATTATGCCAGCATGCAAGGCCAATTCTTGGCGGAAATGAGCGGTTGGATCAAAGACGGTCAAATCAAGTGGGAAGAGACTGTGATGGACGGAATTGACCAAGCGCCAGCTGCCTTTATGGGTCTGTTCAGTGGGGCCAATGCGGGCAAAATGTTGGTCAAACTCGCCTAAAAGGCCGGCCTAAGATCGAAAAGCCAAGGCCAGTTTTGCACGCCTGCGCGGACTGGCCTTGTGCATTGTATTTCAGGGGTGACGAACGCCGTCTTGCCCTGTAGAAGCCGCGCTTCAATTTTCGACCGTGAATAGGAAACGACCCATGAGCCGCCTTTTCGACAATTATGTAATGGTTGACTGGTCGGCAGCGGCCAAGCCTGCAACTGGGGCGGATTCCATCTGGATCGGGACATTGCGGCGCGATGTGCGTCTTCAATTGCGTTTTGAAGCGCAAAATCCACCAACCCGCAAAGCGGCACTCGAGGCAATCACCAGCCTCTTGGCAGAGTTTGACAAGCGTGGCGACCGCACCTTGATTGGCTTTGATTTCCCTTTTGGCTATCCGCAAGGAACCTCTGCCGCCTTAAAATTTGAAGGTGCCCCATGGCAAACCATGCATGCCTTTCTATCCAAGGAAATCAAAGACAAACCAGATAATGCCAACAATCGTTTTCAAGTGGCAGCGATGATGAACCGCCTGATTTCAGGTGGGCCATTCCCATTTTGGGGCTGTCCGCCACGCGATGTGCTGACCACACTTCAATCGAAGAAGACCCGCCCACATGGGCCAGGGGATGTGCCAGAGCACCGTTTGGCAGAGCAAGCCGCCAAGGGCGCCAGCCCGATTTGGAAGCTTTACACGGCAGGGTCAGTAGGTTCGCAGGCTTTGATGGGAATCCCGGTAGTCAAGAAGCTGCGCGACGCCCGCGCTGACGCTCGCATTTGGCCATTTGAAACCGGCTATAAGGCTTTGTCGCGTGAAGACCTCGACGGCGTCAAAATTGTGATGGCCGAGATTTATCCATCCATCGTCAAGGCAGTACCCGCCAGCGGCGAGGTAAAGGATTTGGCGCAAGTTCGTGCGATTGCTGAGCATTTTGCCGCTCTGGACGAGGCTGGAAAACTAGCAGGCGCATTTGGCCCAGCCAAAGGCATGACCGAAGCGCAAATTGAAACGATTGAGCAAGAAGAAGGCTGGATTTTGGGGGTCTAGCCCGGCCAATCGAGCCTTAGCGCCTTAAGACCCAGCCAATGACTGCGCCACCGACAATCGATGCCCCGGCATACAGGGTCCAGTGCGCCGGTTCGCCTTGATTAAACACCGCGAAGATGGCGACCGGTAACAGCGCAGCTGATGTGCCGAGCAAGCCCAGAAAGGCGGTTGCGCCCGCTGTGCGTAAATGCCGCTTGCCAAAAGTGCGCACGATTGCCTCCCATCCTGTGCCGAAAGCGAACAGGTGGGTGAAAGACAGCAAGATCGAGTCCAGCGCAAATCCTTCAATCGCTAATTATGGGGATAAGTCCTCACGGGCTTGGGGATTGGCTGCCTTTGCAACTTCGGTCGAAGTGATAGGCCCTAAGAGCAAGAGACGAACCACCAAAATGCCGGCCGAAACAATGCTGGCGAGGGCGACCGCCTCAACAAGACCCCGTGCACCGCGTTCGAAATAGATACAAAACAGCCATCCCAAGGGCGCCATCACGAGCACGTAAGAGACAAAGTGGCTCATTGTGGGAAACCAAGGCGAGCCAAGTGCACGAAGTGCTTGGGCTGCGACCACTTGTAAGAAGTCGGGCACCGCCATCAACCACACAAGGCCAACCAACACGGCTCCATAGGCCATCAGGCTGGGGTCAGTCGTGAAGGCGCTGGCAATCGGCTTAGCTGCAACCCACGTCACTACCGAAAACAACGCAGCATAGATTCCAGACAAGCCAAGGCCCATCCAAGCAATCTTGCGCGCACCAACCAAATCCCCTGCGCCGCGCGCATTTGAAGCGATCACAGCGGTCGCGGACGCAATACCCATGGCCGGCATAAAGCCGATGGACATGATGTTCATCACAATGTTGAACGCGCCGACTTGGACAACGCCCGCCAGACCAGCGATAATCGTGAGGATATTGAAAGAGCCGGCCTCCAAAATCCCACTACCGGCAGCCGACAGCCCAATAGAGACTTGTTCTTTCGCCTCGCCCGGTGCGGCACGGGTGGTGAAGTCCAAAAATCCAAATTGCTTGGCATCTGGCATACTCAAGAGCCAGATCATGGCACCCACAGCCAGAAACAAGCGCGCACCTAGCGTACTCCAAGCCGCACCGTCTGCCCCTTGTAGCGGCACAAGGTAGGTGGCAAGCGCCAGATTGACGACATTGGCACCTGCCATCAAGGCCAAGGCCACACGTGGTCGCGATAGGGCTTCGAGGATTTTCGCGCAGGTCAGATAAATGGCGTTGGGCAGCAGGCTTAGACCCAAGATAGCCGCACAAGATGCTGCCCCTTTTGCCAAATCGGGTTGTTGGCCCAAATGGTTCAAAGCCCACAAAGCACCAAAGTGAAGCACAATGGCCAAGATGAAACCCATAGCTATGGAAGTCACGATACCACGCCGCCAAATCAGCCCAATCGCGGCAGGATTATTCTCGCCATAGCGGCGCGCGGCCAAGACTTGCACGCCCACCAACAACCCGATGGTCGCCACCAAGGCTGTTCCATTCAGGCTCCACGCCAGAGCGAGTTCTGCAAGCTCTGTCGCGGAATGGCGGCCAACCAAAATGGCATCGACCAGCCCCATCAACATGACGAGGACATTCGATCCCGCAACCGGACCAGCTAATAGAAGGAGTTTCTTCAACAGCCCACCTTGCGGCAGAACTGCCGCATCGGGGGCAGAAGTCATGGTTTACCGGCGTCCTGACACCATTTTCGAGCGTGCCCACTGACGGCAATCGTCAGCGACCTCGAAGGCAGAGCGAATCTGTGCTTCACCCGGCATTTGTGGATCGATATGGGTCGCAGCATCGACGGCTTGCTTAAACGCAATCTCTGCTGCCCCAATCTGGCCAGAACGCAGATAAGCCCACGCCTCCACTAAGGCTGGGGCGATTGGATCGCGTGCCAGAAGCGTGAAAAACGGTTCGTCGGTCTCAGCCTTAGAGTAGGCGTCAAACTGGCTTGGCTCGATCTTGCTGCTCATGGTTGCTTCCTATTCGGTTAACCAACCATAGCAATCCGCCCGAGATAAGAAAGGGGGCGAATGAGGGAGAGATGCGAATTCTTGAGCGAATCCGGCATAGTGTTGCAGCGATGCCCGACCTGACCCTTGAAACAGACTATGCCAATCAATTGCGCGTGCCGCTAAATTCGGTGTGCGGGATTGATGAGGCCGGACGCGGGCCTTGGGCGGGCCCTGTTGCCGCTGCAGCCGTGATCCTGAACCCTAATGATCTTCCAAAGGGAATTGATGATTCTAAACGTTTGTCGTACGCCCGACGCGAGGCCTTGTATGACGTCATTCGCGATCAAGCTTTGGCAAGTTGTGTTGTGATGATCTCTGCGCAAGAAATTGATTCTACAAATATTCTCAAATCGACCTTAGAAGGTATGGCCCGAGCGGTTCAAGGCTTATCTCTTGCGCCCAGCCTCGCACTGATTGATGGCAATCGCGCCCCGGCGCTTGCCTGCCCCAGCTTTTGTGTGATCGGCGGCGATCGTCTCTCGCTGTCCATTGCAGCCGCTTCCATTCTGGCCAAGGTCGCGCGCGATCGGCTTATGGCCGAGGCCGATGATCTCTTTCCCGGCTATGGCTTCGCCCAGCATAAGGGATACGGCACCCAAGCCCATCAGCAAGCCTTAGAACGTTTGGGCCCCTGCCCGATCCATCGGCTGAGCTATAAACCGGTTGCGAAAGTCGGTTAGACCCTGAGGGGATCCCTCCGTTACACGCCTATGGCAACTTTCTTTAAAGAGCGGCCAACGTGAAAAAAAATTTTACTGCAGGATTGCAGAAAAAAAGAATCACTAACTCGATTTGTGAATCCTTTTTTAACCCTAATAGATTCAATTGCCCCTAACACACAAAGGGGCACAGAATGTCAGCAAATTATGAAAACCGCATTTTGATTGGCGATTGCATCGAGCTCATGAACAGCCTGCCTGAAGGCTCTGTCGATATGATTTTTGCAGACCCCCCTTATAATCTTCAATTGGGTGGCGATCTGACCCGTCCCGACAATTCTAAAGTTGCTGGCGTCGATGACGACTGGGACAAGTTTGCTGACTTCGCCACCTATGACGCCTTTACCAAGGCTTGGTTGGCCGCAGCGCGACGCTGCCTATCCGACACTGGCACCATCTGGGTGATCGGCTCGTACCATAACATCTTCCGCGTCGGCGCGGCTTTGCAAGACCAAGGCTTTTGGATCTTGAACGACGTCATCTGGCGCAAGACCAATCCAATGCCAAACTTCAAAGGCACGCGTTTCCAGAACGCCCATGAGACCATGATCTGGGCAACCAAATCCGCCAATCAAAAGCGCTACACCTTCAATTATGATGCACTGAAGGTCCTCAATGACGACCTACAAATGCGCTCTGACTGGTCCATCCCCATTTGCTCTGGGCAGGAGCGCTTGAAGGATGTGTCTGGCAAAAAAGTGCACCCGACACAAAAACCAGAAGCTCTGCTGCATCGCATCATGATGGCCGCCAGCAAGCCAGGCGATCTGATCTTAGACCCCTTCTTCGGCTCTGGCACCACAGGAGCAGTCGCTAAAGCCTTAGGACGCCGTTGGATCGGCTTAGAGCGTGACGCTGGCTATGCCTTGGCCGCTGAGCAACGCATTTCGCGAGTTGAGCCCGGCCATCTCGACGACCTCGCCGTCATGAAGTCGAAAAAGGACGAGGTCCGCGTACCCTTTGGCACCATTGTGGAACAAGGCCTGTTGCGGGCTGGTGATGCAATATACTCGCCGCGCGGCGATGTAGCGGCCCGTGTGCGCGCCGATGGCTCGATCATGGCAGGGGAAATGGTTGGCTCGATCCATCGGGTGGGTGCACAGGTTCAACACGCCCCTGCCTGCAATGGCTGGACCTATTGGCATTTACGTACCGATTCTGGGCTCGTCCCAATTGACACGTTGCGGCGTGAAATGCGCGCTCGCATGGCGGCCTAGAAGCTAAAAATCGCAACGGGCCGCCTATAAAGTGGGACTGAGTGCGCGTTGACCCGAGGCGATTATCTTCTGCATCAGACTGGGTAGAGCCGCTGTAGCCAAAGCGCCCAATGCTAAATGATGATAGCCGTCCAAGCTTGGTGGATTGGCGGTCTGGATAGTGAAAACGCGCATCCGAAGCTCGAAATGGGTGAAGATGTGGCGAACAGATTCACCCTCAATCCACGTGGCTTTTGGATCAATTTCCGAAGTCACGATTTCCGACTTCTCATAAGGCGTATCGCGCCAAGCTAAGTTCGGCACCTCCAACATGCCACCCAACAGGCCTTCATTCGGTCTGCGCCGAACCAAAACACCGTTAGGATCGAGGTAAACAAAGGCGACTCCAAAACGAACGGGCTTAGCCTTTTTGGCTTGCTTTTTGGGATAGTCAGCCGCAGATCCGTTCGCATAAGCGGCACAACTTCCAGACCACGGACAAAGCCCACACGCCGGGTTCCGTGACGTACAAATTGTCGCCCCTAGGTCCATCATCGCTTGAGCGAAATCCCCTGGCCTATGGGGATCCTCAAACTTAGAAGCCGCGTCGCGAAAGACAGGTTTAGCTGCAGGCAAAGCCGCCTCAATCAACCACAGGCGCGACAAAACCCGCTCAACATTTCCGTCCACTGGCACATGGGGCAAGTCAAAGGCGATGGCCGCTACCGCTGCGGCCGTATAGGGGCCAATGCCCTTGATCGCGAGCAAGCCCGTTAGAGAGGCTGGAAATCCGCCCAATGCAGCAGCCGCTTTGGCCCCTGCATGCAGATTGCGAGCCCGGGCATAATAGCCAAGCCCCGCCCATAGGCCCAAAACATCGTCCAAAGGCGCGGCGGCCAAGTCTTCCAATTTCGGATAGCGCGCCAGAAAGGCAGCAAAATAGGGCTTAACCGTAACAACCCCGGTTTGCTGCAACATGATTTCCGATAGCCACACATGGTAAGGGTCCGGGTAAGGGTCCGGGCGTCGCCCTGCTTGGCCCTCAGCCGGCGGGACGCGCCACGGCAGTTGACGTGCATGCACGTCATACCAAGCCAGCAATTGGAGTCGCAGGACGGCAATTATATCAGGCGGCGGTTTGTCCATGACCCGTCCCTAACTGCTTCGCGCCTCAAATACATCAGGGCCTCGCAGAGTGGCGTTGAATAGGGTAAGTATCCCTAATGCCCGATCAACCTTTGCCGGATCACGACGACCACAGCTTTGACCCGAACTTAGAGGTTGCAGCGGCGGCATGGCTGTCGCAACGGCGTGGCAAACCCGTTTGGGCAGGGCCACCGCCAGTAGCGCGCCTCATCGCTAATTTGGTCCCACAGGATCAACGCAAAGCGGGCATGACCGCACGAGAGCTACAAACTCGTTGGGCCGAGATTGTGGGTGACAAGATTGCAACCATTTGTCAGCCAGATCAGATAAAAGGCGAAACACTGGTTCTAAAGGTCGTTGCCGCAGCAGCCCCCCTGCTTTCGATGCGATCAACTGAAATTATCGGACTAGTTCGTCTCGCCGGGGCCAGCAAAATCAAGAAGTTGTCCTTAGTTCGCGCGCCATTGAAACAAGCAGTGAAGGCACCAGCCACAGCGACTAAACGAAAATTGAACGCCACTGAGCAGCGAAAACTGGATGAACAGCTTGAACAGGTGACACAACCAAGCTTGAAAGCAGCCTTGACTCGGTTGGCCGAAGCCACCGCATCTATCGACTAAGTGATGACCTTGCCCGATAAGGGCTCTTAGGATGACAAAGCGGCCTCGCCTCCATACGATGCAGGCGCAAGAGGAGTGACCAGATGTCTATACAATACCGCACTTTTGGTTTTGCAGCCAAATTCGCCGTCGTTGCCGCAGCTTTGGCTTTGAGCGCATGTAGCCCATCGGCTGGCGGCAAGTCTGGGGGTGCGCCAGGCAGCGCACTCGAGACCGCCAGCGATTTTCCCATGGGCTCTAAGGATGCCAAAGTGGTGATGATTGAATATGCTTCCATCACGTGCCCACATTGCGCGAACTTCCACACCAACGTTCTGCCAACGATCAAAGAAAAGTACATCACGCCCGGAAAAGTGCGGTATGTGTTCCGCGAATTCCCAACCATGCCGGTTGAACTGGCAACTGCTGGCCATTTGTTGGCGCGGTGTGCAGGTGGTGAGAAGCGCGACCAAGTCATCGACGCTTTGATGCGCGGGCAAACGGATTTAGTCACACAAGCCCAAGGCCCTTCGGGCGCCAAACAAGCGCTTTTGAACGTCGCGGTTTCGGTTGGTATGAATGAGTCCCAGTTTGACGCCTGCATGGCCAATCAGGATCTGCTCAAAGTCTTGGTGGAAGTGCAAGAAGGCGGCGTCAAAGCGGGTGTGCAGGGCACCCCAGCGATCTTCATCAATGGTGAGAGCTTCGAAGCCCCAGGCGGTCGCGAAATGACTGCCGATGATGTCAGCAAGGCACTCGACGCGGCACTGGCTAAGGCGAAGTAAGGTCATACGCCGTTGCACCAACGCCGCCCGTTGCAGGACTGGAGCCGCGCCATAAACTGGCAGGCACGGGCGGCTGCTTGCCTAGTCGCAGGGCTCGCCGGTTTGGCGGTGCCAAGCGATTGGGCGGTGGCTAAGCAAAAGCCGAAAACATCAGCGGCGAAAGCACAAGCACCTGCTGCTCCGGCACCTGTGGCGGATTGGCCATTAGGATCAAAACGCGCGCAGGTTACGCTGCTGGAATATGGCAGCCTCACCTGTTCGCATTGCGCCGACTTCAATAACCAAGTCTTACCCAGGATAAAGGCGACTTATGTCGACACAGGGCGCGTCCGCTATGTGTTTCGCGCCTTTCCAACCCCACCCATGGGGCTTTCTTATCCCCTGCATAGCTTAGCCCGATGTGCAGGGCCTAAGGCTTATCATCGTGTCGTGGATGCTTTCTTCCAACAGCAACAGGTCATCTTTGACGCCGCCCAGCAAGGAACCGGCGCGAAGGATGCGGTCTATTCGATCTTTACCGAAGCAAGCGGCATGAATGCAGCCCAAGCAGATGTGTGCTTGCTCACCCAATCCCATGCTGATGCCGTCAATCAACAATCTGTGAAGGGCGAGGAAATGGGGGTTCAAAGCACCCCCACGCTCTTCATACAAACCGCCAAGGGTGCCACCCTTCTGGCTCCACCTTATGATGTTGAAGGCGTAGGCCGGGCCTTAGATGCCGCCCTTGCTACCCTGCCGCCCAAACCCGCTGCGAAGCCAGCTAAGGCCAAAACGCCACCAAAGGTCAAACCTAAGGCTAAAAAGCCATGAGGGTAACCGATCTACGCGTGGTCGGGTTTAAGTCCTTTGTGGACCCGGTGCATCTAAAGATCGAGCCGGGCCTCACGGGCATTGTTGGTCCTAACGGCTGCGGCAAATCCAATATTCTTGAATCCCTGCGGTGGGTCATGGGGGCAACGTCGGCCCGCGCGCTGCGTGGCGGCGAGATGGATGATGTGATTTTCGCGGGCACCGATAAGCGCCCTGCCCGGGACATTGCCGAGGTGGTTATCAGCCTGGATAATCGCGAAGGCCGCGCCCCTGCCCCATTTGATCAAGACCCGGTTTTGGAAGTCTCGCGGAAAATCCGTCGGGCTGCTGGCTCTAGCTTCAAGATCAATGGCAAAGAAGTGCGCGCGCGAGATGTGCAGCTTCTGTTTGCCGATGCGTCTACGGGAGCGAATTCCCCTGCTTTGGTCCGGCAAAACCAAGTCAGCGAATTGATCAATGCCAAGCCTGAAAACCGGCGCCGGATTTTGGAAGAGGCGGCAGGCATTTCCGGTCTTTATACACGCCGCCATGAAGCTGAACTGAAACTACGCGGCGCGCAGACAAATCTAGAGCGGCTCGACGATGTCATTCAAGCGATGCAGGACCAATTGAATGGTCTGCGTCGCCAAGCCCGCCAAGCGACAAAGTATCGTGCAGTCGCTGAGGAAATCCGCACGCTGGAAACCTTCCTGTTCGCGCAGCGCTACAACGAAGCCCAATCCGCCCTGACTCTAGCGCAAGAAAACCAGCGCAAAGCCGAACAAGAGCTGGCAGACGCCACCTTGGCTGCCAATAAGGCCGCTGCGGCAGCAGAGAACTCAGACGAAAGTTTGGGCAGTCTTCGCGAAGAACAGGCTGTAGCCGAAGCCCTCCTGCGCCGACTTGAGGGTCAACGCATCGCGTGCGAGCGCGATTTGCAAAGTGCGCGGGATGCCTTGCAGGCCGCTGAAGGCGACCTTGTTCGCATTCGCAACGATAAAGCCCGCGAACAAACCCTGTTTGAAGATGCCAACCAGAATCTCCAACAGGTCACGGAAGCTCTGGCAAACCTGCCTGACCGCAGCGCTTTGGATGGCGAGATCGAGCGGGCAAAGGCCGCGACAGCGCAGGCGAATGAGATACGCGAGGCTGCTGAGGCCACTTTGACCGCGGCCATATCGCAGCGCGCTGCCGCTGTCGCTGAACGCAATGCACAGACGCGCGCTTTTGAAGATGCCAAGGGACAGCTCCGTCGTCGGCAAGAGGCTGTTGCACGCATCGAGGCTGAGGTGGCGAGGCTGCGCCAAGCCCTACCGAACGACGATGTCCTGATCATTTCGCGCAAAGAAGCCGAAGCCATATCGGAGGCTGCAAATGCAGCCGCAGAGCGCGCAGACCAGAGTGAGAAAGAAGCTGAAGAAGCAGCGAGCCACGAGACAGAGGCGCGCGAAGCCGCCCGCCAAGCGCAAAACCAGCTTGATCGACTAACGTCAGAACTCAAAGCCCTAGAGGCCATGACCAAAAAGCCAGTCGCCGGCTCTTGGGCCAAGGTTCTCGACACCATTCGTCCCCAAGCGGGTTATGAGCGCGCAGTAGCTGCTGCCTTTGGCGATGAATTACAAGCAGCCCTTGATGCGAACGCGCCAGCCGCTTGGACGGGTCAAGAGGTGCGCGGCTTTGAATGGCCTGATGGGGTCACCGCGCTGACTGCCTTTATCACGCAAGTGCCGCCCCAACTGGAAGCGCGGCTGGCGGGGATCGGCCTCGTCGATAGCGCCCTGTTTGACCGCCTAAAAGACTTGCCGACCGGAGGGCGACTTGTGACCTTGGAAGGTGACATGCGGCGCTGGGACGGGTTTGTCCGTCGCAAAGATGCTGTTTCCTCAGCCGCTGTAGAACTTGAACAACGGACCCGTCTTGAAGCCCTGCGGGGCCAAGTCCCAGCGGCGCAAGAAACCGCCCAAGGCTTTGCTAAAGCTGCCGCTGAAGCACGCGCAAAGGCAGATCAAAAACGGGCCCAAGCCCGCCACGCGCGTGCGGAAGCCCCACGCGCGTTTGCAGCCGTTGCCGGGGCACGAGACCGCATTGCCCGCCTAGAGGCAGATTTTGCGCGCGCGCGCGCAAGCTTTGAACAAGCAGAGGTCAGCGCCGCCGCCGCTGCGGAAGAGCGAAGCCAAGCAAGCTTGCTTGTGGATGTGGCAGCCGATCTCTTGGCCGCCTTGCCGCCAGAAGAAGACACGAGCCACTTAGACGAGGTTCAAGGCCAAGCGCAAAGTGCACGGGCCGGGGCCAATCAGGCGCAAGCAAGCTTGAACCAAATCCTGTCCCGCGCACAAGCGCGCGATAGCCAAGAAGCCAATTTAAAGCGTGATTTGGCTTCGTGGCAAACGCGTTTAAAGGCAGCCGAAGCGCGTCTTTCTGAGTTGGACCAAGAAAGCGCCAAAGCGATGACGCGCAAACAAGCCGCCACGGATGCGCCGATCGAAATTGAAAAGCGCCAGCGCGAGCTATTGTCCCACGTGCCAGCCGCTCAAGCCCGTAAAGCCAAAGCTGATGATGCTTTGAGCCAAACTGAAGCCACCATCCGAAGCCTGCGCGACCAAGACCGCTTGGCCAGCCAAACCCTGTCAACAGCGCGAGAGACCCGCGCTGCCGCGACAATTCGCACGGAAGCTGCCACAGATCGGCTGCAGGAATTAAGCGATGAGATTAAGCGCGCCCTGCAGTTAGAGCCCGCCGATTGCGAACGTCGCGCGCGGGCGGCTATGGGCGAAGCCTTTGACCAGACCACGATCCACGCGACCGAGCAAAGACTAGCCAAACTTCTCTATGATCGAGAAGCTATCGGTGGCGTCAATTTGCGAGCGGATGAAGAAGTAGCCGAGCAAGAAGCCCGTTTAGACGCCCTGGTTGCCGACAAGGACGATCTGACTTCGGCCATTGCCAAGCTGCGCGGTGGCGTCGACCAGATCAATGAAGAGGGCAAGGAACGCCTGATAGCAGCTTTTGATACCGTGCATGGCCACTTCCGGGTCCTGTTCGAGGCGCTATTTGACGGCGGCACGGCTGAATTGCGCTTAACCGAGAGCGATGATCCGTTGGGCGGTGGTTTGGAAGTTTATGCCTGCCCGCCTGGAAAAAAACTGCAAAGCCTGACCCTGATGAGTGGTGGGGAACAAGCACTTACGGCCTCGGCCCTGATCTTTGCGATCTTCCTATCAAACCCTTCGCCCATCTGTGTGCTGGACGAAGTTGACGCGCCCTTAGACGATTCAAACGTTGATCGGTACTGCCGCCTGTTGAATGAAATGCGTCAGCGGACGGAAACCCGCTTCATCGTTATCACTCACCACCCTATCACAATGGCCCGTATGGACCGCCTATTTGGCGTCACCATGGCTGAGCGCGGCGTGTCTCAATTGGTAAGCGTAGATTTGAGTCGCGCAGAGGCTTTGATCTCCGCCGAATAGGCCAAGCCCGATTCAAGCCTTTGCCCAAAACTTCTGCCAATCGATTGCACAATTTCAGTGCATGGACCTCACAAATTTGTGACCGTTCTGCAACAATTTTGAATCAAAGTCGCTCTCAACCGGAGTTTCGTGCCAAATTTCAGAAATTGTGACGGTGCGCGACTTGTCATAACATTTTTGTGAGATAACGACGGACAGTCAGTGTTTTTACAAAACTGACTTCGAGAAGTCACAATTAAGGATAAAACATCCATGAAAAAAACGACGAAACTGAGCGGCGCGAGCTTGCTGGCCCTGTCAGTTGCCTCGGCGCTGATCGTAGCCGCTCCCCAATTCGCCATCGCCCAAGCGGCGACCACAACAGCTGAAGAACCAGCCGCTGAAGAAGTGATCATTGTTACGGGTACGCGCCGCGTGTCGCGCTCTGCTGCTGACACCCCCGCACCTGTGGACATTATCGGTGGTGCCGAAATCGCCAAGCAAGGTGAATCCGACACTTCCAACCTGATCCGCAATTTGGTTCCATCTTTCAACGTGAACACCCAAGCGATCAACGACGCATCGTCGATCGTCCGTCCGGTCAACTTGCGCGGCTTGGCGCCAGACCAAACCCTGGTTCTGGTCAATGGTAAGCGCCGTCACCGCGCAGCTGTCATCAACTTCTTGGGCGGTGGTGTATCTGACGGTGCACAGGGTCCAGATATTTCTTCAATCCCCAGCATTGCCCTAAAGCAAGTTGAAGTCCTGCGCGATGGTGCTGCGGCTCAATATGGCTCTGATGCAATCGCCGGCGTGATGAACTTTATCTTGCGCACCGATTCGGAAGGCGCAGAAGTTGAAGCCAAATACGGCCAATTCTACGAAGGCGATGGCACCAGCTATCAAGTCGCTGGCAATTTCGGCCTTGGCCTTGGCGAGAATGGCTTTGCCAACATCAGCCTTGAGTATCGTCAAAACGGTGCCACCAGCCGCTCGGTCCAGCGTAGCGACGCAGCTGCTTTGGCCGCTGCTGGCAATACCTCTATCCCGAACCCAGCTCAAATCTGGGGTCAGCCAGAGCTGAAGAGCGACTATAAAGCGTTCGTCAACGCTGGCTTCGACCTTGGCAATGGCCGCAGCATCTATGCCTTCGGTAATTATGGCACACGCGAAACCGATGGTGGCTTTTACTATCGTAACCCAAACACTCGCGGTGGCGTGTTCTCCAACGATGGTGGCACGACCCGTCTGATTGCTGACACCACCCCAGGCACAGGCACCACCTGCCCAGTGATCCGCGTGGGTGCAGCGAACGAAGCAGCCCTGATTGCGCAAATCAAATCAGACCCAACCTGCTTTGCCTTTATCGAGAAATTCCCCGGCGGCTTCACGCCACGCTTTGGCGGCGAGTTGGTGGATTATGCCGGTGCTGTTGGTACCAAAGGCAGTGTTGGCAAGTTGAACTATGACGTCAGCTTCAGCGCCGGTCGTAACGATGTGACCTTCCATATCAACAACACAATCAACGCATCCTTGGGCCCCAACTCGCCAACCGAGTTCACCCCAGGTCAGCAAATTCAAACTGAAAAGAACTTCAACATCGACTTGAGCTATGCCGTTCCAGTCAAAGGCTTTGCTTCCGACCTGAACATCGCTGGTGGTTTTGAATGGCGCAATGAAGAGTTTGAGTTGATTGCAGGGGATGCGGCTTCTTACACCGTTGGTCCTTATGTGAACCAAGGCTTCTCAATCGGTTCGAACGGCTTCAACGGCTTCCGTCCCTCTGACGCTGGCGTATGGGACCGGACCAACACCGCTTTCTACATCGACTTGGAAGCTGACGTGACCGAGAAATTGGTTTTGGGTGCGGCCGTCCGTACTGAGGATTTCGACACTTTCGGCCAAACCACCAATTACAAGCTTTCTGGCTTGTTACGGGCTACCGATGTGTTGACCTTGCGCTCGACCTACTCGACCGGTTTCCGCGCACCAACCCCAGGCCAAGCTAATGTAGTAAACACCACAACGAGCTTGATCGGCGGCGTTTTGGCAAACACTGGTACAGTATCGCCAACCAGCGTCTTGGGTCAATTGTTGGGCGGCAAGGATTTGAAGCCTGAAGAATCCAAGAACTTCTCCTTGGGTGGTGCTTTGGACCTCGGCGGCCTGAAACTTACCGTCGACTACTTCAACATCAAGATGGAAGATCGTATTCGTTTGCGTTCGGGCGTACCTTTGACGCCAGCACAAATTGCTGCTTTGACGCCGACTCAATTAGCCGCTGTCAACGCGATTGGTGGTTTGACCTCGGACTTCACCAACTTCAAATACTTCGTCAACGGCGTGGACAGCACCACCCAAGGCGTTGACTTTGTTGCGTCCTATCCGCTCGACCTGTTCGGCGGCAAGACCAGCTTGAACTTGGTAGCCAACTGGACCGAAACCGACATCACCCGTGGTGAGCGTCTGGCCGGTATCGAAGCCGATGGTTCAGCAGGTCTGTTGCAGCTTGAGCAAGGCTTGCCCAAGTATCGTGGCAACATCTCGATCAACCACTATCAAGACAAGTGGAGCGTTTCGGCTCGTCTGAACTATTTCGGCGAATTCTACGACCCACATGCCGATGACCCAACGCTGCCGATCTATGCGGACGCACAAGTCACCTTCGACGCCGAAGTTGGGTACGACCTGACCGACAAGTTGAAGATCTCGGTGGGTGCCGACAATTTGTTTGACAGCTACCCAACCAGCAACCCTTACGCGACCATCCTTGGCGCGAAGTACTCCGTCTCAGCGCCTGCGGGCTTCAACGGCGGCTTCTACTATTTGAAGCTTAGCTACAAGCACTAGTCGCGAGATTAAGTTCTGAAAGATTGGGGCTCGGCAGTGTTCTGCCGTGCCCCTTTTTTGATTTCAACCTAAGCATGTCATCAAGTCAGTTCAGCATATGAGATGTGGACTGACTTGATGACAGAGATGAAAGCCCCCTACTCTGCCTTCTTCGAGTGGCTATCATACCAGCCAATTGTGCTCATGATTGCAGCCAGCCATTGGCTGGGGCGGCCGAAACCATGGCCGGCATCCGGCAGGCGCACCAAGGCGCTTTCGACGCCTTGTAATTGAAGGGCTTGGAAATATTGCTCGCTTTCACTCATCGGCGTGCGATAGTCGCTTTCGCCAGTAATGATAATCGTCGGCGTACGAACTTTACCGACCAGCGACAAAGGCGAGCGGGCCCAATACTTCTCAGGTTCTTCCCAAGGTTTCTTTTCAAACCAATAGCTGGTGACAACCGCGCCAATATCGCTGGTCAAAGCTTCTGAAGTCCAATTGATCACAGGCCGCTTGACCGAGGCTGCGGCAAAGCGGTTGGTTTTACCAATGGCCCAAGATGACAGCACGCCCCCGCCCGAACCACCGCCAATATACAGACGGTTGATATCAATAAAGCCGCGCGCGATGACGGCATCGACACTGCTCATCAGATCATCATGGTCCTGACAAGGGTAACAAAGATTGATCAGGTTCGCGAACTCTTCGCCATAACCGATTGAGCCACGTGGATTGGTGAAAATGGTCACATAGCCAGCCGCCGCATATAGGTGATGGGTGATGGAGAACATCGGGCCGTAATCGGTATGCGGGCCACCATGAATATCCATCGCTAAGGGGTATTTCTTGCTGGGGTCGAAGTTGGGTGGGTAGAGGATCCAGCCATGCACTTTTCGGCCATCTGCAGATGACGGCGTCCAAATTTCCTCCAGCTTGCCAATGGATTTACCTGCCCGCCAAGCCGCGTTCATATCCCACAGGATGGTCTCTTTGCCTTGCGACCACAGCGCCAAATTCGCAGGGCGGTCGGCTTCGACGCTCGGATACACGGTCTTGATACCATCGGTGGAATAGCTGCCACCGGACGAAGGGAGAAGAAGGCGTGTGTTTCCGACTTCAGGCGTGGTGACGCTGACGGCACCCTCTAAAGGCGCAAAGCCAACGCGGCTGATGCCGACATCTTGATAGAGAAAGTTGACGCCCCGCCCATCCTTGCGCCAGCTAATCTGGCTGGTGGGGCGGTCGAGCTTCAAGGTCAGGTTCCGCGCTTGGGTAACCGGACCCGTCGCAGGAAGGGTGGCAACAAACACATCCGTGCGCTGAAACGAAGTCTGCCGGTTACGCCAGCCGACATAGGCTAGGGTTTTTCCGTCTGGGCTAACCGCTGGGCTATTTTCAAAGCCGTCATAAGTTGTGAGTTGGCGCGGTGTCCCGCCACCGGCCGCGGGCCAAGCATAGAGGTCAGATTGCACAGGCTTTAGATGCGCGTCTGGGGCGGGGTTGCCGCTGACGAGCACGAATTGCCCATCGGGCGTCCAAGCGGGCTGGCCATCCTCGCGGCCCCAATCACCACTGCCACTGGTCACTTGTGTGACTGCCCCAGTCGCCACTTCGAGGGTGAAGACCTGATAGTCGCCTGGCGTCAGCCAGCCTTCTGGATCGGTGCGATAGGGAAAGGTGCGCACCACACGCGCAGGGGCCGCCCAAGTCGCGCCTTCTGGCTTCTCCGGTAGCTTGTAGATCGCCTCAGGCTTTTCCTCGACCAGATTCACAAAAGCGATTCTCTTGCCATCGGGCGACCAGGACAGGGAGCTGGGCGGGAACTTCAAAGTGGTGCGCGGCTTGGCTAGGCCATCCTTTAAATCGAGCACAAAGATTTGCGACTTAGTGCCGTCCTTGCCAACAAAGGCCAGCGCATTGCCGTCAGGTGACCAGCGTACGGTGGATGGCGCGCGGTCGGCCCCAACCAAAAGACGCCGCACGTCGGATGCACCGCTTCCGGGCACGGGCACTAGCCAAAGGTCGGTTTGAACACGGTCGGTCTGAATGTCGCGAGTCTGGCGCAAAACAGCGACCTGTTTGCCATCGGGCGACAATTGCGGATCAATCGGCTGTTCAAGACGATACAGGTCAAGTGCTTCAACCGGCTTTTGTGCGTCCGCCCACGCGGGGCCTGCCAACACGAGCGCTAGCCCAATTAATCCCGAATAAACCCGCATGACATCCCCCGCCGAAAACTAGTGGTGCGCAGATGTACCAAGAGCTGCAGGGAAGTCGAGCAGGCTGACGCTGTAAACGAAAAAAGCCCCGCCAATTGGCAGGGCTTTTCCACAAGAAAAGAACAGAAAGACTTAATCTTCCTTAGGAGTCAGCACCTGACGGCCACGATACATGCCGGTCTTCAGGTCGATATGGTGTGGACGACGCAGTTCGCCCGAATCCTTGTCTTCCACATAGGAATTCACGCCCAACGCATCGTGCGAACGACGCATACCGCGGCGAGAAGGAGTAGTTTTGCGCTTAGGCACTGCCATGATGCAGGTTCCATTTCAAAAGATAAGGCGGCCCCGGTAAGAGCCGCCAGTAAAACTGAAGCGCGTCTCTACGCGCGCTCTTCCGCAATTGCAAGACACTAGGTCAGTGGGACTTGAATCTCTCCTACCTCAACTCGGCTGAGTTATAGTTGGCACTTCCCAAGTGGTGGATTCCTCGGGGGGTTGGACACGGGGGTGGAGAAACCAGATCGTGCTGAGTGCGGCGGCAGCCATCGACGAGAGCGCCCAAACAAAGGAGTTAAGGCCGCCCTCTAAGTAAGGCAGCAGCGTTAGAGCTTGTGGAGTATGTTCACCGATCAGTTCTTCCATGCTGCTCAGGCCCCAAATCGGCACTGCAAGAGCAAACAGCAAAAGCATAGAAAACCAAAGACGCCACTCACGACGCGCCACACCCTTATAGGATCGGGCTAAACTCATTTTCCCATCTATTAAAACCTGAGCGGCTAGACAGAAGGTGTAATTTACATAGGCTATGACAAGCGCAATCATTGCAAAATAGATCAATCCCTGCGCGGCAGGATGCTCGAGTGCCTCCATGACTGCCCTCATGGTCCTATAACCCACAAAGGCAGCGAACTCCGACGACATGATCACAAGCAGCCCAATTCCCCCGGTTCGCCAACTTGTGACCACTTCAGCTGACTTGAGATATAAAGTAACCATCGCAATGATCATGGCACTATTGGTAATTAAATCTGTGATTTGCTGTGGCTTGAGATATTCAAGCCCTGGCAACGAAAATGACAAGTTGCCACTCATCAAACCGTCAAGCTGCGCCGGAATAATATGGCCAAAGACCAATGCAGCCAGCGTTAGCGGGACCATTACCCAACGGTGGTGCCACATGAGACGCACCGCAGCACGATATCCCCATTCCCAATCCTGCAATGGTTCAATCTTATATGCAGACATCACAAACCTCTCACCATTCTCACAACCCTAAGGCTATATTTGGCGATGTAAAGCGAAATCAGACCGGTCGAAAACGTAGTGGGCGTTCAATCCTGTTGGATCAAACCTCATGTAAGCTCTTTAAACTGCCAAATCGTACCCGGCAGCCCTAAACCAACCGGTTCTGAACCAAAGCGGCGCGCACAAAGTCCGCAAACAGAGGATGAGGTTCAAAAGGACGCGACTTGAGTTCGGGGTGATATTGAACGCCAACAAACCAAGGATGATCGGCTCGCTCAACAATCTCAGGCAAAACGCCGTCGGGTGACACACCAGAGAAAACAAGGCCTTGCGCTTCAAGGGTCTCTCGATAGTCCATATTGACTTCATAGCGGTGGCGGTGGCGCTCTTGAATGCTCAAAGCTCCACCGTAAGCACGCGAGACCACGGAGTCGGGCTTCAATACGGCAGGATAAGCCCCCAGACGCATGGTGCCGCCCAGGTCAGTCTCTTCCCCGCGCAACTGGCGTTCATTGCCTTTTACCCATTCGGTCATCAAACCAACCACAGGCTCACTGGTCGGGCCAAACTCAGTCGACGAGGCTTCAGAAATGCCAGCCATATTGCGAGCGGCCTCTACGCAAGCCATCTGCATCCCAAAGCAAATGCCAAAGAAGGGGATCTTTCGTTCGCGGGCAAACTGGACCGCTTTGATCTTGCCTTCAGCGCCGGAATCGCCAAAGGCACCCGGGACCAGAATCGCATCCACGCCTTCAAGCTCTGCCGTCAGCAACTCTTGGTCAGCATCAAAAGCGCGCGCATCAACCCAATTGATATTCACCTTCACATCATTGGCCAAACCACCGTGATGCAGGGCCTCAATCAGAGACTTATAGGCATCTTTCATGGCGGTATATTTGCCAACGACAGCAATCGTCACATCCCCATCAGGGGCACGCAGGCGCTTAGAAATGGCTTCCCATTTCGTCAGATCGGGCTCTGGCGCATCCACAATGCCAAAGCGGCGCAGAACTTCGCGGTCTAAGCCTTCGGCGTGATAGTCCATTGGTACGTCGTAAATGTGCGCCGAATCGAGGGCTTGGATCACCGCGCTGGCACGCACATTGGTGAAGAGCGCGATCTTGCGCTTCTCATCTTCTGGAATCGGGCGGTCGGCACGACAAATCAGAATATCGGGCTGAATACCGATCGAGCGCAATTCCTTCACGCTATGCTGGGTCGGCTTGGTTTTCATTTCGCCAGCCGTATGAATGTAGGGCAGCAGCGTCAGGTGAATATACACCGCCTGCTGAGGATCTAATTGCTGGCCAAGTTGACGGATGGCTTCAAAAAACGGCAGGCCCTCGATGTCGCCAACCGTGCCGCCAATTTCACACAACACAAAGTCGGCGTCACCTGCATCGGACAAGACAAAGTCTTTGATCGCATTGGTGACGTGGGGAATGACTTGGATGGTCGCTCCCAAAAACTCACCCTTGCGCTCTTTGGCGATGATTTCCTGATAGATGCGCCCGGTCGTGATATTGTCCGCTTTGGCAGCGGAAACGCCGGTAAAGCGCTCATAATGACCCAAATCCAAGTCCGTCTCTGCGCCGTCATCGGTCACAAAGACTTCACCATGTTGATACGGGCTCATCGTGCCGGGATCGACATTGAGATATGGATCGAGTTTACGCAGCCTCACTTTATAGCCACGAGCTTGCAGCAGCGCGCCTAACGCGGCTGATGCAATGCCTTTTCCGAGCGAGGAAACCACGCCCCCAGTGATGAACACATATCGGGTCATGGGAGGTCGTTCTAAGCCGCAACGCCTGCAAAAGGGAAGAGGCGCCACTGGAAAGAAATGGGGGTTAGCCGCTTATTTTTTTTCTGCCGGTGTTGGCTCGGTAGCAGGTGCCGCCGGTGTAGCCGGGAATAAGGGCGCTGGCTGGGGTGCGGATGGTGCCGAAGCAGGGATGCCGCCAGCCGGTGCTGCAGGAATAGGCGCGATGGCGTTTGTCGGGGCCGCTGGCACAGACAGATCAATGCCCTTAGTCGGAATACCGTCCTTGGTGCGGCCATCCTGCATCAAGGAATCCGCAGGTTTAGTCGCGGATTTGTTCATAATGGTCAATGTGACGCTGGTGACCAGAAACGCCGCACCCAACAAAGTGGTCGTGCGCGTCATAAAGTTCGCGGCTGAACGCCCTGACATCATGGAGGACGGACCACCGCCCATGCCCAAGGCCCCGCCGCCTTCCGAACGCTGCAGCAAAATGGCACCAATGAGCGCCAAACAAATCAGCAGGTGGAGAATGAGAACAGCTTGGATGAACATGGAACGGGCCTAAAGGTGAATGGATGGGGCGCAAAACCCTGCGCTTAGGGCTGCTATGTCGCTCTTTCGAGGCCGAACTTCAAGAGACCAACGACAGCGCCAGGGTATGGCGGCGTTTCGCACGCTCTTTCGCCTTGTCCAACCGACCCCGGACTTTGTCCAAAGTGGTCTCCAATTCCGCCTTAAAAGCATCTCCGCCCTCAACCGCGTAAGCGACATAGAGGGCCAGTGCGAGTTGACGTGTTAGATTGGCATTTTCGACACGTTCTGGCCCCGGTGCACTGGTTCGCGCGGCCACATTTTCGAGCACCAGGGCAATCTCTTGCACTTCATCAATGTCGAGACGCTTAGCAGCACGGACAAGTTCTGCAGAACTTTCGAGCAAATCAACAACAAAGCCTGCGTTTGCATCCCCTCGCCCTTGGGCTTGGATAATGACTTCTGCGGCCATAGCAATGCGACGAGCAAGCTTGGCCAACCGATCTTGGTCGACTTTTCGCCGGGCGGCCGCCAGTATTTCTGATTGGGCTACAGGATCAAAATTGCTCATCACAACGCGGTCGCGCAACGTGTTGGGCGGGTCGAAAGTCTCAGGTGCCATTTGATTCTTTGATGAGCGACCGCGATCAGGCCCGACATAATCAGAGGTCACAACAAATTGTTTGCGCCCCGAAATAATGGCGCGCACCCGTTCCAAAGCCTGAATTTGAGAAAATGGCCGCAACAGCACATCATCACAACCAACATTCATCAAATCAGCAACCAAATCGGTTGAGCCTGCCCAAAGCGTCGCAATAACGGGAATGAAGGGATTTATGCCCAACTCGCCAAGTCGCTGCGCGCGCAAAAGCTCAACGACATCGCTATGATATTCAGTTGCTTCGATAACCAAAAGAGAAATGTCGACGTCGCGCAAACGGCGGGTCAATTCGCGCAGCGAGGTCATCCCCTCGATGCGGCGGAACCCAATCCCATGCAAAACTGAGCGTGTCATCAGCATGTTGCCGCGCACGGGATCATAAATCAGCACGGTCGCAGCTGCGAGTCTTTGCTTATCCAAAGGAATTTCACCCCTTAATCCGGACATAGCCTTTGACACAGGGTTGTTGCTAAGACGTTACGATGATTAATTCATTCTTGGATCGCGTGCAAAATCTTCAAAAAGCCAGCCGCTGTGAGGCTCGCGCCACCTACCAAAGCTCCATCAACATGGGCGAGATGCAACAAGTCGCTGGCGTTCTGCCCATTGACCGAGCCGCCATACAGTAGCCGGATGCTTGCTCCCAAGGCACCAAAACGACCAACTAAGTTATTGTGAATGGCACCATGCATAGCCAAGACATCAGCCGCGCTCGGAACCAAGCCTGTCCCGATTGCCCAGACGGGCTCATAGGCAATGACGAGCCCACCTTCTGGGAAACTCTCTGGCACTGAACCTTCAACTTGGGCCAAAACCAAGGCTTCAGCTTGGCCAGCTTCACGTTCGACACGGGTTTCGCCGACGCAAATAATGGGAACTAAGCCAGCTTCCAACGCGGTGTGGGCTTTGGTCCGGACGTGGTCGCTGGTCTCACCATGGTCCGCGCGGCGCTCCGAATGGCCAACAATGACAAAATGCCCGCCTGCATCCTTGATCATAGCCGCAGAGATATCGCCGGTATGGGCACCAGAGACTTTTGCATGGCAATCTTGCGCTCCGGTCAAAAGCCCCGTGCCAGAGGTCATGTCACTTAACCGCGATAACAACGTAGCTGGCGGACAAATGGCCAATTGGATTGCTTGGCTCTGGACAGTCTTAGCCGCAGCAGCAATTAAGACTGCCTCTTCTAGAGCCGCCTTAACCCCATTCATTTTCCAGTTTCCGACCAATAGTTTTGCCACAGTTTTCTCCATCATAGGCAAGGGTAGACGCCATCTTTGAGACATCATTTCCAGTCTGGCATAGGCAGGTGATTCGAACTTTGCAAATCACCAGATAGAGACCTGCAGTCCAAGGCCCGCGCTGTGCAGGCCTTGCCTTGCCCCCTCTCCCAACGATCCTTATGCTAAGGTAAGTTTTCATCAGGATCTTCCATGCTCACCGCGTTTCGAAAATTTGCCCGTTCATGGGTCTCCGGCATCATCATTGGCCTTTTGGTAATCTCGTTCGGGATCTGGGGGATCAATGATATCTTCACCGGGGGCACTCCGGATGCGGTTGCCAAGGTGGCTGGCAAGTCGATTACGCAGGACGAGTACCGCAAAGAGTTTGATCGCCTTTTGAAGCGCGCGAAGGCCGATGCGAAACGCGATGTCTCAACCGAAGAGGCGCGCGCTCAAGGTCTGGATAGCGCAGTACTGGAACAAATGGTCGCCAGCCGCGCCTTTGCAGCGATGACCGACGGCCTTGGCATTAAGGCGGCAAACGCAGTGGTTCAGGCTGAGATTGCAAAAATCCCTGCCTTCCAAGACCAAATCACCCGCCGCTTTAGCCAAGATACCTATCAGATGGCCTTGCGCGATAATGGCTTTACCCCCGTTGAGTTCGAAGGCAGCGTGCGTTCTGACCTGACCCGTCAAGGTCTAACTTTGGCCGTTAGCTCAGGCTTCCGCGCCCCACGCGTCTTTGCCAGCCAGACATTAGCCTATGGCACAGAACGCAGGATGGTGACTATTATTCCGGTTCCTGCTGGTTTTGTCGGCGGTCCACGCCAGCCAAACGACGCTCAATTGAAAGCGCTCTATGATGAGAGCAAAGCCCAATTGATGCGGCCCGAAACACGCACGCTAACGATGGTTGTCGCAAGTCTTGCTGACTTCGAAGCCAAAGTGAAGGTGGATGAAGCCCAAGCTCAAGAGATTTTTGGCCGCAACAAGGAACGTCTTTCATCGCCAGCAAAGCGCGGCTTGGTTCAATTGGTCGCCTCGGATCGTGTGAAGGCCGATCAAGCTGCATCCCGCTTGCGTGCTGGTGAAGACCCCGCAGCCATTGCAAAATCACTCGGCCTGTCCTCACCAGTCGTGTTGTCAAACGTGACCATCGGCGGCATTCCCGATCAAAATGTAGCCAAAGCTGCCTTCGAGATGAAGCAAGGCGATGTGCAAGTTGTGGCAGCCAAGCTGCAACCCTTCGCAGCGATCAAGGTCACCGAAGCTGTGGCAGCCAAAGAGGCTAAGTTTGAAGATTCTGCGGTCGAAATCCGCACGCAACTACGCCAAACCGCAGCCGGCGAACTGCTGACCGATGCGACCGAGGCCTATGATAAGGCGATCACGGAAGGGGCAACTCTCGAAGCTGCTGCCGCTAAAGCAGGCTTCCAACTGGTCCAAATCAAAGACGTGATTGCGGATGGTAATCTGGCTGCAACAGGACAGCCTGCCCCTGAGTTTGTCGAAGCGCCAACGGTCCTGAAAGATGCATTTTCGGGCGGCAAAGGCGATACGTCGGACTTGGCCCCGGTTCCCGGTGATCGTTATGTCGCGGTCCGTATTGATGCGATTAATGTTGCTGCACCACCGCCATTCGCCGCAATCCGCAACGAATTGACGACTGAGTGGATTCGTCGCGATATTCGTGTCCGGGCAGAAGCCAAAGCCAAGGAAATTTTGGCAGATGCGAAGAAGACCAGTATGGAAGCTGCGGCTGCGAAATATAAGTTGCCCGTCGCCAAGCAGACCCAGCCGCTTTTGCGCGGCCAAGGTGGCCAAGCGCTTAGCCAAGCTGTGTTTGCCGCGAAAAAGGGTGAACTGGTCCTTGCGCCTACCGCCAACGGGGTTGAATACACCGTCGTGCGGATCGACGACATCTTGAAGGACGATGAAGGCACGGTTCCAGATCGTTTGGTTCAGGCCGAGACTGCGGTGCGTGCCTCAGTCCAGCGCGACCTGATTGCGTCCTTAGAACGGGTCGCCCGGGATCGCGCAAAGGCCCAGCTCTTCACCAAAATGATGGGCCGCGCCTTGGGTGATACCGAAGAAACCGCCGCCGCCAGCAAAGCCGCAGTGCCGGCCAAACAGCCGTAGGCGAACGTGCTATCCATTGAACCTAGTTTTGAGCTGTTTGAAGCTTCCTATCTGCAAGGGCGCGGTACGCCTTTACGTGCCAAACGGATCGATGATCTAGAGACACCTGTTTCGGCCATCGCCAAATTAGGCGCAGACCGTCTGGGTTCTTGCTTGTTTGAGAGTGTAGAAGGCGGGGAGACACGGGGGCGCTATTCCATCGTTGCTTGTGACCCCGACCTCATCTATCGGGTCGATCAATCAGGTGCGGCCAAGGCTGTGATTGATGAAACCGGCCAAGTCGGCGACTATGTGCCTTGTGGCGAAGAGCCACTGGCGGCGTTGCGCACTTTGATCGCAGAAAGCGCCCTCGACTTTCCAAGTGATTTGCCGCCACCTGCGGCAGGCCTCTTCGGCTATCTCGCCTATGAAACCGTGCGCCGGGTCGAGCGACTACCTGAGACAGCGCCTGACCCCATTGGCGTGCCCGAGGCGCTTCTGGTTCGACCGCGCCTTGTGATCGTCTTTGACGGGGTGAAGCAGGAATTGCTTTTGGTGACGCCTGTGCGTCCAAAGCCCGGGATTTCTGCCCGTGACGCCTATGAACAGGGTCGTGCGCGCCTAGAACAAGCTTGGGCCACATTGGACGGCCCTTCGCCCTTGCGCGTGCCGTCTTACGTCGCCAAGCCCAGCCCCTTAGGCGAAGCGATCCCGAACATGAGCCCTGGAGCCTATATGGCGAAGGTGGAGACGGCCAAGGACTACATTCGCGCTGGTGATATCTTCCAAGTGGTGCCGAGCCAGCGTTTTTCCGCCCCCTTCTCGGGTTCGGCGATTTCGCTCTACCGGTCTTTGCGGCGAACTAACCCATCGCCCTTCCTGTTTCTGTTACGGATGGACGGCTTTGATATTGTGGGATCTAGCCCAGAAATCTTGGTCCGCTTGCGCGACGGCACCGTGACAATGCGGCCGATAGCTGGGACCAAACCACGTGGGGCCACCCCTGCCCTCGATGAAGCTTTGGCAGAAGAGCTTTTGAATGACCCCAAAGAGCGGGCCGAACATCTCATGCTGCTCGACCTTGGTCGCAACGATGTTGGTCGCGTCTCCCGCTCTAAACCAGGTGGCAATGATGGCCCTGTCGGTATTGGCCGTGGCGGGGTTCGCGTTACAGAGAGTTTCAAGGTCGAGCGCTATAGCCATGTCATGCACATCGTCTCCAATGTTGAGGGCAGCTTAAAGCCGGGCCTTGATGCGCTGGATGCTTTGCTCGCAGGCTTTCCAGCAGGCACTGTTTCTGGCGCCCCAAAAGTGCGGGCGATGGAGATCATTGCCGAGCTAGAGCCCCATGGTCGTGGTGTCTATGCGGGCGGCGTCGGCTATTTCTCTGCCGGTGGCGATATGGACTTGTGCATTGCGCTTCGAACGGGCGTTTTGAAAGACGGCGTCCTCCATGCCCAAGCCGGCGCTGGGGTTGTCCTCGACTCCATTCCGTTGAGTGAGCACAATGAGTGCGTCAATAAGGCGAAGGCCTTGTTGCGCGCGGCCGAGGATGCAGGTCGCTATGGCGAGAAGGATGCCCAAGCATGAAAATCCTGCTCATCGATAATTACGACAGCTTCACCTACAATCTCGTCCATTATGTCGAGGAATTGGGTGCTGAAACGCATGTTGTTCGTAATGACCGCATCAGCGTGGAAGATGCGATCGCCCAAGCCGGGGACGGCATCATCATTTCACCGGGTCCTTGCACCCCCAATGAAGCGGGCATTTGCCTCGACCTCATCAAGGCCCTGCCCGACGACATTCCGTTGCTTGGAGTCTGCCTAGGGCACCAAGCGATTGGCCAAGCGTATGGCGGCACCGTGTTGCGCGCCAAGACGATCATGCACGGCAAGACCTCCACAATCACGCACGCCGATACGGGTCTGTTTGAAGGCCTGCCCGAGCAGTTTGAGGTAACCCGCTATCACTCCTTGTCGGTTGAGCGCGAAAGCTTGCCCAATTCCTTGCGCGTCGATGCTTGGACGGCTGATGGTGAGATCATGGGCATGAGCCATGTGGCCAAGCCGATCTTTGGTGTCCAATTCCATCCTGAAAGCATTGCCTCTGAGCACGGCCACGCGCTGATCCAGCGCTTCTTGCAGTCAACCAAAGCCAGCCAATCGTGAGTGAGGCGATCAAACCAGCTTTGGCGCTCTTGCGCGATGGCGACGCGCCGCCCCAGGCCATGCTGGACCAAGCCTTTGCCGCCATCTTGAGCGGGGAAGCGACCCAAGCTCAAATTGGGGCCTTCTTGATGGGCCTAGAGCGACTGATCCTAACCAGCGACATGATCGCCTCTGGCGCGCAAGCGATGCGTGGGGCCATGACACGGGTCGACACTTCCCTTGCGTGCCTAGATGTCTGTGGCACAGGTGGTGATGGGTCTCACACCCTCAACATCTCGACCGCTGTGTCCTTTGTTCTGGCGGGCTGCGGGCAAAAGGTCGCCAAGCATGGCAATCGCGCCATGAGCTCCAAGTCAGGGGCCGCCGACGTCTTAGAGGCTTTGGGTGTCAAGCTAGAGCTGACGCCTGATCAATGCGCCGCCGCCCTCGATGAAGTCGGCCTCGTCTTCCTCTTTGCCCAAGCCCATCACCCCGCCATGCGTCATGTTGGCCCCGCCCGCCGTGAACTCGGTTTCCGCACCATTTTCAATCTATTAGGCCCCCTTTCTAATCCGGCAGGCGCACAGCGCCAATTGGTTGGCGTCTTCGCCGATGACAAGCGCCGTCCGATGGCGCAAGCCCTGTTGAGCCTTGGCTGTGAAAGCGCTTGGGTCGTCCATGGCCACGGCGGCTTGGATGAATTGTCGCTATCTGGCCCCACGCAAGTCACAGCTCTGAAGGACAAGACCCTGTCCGAGCTTGAGATCCATCCGGGTGACCTCGGTCTTAACACAGCGCCGCTTGAGGCCCTCAAGGGTGGCGATGCGGCGCACAATGCCGTGGCGTTGCGTGCGCTGTTGCAGGGCGAGACCGGCCCTTACCGCGACGTGGTGCTGTTGAATGCCGCTGCAGCCCTGGTGGCCAGTGCTGCAACCTCAGACCTCACAGAGGCTTTGGCGCGCGCCACAGCAAGTCTCGACTCCAAAGCTGCGCTCACCAAGCTGGATCAGCTGATCGCCTTTACCAATCGGACGCCATCATGAGCGACACCCTCTCCAAAATCATCGCCTATAAGCGCGACGAAGTGGCTGCCCGTAAGCCCCTCCAATCCATCGCGGCACTGGAGGCCTTGGCATCCGAGCACAGCGCGCCACGTGGCTTTACCACCGCCCTGAAAAGGGCCGCTGAGACCCGCCCTGCCCTGATCGCCGAGATCAAAAAGGCCAGCCCGTCAAAGGGCCTGATCCGCGCAGACTTTGTACCCGCGCAATTGGCTCAAGCTTACGAACAGGGCGGCGCGGCTTGCCTCTCCGTCCTCACCGATGCGCCTAGCTTCCAAGGCCATGAGAGCTTTCTGGTCGCTGCGCGTGCGGCCACTAACCTGCCCTGCCTGCGCAAGGACTTCATGGTCGACCCTTGGCAGATCGCCGAAAGCCGCGCTTATGGTGCCGATGCGATCCTCGTCATCATGGCCGCTCTGGACGATAAACGCGCCGCTGATCTGGTTGCCGCTGCCAAGCATTACGGCATGGATGCCCTGATCGAGACCCATGACGAAGCCGAGATGGAACGCGCCTTGAAGCTCGATGCGGAACTGATTGGCGTCAATAATCGCAACCTCAAGACCTTCGTCACAGATCTGTCGACGACCGCCCGCCTTTCGACCATGATCCCGCCTTCGCGGCTCCTCGTAGCCGAAAGCGGCATCAACACCCGCGCCGACATTGCTCTGTTGCAAGCGGCGGGTGCCAAGGCGTTCCTGATCGGCGAAAGCCTGATGCGGCAGGATGATGTTTGCGCGGCAACGCGGGGGATATTGTCGGTGGGTTGAGGGGACCGCGTGAGCCACGAGCTGCGCTTGTAATCTCCACCGCAGTGATAGCGGAGAGCGAGCAACTTGCCCGAACCTGTGATCTCCCATCGCTCCTAAGGGGGGCTGTGGCAAAGGCACAGATAAAAACTTATCCCCCACCCACCAAACCTCCCATAACCTAGGCCCATCTCCGACGAGAGGGCGTTGTTGCTGCAGCGGCGACACCGGTTGGGGATGGGTAAGCGGGGTTAATCGGGGCAGACGTGGCTGCCTCTTGTTTTCATAAGGATTAGCTGTCCTTATGCCCGGTGTGCTCAAGACCGACTGCCGTGTGAAGCCGGAGGTCAAGTCTTTCAATAGGCTTGAAACAAAACTCGCGGGATCGTTTCATTTTTGTTGCCGCGCAACTTTGATCCTTTGGATCAAAACGCGCTTAAGATGAAATCTTCATGTACAGGCGGGGGAAATGTCACCACAGAGGAGGGCTCATGATCTTCCCTTGGGCACGCGTACTTATTTCAGCCGGGGCGCATGGTTTGCGTCGTATTCCGGGCCAGTCCATTAATCTGGCCCACCCTATCTGGCGCACACCACGCGCCCCGGCCCCTCTGCCTTCGGGCAACAAGGTGCGCCCCCGGTGGTTTTCCGCGCGGGGCTATGGGTGTTGGGGGGATGGAGCGCGCAGCACTAGCTGCGCATCTGTACGCGGTGACATGCGCAGCTCGTGGCTCACGCGGTCCTTTTGCACGCGTTTGTGTAGATGTCGCGCTAATCCTAGACGAGCCATTTTGGTGACACTCAGTTTCAACCAAAATGGGTCCAGACGAAAAGGAAACTCTCCCGCGTGCTAAATTTCGTCGGGACACTTGTGGCGCCACTCAAATGGCCTTGTAAGCGCCCGCCTTTAAACCTATGTTATGCCTACTTAAGGAGTAATTTGTGCCGGAATTTGACTTCAGGGCTAGGATAAAAATCACGCGCGTGGACTCGGACCAGTCACGCCTGCCAACCCCTGGTGAAACCGTTGGTTGGATCGCACTTGGGCTTGTCATTGTATGCATTTATTGGACGACTAAGGCGCTGCTTTTGCTCGACCGTCAAAAGTCCGCCGGGCAGTTCGAACAAGTCTATCTGCCCGACTCATTAAGCACGAGCCGGAAGACAAAGATCCTCAAGGAAGCCCCGCAAGAATTCCTCGTCAACCCGGATCGGCGGCTCGTGGTGTCTTGGCGCAATCCAAATCAGTGTGACAAAGAGATTCTCCTGTCCTATCGACCAAGCGACAATTCAGAAGCCGCCCTCAAAACTGAGGTTTTACCTGGGCTCGGCGGCAATGAAATTTTCCCCCTTGTCGGCAAGACAAATTGGCAAGTGCAATGGACTCTTCGGAAAAAAGCGACAAAGGAGCTGGGCTGCAAGAATGCCGACTATGGTTCTATGCCTTTGGATGTCGTGGTATTTGGCTTCACCGAGAATATCCCAACTTTCTCACCGACTAAGAAGTAAAACGCCTCACCGTACCGGCACCGCTTTCCAGAAGTAGCGGGTAAAGCCGCGTCGGTCGTCCCACTCTTTGACGCGAAACGCCATGCGAACCTCGGTGCCGCTATCGATCTCGCCGGGCTCAACATCGGCGATGTCCATAAAGATCCGGCCGCCGCCTTCAAAGTCGATCTGGCCGTAATGATTGGGTGGGTTCATCGAATAGGTCAGATAGTCCGCTGAGTAGGTCAGCACTTTTGCAGCGCGTTCGGCAAATTTATAGGGTTCTTGGCTGTCGACTTCGGGCGAATTCGGGGCAACGGAAATGCGAGTACGCGGATATTGCACTGTGCCAGTGACCTGACATTTACCGCCAACGAGGCCCAAAATGCCGTCATTATAGCGATACAGCGTGGTCAAAGCGGTCTTGTTATCTTTCTCCGCCCGCATGCCCTTATCCCACTCAACCAAGCCATTGAAGACCAGATATTTCATATAACTGGTCTCTTCCTTCCGGTAGGCGAGCCAGCCAGATAACCCCACACGGGGTTTGAATTGGGTGATTGCGTCGGTCACTTTAAAGACCAGCGCCTCACAGCCCTGCCCGAATTGCGCCACCAAAATCGTCTGCCCAGCTTGCGCCTTTTCCAGAACGCCAGCCAACATCAAAAGCGCGTGGGCACAGCCCGTTTCGCCCACGATTGTACCCAGATTATCGCATACTGCTTCAGCCTTGAGACCCAAGCGCTTGGCGATGCCCTCTGCTATGCCCTTAAACGTGCTGGGCAGAATGAAGTGGTCGACGGCGGCGGCCTCAAGCCCCGCACTGGCCAAAGCCCGGGTCAAAACCGGCGGCACAATCTTCATATAGCCTTCGTCGCGGATCCAGCGCTCTTCCCATTGATAATCAAAGGCCTCGTCTGCCCCACGAAAATGATCAACGAAATCAACCGTGCTGGCAGCCCCGCCCACCCATTCGGCCAGCACATTGTGACGACCCACCACCATGGCCGCGCCGCCATCGCCATAGTCAAATTCTTGCGCAGAGACGGCCTTTGGCACACGCCGATCACCTGCTGCCACTAAAAGACTAGGATTTGCACCCTCAGGTGCCCCATTAGCAACACAAAGGGCTTGGGCCAATGCCGTCATGCCGGCTTTCTGCGTGCCCGAGATGTCGGCGGCTTGGATCGTGGGTTCCAGCGTCAAAGCCGCTTGCACAATGCCAGCGTTCAAGCGGTCAGCGAAGGGGGCGGTGGTGGAGGCAAAATAGAGTGCCTTGATGTGCGAGCGATCATCGTCTGGCCCTAAGGCATCGCGGGCGGCTTCCACCGCAAAAGTGATGGCATCCTCGTCCCAATTACCAAAGGCACGCTCACCCTTCGCCTTACCCATCAAATTAGGCGCGAGCCACGCATTGGTCTGAGCCATCGCTTTCTTCTGCAAGCGCAGGCGCGGCACATAGGCTCCAAAGGCTGTAATCCCAATCATCGCGCCATCTCCCCCAAGCAGTGTTATTCAGCAGTGTTATTCGTTCTTGTATCAGTCCACTTTGGCGCGAGGTCGTGCCGTTTTCAAGATGGCGGGATCAATTTGGTGAGGTTGGCAGCCGCTGGCATGGCAAAGCTGCGGAACTTCTTCAAGATCGCCACTTTCGACATGTCGGTTGGATCAACAGCGGCAATGACTTTGCCAAACCCATCCAAACGCGACTCACGAATCCATTCACGCAGTTTGGGGTCTTGGCTCCACGCCAATTGGTTCATCATATTGCCCAGCACCGCCCGGGGATACAGTTCCAAGGTGCGCGGCAAGGGAATTGATCCACATAGGCCATTCTTGGTGGTATCATCTTCGTAATTGGCCTCAACATAGGCGGTCAGCGCCGCGCTGAATGCGGGCTGAGGAAGGCGGATCATTTGCGGCACAATCAAATCGCCTTGGAAAACGGGCACAGCGGGGCGATCCTCCACCGCACTGGCGGAGCAGTCGATGAAGAGGGTTCCTTCGCCAAACGTCTCCTGCCCGCCCTCAAGTACAACCGAGGTCGGGCTAATCGAGGTAACTCGGCCTTTGCGGATCACATGCTTGATGCGGGCCAGCTGCGCCACCTCACCGGTCGAGACGGTGGCATAGCGGTGAATTGTCGGACGGACACTTGGATCAATCCGCAGCATGACACCGCATGCTTCCAAGCGGTCGAACAAATCGTCGACATCGGTCGCCAACGCACAAGCTTCCATCATGTCGGCTTGGCCCGCGAGCGTTTCCTCAAAAAAGTCGATACCGGGTTGAGTCTTCAGGCGATTGAGCAGCCAAGAATCGCGCGGCATGATCCAACTGATGGAGTCAGGGTCAGCACCGGAAGCCAACAGCCAGCAGGCGGCGTCCATCGCGGTCTTGCCAGCGCCAACGATCACAAAATGCTTTGGCATCCTTTGGCTGCGCTTCCACAGGTGCGGCAACTCGTTGAGCGGCACAAAATCAACGCCGGGCTCAACATCAAATTGCGGCTTGTGGGTCGAAGGAACCGTGGTCCCGAAATAGGTGGCATCGACAGTCTTCTTGCGGATATGAACTTGGGTTTCCTTGCCCGACAACAAGGATACAAACCGGCCGTCCCCTTTGTAATTCGACATGGGAAAATACTGGACACGACCGCTCGCCAACAGGCGCTGGTTCATCACCTTCTCAAAATAGCCACTGACTTCAGGGCCCGACGCAAGCTCATAAAGACCTTGATTAACCCCCGTTTCATCGATGCGATCATGGCCAAGCGGCAGCGAATTCACCCCATAAAAGGCGGAAGGCTGGTGCAAGGAGACAAAACTATAGGCATCGTTCCAATGCCCACCGGGTTTACCGTGGCGATCAACGATAGTGATGTGGGCGTCAGTCTCTGCCAACAATGTATCGGCAAAGGCAAGACCAACCGCCCCCGCCCCAACAATCAGATAATCGGTTTCCATGATTGGCCCTTCCTGAATCAAACCTCGAGGTTCTTAGAGGCTTGCGAAAGGATTTACCACCAAGATTTCGCCTTAGCGTTGAAACCTGATTGTGCTTCGAGGACACCGGCAACCGCAAACACCGTCTCTTCATCCAAGGCCCGCCCAATGACTTGCAGCCCCAAGGGGAGACCTTGAGAATCCAGCGCCGCAGGCACTGAAATTCCGGGCAGCCCGGCGAGGTTGGCTGTCACGGTGAAGACGTCATTCAGATACATCTGAATAGGGTCATCACTCTTTTCGCCCAAGCCAAACGCCGCAGATGGCGCGGTTGGGGTCAAAAGCGCATCGCACTTCTGCCAAGCCAACCGGAAGTCTTCGGCAATCTTCGTGCGGACCCGTTGGGCACGCAGATAATAGGCATCATAATAGCCAGCAGACAGCACATAAGTACCAATCAGAATGCGCCGCTTAACTTCATTGCCAAAGCCTTGCGCCCGGCTTTGCTCATAGACTTCGGTCAAGGTTTCACCCTCGACGCGTGCGCCAAAGCGCATGCCATCATAGCGCGCAAGGTTGGAAGAAGCTTCGGCTGGGGCTACGATATAATAGCAGGGCAAAGCATATTTGGTATGTGGCAGAGAAACATCGACGATTTCCGCGCCTGCATCTTTCAGCCAAGCGATGCCATCGCTCCACAGCTTTTCGATTGCCTCTGGCATGCCATCGACCCGGTATTCCTTGGGTACCCCAATCTTCAAACCTTTGACGCCACGGGCGACAGCGGCAGCAAAATCAGGCACGGGGATTTGCAGGCTGGTGGAGTCCTTAGGGTCGTGACCGCACATCGACTCCAACAAGATCGCGCTGTCCAAAACCGTCTTGGCAATTGGACCAGCTTGATCGAGCGAGCTGGCGAAGGCAACAATGCCAAAGCGGCTTGCGCGGCCATAGGTTGGCTTGATCCCAACGGTGCCCGTGAAGGCCGCAGGCTGGCGGATCGAGCCGCCGGTGTCGGTTGCCGTCGCACCTAAGCACAAGTCTGCGGCAACTGCTGCAGCAGACCCGCCAGAAGAGCCGCCGGGGGTCAATGAAGCATTGGCCCCGTCCTGACGCTTCCACGGATTAACGACAGGGCCAAAGCGGCTGGTCTCATTGGACGAGCCCATGGCAAACTCATCCATATTGAGCTTGCCCAACATCACCGCACCATCGCGCCATAACTGGCTGGTGACGGTGCTTTCATAAGTTGGCTTGAACTCACCTAGAATGTTGGAACAGGCGGTTGCGCGCACACCTTCTGTGCAGAACAAATCCTTGATGCCCAGGGGAATGCCTTCCAAGCGGCCAGCCTTGCCATCCTTCAAGCGCGCATCAGACGCAGCAGCCATTTCCAGCGCTTTCTCAGGCGTGGTGACAACATAGGCATTGAGGTGCGGATTGGTGGCTTCGATCGCGGCATTAAACGCTGTGGCCAGTTCGACAGCGGAAAAGGCCTTCGACGCCAAGCCGTCGCGGGCTGCGGCTAGGGTCAGCTCAGTCAATTTGGTCATTTATTCAACCACCTTTGGAACCACAAAGAATCCATCTGCACTACGAGGCGCATTGGCGACGATTTTTTGCGAATTGCCGCCGTCCGTCACAACATCATCGCGTAGCGGCAGCGTTGTTTCCACGGCGCTTGTCATCGGCTCAACGCCTTCAACATCAACTTCATTGAGCATCTCGATCCAGCCGAGGATCGTGTTCAATTCGCCAGCTAAGCTTTCAAGGCGGGAATCAGGTTCGTGAATGCGTGCCAATCGGGCGACACGCCGCACGGTATTTGCGTCTACTGCCATGGGTTGAAGGTCCTTGTTGTCGACTTGTCGCTAACGGCTCATGCCGCCAAGAGCAAGGATTCAGGCCAGTAAGCACGCTATTCGATGGCAGGGAGAAGCAGCATAGGAGGCGTGATCGCCATTTAGTTATCCCCCGTCCAACGCAGGGGATTATAGTAACGGTTCAATCAATCAGGACGGAAAGCTAAAAACCTTGGGACGAACGAAAAAATGTCGAGAGGCAAAAGGGCTGATAAAGAGCGGTGAAGGCGCAGATTGTTCCTCTCCGCCTTATCGACACGAATAAGTGCTGATATCGGTTAAGATGAGACCTTCGATGCAGGTGCTTGCTTGCTGAGGGTAGCTGCTTTGAGCCTCTGTCCGCGATACGAACATAACGAGACTGGCCAAAACGATCCATAAAGCCAACGATTGTGCGACTTCTTTCATAAGATGCTCCAGTATTCTTAACTCAGCCTTGCGCATTCAACTTCATGACATGCTGCTGTATCTTGAGCGGTTCAAATTTTTGAATGCCAAATGATATAAACGCGATTCCAACACGATCTCTAACTGATCTTAGGTTAGCAGATAGAAATGAAGCTGTCATGACACGGCACTGCATACAGCGTGTGCATGACGCTTTTTTATGCGTCACCTATGGTCGCTGCACGAATTTTCTGCCACACAACCCCATGACCCCACCTACCCCTATCGATGCAGTGCCAGAGAAGCGCACTTCATCCGGCTTTATCTTTGTTTTTATTACCATTACGTTGGATATGCTGGCGTTGGGCATGATTGTTCCTGTCTTGCCGAATCTGTTGAAGGACATGACGGGCGGAGACGTGGGTGAAGCGGCCCACATGATTGGGATTTTTGGTTTTTTCTGGGCTCTGATGCAGTTCATCAGTATGCCAATCTTAGGTGCGATGTCCGACCAAATAGGACGCAAACCCATTTTGTTGATTTCGAACTTTGGACAAGCACTTGCCAATCTAATGACGGCTTTTGCGCCAACCTTTTGGATCCTGCTTTTATCGCGGGTTCTCTCTGGGGCTGTCAGCGCCGTGGGTTCTGCTGCCAATGCCTATGTGGCCGACAGCGAACCGGTGGAAACGCGGGCGCAAAAGTTTGGCATGTTGGGTGCCGCTTTTGGTTTGGGCTTTATTTTAGGCCCGGCCATTGGTGGCTACCTCGGGCAGATTGACTTGCGGCTCCCATTTTTTGTCGCAGCCGGGCTCTGCACAGCGAACGGTCTATTTGGGCTGTTTATGCTCAAGGAATCCCTGTCGCCGGAAAATCGCAGGCCCTTTCGATGGAATAGCGCCAATCCGATCGACTCGCTGCAATTTTTGGGATCAAACCCGAAAATCTTGAAACTCGCCTTGATCCGCGGTCTGTGCGACTTCGCCCAAGTCGTCTACCCAGCCACCTTTGTCCTTTATGGCTTTTATCGTTACGGGTGGGAGTCTGATGTGGCAGGCCTCACCTTGGGATTGGTTGGCCTGTCGTCCATGATTGTTCAAGCAGCCCTAGTCGGCAGGATTATCCGCCGTATTGGCGAGGTTTCGACTCTGATTGTGGGGCTGTTGTTGGGCGCTGTTGGCTATGGGCTTTATGCATGGGCACCCAATCAATACATTCTTTGGGCTTCAGTCCCGATTGCGTCCTTGGCTGGCATTTATGGAGCAGCCATCCAGTCCTTACTGACACGGCAGATCGGCCCGGACGAACAAGGGCGCTTGCAGGGGGCCGTCGGTGCGGTTCAAGCAGCGACCAGCATGGTCGGCCCACTTGTCTTTACCGCTATATTTGCATGGTCAATCGCGCCTGTAAGAGAACCCACTCTACCGGGTCTTGCCTTAAGCTTAGCAGCCTTTTGCTTGCTCATCGCCACCGGGATCGCGGCGACCAGCGCGCGTCAGTTCCGGGCTGATCAGGCCTCTGCGCAAAGTTGAAAAAGCCGTTCTAAACCCGGATCGCCAATGCACGCATGAAAATCTCAGGATCGACATTGCCGCCGCTGCCAGTCACGGCAATTACTTGGCCTTTGCCCGCCACCTTGCCGGACAAGACAGCTGCCAGTGCCGCTGCCCCACCTGGCTCGAGAACGATCCTCAGATATTTGAAAGCAAATGCCATTGCGTGTAAGACTTCATCGTCACTGACGGCGACGCCTTTGGTCCCAACGCGGGCAAGAATTGGAAACGTCAATTCACCAGGGATTTGAGTCATTAAAGCATCTTGGATGGTGCGGGTGCCCGGCTCATTGGCGACGCGGTGACCCAAGGCGAGCGAGCGCGACAGATCATCGTGCGAGACAGGCTCTGCCCCAATCAATTGGGTTTTGGGCGATAGCGCTTCTAAAGCAAGGCCAATGCCCGCCGCCAAACCACCACCACTGGCACAACTAACCAACGCATCAAGTTCCAACCCTAATTCTCTGACTTGATTGATGATTTCGAGGCCGCAGGTTCCCTGCCCGGCAATCACATCGGGATGATCAAACGGTGGAATCAGGGTAGCGCCTGTCTCTTCAGCGAGTGCTGCGCCAATGGCCTCGCGGCTCTCAAGAACGCGGTCATAGGTTACAATCTTGCCGCCGTCGGCCTCTACGGACTCGAGCTTTCCCTTCGGCGCATCGGATGGCACCACAATGGTTGCCGACATCCCCAAATGCTTGGCGACATAAGCAATCCCTTGGGCGTGATTGCCAGATGAGAAGGCAACGACGCCTTTGGCTCGATCCTGAACTGGAATCTTCAACATCGCATTGGCGGCACCGCGCATCTTGAAAGCACCGCGCGGTTGCAAGCAATCGGCTTTAACAAAGATTTGGCCACCGCTTGCTTGATCCAGCGCATCAGCGCGCAGCAAAGGGGTTACCAAAGCGAGGGGGCGGATGCGGCGATCTGCTTCTAGCACATCAGCGAAAGTGGGTAAGGTCATGCCCCTTCCTCACGCGCCCCGCTAGGAAGGTCAAGTGCGCGGCTTGGCCCGCGCCGTGGGTTGCGCAGTTGCGGGATCATCCGGCCAGACATGTCGGGGATAGCGCGCCTTCATGTCTTTGCGGACATCGTGCCAACCGGCCTTCCAGAACTCCGGCAAATTTGAAGTCACGGCAATCGGGCGGTGAGCAGGGGAAAGCAATTGGAAGACCAAAGGCACTTGCCCACCCGCCAACATGGGGTGACGTTCAAGCCCAAACAATTCCTGCACGCGTACCGCCACGGTCGGCCCCTGCTCAGCCGAATAATCAATCATGTGGCGAGTTTCGAGTGGTGTCTCAAAGTGAGTTGGGGCGGCTTGGGCCAGAGCCTGCCGCTCTGGCCAAGACAATGTGTTCTCTAGGGCTTGAGCTACATCGACATCCGACAAAGTTTTCACCCCGTTCAATGCTGGTGCCAACCAAGCCTCAAGAGTGTCTTCTAAGGCACCGGGTTTGCCCTGTGGCCATTGGTCTGGATCACGCGCGTACAGCCAGTTTAGGCGTTGAACATAGGATTGTGCGCGATCAGACCAAGTGAGCTTGTCAATGCCAAGGCTGCGTACAGCGTCGAGCAGGCCTGCTTCAATCTGATCCGCAGTCAAGGAAACTGGGCGCTCTTCGAGGAAAAGCGCGCCGAGGCGGCGTTGATGGCGACCCTGCATTGTCCCGCGCGTACGATCAAATTGTGTCTGGGTTCGGGTTACGATCTGGGCTGAAAAGAGCTCTTCAAGATCGGATCGGTCGAGCCGTGCCGCTTCCCCAATGCGCGCATTGGCCGCTTTGCCTTGTAGGGTACCAATGGCGAGAAATTCTGCTGTTGCTAAAGCTTCGTGCGCGGGCAACTCCCCGCCACTGCCATTGGCCAAGATAAATCCGCCCCGCCGATCTCGCGCCTTGGCGACACGTTCGGGAAAAGCAAGCGCAAGTGCTCTGCCTGCCAATTCTGCGACGGGTGACTCCTGCGCCCCGACTTGCCGCGCCCAGCCAAGTGCTTGCGCACGGGCTTTTGTTGCTCGCGGAGTACGGTCGCGTGCAAACGAGATGAGGCGCTGTTCAAGATCAATGGACGTGCCGCCAAGCCCACGCTCACTCAACAAAGCAGCCAAATGCGCAGCCGTACTTCCAAATCCAATTTCCCCGGCCCGCACGATCATATGTGCCAATCGCGGTGGCAAGCCAAAGCCCACCAATTTCTTGCCATGTGGGGTCAGGCGCGGGGCTTGACCAGCCTGTGGCTCAAGCGCTTCCAAGTCGATGAGAAGCTTGGTGGCTTCTTGTAGGGCTGGCACGGGAGGTGGGTCCAACCACTTCAGGCTTGAAGGCTCTGACACGCCAAAAGACGACAAGGTCAAGACCAAAGGGGCGAGGTCTGCTTCCAAAATTTCCGGCCGATCATAGGCTGGAAACGCACCCATCTCCGCCTCTTCCCATAAACGATAGCACTGGCCTGGTGCCGTTCGACCTGCCCGCCCGCGACGTTGATCGCACGCGGCGCGACTGGCGCGCACCGTCACCAAGCGGGTCAAACCACTATCGGGTTCAAAGGCTGCTCTACGCGATAGTCCAGCATCGACAACAATCTGCACGCCTTCAATGGTGAGACTGGTCTCCGAAATTGCTGTTGAAAGAATGATTTTGCGCCGCCCGCCAGCTTGAAGCCGAAGCGCTTGATCCTGTTCAGCTGGGCTTAGGGAGCCGTGCAAAGCAATGACCGTGCAGGATAAAGCCTCTGCTTTGGCCTGAATGGCTTCAAGGGCGCGGTTGATTTCGGCGGTGCCGGGCAAGAAAACTAAAACATCCCCCGGCCCTTTCGAAAAAGCCTTCAGCGCCATGTTGGCCGCTTGTATTTCAATTGGTTGATCGTGGGATCGGCCAACATAGAGGGTCTCAATCGGGTAGAGCCTACCGGCGCTCTCGATCAATTCGGCACCACCCAACTGCGCTGCCAATCGCCCACCCTCAATTGTTGCCGACATGGCAATCAGGCGCAAATCCTCACGCAGTCCCGCTTGAATATCGAGCGCGAGCGCTAGACCTAAATCGCCCTCAAGATTGCGCTCATGAACTTCATCGAAGATCACTGCGGCTACATCACTCAATTCAGGGTCCGTCAGCATACGCCTTGTGAGGATGCCTTCAGTGATAACTTCAATCCGGGTCCGTGCTGTGATCTTCTTATCCAGCCGTACCTGATAGCCAACGGTGTCGCCTAAAGTCTCGCCTAGCAAGTCCGCCATACGTGCGGCGGCGGCCCGCGCTGCCAAGCGCCTTGGTGCGAGCATCAAGATCTTTTTGCCCGCAGCCCACGGCTGATCGAGCAGGGCTAAGGGCACAGAGGTGGTTTTACCTGCCCCGGGTGGTGCCACCAAAACCGCAGAAGACTGGGTGCGCAGAACCTCCAACAGGCGGTCTAACACGGCAACGATCGGCAAATCTGGCGGAATCGCCGCCAACATAGCCGCTTATTCTTGGTCTGGGTCGGTTGCGACCCCAACACGTTGCGCAAGCGAGGCGGCCATAAACATATCTAGGTCGCCATCTAGCACACCCGATATGTCTGACGTCTCGGCCCCGGTGCGCAAGTCCTTCACCATCTGATAGGGCTGCAGTACATAGGAGCGGATTTGATGGCCCCAGCCAATATCCGTCTTTTGGTCCTCCAGCGCATTGGCGGCGGCTTCGCGCTTTTGCAATTCCATCTCATAAAGCCGCGCGCGCAGCATTTTCCAAGCAATATCACGGTTCTTATGCTGGCTACGCTCTTGCTGCGAGGCACAAGCAATGCCGGTGGGCAAGTGGGTGATCCGAACAGCGGAGTCAGTTTTGTTAATATGCTGACCGCCAGCACCGGACGCGCGATACGTATCAATGCGCACATCTTTGTCCTGAATATCGATCACAATGGTATCGTCGACCACCGGATAAACCCAGACGCTGGAGAAACTGGTATGTCGCTTGGCGGCACTATCGAACGGTGAAATCCGAACCAGTCGATGCACGCCTGATTCTGTCTTAAGCCAGCCAAAAGCATTCTCACCCTTGATCAAAAGGGTCGAGGATTTAATGCCAGCCTCTTCACCGACACTTTCTTCAATTTCCTCGACACTCATGCCGCGTGATTGCGCCCAACGGACGTACATGCGGCGCAAGATGCTGGCCCAATCTTGACTTTCCGTGCCACCAGCGCCCGCATTGATTTCAAGATAGGCATCGTTGCCATCAGCTTCACCCGACAAAAGCGCTTCTAGTTCAGCACGATCCGCGCGTATCTTCGCCTCAACCAGGCCTTTACGGGCCTCCTCGATCATGTCTTCGTCGCCTTCGGCTTCAGCCATTTCAGCCAGCTCAACATTGTCGGTTAGGTCACGCTCTAATTGCCGGACAGCCTCGACAGAGGCTTGGATACGGTTGCGCTCGCGCATCAAGCTTTGGGCTTGTTGTGGATTATCCCACAGGTCCGGCCTCTCGCTCAACGCATCGAGTTCGTCCAAGCGGCGCAAGGCAACATCCCAGTCCAACCGGCGACGCAAGAGCGCAACAGATTTACTGATGTCACGACTAAGCGCTTCAAGTTCGGCGCGCATAAGGTCTCTCCAAATCAATCCACGCAGATGGCGGACATAAGCAAGGCCGGCCTGAAGGTCCAGACCGGCCAAAAATTGGTGTCAGTTTGTCTCGTCAGCCTTCTTTTTCGGCCTTCGGGGTAGCTTCTGGGGCGGGTTGCGGGGCGGCCTTCTTGGAGGGAGACGCACGTGCGAGTGGGGTGTCATCAATCACGATTGAACTTCCAGGCCTTGTATCGACTCGCGCTCCATCGGTCCGGCCACTGCGCATCTGCGCCAGGCTAGCGGCAGCACCAGCCGGATTGGTTTGTAATTCCGCCAGAATATTCATCCGCTCTTCGGCTTCGATTTCGCGCGTGACTTCGGGCGAAGCAGTGAAATCCTCGACCGGTCGGCCTTCATGAGCCTTCATCATATATTGCTTGAAGATCGGCCCAGCGACTGGGCCGCCAGATGCGCCTTGATAAATCGTGCGAGGCAAATCGTAGCCGACATAAACGCCTGTTGCGATGGAAGGCGAGAAACCGACGAACCAAGCATCCTTGTAGTCGCTGGTGGTCCCGGTCTTACCAGCAACTGGGCGCCCGAAATCCACGCCGCGCCCGGTGCCTTTCAAGACCACGTCGCGCAAAATGCCAGTCATTTCCCAAGCTGTGCGCGGGGAAATCACTTGCACGCCCCATGGGTCGATTTGGGGCGGCCCCGCATCAGGATTCAACGCGGTGTCGCAAGCCGGGCAGGAGCGCCGGTCTGAACGCCAGACGGTGCGGCCACGTGGATCCTGCAAGCGGTCGTAGAACACTGGTGGGACATAGCGACCACCATTGGGGAACACGGCAAATGCCGATGTAAGACGCAGCACCGTTGTTTCCCCGGCCCCCAGCGCCATGGTTAAGTCATTCGGCAGATCATCATAGACGCCAAAGCGCCGCGCATAATCGGCTACACGTCGCATGCCGATGCGGCGAGCGATGCGCACCGTCACCGTATTGCGCGACATAACCAATGCTTGGCTCAAGGTCATCACACCGTAAAAACGACGGTCAGCGTTTTCAGGACTCCAGCCACCACCGCGGATTCTTTCATCCGAAATCTTGGTTTCAGGCGTTAGGCCTTGCTCCAACGCTGCCGCGTAAATGATTGGCTTAAAAGATGATCCGGGCTGGCGCTTGGCTTGGGTAGCGCGGTTAAAGCCTGAATCTTCCACATCCATCCCGCCCGCCATAGCGATCACGGAGCCTGTCTGGACATCGATAGATACCAGTGCCCCTTGGATACCCTGATGACGCTGCAATTGCAGCGTGCCATCATCACGCCGACCCAACCAAACCAAGGCGCCGTCTGCCAAGGGCTTGGACGAGCGCAGCGCCCAATCCTTATCCGCCTGCGGAATGGGAACCTTGGTCCCATTGGTGAGGCCAAATGATTGGGCATTATCGAGCACAAGGGCAAAAACAGCGCGAGGATCTGGCCGCCAATAGCGCGCTTTGGTCAGACGCGTGGGCCAATCTCCGCCCACATTCATCATACCAACAGCCCCCGCGAAACCGCGCGTCCTGCGCGGGTCTAATCGGTTAAGGCTCGCGGTCAGCGCTTCGCGCGCATATTTCTGCTTATCTAAATCGACAGTAGAGCGAACAATAAAGCCGCGCGAATAGGGCGCGTCCTTACCAAAGCGGCGGATCAAATCACGCCGAACTTCTTCCACAAACTCCCCCGCATCGGGATCTGTCCAACTGCCACGCGGATTAGGATTAACAATCAAAGGCTCCGCGCGCGCTCCTGCGGCTTGCTGGGTGGTGATGAAACCATTGTCTGCCATGCGTCCAATCACCCAATTGCGCCGGGCTAACGCACGATCCATATGGCGTTGCGGATTATAATTGTTCGGCCCCTTTGGTAGGGCACCCAGATAGGCGGCTTGAGCAATGGTTAGATCGCGCACGTCCTTACCAAAATAAGTTTGGGCGGCGGCTTGGACGCCATAAGATCTAAAGCCCAAAAAGATCTGATTGACGTAGACCTCCATGATCTGGTCCTTAGTCAGGACTTCTTCGATCCGTATGGAAACCAAACCTTCGCGCACCTTCGATAAAATCTTGTCCAAGGTAGAGCCACGCGCATCATCTAACAGCAACACATTTTCGGCAACCTGTTGCGTTATGGTCGAAGCCCCTTGCATCCGCCGCTCGCCAAGATTGCTGATATTAAACAGGACAGCGCGCGCAACCCCCATGAGGTCCACGCCAGAATGGGAGTAAAAGTCCTTGTCTTCGGCCGCCATGAAGGCGGCAATCACATGATCGGGTACTTGCTCAATGGGGATGTAAGAGCGGTTCTGACGCGCAAATAGCCCAATCTGACGACCATCTGAGGAATAGATCGTGCTAGAAACTGCTGGTTGGTAATTTGCCAGTTTCTGGTGGTCTGGGAGGCCTTGCAGCGCCATATTGACCAATATCACAGCACCGATCACGCCCGTGGCGATCGCGACCAGAGCGGTCAGTGCAATGATCTTCAAAAAACGCATCGTCGCTTAATCTTTCTCGGTCGAGTATGCGCCCATTAGGGCTTGGGGCCCTTGCACCACATCCCTCAATAGCGGGGATTAGTATGGCCTGCTTGAGGCACAAGTTAAAGCGCCCTTTGCCAGTTGGGCTGCCGCAGGCAGAGCAGATATCATTCCTATTTGTCTGCCCCGCCGCTGATCACCTGCACCCGATCAAAATAGGTACTGATGGATTTTGCGGTTGCCGCCATCTGACGGCTGCGGAACTGAGCATTGCCCAAGCGGGCTTCGTCTTCGGGATGCGACATGAAGCCCATCTCTAAAAGGACTGCTGGCACCCGGGGCGACAGCAATACAAAGAAGCCTGCCCGCCGGTGCGAGGTTTGGGTAACTGGGCCGATATTGCGGATCTCGCTAATCAACGACTGCCCCAAAATAGCGGATTGATTCTTGGTGTCCCGCTGGGTCAAGTCGCGCAAGATTTCCATCACCGATTTATCTTGGGTCTGGTTCGGCTGGGCAATCGACCAATTGTCATTGTTCAGAAGCTGACGCGCGCGCTGACCGCCTGCTTCGGACAAAGTGTAAACCGTCGCCCCCACGGCACGAGAGCCGGCCGGGGCAGAGTCTGCATGCAAGGAGATGAAAAGATCGGCACGCTTGTCGCGGGCGGTCAAAATCCGGCGCTCCAAGGTAAGGAACATATCGGAATCACGCGTCAAGATCACCTCAAACCGGCGATCGCGCCGCAAGTAATCACGCAACAGCTTGGCACTAGCGAGGGTCACTTCCTTTTCATATAAGGTGCCTGAAACCCCGGTAGCGCCTGGGTCCTTACCCCCATGGCCAGGATCAATCACGATCACAAATCGGCGCCCTGAAGGATTGGGTCGGATTGGCGTCAGCGCGCCATTGACCTTCTCGGCCGCGCGCGGCTTCGGCAAAGGTGCGGTGGTGGCAAAAGTGTTGGGATTCGTCGGCACCAATTCGAGCCGCAGCTGTCGACCGCCCAAAACGCCGACAATCTCGTGCTTCCGCACCCGCATCGGACCCGTTAGGTCCAGCACGATGCGCGATTCTGATTGCGACTTGTCGGCAAAACGGATCTGCGAGACACCGCCCTCGCCGATCAAGGTACCAGCCTTACCATTTCCGAGGCCCCAATTCACGCGCGCCATATCGATGACAAGGCGCGGCGAGGGTGTTGGCAGGGCAAAGAAACGATATTTGATCGCTTGGTCCAAGCGAATGGTGACGATCGTGGCTTCGGCTGCCTGAGTCGTGGTGATCGCACTCACACGGGGCAAGCCGCGCGTTTGGGCGTGCGCTTGGGCAAACTCAGGACTATCCTTTGTCAGCGGTGCCCGCCACTCAAAAGAAAAAGAGGCTAATCCCAGCGCCAGCATCAGCACTGCAGCTAAGCGCCACGCGAAAGTCCGCTGCACCCGAAACCATCGGATCACGGCGGCTATCACTGTTTGATAAGACAATGGCTTCATAAAGGGTCCGACTGCCGAATCTGTGCGGAAATAAGCCTTTGCAAGATACCTGTAACCCACCGGACCTGTCCAATGTGGAATCAGGGAGTAAGTCGCGCTTCCCTTTCAGTGCGAAGTGAGGCAGTGTAAACCTCGATGCGGAATGGATCGAATTTTGATCTGTGTCGTGTTGTTTTTTTTGGAACCAGATTTGCGCATTTGAAAGCCAAGTCTCAACCAGTTCATTCGATATGCCTTTGGGCATATTTTAAGTCGGGACGCTCCGCGGCGATGACAGTGCGCGCCACTCTGTTTTTAGAGACATTGATCTTAAGCGAAGCTATGGCGCAAACGCGCCATTCGCATAGGCCTTATGGCCGGGATCTGGGTGCTGCTCTCCCATCGCGCTTCGTTCAGCGCCGACTTTCACCAACAACCTTTTATAATTCGCGCTCATTGACCGGGAGACGACGCCACTGCGTTGCCCTGCGGCCGAGCCAGCGCGCTGGAGCTTACATCTATGTCCAAAACAATGCTGATCGACGCGGCTCACCCGGAGGAGACCCGGGTTGTCGTGCTCGCTGGAAACCAAATCGACGACTTCGACTTTGAATCTGCCTCTAAAAAGCAAATTCGTGGCAACATCTATCTTGCAAAAGTTACGCGGGTAGAACCATCCTTGCAGGCGGGTTTCGTCGAATATGGCGGTAATCGCCATGGCTTCCTTGCCTTTGGTGAAATTCACCCCGACTATTATCAGATCCCGGCTGCGGACCGCGAAGCTTTGCTCGCCGAAGAAGCCGAACAAGCAGCCCTTGACGAAGAAGGTGACGGCGACGACGAACAGGTTCGCGCACGCCGCGCGGCCCAACGTCGCTACAAAATACAAGAAGTGATTCGCCGTCGCCAGATCATGTTGGTGCAAGCAGTTAAAGAAGAGCGCGGCAATAAAGGCGCTGCACTCACCACATATTTGTCGCTCGCCGGGCGCTATTGTGTGCTGATGCCTAACACCCCACGTGGTGGCGGCATTTCGCGCAAAATCACAGCCGTGGGTGACCGCAAGCGACTGAAATCTGTCATCTCGGAACTTGAAGTGCCAAAGGGCATGGGCTTGATCATCCGTACTGCGGGGGCCAAGCGCACCAAGATCGAGATCAAGCGCGACTATGAATATCTTCTGCGTCTGTGGGACGATATTCGCGAGCGCACCATGAAGTCGATTGCGCCATCTTTGATCCACGAAGAAGATAATCTGGTGAAGCGCGCGGTTCGCGACCTCTATGACAAAGATGTCGACGCAATCCTGGTTGAAGGCGAAGAAGCGTACCGCGAAGCCAAAGACTTCATCAAAATGTTGATGCCAAGCCACGCCAAGAAAGTGCAGCAATATAAGGCCGCGACGCCTTTGTTCTCGCGCATGAAGGTGGAGAGCCAGCTTGAAAGCATCCACTCGCCAATCGTGCAATTGCGCTCTGGCGGCTACATTGTGATCAACCAGACCGAAGCTCTCGTCGCGATTGACGTAAACTCCGGCCGCTCTACGCGGGAGCGCTCGATTGAATCCACTGCTCTAAAGACCAATCTTGAAGCTGCCGAAGAAGCTGCACGCCAAATGCGATTGCGCGATTTGGCCGGGCTCGTTGTGCTTGACTTCATCGACATGGAAGAAAACCGCAACGACCGTGCGGTTGAAAAGAAGATGAAAGATGCGCTGCGCTTTGACCGCGCGCGTGTCCAAATGGGTAAAATCTCGGGCTTTGGTCTGTTGGAAATTTCCCGCCAGCGTCGCCGGACTGGTGTGCTGGAAGGGTCTAGCCACATTTGCCCGACATGCGATGGCACTGGGCGCGTCCGCTCGCCAGAATCTGCGAGCTTGCAAGCGCTGCGGTCGGTTGAGGCCGCTGTCGCCAACCGCAAGGATTGTGAAGTCGCCCTGCATGCCGATATCGCAACGGCACTTTATCTGCTGAATGAAAAGCGCGACCACCTCACACGTCTGGTTCAAGAGCGCGGCCTAGTTGTGCGCGTATTCGCCGAGTCGGACATGACACCTGGCCAATACCGCTTTGAAATCGTTGAGCTTGGCGAAGAATTGCTCGAAGATGATTTCGTCCCGGTTTATGTGAAGATCGACGATCCAATCGACGAAGATGATGAAGTCATCGAAGACGATGAAGAGGAAGATCAAACCGAAGCCGATGGCGACGGTGAAGAACGTGTAAGCGCCAAAGAAGGTCAGGACAGTGAAGGCCCGCGTGAAGGCGGCAAGCGTCGTCGTCGTCGGCGTCGTGGCGGCCGTCGTGACGAGGCAGGCGAAGGCGAGACTTCAGCTCGAAGCCCTGAAGGCGAAGCCGGAGAGCCCGCTGAAGGCTCTGGCGCGGATGAAAGTGAAGGCGACGATGAGGCCGGCCCAGAAGGCGAGACCCCGGCTGAGGCTCAAGCCCGCCGCCGCCGCCGTCGTGGACGCCGCGGTGGTCGTCGCAGACGTGAAGGTGAAGCCTTGCGCTTGGGCCAAACGGACGGTCAGCCAGAGAGCGAAGTCGTTGAATCCGCGCCTGAGATTGCGGGCATGGAGACCATCCATGTCGATGGCGCTGAGGCAGATGCACCAGTTGGCGATTTGACGGCTATTCCTGCGGTTGAGCCCCTACCCGTTTCCGAAGCCCCGGCTAAACGTAAGCGTCCAACACGGAAGAAGCCTGCCGACGATGTAGCCGAGGTTCCGCTTGAAGTCGCGGTCGCTGAAACCCCTGCGGAGGTCGAACCAATTGTCGCCGAAGCGGCAGCACCGGCAAAGAGAGCACCAGCAAAGCGCGCTCCTCGCGGCGCAAAGGCGGCTGCAAAAGCGATAGAGGAGGCAGTTGCTCCGGTTGAGGCAGTTGTGGCTGCTGAGGAAGCTACTCCAGTCGAGACCGAACCTACAGCTGTCGTGGAAGCTCCTGAGCCTGCCACAGACTCAACGCCAGCAGCACCTCGCAAGAGTGGCTGGTGGTCACGCAATGCGCAGAAGCTGTTTGGGAACTAAAGCAAGGCAATTTGAACCAAAACTGGATCACAAAGGGGCCAGATTCCGTTGGGAGTCTGGCCCTTTTCGTCTAGCATGAAGTCCTCTTGCAATCTTCTTTAGCCGTTTCAGCTCTGGTTCATCCCACTGCCGCGAAATTGCCCTATTATCCATGAAAACAGTTTGGTGCTAAACTGATGTCGATGGTTTGAAACGAATGAAAAGGGTGATTGGTCCAGAACTATGATAGTCAACGCCAACCTAAAGCCTAGCCCCTCCCCCCGCACACGCGCGCAAAGGCTATTACCCTTTCGGGCGCTGGCCATTGCCATGACCATCTCGTTCGCACCGTTTCAAGCCCAAGCACAATCCTTGGTCCGCGACGCAGAAATTGAACGGACGTTGCGCGATTACTCAAACCCGATTTTCGAAGCGGCAGGTCTCGCTCCCAATGATGTGAAAATCTATATTGTCGGCGACAAGACGCTCAACGCCTTTGTCACCAACGGCCAGAACGTCTTTCTACATACCGGCCTGATCTTAGAAACTGAAACGCCAAACCAATTAAAAGGCGTGATTGCGCACGAGACCGGACATATCTCTGGCGGGCATTTAGCGCGTTCCGACGCCAATATCCGCGAGGCCATGCGCCCAGCTTATGTAACAATAGCGCTGGGGCTATTAGCGATTGCGGCAGGTGCACCTGATGCCGGTGCCGCCCTTTTGGCCAGCTCGCAACAATTTGCTATGCTAAGTTTCTTCACCTTCACCCGCGTGCAGGAAAGCAGCGCAGATCAGGCAGCGGTGACGTTTCTTGAAAAGTCCGGGCAGTCAGGTCGGGGCTTACTCGAGTTTTTCACCAAGTTTCGCTATAATGAAATTTTGTCAGACTCCCGCCGCGAGCCCTATTTCCGGTCTCACCCGCTCTCAGGAGATCGCATTCAGGCGCTGCAAAACCGGGTGAACGAGCAAACCAATCGCGATGCTGTGGACAGCCCTGCCGATCTTGATCGTATGAAAATGATGCAGGCAAAGATCCAAGCCTTCCTCTACACGCCAGCGCGCACCTTTGTAAAATACCCAGCGTCGGATCAATCCATTTACGCGCGCTATGCCCGTGCAGTGGCCGCCTTCCGGGCACCGGACCTGACAACGGCAGTCCGAGAAACCCAGAAACTGATCGCGGAGCAGCCCGATAACCCGTTCTTTCACGAACTTTTGGGGCAAATCTATTATGAGAATGGCAAGGCAGAGGCCTCTATTGAGCCTAACCGGCGCGCGGTTGCTCTGGCGACTAATGAGGCGCTGCTTCTCATTGGCCTTGCGCGTTCGCTTTTGGCGACAGAGCGGGCGGACTTGCGGGTTGAGGCGGAAGCAAGTTTGAAAGCTGCCTTGCGTTTGGAACCGTCAAACGCTTTTGCTTGGAACCAACTGGCGGTCGTGGCTGACCGCAACGGACAGGTCGGCCTCGCCCGACTTGCGACCGCAGAGGAAGCTTATAATCTGGGCGATCTTTTACGTGCGCATCGCTTCTCCGACCTTGCAATGCGCAATTTGGTACGGTCAACGCCCGAATGGCGGCGCGCTTTCGATATTTCAACCATCACCCTACCCTTGGCCACGAAGGCTAATCGCCGGGGCAATGATCCCCGTCCTTTCACTGCCTTGCCCGAGGCGCCCTTGGTGGCAACCAGCTTTGCGCGTGAAAGCTCCTTTGGCCTTCAGCGCGTAATCCATACTGATGGGGCCACTCACGCCCACGGCGGCGCAGACACGCACGCAAAGCATTAAGAGTTAGTCGATAAAATCTGATAGAAATTCATTCATCTTTCTTGGAGACGCTGATGCGCCCTCATTCATTTGTCTCGTTGCTGGCACTTTCTGTCACCGCATTTGGTATCACCAGTTGTTCTAAGCCGGCTGAAAAAGCTGCAGAAACCGGTGAAGCCAAAGCGACCGCCGCGCAGGTTACGCCAGCGCCTGTTAATGCAGACGTTCTGAAGTCCTTGACCGCCGAACAACAAACCGCCGTCCGCGCCCTAATTCGCGATGAGCTTGTCGCCAATCCTGAAATTCTGCTGGAAGCCCAGCGTGCCTTTGAAACCAAGCAAGCGCGCGTTCAGAACGAAAAAGTCGCTGCGGCCTTCAAATCCTTGAAGAGCGATCATGCCCAATTCAGCTTTGGCCCAGCCAATGCAAAGATCACGGTGATTGAGTTTTTTGACTATAAATGCGGCTTTTGTCACGCGGCCCAAGGCTGGGTGTCTAATCTGATGCAAACGCGCAAGGATGTGCGCGTGATCTTCAAAGAGCTGCCGATCCTGTCTGAAAACTCAAGTACTGCGGCTAAAGCGGCGATCGCCGCACACAATCAAGGCAAATATCTGCAAATGCATAATGCCTTGATGACAGCTCAAGGCGACCTCAACCCAGAACAGATCTTCCAGATCGCAGCCTCAGTTGGGCTAAGTGTTGAGAAGCTGAAAGCCGACATGGAGAAGCCCCAGGTTGAGGCCACGATCACCGGGATGCGCGATCAAGCGACCAATCTGAGTATTGGTGGCACGCCGGGCTTTGTGATCAATGGCAAGCTGGTTTCAGGCTTTAATCAAGAAGAGCTTGAAAATGCGCTCGCGACAGCAGGTGTGGACGTATCAAACCCACCCCCAGCCAGTGGCCCCAAGAAGGGCTAAACCAGAATATCAATCCCACTGATGGCTTTTGCGGCACTGACCGCAAAAGCATCCTGTGTTTGAACAATTGCTTGAGACAGCGTCGATAAAGCCCGCTCTTGGCCCGGCGTTTCCTGCACCGCCCGCAATGCCGCCATCTGCAACTGGGCAGCTTGCGCCTGCATCTTAGCATTCATCAACGACGAGACATCCATAGCACTCTCCTGTGACGCTCTATGATCTCAGCAAAGCCTTAGACTTGCCTTGCGGAATTGGATGAAGATTGAGTCAAATTGGATGGGGTTTGGGTGCGCGGTTGGGCGCGACAGGTGCGGCATGAAGCAGCACAAACAATGATCAAATTGTCTTGGAAAACCAATGGTGCCCCGGGTCGGACTCGAACCGACACTCCTCTCGGAACTGGATTTTGAGTCCAGCGCGTCTACCAATTCCACCACCGGGGCACGGTTGGGAGGGATGTACCTAAACGGGCTTGCCTGTGAATGCAATCAGATTTTCTGCAACTTCTTTTGGGGGACGCCCGCGAAACTCTGAGCCCGTGGGCCAAGTGCCCAATCCTGATTGGCAATCTCAGAGGCTGGGCGTATAGACAGCCGATGACCTCTACCCCGCCCCCCGCGTCTGACACGCAAGAGCCACCTGCGAGTTTTATCGATGCCATTGTCGGCCTCAAAAAGGTTGCAGGACCGGATGGGGCTTTGATTGGCGATATTGTCGATCAATTAGACGAACGCGCCTTTGGCCTGTTGATCTTATTGTTTGCTATTCCTTGTTTGGTGCCGGGCCTGCCGGGTGCACAGGTGATTGCGATCCCGATCTTCTTATTGGCCATGCAAATGGCGCTGGGTTCGCAAGAGGTTTGGCTGCCCAAGCGGGCGCTCGAATCACGCGTGAAGTCGGCTTGGATTGAATCGATTGCCGACTTTGCCGACAAACGTCTGCGCTGGACTACAGTCTTTTCAAAGCCCCGCCTCACCTTCTTGGCCAGCGGTTTGGCAGAGCGTCTGGTTGGCGCGATTTGTGCGGTCGCTTCCGTCACCATCATGTTGCCGATCACCAATACGATCCCGTCGCTTGCCATTACCTTGATTGCCGTAGGCCTTCTGCAAACAGACGGTCTGTTTACGCTAGCAGGCAGCCTGTTAGGCCTTGCTTGGTCGATCTTTTTGGTCGTGATGGTTTGGGGCCTCTTCGCCGGAGCAGGCTTTGCTGCAACTTTGGTACAAGAGCATCTGCCCTGGCTGGGCAATATGATAGGACAATAGGCCGCATGTATATGTGGTGCGGGCTGAACTGTTCGAAGCGTGAGGAACGGCCTATATCATTATGATGCGAATACGCCCCTTCTTTAGCTTCATTTTGGCTCAATGGCCTTGGATTGCGTTAGCTTCCAGCTTGTCCATGTTAGCGATTGCGCATGGGTTTGAGCGCTTTGGCGGATTGGCACCTTGCGCTTTATGTTTGCACCAGCGCGAAGCCTATTGGATTGCTGCAGCCATCGCCGCCCTCGCCCTTCTCGCCCGCCGTATGGATGGCGCAGAGATGACAAATCGGGCGTTGAACCTGCTTTTGACCTTTGCGTTTGTGGGCGGCGCGATTGTGGCAGGCTTTCACATGGGCGTTGAATATAAATGGTGGCCTGGCCTGCCTTCCTGTACTGCAGCCAGCAGCGGGGCGGTGCCGACCGACCTTCTGGGTGCCCTAAACCAGCCCTTACATGTCGTTGGGTGCGACGAGGCGGCTTGGATATTCCTTGGCCTGTCGATGGCAGGTTGGAACATGTTGATCTCGCTCAAGCTAGCGATCTATTCGGGCTTGAGTGTCTTTTATCCCCGCGGCTTGAAGGAGAAGTCTGATGTCTGACGCCACCACTGCCCGCTCCAGCCGACCCGCCGCGCCCGGTCGCCGCTTCGCACAAGACCGTGTTGCAGAGATGCTGCGCGTCGACCATGCGGGGGAGTTTGGCGCGACATGCATTTATGAAGGCCAGCGCGCCGTGTTCTCGCGCTTGCCCGGTGCTCGACGGATTGCTGCCCAACTTGCCGAGCAAGAAGCAGATGAGGCCGTCCACAAGGCCGCGTTCGACAAATTACTGCTAGAGCGCAAAGTCCGCCCAACCCTTCTAGGCCCCATTTGGGGAGCAGCAGGCTTTGGCCTTGGCGTTGTGACGGCTCTCATGGGTGAGAAGGCCGCGCACGCTTGTACGGCTGCCGTCGAAGAAGTGATCGAAGATCACTACCGCGAGCAGATTGAGGAATTGGGTGATCAAGAGCCTGAGCTATCTGCCATGATCAGTCGGTTTCGCGACGAAGAAATCGCCCACAAGGATCAAGCAATCGCCGAAGGGGCCAAAGAGGCGTTTGGCCATCCGGTCTTAGAAGCTGTGATTAAGGCCGGATGTCGGGTTGCGATCGCAGTCTGTCAAAAGGTCTGAGGCGACCCTATTGATAGCGAAGGTCGGACTCGATCGACTGGTCCAACAGCTTCAGATCAATATCTAATTCCTTGCCTTCGTCGGCCTTAAGCTCCAGCTCCGTCCGCTCAAACAGCACTTCCAGCTTCTTCAAAATCGTCTGGGTGCCGCCAATCCGCTCCATATCTGGGGCAGGATCGGTTTCAAGCTTGGCCAGCGCTTCAGCGACTTTGACTGTCTCCGGACAATAATAAGTGAAGACGCGTTGGGCGATGGCGAGCTTCTCCGGATTTGCTGCAACCATCATCATCAAACGATTTCCCACCGCAACAATGCGCGCCACGGAAGCCACTGAGTCTGGATGGCGCAAGCGTGGCATTGTCCCATCGAGGGCACGCAAGGCTGTTGCCGCATCGGCTAAGACTTGCTGCACCAATTCGGTGCGGCCTTGCGGCATGGCATTTTCGCTTACCGTTGGCGCTTCAATTTCAGGGCGGGCGGGCACAGGCGTTGCGGCGGCTCCGGCTGCAGGCTTGCCAATGCGATGAAGGAATAACGAGCCCGCCCACGAGATCGCGCCACCCACCATGATGCCAAAGCCAATGCCAGCGAGAGGGTTGAGTACGTCACCAATGACTGCAGCCAAGAAAATCCCAGCGCCAATTGCGGCCAAGGTCCAAGTCGTCTTGATGCGGCCTTGGGCACGGCGCTGTTCGCGCTGGACATCCCGCGCGGCGCGAATCTCAAGTTCAAAGCGGCGGCGTGCATCTTCCATTTTGCGTCTATAGACCTTGCGGTCTTCGTCGTCATCCTCTTCCCGCCATTCGCGTCGCCGTCCCATCGTGTCACTACCCTTTTTAATCTGCGCCTCATGACGTCGATCGAGGGCCTCATAGGCCTCGCGCATCGCCAGTTCGATGACACTTTGTATAAAACCAATCAAAACGCCAAGTAAGCCAAGGCCCGCTAAGCGGCCTTTACGCAGTAAAGGCCCCGCTTCACGCACACGGCCCATCCCACGGCGCAAAGTTTCGCGGGCGATTGCACTGGTTGGACCGAAAGGGCGCTTCATCAAGTCATTCCTTCAGCCTGCACGAAGGCGGCCTTTTACTCGACATAGGAGCTTAAGTGCCTGATCGAAAGAGGGAACACGCGCAATTGGGTGCGCGCAAGATTACAATGATGTCACGCAGGCCTGATTAAGCCTCCAGCACCACATCCCAATAGAGCCAATCGACCCAACTCTCGTGTAAATGGTGCGGCGGGAACTTGCGGCCCATAGCCTGCAACTCATGCATCGAGGGCCTACGCGGCGGCTTGCGAGGCGTCATACCCGCTTCACGCAAACTGCGCCCACCCTTTCGCAAGTTGCAGGGTGAGCAAGCCGTAACGATGTTTTCCCACGTTGTTTTCCCACCTTTGGAACGGGGAATTACATGGTCAAAAGTCAGATCATCCGTGGCATGGCAATAGGCGCATTTAAACCCGTCACGCAGGAATAGGTTGAAGCGCGTGAAGGCCGGTGCGCGATCTTGCTGGACATATTCTTTGAGCGAAATGACGCTTGGCAATCGCATTTCAAAGCTGGGGCTGTGGACGGCATGATCATATTCCGCCACCACTTCAACCCGGTCCATATAGACGGCCTTGACCGCGTCCTGCCAAGACCAGACTGACAACGGATAATAAGACAGTGGTCGATAATCGGCGTTCAGGACCAAAGCAGGAAAGCCTGCTAACCTCGACTGGGTCTTAAACGGCTGGGGGGCAGAAACCAACTCAAACTGATCAATATCCATCGTCGCCTCCCTGTTGCAGGAAAGCAAACCTAATAGGTCCGGCACCGCCGACTGCGAGACATGTGTGGTGTGGCCTGTTGAAAACGGCTTCCTCCTGCTCTGGACAACAGCACTACCCGATTCACTGCAAAGAAAACATGACAGATGCGATATCGATTTGTGTCGATGCAGTTGCGTTGTCAGTGACGGACGATGACGACCCAGATACGGGGCGTGCGGCTAAGCCCCGTTAAGTACCCGGGCCAGAAACGCGCCGCCAAGCTGTAGACCGTCCATGGCAATTGTGTGCGCCGCCCGTGGCGAGACATGCAGACGCGCATCCAGCCCAGCCGCCTTCAAGAACTGTTTCGCCATTTGACTGGCCGCCAAGGGGACCACGTCATCTTGATCGCCATGGATCAACAAAACGGGGGGCTTGGACGCAACCTCAGGATTGCCAACCAAAGCACCTGAAAAACCCAATATGCCTGCATAGGGCTCTTGCGAAGCAAGCCCCACCTGTAGCGCCATCATCGTCCCTTGGCTGAATCCTACCAAGGCTGTCTGCGCTTTGGTGACGCCAAAGCGTGCCATCTCTGCTTCGAGAAAAGCCTCCAGCACCGGGGCTGCTTCGCGTGCGCCCTTGGCTAGATGGATTGGATCCATACTCTCAATCGCAAACCACTGATACATCTCACCAAAGCCCGGCACATGTGCGGGGGCGTTGGGCGAGCTGAATTGCACATCCGACAAAAGTCGATCCCAATAGGGCGCAAGCGAAATCAGATCCTCCCCATTTGAACCATAGCCATGCAAGGTTACGACAAGGCCCTTTGGGCTTTGACCTGATGTTGGGGCGCGACGCGGGCCGGTGAGGATTTTTTCTGCCATGGCCTATGTTAGCAAAAGCCAATTGCCAAAGACAGCCGCCCCACGGCATAGAGCAGGCATGTTTGCCACCCGTTTTGCCCCCTCACCCACTGGCTATCTCCACTTGGGTCATGCCTTCTCAGCTTGGACAGCCCTTGACGCCGCTCAATCGGCACAAGGCAGGTTCCTTCTGCGGATCGAGGATACCGATCTGACGCGGTGTCGGCCCGAGTTTGAGGAAGCCATCTATGAGGACCTAGCTTGGCTCGGCCTCGCGTGGGAGGTACCCGTTCGTCGACAAAGCGATCATATGGCCGACTACGAAGCAGCCCTTGAACGACTGAAGGACTTGGGCGTCCTCTATCGCTGCTTTAAAACGCGCAAGGAGCTTATGGACGGCATTGCCTCAGCCCCGCACAGCTTTTCAGGGCCGGAACCTGTTGCCCCATTGCCGCCGCAAGACGAGGCTGCCTTATTGGCTTCTGGAAAGCCGTTTGCGTGGCGATTATCCCTGCAACGCAGTCAGGACTTGCTCGGCAAGAATTGGGACACTCTAGGCTTTGAAGCCAATGGGACTTGGGTCAAAGCCAATCCCGGGCAATTGGGCGATATTGTGCTGGCGCGGAAGGAGTTTGCGTCGAGCTATCACCTCGCCAGCGTGTTGGATGATGCCAGCCAAGGCGTCACCCATGTCATTCGGGGCGAAGATCTGGCCGAAGCCGCCCACATCCACGTCGTCCTGCAGAAACTTCTCGGCCTACCAACGCCGATTTATCGCCACCATCGACTAATCCTCGACGCCGATGGAAAGCGTTTTGCCAAGCGTAATCAGTCCGTCACATTGCGCAGCCTGCGTGAACGCGGCACAAGCCCGGCTGAGATTCGAACCAGCCTTGGCCTGTAGGAACCCGCGCTTGGCCCAAACCGATGCACAAAAGTTATTCTTGGGGACTGTGGCGCTAGCTGCGGGTGCCTCTTGCATCGCGCTTGCGCCTATCATGGTGAAGCTGTCGCCTGTAGGTCCCCAAGCCAGCGCCTTTTGGCGCCTTACCTTTGCGTTGCCGCTCTTGGCACTTTGGGCCTATTTGGAAGCCAAACCACAGGAGAATGACGGCAAGCGCACGGCTTTGCCGATCGGTTTGTTGGCACTTGCCGGGTTTCTGTTTGCTGGCGATCTGGCCACTTGGCACGCGGGCATTGTGCGGACGAGCGCTGCCAATGCCACTTTTTTGTCGAACCTAACCCCTATCGTGGTGGTTGCCGTGACTTGGTTGACGACACGGGCGCTGCCGAACAAAGCTTATTGGATCGCGGTTGTGATCGCTTTAGTCGGCTCGCTTTTGCTATCAGGTGGGGCCCCAGCCACCAATCCCGAGCGCTTGGCGGGAGATGGATTATCTGCTCTAACTTCAATCTGGTACGGACTTTACCTCATCACCATCGCTCGCATGCGGAGCCAATGGGGTGCAGGCACCATTATGTTCTTTTCATCCGGCTTTGCCATGGTGCTGTGCTTGGTGGTGACTCTAGCATCGGGTGAACCCTTATTGCCGCCTGCCACTGGTCAATCCTTTAGCGCGCAATGGTGGCCGCTTCTGGTCTTAGGCGTGTTGGCGCAAGTGGCGGGGCAAGGCCTATTGGCTGTCGGTTTTGGCATGGTGCCAACCCATATCGCTTCGGTCCTGATCCTGTTGCAGCCTGTGTTGGTTGGCTTCCTCGGTTGGGCGTGGCTGCACGAAAGCCTGACCCCCATTCAGATGATGGGCGGGGCTTTGGTGCTGGTGGGCGTTTGGCTCGCAAGACGGGCAGGCTGATACCCCCTTGCTTAAATGCCAAAAGAAGGTGAACCTGCCTGAAATATAACGGGAGGCACCACCATGGCAGACGGCCATCACTCAGATCTTCATAGCGACCAAGCGCAGTTCAAATCCATGATGGAAGGCACTCAGGAAGATTGGGCAATCATTGCCACTCATGCCAAGGGCTTCAATAAAGGCTTGGCGGACCGGGTTCTGGCGCATCTGAGGCTGTTGGATGGCGATTATGGTGGCTTTCCGATTGATCGGCTGACCCATTCGCTGCAATCGGCCACCCTGGCCCACCGCGATGGCATGGACGAAGAGTATGTCGTGTGCGCGCTTCTCCACGATATTGGCGACACGTTGGGAAGCTATAATCACCCCGATATCGCTGCTGCCATCCTCAAGCCCTTTGTCAGTGAAGCCAATCATTGGATGGTGGCCAATCACGGCATTTTCCAAGGCTATTACTTCTTCCATCATCTAGGCCTCGACCGCGATATGCGCGAAGGCTATCGCAATCATCCCCATTTTGAGCATACGGCGCGCTTCTGCCACCGGCATGACCAAAACGCCTTTGATCCAGCCTATGACACAATGCCACTGGAAGCCTTTGAGCCAATGGTTCAGCGCTTGTTCGCCGCGCCTAAAAATTCGATTTATCTGAAGGCGTTAGACGACAAAGCTTAGGCAGTAGCGCATCAAATGATGATGACTTTGTTGGGCAATTCGTCGACATCGTTGTCTTGGCGTGGGAAGTGTTCGGCCAGAATTGTTGAACAGTCTTCGATGGCAGCGATGAGGCCGCGAGCTAAGGCTTGATCGCGCGCGGCGGTGACCAGTTTGCCGATCACGTCGCGCCAAACATCGCGCAATACTTTGCTGTAGATACCCGTGTCAGCAATGATCTCCGCTTGATGTTCCGCCAAGCTCACAAAAATCAAAACTCCGGTTTTGCCTGAGGTTTGATTGAGGCCATGTCCAAGAAACTGATCGCGAGCCGCACGATGAACCTGTTGGCGCTTGATCCACGCGGGCGTGAGTTTGGCGGCGAAACCTGGCCGAAGATCGAGGGCCGAAACCAGCAGAAATAGGATTGCCTGAAGTGCGAGGATAAAAATCATGCCGGTTGCGGACTCATCGGCTGGAGTCGCGCCAAGCCCGATATTCCATCCCCCGGCCTGCCAGTGCGTAAACGCACTGCCAATCGCCAAGGGGTTTATGCCGAAAGCCATCAAGACCAAGGGCACCAGAATGGCAACCAAGGCCCCATAAAACAGCATGATCCACCGATAATCCGCCGTGCGCCCAGAGACCACGACAAAGATTTCGCCAGAAGTCTTAGTCTCGGCAGCTTCAATCGCTTGCGCGACTGCCGCCTTATCGTCGGCGGATAAGTGTAAGTGCGCGTGTTTTACCATGAGCCTGACGCCCCGCCTCCACCAAAGCTTCCACCGCCGCCGGAGAAGCCACCGCCGCCGCCACCACCAAAACCGCCACCGCCAGAGCCACCGCCCCAGAAGCCACCGCCACCGCGCCGATCATCGTCATCATTATCCCAATCATGCAGGATGATTGGGCCGCTACCCCAAGGGGAATGGCGACGGAACCGTGTCTGACGTCGCTGAGGGATCAAGAGCCAGATGAAAACAATCAAGAAGATGATCACCAAAATCACCCCCATTGGATCGCCGCTTGTATCGTTAGCCTCTGCCTTTTGGCCGCGCGTAGCCCGGGCTTCTAGTTCGACTGGATCGGTTGTCAAAATCTGCTCGATCGCCTCTGCACCGGCAACAATGCCACCAGGCATGTCACCAGCTTTGAAGGCTGGCACGATCGTTTCGCGAATGATTTGGCTAGAAAAATAGTCCGTCAGGACACCTTCTAGGCCATAGCCCACTTCAATCCGTACTTTGCGCTCAGTTGGGGCCACCAACAGGATCACCCCATTGTTGAGGCGTTCGCCTTGCCCAATTTGCCAAGCCCGACCAAGCTTGTAGCCATATTCCTCAATCTCAAAGCCTTGCAGGCTGGGGACGGTCACCACAACAAGTTGGTCTGAGGATTTAGCCTCTAACGCTTCTAATTGCGCAATCAGTTCGCCTTCCATCTCTTCGGGAATGATATTGGCATCATCTACAACCCGTCCTGTTAGAACCGGGAATTTAGGATCGGCCGCCCAAGCGGGGTTCGCCGCCAAGCAAACGACCATGAAGCTGAGTGCTAGCAAAACGCCAAGCCCAAACCGGTGCAGGGCACCAATTGTAGGCCGCAGCACGGCGGAGGTGGTCACGCGCTTAGAACTTCACTTCGGGCGGTTTTTCAGAGCCTGCCGTAGCTTGGAACAGCTGCATGGGCTGTGAGGACGAGAACGCAGTCTTAGCCCAAACCACGCTCGGGAAAGTCCGCAAGGTGGTGTTATAGGTCTGCACGGCGGCATTATAGTCGCGTCGCGCAATCGCGATGCGGTTTTCCGTGCCCTCAAGTTGCGATTGCAGGGCAGTAAAGCCTTCCAACGAACGAAGCTCTGGGTAGTTTTCCTGAATGCTCATTAAACGTCCCAAAGCAGCGGACAATTGCCCTTGGGCCGCTTGAAACTCTTGGAATTTTTGAGGGTCAGTAATGGTTGAAGCGTCAAACCTTGGCTGGGTGGCAGAAGCGCGCGCTTCGGTAACAGCCGTCAAAACGCCTTTTTCCTGCTCAGCAGCGCCTTTAACAGTCGCAACTAAATTTGGAACCAGATCGGAGCGGCGTTGATATTGGGTCTGAACTTCTGCCCAAGCAGCCTTTGCGGCCTCTTCCTGAGTTGGAATGGTGTTATAGCCACAGCCCGAAACCGATATAGCGGCAACGCCAACCAGTGCCAAAGCGGCAAAACGTGTGTTCAAAGCCATCTAAGCCTCCATACAATCTTTGTATCGCCATATGCGCGCTCCAAAGGACGCCCATATGTTAGGGGTGGCAAGGGGTAGCGCAAGGTGGTGCATGTTAAATTAAAACGCGCTTTGACTTTAACGCTCTAGGCGCACGGTCTGATACTGATAGGCAGTGGCAAAGCCTTCGCTTTCGTAGAGATGGAGAGCGGGGGCATTATTGGTTTCAACTTGCAACCAGAACAGCCGATAGCCAGCCTCATAAGCGCGCCCTGTGACCGCACGCAGGATCGAACGAGCAAGGCCTTGATTTCGGAAATCAGCTTGCGTGCGCATGGCAGCAATGCCCGCGCTATCGCCCGCAAAGGTACATAAGCCTGCCGCCGCCAAAACCCCGTTTTGCCGGACGATTCCAAAAGCAGAGGGGTTTGGGACGCGGCACAGAATATCCACCCGCTCTTGCCCATCGCCGCCAGAATGGCTTGTTTCTGAAACAATCTGGATGAAGTCTGCCGTAACCCTTGGCTCAATATCCACCAAGTGTTCAGGCGCAGCCATCGGCCCTTCACGGGTCATCACAGCCACCTGACTGACGGTGCGATAGCCGCGCCGAGCTAGCCTATCGCTTATATCTAATGGATCGGTTCCACCGGTCACCAGTTTGAATTGTGGGGCTAGGCCTAGAGCGCGATAGTAGGACTCGACCCGATCGATAGAGGATTCCACCGAACTGCCCTCGTAAGTCAGCGGCCAACAAGAATTGGTGCGACCTACATAGCCTAGACCTGAGAAAACATGCCACCCCTCAATTATGTCCATTCGAGCGGCTGGCCAGCCGCGCGCGGTAGCCTGTTCGATACGCTGGATGGCGGATAGGTCTATGGCGCTTGTCTCTACTTTTGCGCGCGGGCAGCGGCCTCAATGCCCAATTTCGCCCAAGCTAAGGCTTCGTCAGCATCATCAAAGGCAGTCTCTGGCATCGCCCGGTAGGACATGGTCATGATCTCTCCCGTCCCTTTGTCATAGTGAAAGGGCGGGCAGTCATGGGCATTAAATTTCGGATTATTGATCCGGTCAGCCTTTAGGTAGATTTCGTTATCGGCCAGCAAGGCAAACATGCGGCCGTCATAATAGACCCCGGCACCCCCAAACATCTTGCGCACCCGAATATCGCCTAAGCCGCTGAACAAGTCCTGTGCGGTGGCGATAAGGGCATCGAGTTCTGGATTGGCTTTCGCCTTCTTCGCCAAAATCAGGCCTCAGCAGCGGCCGGTACGATGGTCACGCTCTCACCACAGCCACAGGCATCGGTTTCATTGGGGTTTTTGAAAACGAACTTTGAATGCAACTTCGTGTTTTCCACGTCGACGACCGAGCCGACCAAGAACAAAATCGCATTGGACGCGACCAAGATTTTTACGCCCTTATCTTCCACCACTTCGTCAAGCGCGTCTGGGGCGTCGGCATAGGCCATGACATATTCCATGCCTGCGCAGCCACCATTTTTGATGCCGACACGCAGGTATGGCTTCTCAGACTTGGCCATCACATCGCGCACGCGCTCAGCGGCGGCGTCTGTCAGGCTCACCACTTGCGGACGCGGGCGACGGGTGCGGGTTGGGACGAGCTCAGGCGTATTCATCATGGCCACCTATAACATATTCAAAGCCAAACGGGCTTCATCGCTCATGCGCGCTTGGGTCCAAGGCGGATCAAAGGTAACAATCGCCTTGGCCGAATTGATCCCATTCACCGTCTTTGCAGCATCTTCTACCATAATTGGGAGTTCGCCGGCCACAGGGCAAGCAGGCGCTGTCAAAGTCATGTCGATATCAACATGGCCGCCGGCCTTCAGATCAACCTTATAGATCAAGCCCAATTCATAGACATCGACCGGAATTTCTGGGTCATAGACCGTCTTGAACGCGTCGATCAGATCGTCCGTCAAGCGGGCGATTTCTTCAGGCGGCAAATCGGACGGTTCCCGATCGGGCTGGACGATGGGTGGACTGGACACATCCAGCATATCTCGTGAGGTGGTGGTTTCATCGCTCATGGGGTGACCTTACAGCAAAAAATCGCGCGCTTTTGCAAGCGCTTCAACAAAGGCGTCGACATCTTCGAAACTGGTATAGGCAGCAAAGCTCGCCCGTGCGGTGGCGGTAACGCCGAGGACCTTCATGAGGGGTTGGGCGCAGTGATGACCCGCCCGGACGGCGACACCATAACGGTCCAACACTTGGGCGACATCATGGGGGTGGGCCCCATCGACGTTGAAGGCAATGATGCCACCCTTGCCCGGTGCTGTGCCATAAAGGCTGATGCCATTGATGCCGCGCAAGGATGCTAACGCATGGTCTAACAAGGCTTGTTCATGGGCATGCAGCGCGCTTTGATCTTGCGCCATCATCCAATCGACTGCAGCCCCTAAACCCACAGCTTCGGTGATGGCAGGCGTGCCCGCTTCAAACCGGAATGGCGGCACATTGTAGGTGATCAGCTCTTTCGAGACGATCTCAATCATCTCACCGCCGCCTTGCCAAGGTGGCAAGCGGTCGAGGGCCTCTGGTGTGCCGTGCAGCACACCAATGCCAGTTGGCCCATAAATCTTGTGCGCGGAGAAGGCGTAAAAATCGGCACCAATGGCTTGAACATCGACGCTTTGGTGCACAACACCCTGACAGCCATCAATCAGAACTTGCGCCCCAGCTTGATGAGCAAGCGCAACGACGGTCGCAACATCCTGCACGCTGCCCAACACATTCGACATATGGCTGATCGCGACCATTTTCGTGCGCGGACCAATAAGGGCTGCGAGTGAGTCCATATCCAGCGCGCCTTGCGGCGTGATCGCAGCCCATTTCAAGACCGCCCCAGAACGCTGGGCCGCCATGTGCCAAGGCACGATGTTGGCATGATGCTCCATCTCAGAGATCAAAATCTCGTCGCCCGGCTTTAGGCTTTGACTGATCCCGGCAGCCACCAGATTGATGGCTTCGGTTGCGCTCTTGGTAAAGACAATCTCATCCGCACTCCCAGCATGGATGAAGCGCGCGACTTTGGCGCGGGCATCTTCAAATGCTTGGGTCGCTTCGTTCGCTAAGGTATGCAGGCCGCGGTGCACATTGGCGTAAGAGGTGCGCTGGAAGTCGGCCATTGCCGAGATGACGCTTTCAGGCTTTTGTGCACTGGCCGCGCTATCAAGATAGACCAAGGGCTTGCCATGGATTGTGCGCGTCAGGATCGGGAATTCCGCCCGTACTTTGGCGACATCAAACACGGTTGGCGTGACGGGGGTTTGCGCGTTCATGACGAACTCGCCTCTAACCACGACCGCGCCAGACCCGAAAACCAGTCACGAACGCCCTCATGCTCAATCGCATCAAAAACGTCGGTTACAAAGGCTTCTACCAGCAAGGCCTTCGCTTGGGCCTCAGGTATGCCGCGCTGGCGCATATAGAACAGGGCCTGATCATCTAATGCCCCAATCGTATTGCCATGGGCGCATTGAACATCGTCGGCATAGATTTCGAGCTCAGGCTTTGCATCAATTTCTGCCCCCTCACTCAACATCAGAGCGTGGTGGTTTTGTCGGGCATCGGTCTTTTGGGCGGCGCGCTCAACCAGGATTTTGCCTTGGAAAACACCCCGCGCGCGGTCCTGAACGGCCCCTTTGAACAATTCGCGCGTCTGCCCGTTTGGACCTGCATGGACGACCTTTGTGGTCATGTCCGCATGGGTGCTGCCTGACAGCAGATAGGCACCATGGATCAAACAGCTCGCGCCCTCGCCCGCTAACACCACTTGAGTCTCAGCTCGGGCAAGCTTGCCGCCAAACATCAAGGCGATAGCGTGGTAGCGCCCTCTATCTGCGACAGTCACTGCCGTATGCGTCAAGTCAATCGCGCCAGTGCCGCCATTCTGCAGACTATAGCGGACCAATTCCGCATCTTCGGCAATGTCAATTTCTAGAAGGCCAGTCGACAGACCAGCCGTCGCTAACCCTGTATCGATCAAGGTCAATCGGGAGCCTGCTTCCAACTCCAAACGCACACGCATCGGCGCACCGGGATGACGGCGCAACACGACGGGGCGGCTTTGGCTTTGGGTAACGCGCAACACCACAGCGCGCGGCGCAAAGCCTGCTGCTAGCGTGGCGAGGGGGCCGCCCCCTTCAAGTTCTAGACTATCTTCGGTCTCGATGATCAGACCCTGATCTTTCTCACCTTCAAGGCCAAACCCTTCGGCTGCGAAATCCAAAACCAATGCATCTTGCAGGCATGCTGGTATCAAGCCAGCAGACCCATCCGCCTCAGGTATGCCGTCAGCGAGTGCCGCGCGCACATCGGTCCACTTAAACGCCTCAACCCGGCGGTTCGGTAGGCCTGCAGCAGCCAGATGTGCTTTCGCCGCTTGCCCCGCTTCGGTCGACGGCAGGGCGTTCAACAAAGCCTCTTCTCCGGCCAGAAGTCTCAGTTCAGCCAAGGCCATTAAGCGGCATCCTTGTAGCGATCATAGCCGTCTGCCTCGAGCGCGAGCGCCAATTCCGGCCCGCCACTATCCACGATACGACCACCGGCCAACACATGCACCCGGTCTGGCTTAATATGGTCTAGCAAGCGCTGATAATGGGTGATGACCAGCATGCCTTTATCCGGTCCACGCAGGGCATTCACACCTTCGGAAACGACCTTGAGGGCGTCAATATCCAGACCGGAGTCGGTCTCGTCCAAGATCATGAAGCGGGGGTCGAGAAGCGCCATCTGATAGATTTCCATCCGCTTCTTTTCGCCACCCGAAAAGCCGACATTCAAAGGCCGCTTCATCATCTCAGGCGTAACACCCAATCTCTTGGCAACATCGCGCGACAGCTTCATAAAGTCAGGCACGCTGATTTCGCCCTCGCCGCGCGCCTTGCGCTGAGCGTTCAGCGCGGTGCGCAGGAACGTCAGAGTGGGAACGCCAGGGATTTCGAGCGGATATTGAAATGACAGGAACAGCCCTTTTGCCGCGCGCTCTTCTGGGGCGAGGGCCAATAAGTCTTCGCCATTGAGGGTCGCGGTACCACCGACAACTTCATAGCCGTCGCGGCCAGTTAGGGCATAAGACAAGGTCGACTTGCCGGCTCCGTTAGGGCCCATGATGGCGTGCACTTCGCCTGCCGGCACCTGAAGCGTGAGGCCTTTAATGATGGGCGTGCCGCCGACTTCGACTTGCAGATTGTTGATGTTCAACATGAGAGGGTCTTTCAAAGTTTTTTTGGGCCGATGGCCACAGATAGGAGGAAGGATGGATGGGGTTGTTGACGGCTAAAAAGATTGGGAACCGCCATCACGCGCCCTCCCCGATCGGCTTTAGAATTTCAATCCGATTGCCAAACGGGTCATAGAGAAATGCCCGCACATGACCGGGTAATTCGTCATCATGTTTGACCCTAAACCCGTGTGCGTGGGCCTTATCGGCTAGGCCTGCAACATCGGTCACTCGGAAAGCCACATGGGCTTTGTCATTGGCGCGAAAGTCCTGTTCAACGCCTAAGTGAACCTTGACCCCGCCCGACTGGTACCAAGCGCCACCACGAACGGCCATCGAAGCAGGCTTAGGCACTTCGGTCAGGCCCAAGATGTCAGCATAAAATGCACGCGCAACAGCCTCACCACCCGGCGGGATGGCGATTTGAACATGGTCGATGGCGGCGATGGTGGTCATTTAATCTTTTGCTTCCTGTCTGGTGTCGCGGATGTTGGTGATAAGGAGGAAATTGCCTAAGTGTTGATAAGCGATGCGCCGATGCCATTTTGGCAGACTGAAGATACGCACCCCTTCTGTGGTTGTTGGTCGACCTAAACCGGGATGTAGCGACAAGATTGCCACAGATTTTTGTACGTCATGTTCAAACCGATCTGCTGCTTCCGGGTTTCGCGCGTCCAACCAGAGTACGCCCTCATAGAAATCTGCCTTTGCTTCACTGGACCAAATGACATCCATCATCTTGCTCGCAGCTTCTTCAATTCAGCCATGACCTCCTCATGAGTCGACGTGCGTCCGTTCGCGAGGTCCTCAAGGCCGCGCGCGACGCCGGAAATTTCTTCCGGAGTCAAATCGATAGGCTCATTGTTAACATCATCGCTGAGCAAGAAATGAGCGACTGCTTCTTGAAGAACCTGTTCAAACGACATTTTCCAAGCAGCAGCTTTTGCGCGCAGAATGGAGGCTTGATCGTCTGGCAAGTCAAACGTGATCGTGGTCATATCGTTACTTCACCTTGATCTTTTGGTTTTTGGAAATAGCGAACCAGTTTTGCCAGACCGAACATGCCTGCCAGTAAGCAAACCGCGAAAAACATTCCCAGCCACACTCCCGGCATTTGTTGCCCATCTAAAGGCCAGTTGAGATCTCCATTGATCATGTGAAACAACAGCGCGGCGCCAGATTGTCCACCCGCGACTCCAATGAAAGTAATGACAACGCTTCTCGCGCTCCAGTTCCCCATCACCCAACACTCCCCTCAAGGCTAATGGCGACAAGCTTTTGCGCCTCGACCGCAAACTCCATTGGCAGTTCCTGCAGGACTTCCCGCACAAAGCCATTCACCAGAAGTGCGACCGCATCTTCAGTCGGTAGGCCACGTTGGCGGCAATAAAATAGCTGGTCCTCGCTCAAGCGCGTCGTGGTAGCTTCATGTTCAAAGGTCGCATAGGGCGTTTTAGCTTCCACATAGGGCACCGTATGGGCCCCGCATTGGTCGCCGATCAGAAGGCTGTCGCATTGGGTGAAATTGCGTGCGCCTTTAGCTTTGGCGTGCGCACTCACCAGACCGCGATACGTGTTGTTGCTTTTACCTGCCGAGATACCCTTTGAGACGATGCGCGAGCGGGTATTTCTGCCCAAATGGATCATCTTCGTGCCTGTATCGGCTTGTTGATGGCCATTGGTGATCGCGATGGAGTAAAAAGCGCCTTGGCTGTCATCGCCGCGCAAGATGCAAGACGGATACTTCCAGGTGACAGCAGAGCCTGTCTCAACTTGGGTCCAGCTGACCTTGGAGCGAGCGCCCCGGCAATCCGCGCGCTTGGTCACGAAATTATAGATCCCGCCAACGCCATTCTTGTCGCCGGGATACCAATTCTGGACCGTTGAATATTTGATCTCCGCATCGTCGAGCACAACCAGTTCCACCACCGCCGCATGGAGTTGGTTTTCATCACGCATTGGCGCGGTACAGCCCTCGAGATACGAGACATATGCGCCCTTATCGGCGATGATCAACGTACGTTCAAACTGACCTGTGTCTGCCGCATTGATGCGGAAATAGGTCGACAATTCCATCGGGCAGCGCACGCCGGGCGGGATGTAGACAAAGGTACCGTCAGAAAACACGGCACTATTGAGTGTGGCGTAAAAATTGTCGGTCACGGGCACTACGGTGCTCAGATATTGCCGCACAAGGTCTGGATATTCCTTGATCGCCTCGGACATCGAGCAGAAGATCACACCTGACTTGGCCAATTCTGCGCGGAAGGTGGTGGCCACCGAAACGCTGTCGAAGACCGCGTCCACCGCGATGCGCGGCGCGCCCTTGACGCCGGCCAAAACCTCTTGCTCCCGCAAAGGGATACCCAGCTTTTTATAGGTCTCCAAAATCTCTGGATCAAGATCGTCGAGGCTGTCGAGTTCTATTTTGGCTTTTGGGGCGGCGTAATAATAGGAATCTTGGAAGTCGATGGTCGGATACTTGACCATCGCCCAGCTTGGCTCTTGCATGGTCAGCCAACGCTCATAGGCCGCCAATCGCCAGTCTAGCATCCATTGCGGCTCACCCTTTTTCGCCGAAATATAGCGCACAATATCGGTATTAAGGCCCTTGGGGGCCATTTCCATTTCGATATCTGTGATAAAGCCATGCTCATAGTCAGCAATGCTTTCAACGGTTTCGATGGTTTCTTTTACTGCGGGCATTACGTTTTGGTGCCTTTCAGGCGACTTGGGTGGTAACTTTGCGGCCGGCGCGGGCTGCGGCTTCTAGATAGAGTTCGGCCAGTCGCGCCCCATCTTCGATACGGCTAGACCAACCAAAACTGGCGCGGAGTGATGAGGACGCAGCGTTGTCGCTATAGCCACAGGCTTTCAGAATCCGCGACATTTTGACTTTGCCAGACGAGCAGGCGGAACCTGCAGAAACCGCTGCACCCGCTAAATCCATCGCCATAACTTGACGAGCGCCTTCCCAGCCATCCACCAGCAAACACGACGTATTGCTGAGACGCCGGACGGTTTGGCTGACAAATTCGACCCCTGACAGAGCTGTTGCCACCGGCAACTCAAAAGCGTGACGGGCTTGGGAGGTCAAATCCTGAAAAGCGTGAACGGCATCATCTGGGCAGGCGATCGTGGCAGCAGCTGCAAAGCCTACAACGGCGGCAACGTTCTCGGTCCCACTGCGCGCACCGCGTTCTTGACCACCCCCAGCACGACCATTGAACACATCAATCCCCGGGGCTGCGATCAAGGCACCCGCCCCCATAGGTCCACCAATCTTGTGAGACGAAACAACTAGCCAATCTGCTAGCCCGGCAAATTGAGCGACTGAAACTTTACCCAATAGCTGAACAGCGTCGCATAACAACGCACCGCCTGCTGCCCGAACACGGGTTGAGATCATATTTAGGGGCTGGGTCGCCCCAGTTTCATTATTGGCACCTTGCGCAATCACAAGCGGCTGGCCGCCTTGGTTGTCTAGTTCTTGGCCTAACCACGCAATATCAAGAAGAGCGCCTTTATTGACCGGGATTAGCTGTGCCTCTGGCCACAATTTGACGGCATAGGACCAAACAGCATCATGCTCGACAGATGACACATAGACAGGTCCAAAGCCCATGGCCTTCGCGCTTTCCATTGCAAGATGCAACGCCTCGGTCGCCCCGCTGGTGAAGGTCACCGCGTCGGCCCCGCATTCAAGGATACGGGCCAAGCTTTCTCGCGCATCTTCTAGGGCGCGCTTAGCGGCCCGGCCTTCGCCATGCACGGAGGAAGGGTTGCCGCCAAGATCAATTGCACGCAGCATCGCTTCGCGAGCTTCGCGTCGAAGCGGCGAAGTGGCATTATGATCTGCGTATAGGCGATCCATTATTCAGCGGCCGCACGGTTATAGCGCGCAAGTTCGTCCGCCTTGCCGGGCAGTTGACGGGCCAAGATATCAGCCAAAGTCACCGCGCCCAAGAATTGGCTGATATGGCGGGATAGCTCGTCCCACAAATCATGGGTCATGCAGCGACGATTGCCACTGAGGCAGCCAGCGCGCGTATGGGCGTCGCAGCGCGTTACTTTTAACGGCTCTTCCACCGCCTGCATGATCGCGCCAATCGAGATTTCCTCAGGCAATGAGGCCAAGCGATAACCGCCGCCCGGACCACGCGCGCTTTCGACGAGACCGCGACGGCGCAGGCGCGCAAACAATTGTTCCAGATAGGACTGGCTGATTTCCTGCCGCTCCGCGATCTCGCCCAGATTGACAGATCGCGCCGAGGAGCCGGTTTCTGTGCTGTTCAGCGCCAAATCTACCATAGCCATCACGGCATAACGTCCCTTGGTCGACAATTCCATTTCGACAGTCCTTTCGGCGCTTTTTGGACACTTTACAGCGCCATTGTGGAAAATCTTGGCTTTTTGATACGGGCCTATGATACGAGCCCGTTCCGGTCCTTTACTGGACCTAGTATTCCCGACCCCGTAGGTCAAGAATTAAACTGAGCATCATGGCAGAACTTATCCTTACTGGCGCCGCTGGGCGTCTTGAAGCCCGTTACAATCAAGCTGAATCGGAAAATGCACCGATCGCATTGATCCTTCACAACCACCCCAAGGCCGGCGGGTCGATGCAAGACCGCGTCACCGTCATGCTGCACAAGTTGTTTGTTGAGCGTGGTTTCTCCACGCTTCGCTTCAATTTCCGTGGCGTGGGGCGAAGCCAAGGCAATTTCGACAATGGTCAAGGCGAATTGTCGGATGCGGCTAGCGCACTGGATTGGTTGCAAGGCCAGAACCCAGTCGCTCCGGTAACGTGGGTTGCGGGCTATTCCTTTGGTTCCTACATCGCCCTGCAACTCTTGATGCGTCGTCCTGAAATTGATGGCTTCATCACCGTTGCAACCCCCGCTAACCACTATGATCTCTCGTTCTTGGCACCCTGCCCGTCATCGGGCATGATGTTCTACGGCTCCAACGACCAAGTTTCTCCACCAGCAGACCTTGAACGCTCTGCCTCCAAGATCCGCACCCAAAAGGGCGAATTGGTTGAGTGGGAAATGATCGAAGGGGCTGACCACTTCTATCGTAATGAACTCGATATCTTGCGCGATCGGGCAGCCACTTATCTCGACCGCCGTTTGGCAGAGCCGCGCAAGATTGCGCCTCCCCCTCGCCGCTAAGAAAAAACTTTCCGATGGATTGGAGACCTGAGCGCCCATCGCTCAGGTCTTTATTCTTCGCGGTCAAGAAGCAGCGTATCCCCAGCTAGCGCCGCCGTTTCTGGACGCCCTTCATGAGCCCACATTCCTTGCCTTGGCGGCGCGGGATAGAAGTAAAGCCGCCAACCATCTCGCATCAAAAGGCTGCCGCCGGGAATATCGCCCCGTCCAAAGGCATGCGAGTGACCATCAAAACTCACGGCAAGAACACCGCGCCCCCGGCCTGAATAGACGTAGCGCCCTTGCCAATCGCCGGCACCTACGGCGCAAGTTCGTGCGAGACGATGTTCGCCCTCAGGCAATAAGCGCGCAGCTTCAGCGGGGCTGACGCCAGCTTTATCCAATAGACGCGTGGCATCAAATCGTCCGCCTGATGTGTGGCAAAGGCTGGCTGCTTCGCCAGCTGGTGTGGCCAGAATGGCTCGTCCTTCTGGCCCGATCCACGCAACCGGTTTTGGGCTTAAAGCCCAAATCGCCAGTCCAACTAAGATTGCTGCAATCGAAAGAAGTCGCAGCCACGAACGCCAAAGTGTCAGCCACAAAATCGCGACAATCAGGATCAAGGGCGCTGTTGAATCGGTCCAAGCAACGCGCGCATCCGCTCCGGGTAGGTCCGCAATAAAGTGCTCGATCTTGAGCGTGATACTCAATCCTTCTGCCGCTGCCTGCCAAGCCCAGTCATCAAGACCAAAGGGCGCAAGACCTGCCGCGAGGAGTGAAAATGGGGCGACCCAGAAATCAAGGATGGGTGCGGCCAACACATTGGCAGGCAGCGACCAGACCGACACGCGTCCAAAGGTGGCAGCTGAAATGGGCGCGGTAGCAAGGCCTGCGACGACACTGGTTGCTGCCGCCCCGCCAAGCCACATGGCCCCATGTTGTAAGAGGCCAATCTCTGGCGTACCGTCGCGCCTTCGGTCCCAAATCTCCCAGAGGGCCACCAAAGCTGCTGTCGCCAGAAAGCTCATCTGGAAGCCGGGGTCTATCGCGCTCTCGGGCAGAGCGACCAAGACGCAGATTGCGGCGATGGCGAGCCCGCGCATCGAAATGGCTTTGCGGTTCAACAAGATCGCCCCGAAAGCAATACCCGACATAATGAAGGCTCGCACGGCCGGTGCCTCAGATCCCGTGAACACACAATAAGCCCCGGTACCAAAGGCGAACACCGCGGCGATCTTGCGGGCATCTAGCCGTAGGGCGAGCACCGGGACCAACGCGGCGAGCTTCCAAACCACCAGATAGACCAGACCGCCGAGCAATCCGACATGCAGGCCAGAGACCGAAATCACATGCGACAAGCCAGAAGCCTGCAAAGCTTCGACATCTGCCTCACTCAACCAGGCCCGGTCACCGGTGGTAACTGCCGCCAAAAATCCAGCACCATCGCTGTCTGTGGCTTCTACAATCGAGCGGGCCGCTTGTGCCCGCCACAGGGCTAAGCGAAATCGGATCGATTGGGTCTAAGGCGGGGACGTATCGATTACTCTGCAGGGGCGAAGCGCGTAGCCGACCCCGCCCAAGCCTTGAAACCAAGCTCGCCGCGCATGATCATTAGCGCCGGGGACGACGGCTCCTGGCGGCGGCCTCAAGATCGCTTGGCACCGGATCTTTTGACCCGGCTTTGGCGGTTCGTCTTGGGCCAAAGCAATGCGAACTGATTTTGGCTGAGCTTCAACCCGCGTGCGAGAAAGCGTTTCAACCACGATCTTCGCCTGCCAAGTCCCCCGTTGTGTCCGATCAATTTGCTCCACATAGCCAGTGAGGACATAGGGCGTTTTGACATCGGAAACGCGCGGTGCTTTGGCCGCTTCTGCTCGCAACAGACCCGACGCACCACCGCCCAGACAAGCCGCAGCAAACAGACTGAAAAGTCCCAGCGAATAGATTGCCGTGGCAAGACGCTGGTCAGCAGTTCGCTGCGCTATCAGGCTACAAACAAGCCATATGCCCAAAGCCAGAAATGTGAGGATCACCCAGACAAGGGCTGGATCATCTGCGCGCACCGAACAGGTGGCACCAGCACCAAAGGCAAAGCCAACAGGCAGCCACAAAACCAGTCGATCGCGGTCCTGATCGCGGATTTCCTGTAACCGATCCTGCATCCACCTGCGTAGACACCTTTCACCTTCACAATGGCGTGTTATGAGGCGGCGGAGGCCACGTTTCTTGGCCTGTTCCGTTCCTTGATTTGCCTCTTTTTCAAAAGCCCAAGCCATCATGCGTGCTCCTACCGAAACGACAGTTCACACACACGAAGCCACTGGCCGCGATGTTGTGACGCGGTTTGCGCCATCGCCAACGGGCTTCCTCCACATTGGAGGGGCAAGAACGGCATTATTCAACTGGCTTTATGCACGAAAAGCAGGTGGCAAATTCCTGTTGCGGATTGAAGATACCGACCGGGAGCGTTCGACCGACGCAGCCGTCGAAGCGATTCTCCAAGGTCTTGCGTGGCTTGAGTTAGACGCAGACGGCGAGCCCTTGTTTCAATTTGCCCGAGCCAGCCGCCACCGGGAAGCTGCCGAAAGCCTTGTCGAAGCGGGCAAGGCCTTCCGTTGTTACTTAAGCGGCGAAGAAGAGACGTCCCTAAAAGAAGCGGCACGGGCCCAAGGCCTCGCCTTCCGCTCGCCTTGGCGCAATCCAGATCGGGCAGCACCTCCTGCAGGTGCACCCTATGTGACCCGTCTGCGCGCACCCAGCGAGAATGAGTTCATCCGCGTGCACGATAAAGTGCAAGGCACGGTCGTGACCGCCGGGCGTGAGATTGACGATTTCATCCTGCTCCGCTCCGATCACACGCCAACTTATATGCTGGCCGTCGTGGTCGATGATCACGACATGGGCGTAACCCATGTGATCCGGGGCGATGACCATTTAACCAATGCCGCGCGCCAAACTGCCTTGATCCATGCCTTTGGCTGGCAGGTTCCTACCTATGCCCACATTCCCCTGATCCATGGCGATGATGGCAAGAAGCTATCAAAGCGCCATGGTGCCTTGGGAGTCGAAGAATATCGCGACATGGGTTATCTGCCAGAAGCGATGCGGGCCTATCTGTTACGCCTTGGCTGGTCCAAGGGTGATTTGGATATTGTCAGCACCGAGGAAGCCTTGGAGCTGTTTGACCTTGAAGGCTTGGGCAAAAGCCCTTCGCGCCTCGACTTTGCCAAAATGGGCAGCGTGAACGCCCATTTCATGCGCCTTGCTGATGACCAGCGCTTGGTGACCCTCCTACGTGAGCAAGTCGCACGGGCCGGCCAGCCAGATATCGACAAGTCAGACGAAGAACTTGCCGCTGCCGTGGCCTATCTGAAAGACCGCGCAAAAACGCTGCCAGAGCTTGTAGAGCAGTTTGGGTTTATCCTTGCGAAACGGCCGATGGCCCGTGATGAAAAGACACAAAAGACACTCTCTGAAGAAGCTGTCGCACGGATCGGTCGCATGCACCCGGTGTTGGCGGATGTAGCGATTTGGCATCATACAGACATCAAAGCTGCGTTGGATAAGTTTGCTGAGTCCGAAGGCATCGGCTTTGGCAAAATTGGGCCACCCCTTCGCGCTGCGCTGACCGGTGGCCTTCCAGCACCAGATTTGGCAATCGCCTTAGAGCTATTGGGTAGAACTGAAAGCTTAGCGCGTCTTGGAGACGTAATGTAAACTTCTGTCGTGGAAACTGTGGTTACGAGTAAAATACAAGAGGGCATAAACATGGAAAGCAAAGCTGAACCAAAGGGTACCGCTAAACTTGATTTCGAAGGCAAGACGATTGACTTGCCAATTTATGGCGGTGCGACCGGCCCTGATGTGATCGATATCCGTAAACTCTATGCAGAGACGGGTGCCTTCACCTACGATCCAGCTTTCACGTCAACCGCTTCTTGCGAGAGCCAAATCACCTTTATCGATGGCGATGAAGGCATTTTGCTGCACCGCGGCTATCCAATCGACCAATTGGCAGAGCGGTCCAACTTTCTAGAAGTGGCCTTTTTGTTGTTGGAAGGCCATCTGCCGAACCAAGGTGAGTTTGATAAGTTCAAACACGACATCACCTATCACACGATGCTGCACGCCCAGTTCGACCGCTTCTTTGAAGGCTTCCGCCGTGACGCGCACCCAATGGCCGTTATGGTCGGCACCGTGGGGGCCTTGTCGGCCTTCTACCACGACAGCTTGAACATTGATGACCCTGTCCAGCGCAAGATCACCCAGCATCGCTTGATCGCCAAGATCCCAACCATCGCCGCCCGTGCTTATAAATACTGGCTGGGCCAGCCGTTTGTGACCCCGCGCAATGAGTTGAGCTATGCGGCAAACTTCCTGCGCATGTGCTTCGCCGTGCCGGCTGAAGACTATGTCGTCAACCCTGTTCTGGCCAAAGCGATGGAGAAAATCTTCATTCTCCATGCCGACCACGAGCAAAATGCTTCGACCTCAACCGTTCGCTTGGCAGGCTCATCGGGCGCTAACCCCTTTGCCTGTATCGCCGCTGGTATCGCCTGCTTGTGGGGCCCTGCCCATGGCGGTGCCAACGAAGCAGCCTTGAACATGCTGAAAGAAATTGGCCACGTGGACAATATCCCAGCTTTCGTTGCGCAAGTGAAAGACAAAAACTCTGGCGTGCGTCTGATGGGCTTTGGCCACCGCGTCTACAAAAACTACGACCCCCGCGCGAAAGTGATGCAGCAAGCCTGCCACGAAGTGCTGGCCGAAGTTGGCGTGAAGGACGATCCATTGCTGAAGGTGGCTATGGAACTTGAAAAGATCGCGCTGAATGATGAGTATTTCGTCAGCCGCAAGCTCTATCCTAACATCGACTTCTATTCGGGCATCACCTTGAAGGCGATGGGCTTCCCAGTTGAAATGTTCACCGTGCTGTTTGCTCTGGCTCGCACCACGGGCTGGATCGCTCAATGGGACGAAATGAACAGCGACCCCGCTCAAAAGATTGGTCGCCCACGCCAGCTCTATACCGGCGCCGTACAACGCGATTACGTGCCCATCATCAATCGCTAAATTTTACTCCTTGAAAGAGAAACGCGCGGGCCAAAAGCTCGCGCGTTTTTCGTTTGCGCGAGAAGCTTCTGATTGACTCAGTCTAATCGCGTCCGCCGCTAGTGGGATAGATTTTCAGGATGTTGGCGCGGATTAGGGCAAAGTCTGTATATTCCAGTCACCCCACACCAAACGCGCGCCCCCATTGCTTCAAACACTAGCACCACAAGTAAAGTTCGCCTAAAGTGATACGCATGCTTGATCATCTCAAATCTTTTGGCGAAGGTGCCGCCCAAGTTCATTATGGGACGCCCGAACTCACCATTCTGCGACCCGGGAAGTTTGTGCGCTGTGCGGTGACGGGGAAGCCCATCACGCTTGAGGATTTACGTTATTGGTCAGTCGAACTGCAGGAAGCCTATGTGGATGCAGCAGCAGCGACGACGCGCTGGAAGCAAGTGAACGCGCGCGCCTAAATTTCTCGACCAATCTCGCCAGACGAACCCTTGTATTCGGAGGCCTATTTGGCCTGACTGGCTTAAGCAGCGGGTGTAACCGCGCCTTCGCTCGATCGCCTGAATCCCAGCATTCACCCCTTCCCTTCAGCTTTAACGGTACCCCGCAACAATCGGGTTTGGTGATTGGCACCACACTGCCCGGTGCCCAAATTGATGCCAGTGGCATTACGACCAATGCTGATAGCGACGGTCGCTTTGTCATGGGCTTTGACCGCGACGCCCCGTCGCAGGCTTTGATTATGATTTCGATGGGCAACACGGTTGCCCAGTTCGGCCTTGAAGTTGCGCCACGCGCCTATAAAGTTACTAGCGTTAGCGGTCTGCCCTCTGCCACCATCGACCCCCCTGCCGACGCCCTTGCCCGGATTGAGGCCGATGCAGCCTTGAAACGGGCAGCGTTTGATAGCAACAACCCAATCGCCCGCGGCTTTGAAGAAGCCTTCCGCTGGCCCTTAGACGATGTGCGGATAACCAGCCCTTGGGGTGCTACGCGCATGCTGAATGGCAATAGCCAGAGGCCACATTTCGGCATTGACCTTGGTGCGCCCCGAGGTACGCCGATTTATGCCCCCGCCAGCGGCTTTGTCGTGTTAGCAGAGCCTGACATGCATTTTGAAGGCGGCATGGTGGCCATTGATCACGGCCAAGGCCTGATCACCACCTATTTGCATCAAAGTGCGCTAGCGGTTGAGGTGGGACAACGTGTCACACCGAGCACTTTGATCGGCTATGTCGGCTCTAAGGGTCGCGCCACCGGCCCGCATTTATGCTGGCGAATGCGCTGGCGAGGCCGCAATCTGGACCCGAGCTTACGGGTGATATCCGCCTAATCTCTTGGCCCTGAGGCGGCACTATTCAGTGCCAATCGGGCTGGACATTTTGCGCCAACCTGCCTAGCGACAGGCTATGCGTCCTGTTTCTGCCTCCTTGTCTTGGTTGAAGAGGCTCCATCTGTTGGCGGGGATGCTCGCGATCGCCATCAAGGTCGCCATCCCCGTTGGCTATATGGTGGCACCCCAAGCTTTAGCGGCCGGCCTCACGCCCATCGTCCTATGTACGTCTGATGGCAATGTTACCGCCTTTATGGATGAGGGTGGACAGATTGTTACCCACGGCGATGAAGCCCTTGCCAACGACCATCAGGGCCTGCCGTCTGACCATGAAGGCTCTAAGTGCGCCTTTGCCGGCCAAGGTGTGCCACTTGCCGCCCCGCAGGCGGCCAGCATGGCCGTGCAATTTGAGGGCGCTGTTTCGCCTACAGCCATTCAACCAAGCTTTGTCGCCCCGGGCTTAGGCCTTGCCGCCCCACCTCCACCCAAAACAGGGCCACCTATCCAAGTTTGAGATCCCTTAAGCCGCGCTGATGGTCCTCCATCGGCTTGCCTATTTCTCGACTTGGAAACCCTATTATGACCCCCCTCAAAAAAGCGCCGCGTGGGCGCAATATGCTCTTTTTAAAGGCCCTATTGGCCGCAACTTACCTGTCCACTCCGAGCGCACTCTTGGCGCAGGATTCTCCGGCCTCGGATTCCGAAAAGCCAACCGAAACCATCATCGTTGTCGGCCAGCGAGACACCCCGATCACAGTCGTGCCGCGAGGCTTGTCTGTCTCGCTCGGCAAAGCGGACTTTGAAGCGGTCAATGCCATCAATGTCGAAGACTTGATGAAATATGCGCCGAACTTCTTCGTCCGCAAACGCTTTGCAGGCGATGATAATGCGGTGGTGGCCCTGCGCGGGGCCAATACAGTTCAAAGCGCGCGGACCATTGTGATGGTGGATGGCTTTCTGGTCTCCAACTTCCTCGGGAACTCGTTCTCCTTTCCACCGAAATGGAATGTAGTTGGCCCAGCAGATGTGCGCCAGTTTGACATTGTCTATGGCCCTTACTCTGCCCGCTATGGCGGCAATTCTATGGGTGGAGTAGTCTCGGTCACCACTGACGAACCCAAGAAGACTGGGGCCTATCTCAACGCCCAAACCATGATCATGCCATTTGAAGAATATGGCTTTGATGAAACCTTTACAGGCTATAGCGTTGAGGGCGGTGGTACCTATGTGACCAAAGACGGCAAGCTGCGGCTTCGCGCTGGCTTCCGTCGGTTCGACAATGTCGGCCAGTCCATGACTTACAACCTCCTCACCCCTGCAACTGGCACAGCTGCGGCAACGACTGTTACCGGCGCCTTTGTGGACCCAGAGCTTGCAACGCCGGTTTTTGGAGCGGCCTCTCCAGTTGACGTAGTCCAAAATCAAGCCCGCCTTCGGGTCGCCTATGACTTTGCACCAGGCTGGACGGCCGATGCCATGCTGTTTGGGTGGACGACAGACCAAGCCCTGCGCGACACCCGCACCTTCTTAAAGAATGCCAATGGGGCACCTGTCGGCCAAGGCCGCGTGCGCTTTAACAACCAAATTTGGAATGCCACGGGACTTACCTCCTCAGAATTTGAACGTACCGAATATCTTGCAGGCCTTAAGCTTACAGGTGCTTTGGCGGGGTGGGATATCCGCAGCAATTTTTCGCGCTATTGGATGCCGATCTGGAATACCAAGACCTCGCGCGATTATCTAACGGGCCAATCTAATGGCGTCGGTACTTATCAAGTGCAGGACAATCCGGGCTGGTATGCTGCTGACATCACATTTGACCAGAGCTTTGGCAATCACAATGTCGGCTTTGGCCTCAATGCCAATCTCTATGAGACGGCGCAAAACACGTTCAACGTCACCAATTGGAACGCGGCAACAGGGCGGACCTTTGCGTCCTCAACCGCTGGCAAGACGGAGTCGCTTGGCCTGTGGGTCGAAGATGCAATCGACGTAACAGAAACGGTCACCCTAACACTTGGCGGCCGTTACGACCGGTGGCGTGCTTTTGACGGCTCAATTGCACGCCAATCTGGAACGGTGCTGCTGGCCGATGCATATCCAACCCGGACGGACAGTGCGTTCAGCCCAAAAGCTTCGATCCAAGCTGAAGTCACGGAGGGCGTCGTAGTACAACTTTCGTTGGGTGGTGCGACCCGCTTCCCGACTGTGGGTGAATTGTTTCAAGGGCGGATCGACGACGTCACGCGTGAAATCGATCCACAAAGCTTTGATCCGAATTTGCGCCCTGAACGCTCGACTGACATCACTTTGATGGGTCGAGGCAAGGTCGGTCCTGTGCAGATTACGGCCAGTGCTTTCTATCAAGATATTGAGGACGCCATCTTCTCCTTCAGTGGCCTCAATCAATTCGGGACCGTCGTTTCTAGCTTCAAGAATGTTGATCTGGTGACGCAATCTGGTGTGGAGCTTATCTTTGAAGCCAAGGACCTTTGGGTCAATGGTCTCGATCTGAACGCGAGCGTCAGCAAGATGGACGCCACGACCGTTCGCAATCTGTCCAATCCCGAAACGGTTGGCAATCGTTTCCCCCGCATTCCCGAATGGCGGTCGAGCGGCAATTTGCGTTACAAATTGAGCCCCAAATTGCGCGCCTTATTAGGTTGGCGGCAGGCAACGACCCCAACCTCAGATTTGTTTGGCCGCGAAGGCAGTGTCTATGGGTTCCAGACCGAGTATTTCCTTGTCGATACACGTCTGACTTATGACCTGAACGACAAAGTCCAACTCAATCTAGGCGTGGATAATCTCAATAATGACCAAGCCTATGTCTCTCATCCCCTGCCACAACGGACCTTCGTGTTCGACATGAAGCTGAAACTTTAGGAGCCTTAAATGACAGATGTTTCAGCCCCAATCCAAACGGCTCCATCGGCACCAGAAAGACGAGCCCGCCTATATCGCATGTTGTGGCGCTGGCATTTTTATGCCGGGCTTTTCTGCATTCCTTTCATCATCCTGTTGTCGATCACCGGCAGCCTCTATCTGTTCAAACCCCAGATAGAGGCCGCTTTAGATCGGCCCTATACCAATCTTGTGATGACCGGGCCGAGTGCCCCGGTCAGCCAGCAGGTGCAGGTAGCCCTCAAGCACGTTGAGGGCTCCAGCCTTAAATCCTATAGCTTACCTCATGGACCCAAGGATGCCGCCCAAGTTCTGGTTACCAAGGGCGGCGAAGACACCATCGTCTATGTGCACCCGACAAACCTGCAGGTCCTTAAAGCCATCCCCCGCGAAGCGCGCTTGATGGCGGTTGTTCGAACTATACACGGAGAATTGCTGATGGGGGATAATGGCTCGCTGATTGTTGAGCTGGCGGCCTCTTGGGCGATTGTGATGGTGGTGACGGGGCTTTATCTGTGGTGGCCTCGAACGGCGCAAGGGCTGCACGGTGTCTTGATCCCGCGCCTTAAGGCCGGCCCGAAAGTCTTTTGGCGCGACTTGCATGCCGTCACCGGCATGTGGGTATCCTTCTTTGCGCTCTTTCTGCTGCTCACCGGCCTGCCTTGGACCAATGTTTGGGGCAAGGGCTTTGATATGGTGCGCGATTGGACAGGAACGGCGGCTGTCTCCAAGGACTGGACCCAAAGTCGGACGGCGGAGCGCGAGGCCACCGCGCAGGCCTTCTCCCACCACGGGCATGACGCCCCTTATTACGTTGCCAATGTCGACGACATTGCTGCAAGTGCTCGGGCAGCGAGACTGGCCCCACCTGTCACCATCACGCCGCCGAACGCCAGAAATCCCAATTGGATGGCGCGCTCCTCAGCTGGTGACCGCATCAGCCGCGTCGAGATTGCCTATAGCGCGGCAGATGGCAGCGAAATCAGCCGCGAGGCCTTTGGCGACAAGCATGTGATTGATCAGGCGGTGGGCGTCGGTATTGCTGCCCATGAAGGCCAATTGTTTGGTCTTCTCAATCAGCTCCTAGGTGTCCT